>DDTB01000010.1 GCA_002343985.1 Chitinophagaceae bacterium UBA2375 | reverse complement strand
ATACATCACAAATCATACATCATACATCATACATCACAAATCATCCATCATACATCACAAATCATACATCATACATCATACATCATCCATCTTTCTCATTCCACCACATCTGCCAAATAAAAAACTCCCGTCTATTGGAAACGGGAGTTAATGTTTTGAACCTACTGTAAGCGCTGTCGGTTTTTCAGGATTGAATTTTACCCGGCAACAAGCCTATAGTAAAAATGAGGTATCCTGGTTTCAGAGCTTTGGTTTCTCGGCACCGGGCGGTAGGCCCCGAGCAGGTCATTGGTTTCATGTTTTTCGAAGGATACTGTTTGGATCTGGTGACTGGGCTGTAAAAACAGCTTTGTCAGGAATTGGATTTGTTGGTCTTTTTCAAATGATACTGGATTCGGTTTTTCTTCGGATTTGGTTTTGGTTTTTTTGCTGGGATATTGGATTCTTCAGGTTTTCACTAGGATTTTCGAATTCAAAGCGTGCAATTAATCATAAACTAATAAACTATCTTTTGTTGTTGGCATCAGTGGTCAGCTGATATTGGATTTGGTTTTGGTTTTTCTGTAGGATTTAGAACTATTGGTTTTCGTAGGATGGAGATCGGTAACTGCTAGCGTGTCATTCAATCTCTGATACAAAGATGCAACGAAACATGCCCCTGCACAAGAGCGCAATTGCTCAATTTTCGGCATATAGAATTTACCGTGCCGCTCGTAATAGTCCGGCGATTACGGCTCGGACATCTACGAGAAAACATATCGTAGTTTTACGATTTTGAAGACAACCGGAGAGAGCTCCCGTTGTATATTTATTGGCTAAAATAAAAAGACCGCACCTCTGAGATGCAGTCTTTTCAATAGTTTGAGCCAAATAGCGTTTATGCCTTGACGTTATGATTTTGAGAGACCCTGGATGATATCGTATTTGGTTACGATATGATAGGAGCCGGATTCATCCTTTGTTAGCACCGCGCCATTCTCCCTGGTAATAAATGAACTCAAACGCTCTACAGGAGTGTGAAAATCAACCACAGGGTAGGGCTTTTCCATGATTTCTGATATGGTTTTCTGCCTGATATCCGCGTGCTGCAGCATCACATCAAATAGCCTGCTTTCAGACACAGCGCCCACCTGCACAGCATCTTCAAACACAGGGATATTCTCAATATCATATTTTTTCATCAGTTCAATGGCTTCCATAACCGTTTGCTGCGGGTTAACCGTTATCAAACGCTGGCGCCCACGGCTGCTGACCAGGTCTTTACATGTCTGCACATCCAAAAAGCCCCTCTCCAGCATCCATTCATCATTATAAATCTTGCCCACATACCTGCTTCCATGATCATGGAATATACATACCACCACATCATCTTTACTGAGCTGGTCTTTCAGGTTGTATACGCCCTGCAGGCAACTGCCGGCGCTGTATCCGCAAAAAAGGCCTTCTTCCTTGGCAAGCCTTCTGGCCATCACCGCGCCATCCTTGTCCGTTACTTTAGTGAACGCATCAATAACCGACATATCATAATTCTCCGGTACAAAATCTTCCCCGAAACCTTCACTGATATATGGATACACTTCATTCATATCAAGTTCACCGGTTTCAAAGTATTTCTTCAATAGTGAACCATAACTGTCTATGGCCCATATCTTAATATTGGGGTTTTTCTCTTTCAAATACCTGCCCGTGCCAATAATCGTTCCACCTGTACCTGTTGCAACCACAAGGTGCGTGACTTTTCCCTCAGTTTGTTCCCAGATTTCAGGCCCGGTTTGTTCATAATGCGCCTGGCGGTTGGCAAGGTTATCGTATTGATTCACATACCAGGAGTTGGGTACTTCCGTGGCAAGTCGTTTAGATACGCTATAATATGAACGGGGGTCTTCGGGTTCTACGTTGGTTGGACAAACAATCACTTCGGCACCAACAGCTTTCAGGATATCGACCTTTTCCTTTGATTGTTTGTCGGTTGTGGTAAAAATACATTTGTATCCTTTGACACATGCCGCCAGCGCCAATCCCATCCCGGTATTGCCGCTCGTGCCCTCTATAATGGTACCACCGGGTTTGATTTTACCTTCCTGCTCAGCTACTTCCAGCATTTTCAGGGCCATACGGTCCTTAATGGAGTTTCCGGGATTAAAATATTCCACTTTGGCAAGTACCGTGCATGGCAGGTCCGACGTGATTTTATTTAGTTTGATCAGCGGGGTATCACCAATGGTTTCCAATATGTTATTCAGCCACATAGATGTTGATTTCGGGCAAAAGTAATCAAATTCATTGAGCGGCATCCCAGATACCGGAATACCTTATACATATGGTTTTGATTAAAAATAATGATCAAGAAATTCAACAGGGCAATGACCCTCATAATCAGGCAGTAAAAACTTGGCTTTCCAATATATTGAGTATCAATCTAAATAAACTAAATAGATGCTTTATTTCGATTTTGGCACGAGGTTTGTAGTCTTTATACTACAAAACAACGGGTGCAACCACTACAACAAATGAGGTATGTTACCCTGAGATTTGTACGCGTAAATCCACTATCATTGAAATCCGGAAGGAAATCGATGTCCAACTGAATAATCAAGAACTTGCTTAATGCAAATCGCTGATAAAAAACCTCCTTAACGGGGGTTTTTTATTTTTTCAGGATTTCCAACGCTTTCAGTATGGCAGGGTCGTCCAGGGCAAGAACTTCAAAATAACCTTCATTTCTCCATACTAACCTCGTTACCGCGGCCTTCAGGCGCTGATCAAGAAAACCGGTTTCTTTTTCAGTAAGGGATGAAATTGGTATTGAATCAGTTAAGGTCATAGCTATAAAGCCGGCCCTCAGGGAAGCGTTTTCGGTGCCATCAGCAGCAAAAGCTTTCGCCGATGCATATTTTTTATCCAATCCGGGGTGTTGGATCAACCAGAAATAAGCCGCGTCATTAATCAATCCCCTGGAAACTGCTTTCAATACCTGTTCCCCCAGGTTGAGGCTGTCGGAAGGGATCCAGATATCCGGGCTAATTCCGCCGCCCGCATATATTTTTTTACCGGAACGTGTTTGAAACACTTTTCCCGTATCGGCTGCGGCTGCACTGTCTGCCATTTGCGGACGTTGTGCATGGATTTCATAATATGCCTGGCGGCCGTTTTCGTAAGGCCTTTGGATGCTTCGCCCGGTTGGGGTATAATACCGGGCAATCGTCAGGCGTACGGCGCTTTGGTCGCTGAGGTTGTATTGTTCCTGAACAAGCCCTTTACCAAATGTCCTGCGGCCAATGATGGTAGCCCTGTCCCAATCCTGCAGGGCGCCAAGGAGCACTTCGCTGGCACTGGCAGTATTTTCATCAGCCAGGACTACTAATTTCCCTTTTTCAAACAACCCATTCCTTCTGCAACGGTATTCCTTCCTCGGGAATTTTCTTCCTTCGGTATAGGTAATGAGTTTGTCGCCCTCCAGGAATTCATCAGCTATTTCAACGGCTTCATCGAGTACCCCTCCGCCGTTTTCCCGAAGGTCGAGTACCAGTGATTGCATTCCTGCCTTTACCAGTGAGTCGAGCGAAAGCATGAACTCGCGGTATGTTTTGGAACTGAACCTGTTTAAACGGATAAAACCTGTTTGGGGATTGATCATAAATGCCGCGTCAACGCTGCTCATGGGGATTTGCCCGCGGCGGATGGTTTTGTCAATACTTTTCTGGTTTCGGATAACCGTAAGCGTTACTTCGGATCCTGCCTCGCCACGCAGGTATTTCCTGATGCTGTCTGACGGATATTTTTTTCCGGCCAGCAGTTTGCCATCGGCTTTAACCACTTTATCGCCACGCAGTAATCCCGCGCGGTCGGCCGGCCCCCCGGGTATCACCTGTATTACATGCATGGTATCCCTGAAAACATTAAACTCAACCCCAATTCCGGAAAAACTGCCCCTGATATCATCATTTACTTCCTGCAGCAATTCAGCGGGTATGTACACAGAATGGGGGTCGAGGCTGTTCAGCAAGGCATGAATGGCGGTATCGGCCAGCGCGTTGCCCTGTACGGGATCAACATATTTATCTTCAATTAGCTGCAAAAGCTCATTGACCGGTTTCCTTCTTTCCGTATGAAAAAAAGATTTGCCGGGCATGCCATCCCTGAGTTTGAACCCTACAAACATGCCTGCTACCATACTCAAACTGATGAGGAGTGGGAGCCAGGTACTGAATTTTCTTTTTGTCATAAGATGCCGGAGCTGTCTGATATACTTATTTCCGTGACGCGAAGTTAAATTTTTGCGGTCAACCATTAATTTTTATCTGAATTGACGGATTGTATTATCTTAATAGTCAAATTGCACAGCATGTCATTGAAACTGATAGCAGACAGCGGTTCCACCAAAACAGAATGGTGCCTGCTGGATGGGAAAAAGAAAAAAAAGATAGCCACCCAGGGCATCAGCCCTTATTTTTTGACCGGGCTCCAGGTGGAAGCTATTTTGAGGGATGAGTTATTGCCGGGCATGCGCAAAGCTATCCCTGATGAAGTGTTCTTTTATGGGACAGGCTGCAGCAACCCCGAAAATGTGCGTTTGATCAAAACGGCCATTAAAAAGGTGTTCCCCAAAGCCGATGTGGCTGTTGACCACGACCTGATGGGAGCGGCCAAAGCTTTATGTGGCAGCGAAAAAGGCATAGCCTGCATTTTGGGTACCGGTTCCAATTCCTGCTTTTTTAATGGAAAGAAAATCATCAAAAACAGTCCGGGACTGGGCTATGTATTGGGCGATGAAGGAAGCGGGGCTTACCTTGGAAAAAAAGTCGTGCAATATTATTTATACCAAACCTTTGACCCTGATTTAATGGACAGGTTCCAGTCAAGGTATCAAACCAGCCCGCACGAAATCCTCGATAACGTTTACAAAAAACCATTACCAAACCGGTACCTGGCAGGCTTTGCAGGCTTTCTCGACGAAAACAGGGGGCATTTTATGATTGAAAACATTATCGAAGATGGCTTTAATGATTTCTTCTTCCAGCATATCCTCAAATACCGGGAAAGCTGGACGCACCCGATACATTTCACCGGCAGCATCGCCTATTTATTTAAGGATGTCCTTAAGGATATGTGCAATACTTATGAAGTGCAACTGGGGCGGATCATGCAGAACCCGATGGACGGCTTAATCCGTTACCACCAGGAAAATTGACCCGGTTTTGGGGCACTATGCAAGGGTAAAAACCATTCATAAAATTAACTTGGTGTGGTCATTATGATGATGTAAATTAGTGTCCGGATCAGGTAAAAATTATTCAATTCATTTTAATTGTATCAGTATGAACAACAGAATTTTACTCACTTCAGCATTCATTGCGGCGAGCCTGGGAACAATGGCCCAGAGCGCTAAAAACAAAACCTACGCCATTACGGGAGATGGCACGAATGATTTTGTATGGATGAATATCCGCCAGGTTGATCTCGGCACCGGACAGGTTACAAAAACCTTGTTTGAGCGCAGCAAGACCGATTTTATCATGACCGATGTGCTGACGAAAAAATCTGTTGACCAGGCTGCTTTGCGCAACAGTAATATTTTTACCGCAACGGATTACCCCACGGGTACCCTGGTTGCGGCAGCCGCATATGACCCCAACAGCGAGAAGCTGTTTTTTACGCCTATGCGCAATGGGGAACTTCGTTGGTTAGACCTTAGCACATCATCGGATAAGCCAAGGTTTTATACCATGAAATCTGATTTGCTTAAGCAAACTAACCCAACAGATGAAGCCCTGAACATCACCAGGATGGTGATTGGCTCCGATGGGTATGGTTATGCCATGAGCAATGATGCCACACGCTTCCTGCGGTTCAGCACCGGGAACAAACCCGTAATCACTGAATTGGGAAATATCATTGACGCGGAAAACAGCAACGGCGTTTCGATCCACAACAAATGCACCAGTTGGGGAGGGGATATGGTTGCCGATGCTTTTGGTAAGCTCTATGTGATTTCTGCCAACCACAATGTATTTGTGATTGATGTGGATACCCGTATCGCTACATTTAAAGGTACCATCAAAGGACTTCCTGTTGGCTATACAACCAATGCCGCAGCCGTAAATGCAGATGGACAACTGATTGTGGCCAGCGCGAATAAATTTGCCGGATACTACACGGTGAAACTGGATGACCTGACTGCTACCGCTTTTGTGGGTTCTGATGAAAAATACAATGCATCTGATTTCGCGAATGGTAATTTGCTGCTGCAAAAAGAAGCAGATGCCGCCAGGCAGTACGCGATGATGAACAACAATATCACCCGTACATCTGAAACTGCGGGCGCACCCAGCATTTTCCCCAACCCGGTAACCAATTACAGCTTTAATGTATTGTTTGACGATGTACGCGACGGCCGTTACAGTATTGTAATTTCCGACCTTGCCGGTCGCAACCTGCAAACGCGCACTGTGAGCATCGGCAAAGGCGCGCAAACAGAACGTATCAACCTCAGCCGCAGCACCACAAAAGGTGTTTACCTGGTTAAAATCCTGAACGAACAGATGGAATTGATCAGTGTTCAAAAAGTGGTTGTTCAATAAAAACATTGGGTTAATAAGTGAAGGAGGCTGTCATCAGGCAGCCTCTCTTTTTTGCCCATAAATCAGGGAATTTGTTGGAATTTTGCAGTATGCAGGACATTGAACCATTTTATAACTGGCGGCATTTGTACACCGCGGAGGAAGATGTTCATTCGCCTTTTTATGGCCGTACATACAGCGAGTTCGAATATTCGCAAACCCTTTACAATTTTTATATACATCCCCAATGGGATGATTTTGGTTCCCGCACACTTTTTATGAAAATTTTGTTTGCGGATTACGAACAACGTTTTGTGATCATCGAACTGCTGGGGGAATGGAATGACGCCATCGAAAATGATATCATGACCCTGCGAAGGGAAATTACGGATATCCTTTACCGTAAGGGCTTCACAAGGTATATCCTCATAGCAGAAAATGTGTTGAATTTTCACAGCAGCGACGATAGTTATTACGAGGAATGGAGGGAACAACTGGAAGATGAACGGGGCTGGGTGGTTATCCTAAATATGCCTGAACAAAGCAAATACGACTTCAAAAGGGCTCGCCTGACCAACTACATTGAAATGCTGGAATTGCCGCAATGGCGTACCATGAAACCGGAAACCATCTTTCAAATGATCGACAACCTCATGGGCCGGAGACTTGATTAAATGAGATTGTTTAGCTTATCTTGCTGATTATTAGAATAAAATATCACCCGAAAAACTTTTTTTGACGGTAGCTGTATTATTTTTGTGGCACTTCATATTTTACAACTTTCTGCAATATGACCTGGAAACTATTCTTTACCTCATCAATCGGAAAAAAGTTGACCATGGGTCTGACGGGCATTTTTCTGATTACGTTCCTGATCGTTCACGCAGGCGTCAATTCCTGTATATTCCTGAATGATAATGGCGAAACGTTCAACAAAGTTGCCCATTTCATGAGCCACAACTGGATTGTGCGTTTTCTTGAAGTAGGCCTTTTTGCCGGATTGATCGCGCACATCGTACAGGGTTTGATGCTTTGGCAACAAAATAAAAAAGCCCGGCCGGTTCAATATTATATGAACAAGGCTGAAAAAAACAGTACCTGGTATAGCCGTTCCATGGGTATCCTTGGCGTACTGCTGCTTTTATTCCTGGTCATGCACATGGCACATTTTTTTGTAGGGACAAAAGTTGCTTTGTATTCTGGTGACAGGCCCCATAACCTTTTTGAAGAAATGCGTGAAGTATTCAGCCATGGCTGGATTGTTGGGATATACCTGCTCGGTATTGTTGCCCTTTTCTGGCATTTGTACCATGGTTTCCAAAGCGCGTTCCAAACACTTGGTGTAAACCATAAAAAATATACGCCCCTGATCCGGGCAATTGGTACCGGTTATTCCATCATCATCTGCATCCTGTTTGCGCTGATGCCCGTAGCCATGTACCTGGAGTGGATATAATCCCTTTACTGTAAACCATTGTCTCATCAACCAATCAACCATACTATGGCTTTAGATGCAAAGATTCCACAAGGCGAGATGCAGGATAAGTGGAATTATTATAAAGGACATGTAAAATTGGTTAACCCTGCCAACAAGCGCAAGCTTGAAGTGATTGTTGTAGGAACCGGCCTTGCTGGTGCATCCGCTGCGGCAGCACTGGGCGAAATGGGCTATAAAGTGAAAGCTTTCTGTTTCCAGGACAGTCCACGCCGGGCGCATAGCATCGCGGCGCAGGGTGGCATCAATGCCGCAAAAAATTATCAGAATGACGGCGACTCTGTGTTCAGGCTCTTTTACGATACGGTGAAAGGCGGCGACTACAGGGCACGCGAAGCGAATGTGCACCGCCTGGCAGAAGTCAGTGTAAATATCATAGACCAGTGTGTTGCCCAGGGTGTACCCTTTGCCCGCGAATATGGCGGACTGCTGAGCAACCGTTCATTCGGTGGTACGCAGGTACAAAGGACATTCTATGCTGCCGGACAAACCGGCCAGCAATTATTGCTGGGCGCATACAGCGCGCTGGAAAGGCAGGTGGCCCTTGGTAATGTGGCTATGTATTCCAGGCATGAAATGCTGGATGTGGTAATGGTGGATGGAAAAGCAAGGGGTATCATCGCCCGCGACCTTGTCAGCGGTAAACTGGAAAAACATTTCGGTCACGCGGTACTGTTATGTACTGGCGGGTATGGCAACGTATTTTACCTGAGCACCAATGCCATGGGCTCAAATGTAACGGCTGCCTGGAAGGCCCATAAAAAGGGTGCATATTTCGGAAACCCATGTTTCACCCAGATACATCCAACCTGTATCCCCGTAAGTGGCGACCACCAGAGCAAGCTGACCCTGATGAGTGAGAGCCTTCGCAATGATGGCCGCATTTGGGTACCCAAACAAAAAGGCGATACCCGTAAACCGGTTGATATCCCTGAAAATGAAAGGGATTATTACCTCGAACGCCGTTACCCGGCATTTGGCAACCTGGTTCCACGCGACGTGGCTTCCCGCGCCGCAAAAGAACGTTGTGACGAAGGTTACGGTGTCGGCACCACGAAGATGGCCGTTTACCTCGATTTTAAAGACGCGATCATACGTTACGGTAAAACCGAGGCCGGTAAAACTGGCCAGGACGCCAACAATATGGAACTGGTATTGAAGCTGGGAAAAGCCGTTGTTGAAGAGAAGTATGGCAACTTGTTTGAGATGTATGAGAAAATTACCGGAGAAAACCCATACGAAACCCCAATGCGCATATACCCCGCGGTACATTACACCATGGGAGGTTTATGGGTAGATTATGAGTTGCAGACAACCATACCCGGGTTGTATGCTTTGGGTGAAGCGAATTTCAGCGACCATGGCGCCAACAGGCTAGGTGCTTCCGCGCTTATGCAGGGCCTCGCCGATGGATACTTTGTGATCCCATATACCTTGGGCAATTACCTGGCCGATGAAATCCGTACGCCATCCATTCCAACCGATCACCCCGCTTTTGTGGAAACAGAAAGGGCCGTTCGGGAGCGCATGGAAAAACTCATGTCGATTAAAGGTAACCAGACAGTAGAAAGCTTTCACAAGCGACTCGGTAAAATCATGTGGGACAAATGCGGCATGGCGCGCAATGAAGCGGGCCTGAAACAGGCGATTGAGGAAATCAGGGCATTGAAGAAAGAGTTCTGGTCTGATGTCAGGATTCCGGGTGAGATCAATGAATTCAATCCCGAACTCGATAAGGCCGGGCGTGTTGCCGATTTCATTGAACTGGGAGAGCTCATGTGCCTCGACGCACTCACCCGTACGGAAAGTTGCGGTGGGCATTTCAGGGAGGAAAGCCAGACTGAGGATGGCGAAGCGCTCAGGAACGATGCCGATTTCAGTTTTGTGTCTGCCTGGGAACTGACCGGTGAAAGCCAGTGGCAACTCCATAAGGAAACACTGCAGTTTGAAATTGTAAAACCGACACAACGCAGCTACAAGTAACCGTAACCGTTATTAAATAACGGTCACGCATAAATGTTTACAAATAATATCCAGCATATGGAACACTACAATATGAACCTGACACTGAAAGTCTGGCGCCAAAAAAACAGCCAGTCTGGCGGTCGTTTTGAAACGTACCAGGTGAAAAACATTTCTTCCGAAATGAGTTTCCTGGAAATGTTCGACGTGTTGAACGAAGAACTGATCAGGGAAGGCAAGGAGCCAATCGCGTTTGACCACGATTGCAGGGAAGGTATCTGCGGGATGTGCAGCATGTATATCAACGGCCAGGCTCATGGCCCATGGCAGAAAAATACCACCTGCCAGTTGCACATGAGGGCTTTTAAAGACGGCGACACCATTGTGGTGGAACCCTGGAGGAGCACCGCTTTCCCGGTAATCAAGGACCTTGTGGTTGACCGCACGGCTTTCGACAGGATCATCCAGGCTGGTGGATACATCAGCGTGAACACCGGCAACGCTGTGGATGCCAATGCCATACCCATTGATAAAAAAGATGCGGACCATGCGTTTGAAGCGGCGGCCTGCATTGGTTGCGGCGCCTGTGTGGCCACTTGTAAAAACGGAAGCGCCATGCTTTTTGTCGGCGCCAAGGTATCCCAATTGTCACTGCTCCCGCAAGGCCACCCCGAAAGGGAGACGCGTGTACTCAACATGGTCGCGCAAATGGACAAAGAAGGATTTGGAAATTGCACCAACACGTATGCTTGTGAAGCGGAATGCCCAAAAGGGATTTCCGTTGCATACATCGCGCGCATGAACAGCGAATTTTTACGAGCAGGGCTCAGGTCAGAAGATTAACATACAATCATATCAAATCAATGATAAGGCCCGGTATAGCCGGGCTTTTTTATATCATATTGAACAGGCAGCAGTTTCGTTGATCAATTTCTCTAATCTCTGGGATATATATTAATTTTAGGGATAATTCCGCCACCGTATTGAATCAATTTCGGATATACCTGACCGTACTGCTCCTGTGTTGGTTGCAACCCATGTTTGCCCAGCAAAACCCTTCCCCCCGGTCGAATCAGCGGAATAAAACCATCAGCACCAGGAAAGCAAGCATACAACTTGACAGCCTGAGCATCGCGCCAGGTACCTTTAGCATCCCATCCGTATCACCCAATGATTACCGGGTGGATGAAGTGAACGCGGTGCTGATCTGGCTCCGGCCGCCCGCCGCGGATTCCGTAAACATCCGGTACCGGGTATTCCCATTTAAAATCAACGCGGTGTCGAGGCGGATGAATTACGACAGCATCAGGTACAATTTCCTGGCAGAAGCGCCCCTTGTTGTGAAAAACGCGAACGCCCCGGAAAATCCTTTGCTTGATTTTGGTGGATTGAGGTCAGAAGGTAGTTTCGGCAGGGCCATTTCATTTGGCAACAGCCAGGATGCCGTAGTGAATTCAAGTATGAACCTGCAGCTCAGCGGATTTTTGGGTGACAGCCTGGAACTGCTGGCTGCCATCACGGATAATAACCTGCCCATTCAGCCCGAGGGCAATACCCGCGACCTGCGTGACTTTGACCGCATTTTCTTGCAAGTGAAAAAAAGAAAATGGCAGGCCAGTTTTGGCGACCTCGACCTGAGGCAAAGCCGTAGTTATTTCCTGAATTTTTATAAAAGGTTACAGGGTGTGGCATTCAGCGCTGATTCTAGGATTGGAAAAAAAATCAATAATTCTTTGCTGGTGAGCGGGGCAGTGGCAAAGGGTAAATTCGCGCGTAATATCCTAACCCCACTTGAAGGGAACCAGGGCCCTTATCGTTTGCAGGGCGCCAACAATGAATTCTTTTTCATCATCCTTGCCGGCACCGAACGGGTATTCATTGACGGTGAATTATTACAAAGGGGCGAAGACCAGGATTATGTGATCAACTATAACACCGCTGAAATTACGTTCACGCCTAAACGGATGATGAATAAAGACCGGAGGGTGCAAGTTGAATTTGAATATGCTGACCGCAATTACCTGAACTCACAATTATACCTCACAGATGATATCAAATTCAACGATAAGCTGGTGCTGACATTATCGGCTTACTCTAACACCGATGCCAAAAATTCCACCATCGACCAACCCCTGGATGCCAGCCAGAAACTGGCATTGGCTGCACTTGGAGACAGCATCCAGCAGGCATTTATACCCAATGCCGTCAGGGATACATTTTCACAGGGAAAAATACTGTACAAAAAAATCGACACCCTGTATAACGGAAGTTTTCGCGATTCCATATATGTGCAATCTTCTAACCCGGCTGATCAATTGTACAGCCTGAGTTTCACATACGTTGGACCGGGTAAAGGTAACTACCGGCAATTATTGAACGCGGCCAATGGTAAAGTATTTGAATGGGTTAGCCCGGGGCCCAATAACGAACCCACAGGCGATTGGGAACCTGTCAGCTTCCTGGTTACCCCAAAGCAACTTCAAATGTTTGCTGCAGGCTTTGAATACCAGGTATCATCGAAGTCATCCCTGAAAGCCGAACTGGCCATGAGCCACTATGATATCAATTTGTTTTCTGATAAGGATAAAGGCAATGACAATGGCTTTGCGGGAAAAATCAACTGGAAGCTGGACGATCAGCCGGCCAGGCTGGGAAAAAGAATGATCCGCTGGCAAACAAATCTTGGCTTTGAGTATGTACAGGACCGTTTCAAGCCCCTGGAACGCCTGCGGAATGTGGAGTTCCTGCGCGACTGGAGCCTTCCTTTTGATGCGGCGCCCGCAGAGGAAAAAATTATCAATGCATCCGTGAAATTATCCGACTCTTCGGGTACCCGGTTCCGTTATGAAATAACCAATTACAACCGAAATGATGGATACAACGGTGTCCGACATTTCCTGGATCATGGCATGCGGTACAAAGGTTGGAACCTGTCTAACCAATTGAGTTGGGTTAGTTTTACTGCTACAGGGCGATCTGGTCGTTTCATCCGTCCAACCATTGACCTGAAAAAGGAATTGGCTAAATTTTACAAGATACAGGTTGGCGCTAAGTACATGGGGGAATTCAATGAACTGAATAATAAACTGGCAGACACGCTGCTGCCGGGCAGTTTCGGCTTCAATATTTTTGAACTCTACGTGAAATCCAATGAAGCGTTACCCAATAAATGGGGCATCAGTTATTATAGCAGGAATGACCTCTTTCCATCAAAAACATTCCTTAAAGAAGCAGACCGCAGCCATAATTTCAGCGTCAGCACCGAACTGCTGAAAAATGAAAACCACCAGGCCAAATTCAGTGTTACGTACCGTCAACTACAAGTGATTGACCCCAGCCTGACCAGGGAAAAAGCCGACAAAAGCATACTGGGCAGGGCGGAATACAGCGTGAACGAATGGAAAGGGTTGCTTACAGGTACCATGCTGTATGAATTGGGTGCAGGGCAGGAACCCAAAAGGGAATTCTCATACGTACCTGTCGCCATTGGCCAGGGAGAATATTTCTGGATTGATTATAACGGTAACGGAATTGAAGAATTGAATGAATTTGAAATTGCCCTTTATCCTGACCAGAAAAAATATATACGCGTATTTACGCCCGGCAGTGAATTTGTAAAATCCAATTATTTGCAATTCAATTACAGCATCGACCTGAACCCCAAGGCCCTGGTTCCGGAACAGGGCAGCAGGGGGTTCAAAAGAATCCTTTCAAAATCAAGTACCACATCCGCTTTGCAAATCAGCAAAAAAAATATTGCGTCCGGGAAATTTTTATTCAATCCCTTTTCATCACAGTTACTCGATACCAATTTAATAACCCTGAGTTCCTTTTTTTCCAATACATATTTTTACAACCGTACCAGTTCGAAATGGGGGCTCGAATTTACCCATAGCCGGTCTTCCGCGAAATCGTTGTTGACATATGGATTTGAAAGCCGTGCATTGGAAACCTTTTTGGGCCGTTTGCGGGTAAACCTGGGCAAAAGCCTGGTATCGGGTTGGGTCTTCCGTCATGTGAATAATGAGCTCAATACCACGGGATCCAAATTCACCAATCGCAACTACCGAGTGGTGCAGCGGAGCTTTGAGCCAAACCTGACTTATGTGTATAAGGCTAACCTGCGGGCCACTATCGGTTACAGCTATACGCAAAAAGAAAACCGTATTGATTCAATGGAGAGTTCGGTCAACCATGCATTGACCGGCGACGTAAAATACAATATCCTGAACAACAGCAGCATCCAGGCAAAATTTACATTTAACCAGATCCAATTCCGGGCATATCAGGGCGCTGCCAATACCACGGTGGGATTCATCCTGCTCGATGGCCTCTTGCCCGGAAGCAATTATTTATGGAACCTTGATTATACCAAGCGCCTCGCGGGAAATATTGAAATCAGTTTGCAATATGAGGGGCGTAAACCCGGAGATGCACGAACCGTGCATGTAGGGCGGGCTTCCATAAGGGCCATTTTCTAAAAAAAACAGGCCGCAAAATGCAGCCTGTCAATATTTTGATACACTAACGTAAATGGCTATCCGAAAAGGCCGGCTTTTTTCAGCGGTCGGTATGATTCACCAACTTTGAATCCGTTGTTATACACTTCAATTTTGTAATCACCGGTGGTAAACCTGCTTTCCTGCTTCCAGTCGAAACTTACGGTTTGCCTTTTATTTTGAATATAGTTTACTTCGAGTCTTTGTGTAAATACCTTTTCTTCGCCATCCCTGGTGGTGAAACGGCCAGAACCCTGCTCATCCAGCGCCACCACTTTGCCATCAGGATCGGTGATGATGATGTACAATTCCTTGGTGCCGGATTGGGTAATCATATTCTCATCAAGGTCGAATGAAATGCGGAGTTTATCCACTTTTTTAGCGGTACTGGTTACTTTCTCTTTGCCATTGCCACGCACATCAATGCCAATGATGCTGAAATTAGAGGCATGAAGGGTAGAGCCGATATCGATGATATCTTCCTTCTGCTTTACGATATTTTGCGTGGAATCGAGTTTGCGTTGCGCGATATCCCTTTGCATGGTTACCTGCGCTTTTTCCTCAGTCAGCTGAATTTTTTGCCCCTGCAACATTTCAATCTGGGCTTTGTAGGATTCAATGTCGGAATTCATCGATGCAATCAACATACGGGCTTCTTTCAATTCTTCGGAACTGGCGTTCACTTTTGACAACAGCGCCTGGATACGGCCCCTTTTTTCAGCGATATCACGGTCTTTCGCGGTGATGGTGCTGTCTTTTTTGGCATGCGCTGTTTTTAATAAATCATAGCGCATGGTGGCATCTTCCAGCTCCTTTTGCAATTCATCGCGCTGGGTACTGGTGCTGGCAATGATATTCTCTTTTTGCTGGATGGTTTCCCTGACATTGTTTTTGTCCCAGATAATATATCCCCAGGTACCCATCAGGGCCACAACCAGTATGCCGGTCAGGATGCCTCGCAGGTTGGATTGTTTTTGGTTGCTCCGCGATGCCGGTTCTTTTGGGGCTTCCACACGGGGGTAATTTTCAAATGCCATACGGTGTGCTTTTGATGATAAAATTACAAATCCGGCGGTTAAGGAGGTAAAAAGGTTCTTCAGGGGGAAAGGATATCCACAGAGAGCGAAAATTATGCCAGATTTTGCCAGGGTGACAATTCAATGATTTCTATTAGATTGCGGGCTGAATTAGCCCTCATTTGAGCGTAGAAAAAATCATACAAAGCTGGCAAAAAGGAAGCTTTAAACCCATTTACTGGTTTGAAGGGGAGGAGGATTTTTACATAGACCAACTGATGGAATACGCCGAGAAAAATCTTGTCCCTGAATCGGAGGCCGCGTTTAACCTGACAATTTTTTATGGTAAGGATGCCGACTGGGCCGCCTTAACCAATACTTGCCGGCGCTATCCCATGTTTGCAGACAGGCAGGTGGTTTTGCTGAAAGAGGCCCAGCATATGAAGGATATCGATAAACTCGAGCCTTATATCGAAAACCCTTTGCCCACAACGGTTTTGGTTGTATCGTATAAAGGCAAGAAGTACGACCGCCGCACTAAGTTTTTCAAACACCTGCAAAGCAGGGCCGAATTGTTCGAATCGCCTAAGATTTACGATGACAGGCTGGGTGGTTGGATCAAAAATTATGTGCAATCACAGGGCCTCAGCATCAGCGAAAAATCAGTTTCCCTTCTTGAAGAACATATTGGTAACAACCTCAGCCGGATCGCCAATGAAGTGGAGAAACTGACCATCAATATGGGGGGGCGTAAACAGATAACAGAAGAAGATATTGAAAGGTACATCGGCATCAGCAAGGAATACAACGCATTTGAACTGTCTGGCGCCATTGCCCGCAAAGACTTATCAAAAGCCTTACGCATCGTGCAATATTTCGAGCATAATCCCAAAGCCGGCCCGATACAAGCCGTGTTACCGGCGATTTACAGCCAGTTGAGCAGGGTCTACACAGCATTTGAGGTGTCTGCCAACACACCCATGAAATTAAGGGCACATTTTTCAAATAACCCTTCAGCCATTGAAACCGGGTCTTACTACATGAAAAATTACGGGCCAGAAGGCGTCAACAAGTGCCTGTTGCTCCTGCATGAATACAACCTGAAATCCATCGGTATCAACTCATATGGCACCGAAGGTTCGTCGTTGATGAAAGAATTAATGGTAAAAATGGTATTAGGCTAATTGCCGGGCAAATTCCCTGTCTGACTCCAATTGCCGTTTAAGCGCTTCCAATCCATCAAATTTTTTTTCTTCGCGTATCCATGACCGTAGGGTTATGCTGAGTTTGGAATTATACAGGTCTTTATCAAAATCCAGTAAGTGTACTTCTATCATTTTCCTGGTCCCATCCACGGTAGGCCGCACACCAATATTCATCATGCCCCGGTAGGATTGCTCGTATTTATCTGACCATACATCCACTACGTAAACGCCTGTAGCGGGTACCAGTTTTTCCGGGTCCTCCATCAGCAGGTTTGCTGTAGGGAAACCAATCGTCCTGCCCAGTTTATTCCCTTCAACCACCAATCCGCTGAAAAAATAGTTGTACCCTAATAAAGCATGTGCATTTTCCAGCTTGCCTTCCTGCAAAGCTTCCCTGATCCTGGTGCTGCTCACCACCACATCTTTCAGCAACTGTTCCGGTATTTCCCGAACGGTAAATCCATATTCAGGCGCCATCGATTCGAGTAAGCGGTAATCGCCTTCGCGGTTGTGCCCAAAGCGGTGGTCGTATCCAATAATGATCGTATGTACGTGCAGTTTGCCCACCAGGAAATCCCTGATATAACCCATGGCGGATTGCGATGAGAATGCCCTGTTAAAGGGTACTTCAACTATATGTTCTATCCCAACTTCATGCAGCAGGCTGTATTTCTCGCGGGCGGTGTTGAGCAGGAAAACCGGTTTGCGTTCCTGGCTGACAACCCTTTTGGGGTGCGGATAAAAAGTAACCAATACAGGTGTACCTCCGATAGCTTCCGCTTCCTGTAATAACTGGGCGATCACTTTTCGATGGCCGAGGTGAACGCCATCAAATGTGCCGATGGTGACCACGGCGCGGGGAAGGAGGGGTATGGCATCAAAAGTCTGGTAAACAGGCATAAAACTCGTGCAAAACTAATTGATAAAATCTGAATAGGGTTTGCCGGAGGGATTATAGTTTTGCAGCACAATCATCATCATGAGTTTATACAGCAAAAGAGGCGTATCCGCGCAAAAAGAAGAAGTACATGCAGCAACCGAAAAACTCAGCAAGGGCTTGTACCCACACGCTTTTTGTAAAATTTACCCGGATACGCTCGGCGCAGACCCTTCGATGGTTAACCTCATGCACGCCGATGGGGCGGGGACAAAAAGCATCCTCGCTTACATGTATTGGAAGGAAACCGGGGATATCAGCGTGTGGAGGGGCATCGCACAGGACGCCATTGTGATGAACCTCGATGACCTCTTATGTGTGGGCATTCATGACCAAATTGTGTTTAATTCCACTATCGACAGGAACAAGCGCCTGGTCCCGGGTGAAGTGCTGCAGGAAATTATTCACGGGTCGCAGGAATTCTTTGATCAGATGGCGGCACATGGCATCAACATCCAATACCTTGGCGGTGAAACCGCGGATGTTGGCGATGTAGTGCGCAGCATTGCGGTGAATGGCACAATGGCTTGCCGCTGGCCGGCCAACCGGATTGTCAGCAACGAACGCATCGTGCCCGGTGATCTGATTGTGGGATTGGCGAGTTTCGGACAAACCAGTTATGAAACTGCTTATAATAGTGGCATTGGCAGCAATGGACTTACCTCAGCCCGCCACGATATGCTCCTGAAAGCTTACCAAACAAATTTCCCGGAATCCCTTGACCCGGGCCTGCCGGATGAAGTGGTTTATATTGGTTCACACAGGCTGACGGATCCTGTTTTGCTTGACCGGGGCGGAGAATCGACTATTGGAAAACTGATCCTGAGCCCTACACGCACTTATGCGCCGCTGCTCAAAAAACTGCTGACTGAAGATTTCGAAGACATTCATGGATTAATACATTGCAGCGGTGGCGGACAAACCAAATGCCTGAAATACCTGCACATGCCGATGCGTGTAGTGAAAGACAACCTGTTTCCCATCCCTGAAATTTTCCGGTTGATCCGTGAAAGCAGCCAAAGCAGCCTGCATGATATGTTTGAAGTTTTCAATATGGGTTGCCGGATGGAGATATATTGTCCGCCCGCGGCCGCCCAACGCTTCATCCACGCGGCATCAGGTTTTGGCATTGATGCAAGGATTATCGGGAGGGTAGAAGCGCACGACAAAAAAGAATTACTCATCAAACATGAAGGCCAGAACCTGGTTTATGCCTGACCGGGCATTCATCCCGATTTTCTTTTCAGGCTAAGATCAAACCAGTAAATTTGTGCACCTGGCAAATCCGGGCACGCTATAAAATCAGATTATCATCATGACGCAAGCCATCATCGAATTAAAACATGTCAATATATACCAAAGCGGGAACCTGATCCTCAGTGACGTAAACATCACTGTTGATAAAGGGGAATTCGTGTACCTGGTAGGTAAAACGGGTACAGGAAAAAGTAGCCTGCTGAAGACACTTTATGGCGACCTCCCGCTCACTGAAGGGGAAGGGACCGTTGCCGGCCATAACCTCCGGGAACTGACATGGAAAACAGTGCCCTTCCTGCGCCGCAACCTGGGTGTAGTTTTCCAGGACTTTCAATTGCTGACAGACAGGAACGTGAACGAGAACCTGAAGTTCGTATTGAAAGCCACCGGCTGGAAAGACGAGGCCTTGATGAATGATAAGATTGTAGATGTATTGGATAAAGTGGGATTGAAAACCAAAGGATTTAAAATGCCTTTTGAACTCAGTGGCGGGGAGCAACAGAGGGTGGATATCGCACGTGCATTGCTCAATTCACCTAAACTGATCCTCGCGGATGAGCCCACCGGAAACCTCGATCCGGAAACCAGCGATGAAATCATGCAACTCCTGTTTCATATAAGCCGCGATTACAATACCAGCATTGTGATGGCTACGCATGATTATATTGTAATCAATAAATTTCCGGCAAGGACCATCAAAACGGAATCAGGAAAAGTTTGGGATAACGCTAGTATATCCATGATATAAGCTTTTGGCCATTGGCTTCGTTGCAATAAACTTTTTGGAGTTGTTCCACGCGGGCAGCCTGATCTGCTTTACCATAATCCTGCAGAAACAAATTTCGAATAGCCTGCTTGTAATCATGTGCCGTTTCCACTAGTGTACATACATCATGTAAACCCGTTCCGCTTATACCAGCTTTATTGGTCAGGCAATGTTTCCCATTGTACAGGGCATTCAGCAATTTGAGCTTAACCCCGGTTTGGTTTAGCGAAGGGATCACATGCAGTTGGGCTTTCTGGATCATATCCTGCATTTCCCTTTCGGAAGGGTTCACTACAATACAGGAATGGTTTTGGCTGTGTGCCAGTGTTTGCAAGGGTAAGGACGGGTCTTTACCCGCGATCACAATGGGAACGTCGATATCATTAAACACTTCATTCAGGAGCCACTCCGCGGCTTTTTCATTTTCGCTGATGCTGAGGTTGCCATGATACAGGCAATAAGACCCGCGGCTTTTTTGTTCCGGCGCAGACTGCCAGGGAAGGAATACGGGAAGGAAGCGGACGTCGTTTGCCCCTAAGCGTTCCCGGTAGTAACGGGCATCGTCTTCGCTGACGGCAAGGAAAACGGCTTTTTTGGCCAGCCCTTTTTCATATTTCCGCAAAAGGATGCTCTCCAGCATGAAATACGCTTTTTTAACCAGGTCAGGCTCAAGTTTGAAAAGTTTGCGGTAATACAGGTGTTCCACATTATGCAAACGCACAAACACTTTCCGGCCAGGCAGTTGATTCGTATGCAGAAAATAAGTGCAGTGTATCCCATCCAGCAAAATGGGGTATTTGTCCTTCTCCAGGTTTTTCAGCAATGTGGCATCCCTTCTCGACCTAACGATATAGGGTAAACGAAGTGAAAAGGAATTCCGCTTGCGCATCCTGGGGTAATAATGAACCGTTTCGCAATACAAGTTCAGTTCAGGTTGCTCATGCCTCTTACCGGTAAAGCAATGCAGGTGTATGCGGATGCCCAGTTGATGCAGGGTTTTTATCTTATAAAAAAGATCATATACGCCGCCGAAATCCGCGGGCCAGGGTACATCGTGGGTTACTATGTGTAAATGCTTATCCAAGAATTGAACGGTAAAATGTAATGAGTTTTTTTTCTTCTTCCTGCCAGTTCAGTTTTTGCGCGGCCGACAGGCAATGGGCATGCAGGTCTTGCCATTTTTTTTCATCCTGCAGTAAGTCGTTTATGGTTTGGGCGAGTTCCTGTTCACCCAGTTCATTCGTTAAAACAGCAAAACCATGTATTTTGTTTATCTCACGGTAAACGGGGTAATCCACACATATTTGGGGCAGGCCGGCCTGCATATAATCAAAGAACCTGTTTGCCAGGGAATAATAGTTGCTTTCCGCCCCGGGTTCAAAGAGCGTGAGCCCGATCCAGGCTTTTTGAGTTACCTCCCTGAGTTCATCGGGGCGCATCATGCCTTTGCAAATCACTTTGTTTTCCAGTTTGTACTTCCGGATCAGCGCTTTGGTTTGCTCCATGAAATTGCCGTCGCCGCAAATCCATAATGGCGCGTCAACCCATTGCATGGCGGGGATCAGCGTTTCGAAGCATCGCCCTTCGTTTACGGCTCCCTGGTAGAGGATGATTTTCTCCCGTTGTATTCCTGGTTTCAAAGGTTGATAGCGGGCAATATTCCTGATTACGCCGTAATCCCTTTGATACATGTTCCGGAAAGCGGCCGCAATGGGTTCATTGACTGTATAGCCAAACAAAAATTTGGGAACCGTTCGTTGCTCAATCCATTTCCAGGCACGGTAAATGCCTGGCCGGCTTACCACTTCTTTCATTTCGCAGAAAAGTTCATGCGCGTCGTACACCCGTTTAATCTTTTTAAGCCTGGAAACAAGGTAAACCGGTACGATGCTGTCTAAGTCTATCGCGCAAACAAGGTCCATTTTTCTGAACAATAAATAAAAAAACAAACGGAGGTTGTATTCAATATAAAACCATTTGCCTTTTTCAAACCGGCAGGGCAGGCGCTTTTGCTGAAATGGCTGCCTGGTTAAGGGGAGCGATGTTTTACGTTCACGGCCAATCAGCCAAACCTCATACCCATGCTCCGCCAACGACCGGCAGATGCGGATCATACGCTGGTCGTAATTCAGGTCGTTGGTAACCGTGAAATAGAGTGTGGGCAAGGGAAGGTATTTGCGGCAAATAAACAGATTTTTTATTGAGCAAACGCGCGTGCGTAAATCTTCTCAATGATTTCCACTGTTTTCATCCCATCGAGGGCGCTGGCAATTTCATACCCCGGCGAGTGCAAGGCCATAACCAAATTATCATACACATGATGGTGGTTGCTCATGCTGCCCTGGTAAAAACCATAGTGGTTGGCTTCGTTGCCTGAGGGTAGTTGCAAATGTGGCAATCCCTCCACACATTGGTAATCGAGGGTGTTGAGGTACTGGCCACCAATCTTCACCGTTCCTTTCTCACCAAACAACGTGAAGGAGCCTTCCATATTTTTCTGATAGCTGTTCACCGTGTAATGCAGGGTGCCGATGGCCCCATTCAACATCTCCAGGATCGCTACGCCGCTGTCTTCAATGGAAATGGTAGGGTGTTCGAAATTCCTGGTAAATGCATGCACCTGTTTAACATCCCCCAGGAACCAAAACAAGAGGTCAATAAAATGACTGAACTGTGTAAACAGGGTTCCTCCATCCAATTCCCGCGTCCCCCTCCAGCTTTGTTCATAATAGGTATTTGGCCGGTTCCAGAAACCATTGATCTGAAACCCGAAAATCCGTCCCAGCCGGTCTTCTTCAATCCATTTCCGAACGGCCTGCACGGGTGGGTTGTACCTGTTTTGCTTCACGACGAAGAGTTTCCGGTTGGCCTGGTGTGCGGCTTCGAGCATCCTGCGCGCGTCGGAAGTGCTGATACTCAGTGGTTTTTCACAGAGTACATGTTTGCCTGCTTTCAGGGAAAGAATGCTATGCGTGGCATGTAAACCATTGGGGGTGCAGATGCTCACCACCTCAATACCGGGTTCATTTGCCAGCAGTGTCTCCAAATCGGCATAAGGCTTTGCTTGCAATTGGCCGGCAAACTCGCTGAGCGCTACGGGGTCAATATCGCAGACCGCCTGCAGGTGCCCCACACGGGAAATTTGCTCGGCATGCCGCTTTCCAATGCGGCCGCATCCTATCAGGGCAAAGCGCGGTTTCATGGCACAAATGTGGTTTTTTTTGGGGGGATGATGAAAAAAGAGGGGATATTTCGCTGAGCTGTTAATATTTCATTATTTTATATTACCTTTGCACCCGAATAAAAAGCAATTAAAACAAGAGGTTTTAAAAAACAAAGAAATGCCTTATTTAACAACTGAAAAAAAAGCAAACATCTTCGCTACGTATGGCGGTAAAGCCACCAATACGGGTTCCATTGAAGGACAGATCGCCCTGCTCACAGAGCGTATCAACCACATTTCCAATCACCTGAAAGGTAACAAAAAGGATTTCTCATCCCAGCGTGGCCTGATGAAAATGGTAGGCCAGCGTAAGCGCCTGCTCACCTATATGAGCAAGCACGACCTTACCGGTTACAGGTCATTGATCGAAAAATTAGGTCTCCGTAAATAAATCATTTGATGTGATATAATCATGAATGATTCCCAACTGTTATTACCGTTGGGAATTATTCTTTATATCCATCTTCCTTCACTGAACAAATTACCGTTCAAAACATACACACATGTCAGTATTCAATCCAAAAAATGTCAGCTTCGATATAGGCGGTGGCCGTATGGTTACCATCGAAACCGGTAAACTTGCCCGTCAGGCCGACGGCTCCGTTACCGTTAAGCAGGGCAACTGCGTTTTGCTTGCCACCGTAGTGGCCAACAAGGAACCTAAGGAAGGACAATCATTCTTCCCCCTTTCGGTCGATTACCAGGAAAAATTTGGTTCAGCCGGCCGCATCCCGGGTTCATTCTTTAAAAGGGAAGCGCGCCTGAACGATTACGAAATCCTAACCTCACGCCTGATCGACCGCGCCCTGCGCCCATTGTTCCCTGAAGATTATTTCTGCGATGTACAGGTGCTGGTATCACTCATATCTTCAGATGATGAAGTGATGCCTGATTCACTGGCCTGCCTTGCGGCTTCCGCAGCCCTCGCCGTTTCGGATATCCCCATCCAGGAAATCATTTCAGAAGTTCGTGTGGCCCGTATCGACGGACAGTTTATCATCAACCCGACACGTTCGGAACTCGCAAAATCAGACCTGGAATTCATCATCGCCGCCACCGATAAAAATATTATGATGGTGGAAGGCGAAGCGAAAGAGTGCCAGGAAGAAGACCTGGTGAAAGCACTGGAACTCGCACACGAAGCGATCAAAATCCAAATCAAAGGCCAGCAGCAACTCCGCGAACTGGTGGGCAGCCCAACCAAGAGGTCTTACACAAAACCATACACTAACGAAGCGCTGAACGAAAAAATCATCGCCCTGGCAAAAGATAAAATGCATGCCATCGCGTCTGCAGCATCCGCCAAGCACGAAAGGTCTGAAGCATTCGACGCATTAAAAAAAGAAGTGGAAGCGCAACTGGCTGAAGGCCTGGAAGACCAGGACAAAAAGTTGATTGGTTTTTATTTCGGTGAACTGCAATACCATGTGGTGAGGGATATGATCCTGAACGACAAAAAGAGGCTGGATGGCCGCGGCCACGAAGATATCCGTCCGCTTGAGATGGAAATCGACATCCTCCCAACGCCGCACGGTTCGGCATTATTCACCCGCGGTGAAACCCAATCGCTGACAACTGTTACGCTGGGCACCCCGTTGGATGAACTGCTTGTAGAAAGCGCGTATAAATCTGACTATACCAAATTCATCCTCCACTATAATTTCCCTCCATTCTCAACTGGTGAAGTGAAAATGATGCGCGGTGTTGGCCGCCGTGAAGTGGGCCATGGCAACCTGGCCATGCGTTCGCTGAAGCAAATGATGCCGGGTGGCGAATATCCTTACACTGTTCGTGTGGTGAGCGATATCCTGGAAAGCAATGGTTCTTCATCTATGGCAACAGTTTGCGCCGGTTCGCTGGCGTTGATGGATGCCGGTGTACCGCTGCGTAAGCACGTAAGTGGTGTAGCGATGGGCCTGATCAAGAAAGGAGACCAGTTTGCCGTGTTGACGGATATACTGGGTGATGAAGACCACCTGGGAGATATGGACTTCAAAGTAACGGGAACGCGTGAGGGCATTTGTGGTGTGCAGATGGATATCAAAGTGGATGGCCTTAGCATGGACATCATGCGCAAGGCATTGGAGCAGGCCCGTAAGGGAAGGCTGCATATTTTGGATGCGATGCATGCCTGCGTAGAGAAACACCGTGATGATGTGAAGCCACATGCGCCTCGCATGGTAAAAATTACCATCGACAAAGAATATATTGGCGCCGTCATCGGGCCCGGTGGTAAAGTAATCCAGGAAATACAACGCGAAACTGGTACTACCATCAATATCGAAGAAGTGAACAATGCCGGTGAAGTGAGCATCTTCTCGAAAGAGAAAGAAGGGCTTGATAAGGCCCTGGCATGGATCAACGGTATCGTAGCCGTTCCCGTGATTGGCGAAACTTACGAAGGCACTGTAAAAGGCATCAAGGAATTTGGCGCTTTTGTGGAATTCCTTCCGAAGAAAGAAGGGTTGCTGCATATCAGCGAAATCAGTTGGAAGCGACTGGAATCAATGGAAGGCGTACTGAAAGAAGGCGACAAAGTAAAAGTAAAATTGCTTGACATTGACCCACGCACCGGCAAATTCAAACTGAGCCGCAAGGCCCTGATCCCTAAACCGGAGCAACCGGCAAGGCCACAGGGTGACCGTGAACCAAAGCAGTCATAACCAATTACACATTTTAAAATAAGCTGCAGGTCAAACTGCAGCTTTTTTCATTATATGAATCATTACGAATTTTCTTTCCAGGTAACTGATACAACGCAACAGGAAGAACTGATTGCCCTGCTCTCCAGTATCGGGTTCACAGGTTTTGATGAATCAAACGATGCCTGTAAGGCATATATTCCGGTGGATGATTTTGACGAAACTGCATTTAATCAAATACTTGATATTATTGCTATATCATTCACGAAATCAATTATTAAGGAAGAAAACTGGAATGCTATATGGGAGTCTGGTTTTGAGCCGGTAACCATTCCGTCATTTCAGGAAGGGAAGCCCTGGGTGAGGATCAGGGCAGGGTTTCATGATGCTGATGCATCCATATCTATCGACATCAATATCACACCCAGGATGAGTTTTGGCACCGGCCATCATGCCACCACTTACATGATGGTGCAGTTGATGGGCCTCATACCGGTTACGGGTACACGCGTCATTGATTTCGGTTCCGGCACCGGCGTATTGGCCATCCTGGCTGAGAAACTGGGCGCTTCATCGGTTCTGGCCATTGATTATGATCCCTGGTGCATCAGCAATGCGGCCGATAACTTACAGGCCAATCAATGCACCAAAATCAGATTGATACAACTTGATAAAATGCCCAGGGTTGAGGAACCTGTTGATATCATACTCGCCAATATCAATCTAAACATCATCAAAGACAACCTGGATGCCATAAGCGATGCCGTAAAACCGGGCGGATGGATTTTATTCAGCGGTTTGCTCAGGACAGACGCACCTGAATTTGATCGAATGATTTCGGATAAGGGATTGCAAAAAATACAATATGTTGAGAAAGACCAATGGGCTGCCTGGCTCACCCAAAAGTTATAACCAGCATGTGCACTATGTGAATTTAATGTTAAGCAATACCCGGAATTGCGTATCTTTGGAAAACCCAACAAGAGAAAACAGAGCTAATGAAAGAATTATCCCTGATATTGCTGGCATACCTGATTGGTTCAATTCCTACTGCATTAATCATCAGCCGGCGCTTTTTTGGTATTGATATCCGCGACTATGGAAGCGGCAATATGGGCGCTACCAATACATTCCGGGTGCTTGGTTCAAAATATGGCACCATCGTTATGGTGATGGATATCCTGAAGGGTGTGGTTGCTGTTGGACTCTATAATTTTATTCCTTTTTACCTGAACCATGAACTCGAGCGCACCAATTTTATGATTGGTTTGGGCATGGCTGCCGTACTCGGACATATTTTCCCTGTTTTCGCGAACTTCAAGGGCGGTAAAGGCGTCGCCACATTATTTGGCATGCTGCTGGCCATGCAACCCGTGGTAGCCGTTAGTTGTGTAGGCGTTTTTCTTTTTGTGCTTTACCTGACCCGGTACGTGTCACTTAGTTCGATCTTAGGCGCCATCATGCTCCCGGTATCGGTTTTATGGATATGGAACGAGCATGAAATCATGTACAGGATTTTCGCGCTGTTGGTTGCATGCCTTGTCATATTCACGCACCAGAAAAATATCGGCCGACTCATCAAAGGCGTGGAAAGCCGTATCCCCATCCTGAAATACAGGGACCGCCGCAAAATCCGCCGCCGCCAGTCTTAATACATCCCTGCCAATTTTATAGTATTTTTGATTAAACCGGAACGGTATTTGCCGATCTATACCGGTATCCATTCAAGTAAATCAACCGGCATGAAAAAGTTCATCATACTGGCCTTTTTATGGCCATTGCAGGAATCCTGCAGTACAAACGCAGTGACAGGCAGGAAGCAGCTTTCCCTTTTCCCTGAATCTACTTTACAACAGGAAGCCCTCAGCCAATACCGCACATTCCTGAGCCAGAGCAAAGTGTTGTCGACTGATAATAACCGTGATGCGGAAATGGTCCGCAGGGTAGGAAGCCGGATTGCCAATGCCATCACCAGTTACTACTCCGCAAAAGGGCTTAGCCAGGAATTGAACGGGTATAACTGGGAGTTTAACCTTGTAGATAATAAGGAAGTAAACGCATGGTGTATGCCCGGCGGAAAAGTTGTGGTGTACACAGGGCTACTACCCATCACGCAAAACGAAGCGGCGCTAGCCGTTGTGCTTGGGCATGAAATCACACATGCCGTTGCCCATCATGGCAATGAGCGTATGAGCCAGGTAGCACTGGCACAAGGCTTACAGGTTGCAGGAGATATTTTCACCCAAAACAATCAAAAAGCCAATAGCATTTTCAATAATGTGTTTGGCCCGGGTGCATCACTTGGTGTGCTTTTACCCAATTCGAGGAAACAGGAATATGAAGCCGATAGGTTCGGTTTGGTATTTGCCGCGATGGCCGGCTATAACCCCAGGGAGGCCGTCGCATTCTGGCAAAGGATGTCGCAGGCAGGCGGAGGCAATAAACCTCCGGAATTTTTGGCCACACACCCTTCAGATGAGAACCGGATCGCCAAAATTAATGACCACATGGAAGAGGCATTGAAGTATTATAAGCCGGTTGCCAGGTAATTTAATTCATAAGATATTGATTATCAAAACTCCACATCCGTTTGTGGAGTTTTTTTATGAAAAAATGTACAGGTCGGGCAACAAAATGGTACCTTTGCAGTCCAATGTCTAACACCTGAAGGCCGAACTACCCTGCACACCGTTAACGCGGTTAACCCTTTTGTTCATCTTTATTAATAGTGACTATGGCAATTGAAACACTGTTCGAAAAGCTCCAGTTTGAAAATGAAAAAAACATTTTAATCCAGGGTCTCCCTTCCTCCATCGAAAAACAGTTCATAAAAATTTCATACGCCAAAAGCGTCACCCCGCTACTGAAAACTAAAAAGGTTGAATTCGCGCTTTTATTCGCGGTTAGCAAAAAGCAACTAACCGATGTGCTGACAGACGTCACCCCGGCACTGCATGAACAAATGAAACTTTGGGTGGCATACCCCAAACCGACATCTAAAATTGCCAGCGACCTCACCCGCGAATGCAACTGGTGCTGCATAGATGAACTTGGTTTTGAAGCTATCGACCAGGTAACGATTGATAATGTATGGAGCGCTGTACGTTTGCAGCGTGCCGAAGAGTTGGCCCCGAAACGCAATAGCCTGGTTGCCCTTAAAACCAGGATCCGGGAACGGGCGTTGGAAGAGGTTGAATAAATTTCCCTATAACTGGTTACTTGAAAATAACGGTACCGACCTTGATCATCTCAAGGATCTCCAATTCTTTTTGCTTCAACAGCGCATGAACTTTAAGGCTGATCATTTGCTGGTCGATATCCGTTGACTTTTCCATTTCCGACTGGTTTTCCTCCATTTGGCGATGGATATTGCGCAATTTTAAATAGGCTATGGTGCTGCGCACTTCATCCCGGTATAAATCTTCGCGTGTAGGGATGTAACCTTCGTAATGTTTTTTCCAGTTCGGGCTGATATCCTGATCAATCACAGCGAGGTTTACCACGGCCTGGCTGATCTCAGGGTCTTCGCTGTACGAAAAACTCTGGTAATTGGGTTCCAACCCATCATGGTACCAAATCTTATACAACTGAAGGATTTTCAGGTGTACAGGGTTTGCGATGTTTTCGGAATAATCGTCAGGCGCTTCTTCCAATTCCTGGAAAATGTATTGTGCCACTGTCATTTGATCATTCCATGGTTTCAGTCCATATTCAATCAAACAACGGATAATGGCCTGCTCATG
This sequence comes from Chitinophagaceae bacterium UBA2375, assembly GCA_002343985.1. Taxonomy (GTDB): domain Bacteria; phylum Bacteroidota; class Bacteroidia; order Chitinophagales; family Chitinophagaceae; genus Ferruginibacter. The sequence continues at coordinate 252,663 of DDTB01000010.1, read as the reverse complement.
TTTTTCATACGCATTGAGCAACTGGGTGCCTGCCTGGGATTCGGGGGTTGACTGTTCAACTGAATCTGTTGCAGGCTCTGGTTCCTGCTTTTGGCGCTGCCTGTTTTCTTCACGGCTGATCCGGTCGCGGATGATGGTGTTGACCAGGTTGGTGAACCCGGCTTCCTCCACTTTCAACATACCGGATACCTGTTTGATATAATCCTGCCGCCTGGTGAAATCTTCAGCACGGTTGATCCTCGAAATACTTTCCGCTACCTGGTTTACGACCTGTGATTTTTTCACACTGTCGTTACCCGCTTCCTGCAGGGAGACCTGGAGCTGGAAAAGGATAAAATCTTTTTTTTCTTTCTGAATAAATTCATTGAATGCCTGTGCACCCACCAAACGAACATAACTGTCCGGGTCTTCGCCATCCGGTATCAGCACCAGCCGAACATTCAAGCCTTCGTCTAATGCCAGGTCAAGCCCACGCAAAGCGGCTTTGACACCGGCGCTATCGCCATCATAAATTATGGTGAGGTTATTGCTGTATTTCTTGATGAGCCGGAGTTGGTCGGTGGTTAGTGATGTACCACCACTGGCCACTACATTTTCAATACCGGCCTGGTGCAGGCTAATAACATCGGTATAACCCTCCACCAGGAGGCATTCATCGGCCTTATCAATAGCGGTACGGGCAAAATAAGAGCCATAGAGAATCCGGCTTTTAACATAGATTTCATTCTCTGGGGTGTTGATGTATTTCGGAGCCTTATCATTTGATTTGATTACCCTCGCGCCAAAACCCATCACTTTACCGCTTTGGTTATGGATTGGGAAGATGATGCGGCCGCGGTAATTATCGTACATCGAACCCTCGCGGTTTGCCACCAAACCCGATTTCACGAGGAGTTCGGGGTTGTATTGTTTGGCCAGTGCAGTTTGGGTAAAGGAATCCCTGGCAGATGGGTTGTATCCGAGTTGGAATTTGCGTATGATATCATCGCGGAAACCCCGCTCACGGAGGTATGATAAGGCAATGGTTTGCCCTTCGTCTGTATCGAATAATTGTTCTGAAAAAAATCCCTGTGCAAACTGGTTGATGATATACAGGCTGTCGGCCGTTTGCTGTTGCGCCTTGTATTCAGGGCTGGTGTCAGTTTCCTCGAGCACCACATTGTACCTGTTGGCCAGCCAGCGGAGCGCTTCCACATAACTGTACTTCTCATGCTCCATGACAAAGCCAATGGTATTGCCGCTTTTGCCGCAGCCAAAACACTTATAAATTTCCTTGCCTGGTGAAACCGTGAATGACGGTGTTTTTTCGTTATGGAAAGGGCAGAGGCCAAGGTAATTGGTGCCCCTTTTTTTGAGCTTAACAAAAGATCCAACCACATCTATGATGTCGATGCGGCTTTGTATTTCCTGTATGGACTGCTGGCTGATCAAGCTGCAAATTTAGTGTACTTATCATGCAACTTACTAAAAATTGCACTTGAAAGATAGCCCTTTCATGACATGGGTGTAAATCGAAAAACCGCGTTAAAATGCCCTCAAGATCTGCATAATACAATATCTTTGCCGCATCAAACCATCATTCATATGAAGAAATTTTATCTCCTGATCTCTATGCTGACCCTTGGGATCATGACACAGGCACAAGACCTTGATGATATCCGGGAATTGCTGAACAAGTCGAAATTCCGTGAAGCAAAAGCCGCGATCGACGCGTATTTAACGAATCCAAAAAACAACAACAAATCTGATGCCTGGTATTACAAGGGAAGGGCATACAATTCACTTTCTTATGAAGCAGGTGTCCCCGATGCCGAAATCCTGAATTTGCGCAATGAAGCATTCCAGGCATTTAAAAAGTATCAGCAACTGGATGATAAGGATGTGTGGATGAAACTGGAAAACTATGAATCGTACCTGAACCTGTACGGCGGCTTATACGATCTTGGCGCACGCTTTTATAACAGCAAAAACTTCGATGGCGCCCTGCAATCATTTAAAGGAGCGGGTGATGTTAAGGATTATATCCTGATGAAAAAATATGAATACCCTCAACTCAAATTGTATCCGCTTGATACTTCTTTGGTTTTGAATACGGCTACGGCCGCGATACAGTCTAAAAAAACCGACGAAGCGGTTACCTATTACCGTAAGTTGACCGATGCGGGCGTGGGTGGAAAAGATTATGAAGAAGTGTATGAATTCCTGGTAGACCATTACAGCAAAAAAGATGACGAAGCCAATTTGGCTGCTATGATTGCGCAGGCAAAGAAACTCTATCCATCCAATGAGTTCTGGACGGATGTGGAAGTACGCCAGGTAGGGAAGAAAGGGGATAAGGCTGCATTGCATTCCAAATATGAAGAACTGATTGCCAATAACCCGGAGAACTTCAGGCTGAAATATAATTATGCCGTTGAACTCTACAACGAATTGTACGGCCGCGACGCCAAGCCCTCTATTGATGATATGGCTTCCCGCGAAAAACTCAGTACGGCCCTGAAAGCAGCCATTGCACAGGAAAAAGACAATGAAGCCACCATGCTCATGACAAACCACCTGTTCAATACAGCAGCCGACTTACTCAACGCTTCAAATACCATTAAGAGCACCAAGCCTGAAGAAGTAAAAAAGAAAAATGAGTATAAAGCACAGTCTAATAAGTTTATGGATGAGTGCATTACATACTCTGAATCCGCTATGAAGTATTACGAAGGACTGGGTGACATGAAGCCGGTACAGAAAGCGAACTACAAAATTGTATTAGGTTATTTGAGCGATATTTATTCAATCAAAAACAATGCAAAGAAAGCCGCTGAATACGAAGCAAAAAATAAAGCGGCAGATAAACTCTGATCAACGAAAATCTTACATTTAAGCTCCCCGGAAACGGTGGGCTTTTTTCATTTTAAAAACATCCACATGAACTATATCAAAATCCTGCAAGATGAGCTGGCACATGAACTGGCCATTACCCAAAAATTTATTTCCGTGTTACCCGACCAATTTTCGTGGAAGCCACACGAAAAAAACATGAGCCTTGGCCAACTCGCCGTGCATGTAGCTGAAATTGCAAGCTGGGTGCCCATTACGCTCGAATTCCCCGAACTTGATTTTGCGAAGGGGTTTGAGCCTAATAAGTGCAATACGCCTGCTGAAGTGATGGCATTGTTTCAGGCAAGTAAGGAAAAAGCCATCGACAGTTTGGGTAAAGCAACAGAAGCGCAAATGATGGAAAACTGGACGATGCGCAATGGTGAAACCATTTATTTCAGCTTACCTAAACACATGGTATTGCGCCAGTTTGTTTTCAGCCACCTGGCACACCACCGCGCTCAATTAGGCTTGTACCTGCGTTTGCTGAATATACCTGTTCCGGCTACTTACGGCCCAAGCGCTGACGAAGGAAATATGTAAGCCTGTTTTGTTATTTGATGTGCATAATTCTGCAGATGGTTGTATGAGATTTAAGTTATATTTAATAAACCTTAAATCTTACAAACATGAAAAAATTACTGGCTGAATTTTTAGGTACATGCTGGCTGGTGCTGGGTGGGTGTGGAAGCGCTGTATTGGCGGCTACTTTTCCGGAAGTGGGCATTGGATTGGTAGGCGTATCCCTTGCTTTTGGATTAACGGTAGTAACAATTGCGTATTCGCTCGGGCATATTTCCGGGGCGCACCTTAATCCCGCCGTATCTGTTGGTTTAATGGTTGCCGGGCGCTTTCCGGTGAAAGACCTGGGGCCTTATGTGCTTGCGCAAATTGCAGGTGCCATTACGGCCGCCGCGATCCTTTATCTCATTGCAACAGGCAATGGAAGCGAGATCGGGAATTTTGCAGCCAATGGGTATGGGGAACATTCGCCCGGAGGGTATAACCTCACAGCCGCTTTTCTGACGGAATTTATAATGACTTTCTTTTTCCTATTGATTATTCTGGGTGCTACGGATGATCGATCCCCGGTTGGTTTTGCAGGACTGGCCATTGGCCTTGCCCTAACGCTCATCCATTTGATCAGCATACCGGTTACCAATACATCTGTCAATCCGGCAAGAAGCATCAGCCAGGCTGTATTTGTTCAAGGTTGGGCCTTGCAACAGGTTTGGCTCTTTATTGCCGCGCCGCTGGCCGGAGCCATTGCCGCCGGTATTGTATATGGGATTATTGGTAAGCGAAATCACCTGGCCTGATTCCGGGACCAAGTGCTTTGCAGGTAACATTATGGGTTCCGCCTGAACTGGAAATTGCCTTGTCCGCCCCCAAACATGGATTGCATCTCCTTCATGGGTTTGATGTCGATGTCTTTGGGGAGGTCAAATTCTTTATCGGCTATTTCTTTATTTAGTTCAATCTTTGTGACATACACTTCCATTTTGCGGTTGCGGCGCATGTTCATTTCGTAGCCCATCACGAAGCCGTCCACTTTTTCAAACCCCTTGCCCAGCGGGTTTACCATATTCCCAAACCCGCTGGTACCGCCGGTTGAAAACAGGTTCTGGATTTTCAGTTCGGGTGTGTACCAAAGCACAACGGAATCCTTGATGCCTAATAAGCGTGTAGTAACCATCCAGGCCTTTGTACAAACATAGCCCGCGATTTTCTTTTTCTCTTCGGTAGGGATTATTTCTATTGGCTGGTCATTATTGTTGATGGTGATGGAGGCGTCACGTTGGCTGCTGTCGTTCTTACGGCGTGCCTGCATCATGCTGTCGCGCTGCTTCATCATGGCTGCCTGCTCTTCATCAGTAATATAAAATCCCCGCTTATCGCCCATGATTTCAAAAATAGTGGTGGTTGTACGGGTATCGTTGTTCCGGTAAATGGTTGAACGGAATGTTTCTGATTTCAATACGGTTTTAACCATTCCACCCTTGAGGTAGGTAACCGACTTTGTTTCGCCATCACCGAAATTTCGGAAATTCATGCCGCCCTGTCCCTGCGGATTGATGGCGCTCACATCCTCATCTTCGGGTGCAATGATATTGGTTGTGGTGTGCACGATGGCCTGGGTCACCGAAGAAGGCTGCGCTGCAACAGGTGTACCTGCGATGATGCAGATCAAAGCCGGAAGGATAAACTTTTGTTTTGTCATTTTTTTTGTTTCTGGGAACCAAAATTAAGGACGCTACGTAACAATTCGTAATACTTGGCAGACAATCTCAGATAATTAACATTTTACATATAAATCAGATCGATCTTATAACTAAAATAATAAACGCTGAAACACGCACCAGCAGGCTGTTTATTGTGTAAAAAAGGTGCATAAGTATGAGAAGCGCAACAACCATTCCGTCCTGTAAAAAAATCCCTTTCAAGTATATTTACAGTTGGGAAAATCAAGAGCAGTCATTCATTCGGGCAGGCCGGCCAGATCAGGCGAATATGTGAACGGGTTCAAAGTGAATCTTAATGGAATTCTACATTTTTTGCAGTAGGTTTGCCCGCCTCAAAAACAAGATAACGTGCGATTAAAGAGTTTAGAAATTAAAGGATTTAAAAGTTTTGCCGACAAAACCGTGTTGCATTTCGATGAAGGCATCACAGGCGTCATCGGCCCCAATGGTTGTGGTAAAAGCAATATCATCGACAGTATCCGTTGGGTTATCGGGGAACATAAAATCAGCAACCTCAGGAGTGAAAACCTGGAGAGCCTGGTGTTTAATGGAAGCAAGACCCGCAGTGCCAGTGGCCTCGCGGAAGTGAGCCTGACTTTTGAGAACACCAAGAACCTGTTGCCCACCGAATTTAACACGGTAACGATTACCCGAAAATATTATAAGAGCGGGGAAAGCGAGTACAGGCTGAACGATGTAGCCTGCAGGCTGAAAGATATCCATAACCTGTTCATGGATACCGGCGTGAGTACCGACAGCTATGCCATCATTGAATTGGGCATGGTAGACGACATCATCAAGGACAAAGAAAACAGCCGCCGCAAAATGCTGGAGCAGGCGGCTGGTATCACCATTTATAAAACCAGGAAGAAAGAAGCCAAGCTGAAGCTGGACGCCACTGAGCAAGACCTTGCCAGGATTGAAGACCTTTTATTTGAAATCAACAACCAGCTCAAGACACTGGAAAGCCAGGCTAAAAAGGCGGAGAAGTATTTTGAGATCAAAAAGGAATACAAGGAAATCAGCATTGAACTGGCAAAAGCGGCGCTCGAAGGTTTCAACATCACATACCGCGACTTGAACCAGCAACAGCAACAGGAAGTTGACCGCAGGATCGAACTCGAAACGGCCATAGCCCTGGAAGAAGCCGCATTGGAAAAAGAAAAGCTTGGGTTTATTGAACAAGAGAAAGCCCTGCAGGAAATGCAGCATACCTATAATGAAATGCAAAACCAGGTTAGGGGAAAAGAGAGTGAAAAAAGCCTGGCCGCGCAGCGCCTGCAACACCTGAAGGAAAGGCAGTCTGGCCTGCAGGATTTCATAAATAAAGCCGCGGGGCAGGTTAGCGGACTTGCGGAAAGCATTCAGTTCACTAGCGTGCAAATCACGGAAGAAGAAACCAAGCTGTCAGAACTTGAAGAAAAACTTGAAGGCTTGCAATCAGCTGTGGAAGACAAACGCCGGGTTTTTGATGAAAAACGCAGCAGCATTGATACCCTGCGCAGGGAAAACCAGGCCATTCAACGCAACCAGTTCGACGCGGAGAAAAAAGTGGCAGTGGCCGATACCTCCATCCAAAACCTGCAACGCGCCATTATTCAATTGCAGGAAGAACAATCGCAGCGGCAGGCACAACTGCAACAACTGGACGCTGATAAACAAGCCAAGGAAACAGAACTGGAGACTAGGAAAAATGACCTGGCCCAGTTGCAGGAAGAACATGAGTTTACCAAGGAACAAATTTTGCAGACACAGTCCATGCTCGAAGGCCTGCGCAATAACCTTGCTGATGAAAACAGGAAACTCGACGCTAAGAAAAATGAACATGACCTGCTGAAAAGCCTGGTAGATTCAATGGAAGGCTACCCGGAAAGTGTGAAATTCCTGCACAACAACAAGGACTGGAACCATACAGCACCTTTACTTTCAGATATTATTTATGTAAAGGAAGAATACCGTGCGGCTGTGGAAAACGTGCTGGAGCCTTATTTGAACTACTACGTGGTGAATAATTTACAGGAAGGTTTACAGGCCATTCACCTGCTCGACAACCACAAAAAAGGGAAGGCGAATTTTTTCCTGCTCGATAAATTCGGACAGGCAGATAAAGCGCACCAACCCAATGGAACCATTCCGGCGCTTGATGTAGTGGAGATTGACGGCGCTTACGAAAAACTGGCACAGCATCTTTTAGGCAATGTGTTCATCGCTGAAAGCGAAGAAGCCCTGGCAGATAGCAACGGCGCTGTGGTATTGGAAAAAACAGGCAAATATGTAAAAGGGAAATACTCATTAACAGGTGGCAGCGTCGGGCTTTTTGAAGGAAAGAAAATCGGCCGTGCTAAAAACCTGGAAAAACTTCATGAAGAAATCCTGGAACAGGACAAAGTGGTACAGGCTTTAAAATCCGAAATCCAGGCAAAGCATAATGAGGTCATCACGTATAACAGCCAACTCAAGGAAAACGCGATCAGGCAGGCACAGCAGGACATCAGCCAACTGACCAATCAATTATATTCCCTGCAAAATAAAATTGAGCACCTGCATAATGCGGAAACCCATAGCACGCACCGCTTGCAGGGATTGCAGGACCAGTTGTCACAGAACCAGGATGCTATTGCCGAAACAAGGGATGAACTGGAGAAATTCAATACGCAATTAGAAGATATGGCGGCCAGGTTGCAAGCCATTGAAACCGATTATGCATCTGCTGAACAGGAATATAATTTCGCGAATGCCGCATATAATAACGGTAATATCGAACATACCCGCCAACAGGCCAAAATTGTGTCGCTGAAGCAGGAATTGGAATTTAAGACCAATCAATTGAACGACCTGCAAATCCAGGTTAGCAACAGCAACGAGCAATTATCCGAAGCTTCCAACAGCATAACGGAAACCGCTGAAAACCTTGCCGGGATTGAGCAAACGCTGATCAGCCTCATGCAGGAAAAAGATGTATTTGAAAAGAAACTCAATGAGGCAGACCAGGCCTATTACAACCTGCGCAACGCATTAACGGAGAAGGAAAGCGAACTGCGCCATAAACAAAAATCAAAAGAAGGCATTGACCATTTGCTGAATGCCATCAAGGATAAACTCACAGAACTCAAACTGCAACTGGCAGGCATGAAAGAGCGCCTGAGCGTTGAGTTTAAAGTGGATCTCGATGCCATCATTGATGAACCCCGGGCTACGGAAACGCCGCTGGAAGAATTACAGGAGAAGAATGAGCGGATGAAAAAGCGCCTGGAGAATATGGGGGAAGTGAACCCTACAGCCATTGAAGCGTACACGGAAATGAAGAAGCGTTACGATTTCATCCTGGAACAAAAGAATGACCTGGTGACCGCCAAAGACAGCCTGATCCAGACCATCCAGGAAGTGGAGGCCACAGCCAACCAACAATTCCTTGACACATTCAATAAAGTAAGGGAAAACTTCCAACAGGTATTTAAGGCGCTGTTTACGGAAGAAGATACAGCAGACATGGTACTGGTTGACCCTGAAAACCTCGCGGAAACAGGTATTGATATTGTAGCCAAACCAAAGGGCAAACGCCCCAGCAGTATTGGCCAGTTGAGCGGGGGAGAGAAAACCTTAACTGCCACCGCTTTGCTTTTCGCCATCTACCTGATCAAGCCGGCTCCATTCTGTATCCTCGATGAGGTGGACGCTCCGCTGGATGATGCCAATGTGGGCAAGTTCACCAATATGATCAAGCGTTTCAGTGAAAATTCACAATTTATCATTGTAACACATAATAAAATGACGATGAGCGCTGTGGATGTGATATATGGTGTTACGATGCAGGAAGCGGGTGTCAGTAAACTGGTCCCTGTTGATTTCAGAAGTTTAAATTAATTGTATTCTTTAATACAAATGATTCGGTTACCCTTTACCGTTATGTAATCCCCCGGGCAGGTTTTTCGACCTGCCCTTTCTTTTTTTCACATTGAATGATTAGTTATGCTGCGCACCATACTGTTACTGACTATGTCCAATATCTTCATGACAATTGCCTGGTACGGGCATTTGAAAAACACCGGCATGCCTTTATGGAAAGCCATCCTCATCAGTTGGGGGATCGCTTTTTTCGAATACTGCCTGATGGTGCCCGCCAACAGGCTGGGCTTTGCCAGCGGCGTATCAGGCTTTCAGTTAAAGATGATACAGGAAGTCATCACTTTAGTCGTGTTCTGCGTATTTGCCGTGTATTACCTAAAAGAACCTTTTCACTGGAAATACCTGGTCAGCTTTATATTGTTGCTTGGGGCTGTATATTTCATGTTTAAGAAATAAACTCATTTTTGCTGCTTTATAAACTTCCCGATTTTTCCATTTCCGCCGGCAAGGAAAACCGCGTTGCCTTTTTTGGCTTTTCGGCATACATGAAAACCTTCCTGGCTGATGAGTGAAAAACTCAGACCGTCATCATAGCTGTAATCCACACCATTTAAACCGCAGGTCAGCCATTCTTTTTTTCCAATGTGCTCAACGCAGCTTCGGTATCCATGGGGTGGAACAGCCGGGATCTCCCAGCTTTTGCCCCTGTCGCGGGTGATCGCGCAATTACCGCCAATACTGTCACGCTGGTTAAAATCACCGCCAACAACCATGTATGTGTACGGATGTTTAAATGCAAATGAATTGGCACCTGTGCTTTCTCGGCCTTCCATCAGGGGTATTTTTATTTTTTGATCGCGGATGTGCAGGAACGACTGCAGGCCACCACTGACAAAAACAGCTTCTGATTTTTGTACGGCACGTACATTGGTACCGCTGCTCGCAAAGCATGCTTCTCCCTGGATGGCCTGTGGCTTATTGGGTTCTGGAATTTCATTCCAGCTCACCCCATTATCAAAAGTGCGGGCAATGAAAAACCTGCCGTCTATTGGGTCACCAATCACGATGCCGCTTTGCTCATTCCAGAATTCCATCGCGTCGAGGAACATTCCCTTTTTATCATTTTTATATACCAACTGCCAGTTCTGGCCGCCATCAGTGGTGCGCAGGATATAAGCCGGTTCGCCAATGCCCATGATCAGGGCCGTTTGGTCATCAAATGCTTCGATATCCCTGAATTCCGTTTTCTCATACCCCCTGACCGTGTGCCATTCCCAATGCAATCCGCCATCTATGGAACGGCCCACTTTTCCGGCGCTGCCACTCACCCAAACCACATCATCGTTCACCACACTTAAACCGCGGATGGATGTGGGTGTGCCCTTGGTCAGCACCTGGACCTGTTGTGCCTGTGAAGCAGTCCCAATGGTTAAAAGCAGGCATAGAAAAGCTGGTATAAGTTTCATGCGACTGATATTTTCTGCAATATAAATTTATTTACATTTGGCGGCCATCCTGAACAAAAGATGGCCTTTTAACCCTTCAACATGTATAATATCGACACTGACCATACCGATTTTCAGTCGGTTTGTCATTTCATCTCAGAGCGCCCCCAGGTGCATATTGCCCCATCCGCAATGCAACGCATCGAAGCCTGCCGGCAATACCTCAATCAAAAAATGAACGATTCGGATGCCCTTTTTTATGGCATCAATACAGGGTTTGGGTACCTGCAAAACGTGGCGATTGCCAAAAGCCAGTTAGAAGCATTGCAACGCAACCTTTTATTATCACATGCTTGTGGCATGGGTGATGAGATACCTTCTGATATTGTGAGGCTGATGCTGATGCTGAAAATTAAGTCGCTGTGTTACGGTCATTCCGGTGTACAGCCAGATACGGTGCAACGCCTGGCCGACATGCTCAACCACAACGTCATTCCAGTTGTGTATGCGCAAGGATCATTGGGTGCATCCGGCGACCTCGCGCCACTCAGTCACCTTTGCCTTCCCCTGATTGGAGAAGGTGAGGTTTGGCACAAAGGGGAAAGGTTGCATGCGGGCAAAGCATTGTCGATGCTTGGCTGGGAACCGATCAGGCTGCAAAGCAAGGAAGGGCTGGCATTGATCAACGGAACGCAGTTTATGTCGGCATTCGGTTTGTATAATTTGTACAGGGCAACAACATTATATGATTGGGCCCAGGCCATCGCTGCGATCAGCTTTGACGCGTTTGACTGTGTGTCGCATCCCTTACACCCACGCATACACGAAATTCGCCCACACACCGGGCAAACGGAAGCTGCAGCAAGCTTACGCAACTGGCTTTCGGGCAGCCAGATACAGGATCAACCTAAAAAACAGGTACAGGATCCATATTCGTTCCGGTGCATTCCCCAGGTTCATGGAGCGAGCATTGATGCCATCCGTTATGTGCTATCGGTCTTTATCACAGAGATCAATTCCGTTACCGACAATCCTAATATTTTTCCTGAAGAAGACCTGGTTGTCAGTGGAGGAAATTTCCATGGCCAGCCACTTGCATTAGGCGCCGATTTTTTAGCCATTGCGGTGAGCGAACTGTCAAGCATTTCGGAACGAAGGATGTATCAACTCATCAGCGGCCAGCGGGGTTTACCTTTATTCTTAGTAAAAGACCCGGGGCTGCATTCAGGATTCATGATCCCGCAGTACACGGCTGCAGGTATAGTGAGCGAGAACAAACAATTATGCACGCCCGCATCGGTAGATACGATTCCTTCAAGCAATAACCAGGAAGACCATGTCAGCATGGGCGCTAACGCGGCTACAAAGTGCAAAAGGGTAGTAGATAACCTCGAAAAGGTTCTGGCAATTGAATTGATGATTGCCGTTCAGGCGCTGGAATTCAGGAGGCCGCTCCAATCATCGGCAGCGCTGGAAAAAATCGTTGCCTCTTACAGGAATGAAGTCAGCTTCAACGATGCAGACCGTTATTTACATGAAGACATGATGAAAACGGTGTCATTCCTCCGAAGGCATCAACCTTAAGCTTTCCAGGAATTTGAAATGGTCACTACGGATTCCAATGCGAGGCGGGCCATTTTATCCAATGTTGATTGCCTTTGCTCCGGTGTGATGGCTTCGTGTGTGGGTATGATGTCTGAAATGGTCAGTATGGTTGCGGCCATTTTACCCAGGTATTTTGCATTCGCAAATAAAGAGAATGCTTCCATTTCCACGGCAGGGCACTGGTTTTGCGCGGCCATTGGCGGGGTGCCGGGCTTGCTCCTGTAAAAAACATCACTGCTGTGGATATTGGCCCGGATCAAAGGGAAATCAAGTCGGGCCGCCGTTTCATTAATCAGTTGGTACGCGTTCCCCTGGTGCGCGATATGGTCTTCAGCATAGCCAAATGCTTCCCTTGCATAAGTAGATTCGCTATATGCTACATCAACATTAATGACATCATATAATTTGATCTCATTGGTATAAGCACCTGCCGTTCCGATGCGAATGATGCATTGCACATCATACTCATTATAGAGTTCATAAGAATAAATACCGATGGAAGGGCAGCCCATACCACTGGCGCCAACGGTTACACGGGTACCCTGGTAAGTTCCGGTATAGTAAAATGCATTTCTGGTAGTGCTTACCAATTGATGGTCGGGCAAAAACTGCTCAGCGATATATTTGGCCCTTAACGGGTCGCCTGCCAACAACACTATGGGAGCTATTTCTTCTTTTTTCGCGTTAATATGTACACTCATGATCTTTGGTTTCTGTTTAATGCATCTGGATCCCCGTGAAGGGTTCAGGGAAACGGCAAATATATGGTATTCTGAAAATTCGGTTACCGGGGCAGATCCAGGCATGATCAGGCTGTAATTTTTGGTATTTTTGTTAAAAGAAGGTATGCAATCAAAAGACGAATTACGGAAAGCCATTCACCAGTTGATCGATTCCATTGAAGATGAGGAATTACTGAACCAACTGATGGGAGATGTTGTTCCTTATGTCATTGAAAACCGGCGCAGGCACCCGGTTGATCCAGGCGATGAATCGCAAAAGCCAAATGATGTGGATACCGGTAACATAGATTGGGACGCCTATAAAATTGATCCTGAAGACCCCGGTACAAAAAACTAGTGACCTAAAAATATTTCAATCAGCATATTTATACAAAATCTCATGTCATCAACAACTACCCGTTACGAATACACGAAATATGCCACACCCACTGGCAATACATTGCAATGTAAAGGATGGGTGCAGGAAGCGGCCCTTCGCATGCTCCTCAACAACCTGGATCCGGCGGTAGCCGAAAGGCCCGAAGACCTGATTGTGTATGGGGGCAGGGGCAAGGCTGCGCGCGACATTGCATCGCTCGATAAAATCATCCAGGCATTGAAAGTGCTGGAGAACGATGAGTCATTGTTGATCCAAAGCGGTAAGCCCGTAGCCATCCTGAAAACAAATCCGGATTGCCCGAGGGTTCTGATCAGCAACTCACAACTGGTGCCTAATTGGGCCAACTGGAAGCATTTCGACGAGCTTGAACAAAAGGGATTGATGATGTACGGGCAAATGACCGCGGGTTCATGGATTTATATCGGTTCACAGGGCATCGTGCAGGGCACTTATGAAACATATGCAGCCGCTTCCGACAAACATTTTGGCGGAACATTAGAAGGCACACTGAATGTAACTGCCGGTCTGGGTGGCATGGGTGGCGCCCAGCCATTGGCCATCACCATGAATGAGGGTGTAGCGCTGGTTGCGGAAGTGGAAGAATGGCGCATCGACAAAAGAATTGAAACCAGGTACCTGGATGAAAAATTTACTGATATTGATGAAGCTATTGATGCCGCGTTAAGATATAAACAGGAAAGAAAAGCCCGCAGCATCGGTGTATTATGCAATGCCATACATCTCCTTGAACGGTTGATTGAAAGGGGCATCATTCCTGATACGCTTACTGACCAAACATCCGCGCATGATCCTTTAGTGGGTTATATCCCTCACACACTCAGCAATGAAGAAGCCAATGTACTGAGGGAACAAAATCCCGATGAATATCTAAGGTTGAGTTACGAAAGCATGCATAAGCATGTGCAATTGATGCTTGCCTTAATGGATAAAGGTGCCATCACATTTGATTATGGCAACAATATCAGGGGACGGGCCCGTGAGTTTGAAGAGAAACATGCAGGCAGTTTGGGCGCCGGCGTTAAACCCGGCCGTTGCTTTGATTTCCCCGGGTTCGTACCCGCTTATATACGCCCTTTATTCTGTGAGGGTAAAGGCCCGTTCAGGTGGGCGGCGCTCAGCGGAGACCCAAACGATATCGCCGTAACCGATGAAGTTATCATGAATCTCTTCCCCGAAAATAAAGGCATGATCCGCTGGATGAAAATGGCAAAGGAAAAAATCGCTTTCCAGGGATTGCCAGCAAGGATCTGCTGGCTTGGCCAGGGCGAGCGGGAAAAAGCGGGTTTGGCGTTTAATGAATTGGTGCGTACCGGGAAAGTTCAAGCACCTATTGTTATAGGCAGGGATCACCTGGATACAGGCTCCGTAGCATCCCCCAACCGTGAAACGGAAGCTATGCTCGATGGCAGCGACGCTGTGGCAGACTGGCCGATATTAAATGCATTCGTAAACATCGCGGGTGGCGCCAGTTGGGTTTCCCTGCACCATGGCGGAGGGGTTGGCATGGGTTATTCGATTCATTCCGGAATGGTGATTGTTGCCGATGGTACTGATGCCGCCGCTGCCAGGCTGAGCCGAGTATTGCGCAACGACCCTGGTATGGGTGTTATCCGCCACATGGACGCCGGTTATGATATCGCTGCGAAAACAGCGCTAGAACACCATCTCGACATCCACGAAAAATTAGGTTAAGTCTAAATATCGATAATCTTGTTCCTGATGCCATAAACCACCAGGCCAATCCGGGTTTTGAGGTTTAATTTCTCGAACAGCGCATCACGGTAGCCTTCTACCGTTCGCGGACTGCAATATAATTTTTCACCGATTTCCTTATATGTAAGTTCGGTGGCCGCCAGTTTCAGGAATTCTATCTCCCTTTGGTTTAATACAATTTGGGACTGTTCCGCTTTTTCCGGGCTGGCGATAGTATGTAATAATTTCCCCGTCGCCCAATCCGGGAAATAATATCCCTTTTGCACCAACGAATCCAATGCCGCTTCAAGTTCGGTGGGATGGATATTTTTATGCAGGAACCCTTTTGCCCCGGATTTGATCATTTTAATCAAGGCTTCATCTTCGTTCTGCATGGTTAATGCCATAACCTGAACATGCGGATACTCCTGGCTGATCCAGCGGGCTGTTTCGAAACCATCCATCAGGGGCATGGAGATGTCCAGCAATAAAATATCCGGTATGTTCTTTGGGTTCTTGAATTTTTCCTGTAAGGCAAGGCCGTTTTCCACTTCATATAATACTGTAAAATGGCGGAACTGTTCAATTATCCCTGAAATCGCTTTGGCTATCAGCAAGTGGTCGTCTGCAATGACTATTGAAGTTGACATATTTGTTATTTATTGTGCAAGGGTTAATGTAAACCTTGTCCCCTCATTGGGTTTACTGTCAAACCGGGTTATCGCCCCAATTAATGCCGCCCGTTTTTCAATATTTTTCAAACCCATGCCCGGGGAATCTATTTTTTCATGATACTGAAAACCTTTGCCATCATCCTGCACCATCATTTTCAATTCATGGTCGCCGGCTTCAAGCCTGATGTGGATGCAGGAACAACCTGCATGCTTCAGGCTGTTTTGAATCAGTTCCTGCACCAGTCGCTGTATGGTTAACCCAATCTGGTTATCCACCATAATACTGGACCTGTCTGTATCAAACAGAACATCACAAATCTTCAACTGCCTGACTTTATTGGCTTCTGCCCTCAGGTTTTCAACAAGGTCTGTTTGTGCGCCGATTTGCATTTGCAGCCTTCTTGATAACAACCTTAAATCATCCAGCGATTCATTGATCAATTCACTGCTTTGTAAAAGCGCTTCCCGGATGGGTAAATGGTTGTATTCGTGTTCCGTACGCAGGATATGCAATGAAGCCAAGGTTAGCTTCTGCGCGATGGAATCGTGTATTTCAATGCCAATCTGGTGCATGGTTTCAGACTGCACTTCCGTCTTTACATTGAGCAATTCCATGCGGTGCGTTTCCTTAGCCAGTTGCTGCTCATGCTCATACAGCAGCTTACGTTTCCGGTAACGCAACACCAGCATAACAATCACAATGATGAACGCCAGGCTGATCAGTGTGATGAACGTAATGAATATGATAATTTCGGAATCCCCCATATTGTGGACAGGATAAAAAATGAATACATGATGAAATTAAGGAAATATGTCGCATACGCGTAACCGATATAGATGGAAGGATGCTTATGAAACAGGTAATTCCCCATCCCATAAAAAGGCAGCGTACAGAAATAAAACACAAACAAACCCAGGCATACCCAAAACATCGGCTTTTGCCTGATTAAAAGGATATCTTCTGAATTTGTCAGGTGTACCAGGTAACTCAGTATCAATGATAACAGGCATACAATGCCTACAGCGTACGAAAATGACTGTACCCACCATAAAGGTTGCTTGCTGATGAAAAACATATCTATCGCCCAGCAGCTAACATAAATACCGGCAGCTACCAAAGGCAGCCACCGGTAAATGGTGTTTGATAATTCCTTGTAAAAAAGCCAGATGAAAAATAAAATTTCCAGTGGTATTACGAAATAGTTGTACAGGCCCACTTTCCATGCAAACATTTCATGGACGTTTAAGTACTTTCCTGTCATTTCAGCAAGGAAAATAATTCCGAGATAAACAGGAAAATATTTCCAGTAAGTGTTTTTCAGCTTTTGCCAGTTCAGAAAGCCGGCAATGCAGGCCGCCAGTTCAAAAGCATTCAGCGTCCATTTCAACAGGTCAATCGTTTCCAATCCGCAGTATATTTAAATTGTACGTAATCCAATGTACAAAAAATTAATAACCGGTGCCCTGGCTTGGGTATGGAGGTACAAGGTCCCCGTGGTTCATGGCAGCCGATAATACGCCACCTCCAGTCATGAAGTACTGGCTTTCGTCAATAGAAAATATCAGTGAATTTTCATCTCCAAAAGGTTTATTGCCTAACCTGAACCATTCAGACATTGGCTTGGGCGTACAAGGATCAGTGCCCCAATGCCAGGGATCAAAATCCCAATGCACCTGGCTGTTGGCCTCATCCTGGAATGTTGGCACCATAAAAAGGGTATGCCTTTGCGCAAATGCAGGATCAAGGTCAGCAAGGTCGTTTGTCAACACCTCAGGATAACGGGCATAATATACCCGGACACCTAAAGACATCCCTTTATCACATCTTCTTTTACAAACTTCCTCTTCAAGTTGCCAGATAAAATTCTTTAGACTCTCCAGGCTAAACCAGATGCTGTTGGCATCCTGTCCAACACCGTCAATTTCCAACTGTGGCAAATTGTACAATTTGTAGTTATTGGATATCTGCCAGGCTGTGCCGGCGTTCACACCTTCGAAAGGTGTATTGGTATGATCATAACAATCAGGGCAATCCCTGTTAACTGTGGCATATGAACCACCCGTTTTAGCCGACTGGCTACCGGGAGAATAGGATTCGCCAACATTTGATTTTTGACAAGACATGAACATCATAACAGCCAAGGTCAGGATGTTGCTGAAGATTAATAGCTTTTTCATAATTGATCAGTTTGGTGATGAGTAATGGTGGTTTAAAACTACCCAGCATTTACATGGCAAACACAGCCCGAAAAATCACGACCATCAGATTGAAATGCCAATCATTTGATTATCTGAAAGTTATACTTTATTAATGGTTGATTTCAGGTTTATTGATCCGGAAATACCGTTTTTTAACGGTCGGCATACACGCTATTCCGCTTTGTATAAAATGTGTGATTACGTCAATCAAACCGAAAACTTACTCACTAACATTTGCCTGTATCCTTTCCAAATTTTCCGTTGGTTGATAGGCCTTTTACCGTTGATTAGCCCGATGGGCAATCACTCAGTACAATGACCTTTGGCTTGTCATGACAAAATGAAATTGATACGTACCTGCCAGCTTCATAAAACCTTGTGCCTGGTATTATTCATTATAATGAAAAACCTGATTCGTAACCCAACATTACAATTTGCTCAAACCAAAAACAGGCAGGGTTGCCTGTTAAAAAACATGTCAATTATGAAAAGACAATTCATACAATTTTTCAGTATTTGGGTATTTCTCCTGTGCCTGGGGCCCGGCATACAGGCACAGGTCGTATTTCCTCCTGATTTTGAACAAACTGTTCGCAGGGATTACGAACAATTATCAGATCCGGAAGAAACATTTGATGCTTATTTCTCCTACCGGAAAACAGCGTTCATCGATAAATACAATATCGAACACAGGCTGGCCGCGGCTTACGAGCCCTGCCAGGGCAACCACACGCCCTGCGGCAATGGTGATTTTGAAACAGGCCTGGACAGCAATGAATGGTCGGGCGCATATGGCGTTTATGCAAACTATCCTAACGCACTAACCGATGGTTTCAGCCCACTTAATTTAGCCTTAAGCAATAGCAATGCACGGCAAACACTGGTTGCAGTTGGTAATGACCCAATAACAGGCATCAGCCAGGTAGCGCCGGGTGGTTCCACACAGGCTATTCGTTTAGGGAACACAGCCGTTGGAAGGGGCGTCGAACTTATCTCAAAAAGATTTACGGTTATGCCCGGGCAAACAATTATTGGTTTCCAATACGCGGTAGTATTACAAAAACCAACAGGCCACCCCAATGGGAATCAGCCAAAATTTTTCGTGAGGGTTATTGATTGCGCGGATGGGTCTGAATTAAGGGATGTCTGCAACCTGGGCAATAATTCCAATATGGTCATTGCGGATGAGGATAACCCTTTCTTCATGTCGATGACTTATAATGGCAATGAATTGAAATATACAGATTGGATGTGCGCGCAGATTAACCTCTCACAACATGTAGGGAAAACAGTAACTATTCAATTCATCAATATGGATTGCCTCCAAGGGCAACATTTTGGGTATACATACCTCGATAATGTATGTGTAACCACCAACTGCAAAACCGGCGATGTGAGGTTGCGCGGTGTGCCTGCTTGCGGGCCAGGTAGGATTTGTGTTGACTTTAACTTACCAGAAGCGAATGGAATTACCGGAACAGCGCAAATTGATTTGCAAATTTACCAGGACGGAAGCCTTATTCACACAATGCAAAGCCCTTCATTTATTGCGGGCAGCAATTATTGCTTTTATGTTGACCCTGCTCAAATCCCGGGAATGAATACAAACCTTTCTGGTTATGATTTCTCAATAGTTGGAAATTTTGGCATCAATGGGATTTCGTTGGCACCCATCACCATTGGTAACCCTCCAGATGGACAAACCACCGGGCAAAACAACGATGTGGGCATATCATGCATCACACAATGTTGCCCCGGAAAAAACCTGATTAAAAACCCCGGCTTCGAATTGGGCAACCAGTCATTCAGTTCGGGATATACTTACCAGCCCACGATTTCATTATCTTCAGTTAACACGGGTAAATATTCTGTAATGACATCTGCACAGGGCCTGCAGGTGTCGCCCACCTGGGACGTAAACTGCTCAAACAATGGAAATCACTTGTATGTAAATGGCGCGACAGGTTTAACCGGAAGCAGGGTGGCATGGCATCAGAATGTGACTGTAAGCAGGGGTAAAATGTATAAGTTCTGTGCAGACATGAAGAACCTCCCGCAATGCGGATTCGATATCAAACCCATTGTGTCCGTGCAGTTTTCAGTTGCCGGTTTTGATATGACCAACCAGGTGATTGATGTCCCGGCAGGTAATTGCAACTGGCAATCGGTAAACCAGGTGTTAACAATGCCTGCGGGTACAGGACAATTCTCTATGACCATCCGTATACTATTAGACGAAACAGGCATTGGCGATGGCAACGACCTGGCCATCGACAACCTGACACTGGTTGAAATTCCACAAACCCCTTTGAATGAAGTGCTGTTTAATATCCCATACATTAATGTGACCCCTACAAGTTTTGGTTTATCTGGTGAGCCACTTGCGCCACTTGGAGAAGGTTGCGGCTATTTCTGGGAAGTGTCTGAAATTGATGCCAACGGCAATAATGTTCCTGGTACAACGGTTACAAATCCTTCACAATGGTGGGGCCAGTTTCCAAATACCTTTAATGGGTATAATGGCACCAGCACACTTGTAGGTAATATGCCAGGGGTATTTGATATCACCAAATCATACCGCATTATTTATGGTCGCTGGTGTGAGTGTACCGGATGGAATTCATATGCCCATGAATTGATTCCAAATCCAAGGGCAACCATTACGGAACCCATGCTGATCATCAAAAAGGAAAATTACCCGGTCAGCGCCGATAAAATGGCAGCAGCCATCAGGCAGGTAAAAGCACAATCGTCCGTTAAGCAAAAATCAAACGCGGGCATGGAAATGAACCAAAGGAAATTTGCGGTTGCTGAACCTCAAAGGGTGAAAGAAATGCGCGTATATCCTAATCCTGCGGATGACCAGTTAACGGTGATCCTCCCAGAATCTCCCGCACAATCCGTATTAACAGTGTATAACAGCCTGGGCGCTGAAATGGCCAGGATACCGGTTGAGATAAATGCACAAAAGAAAAATATTGTCATCAAACAATTTAGTCCGGGTACGTATTTTATTCAATACCGGACTAAGGAAGGGCGACTGATTGGAAGCGAAAAGTTTGTTCGCATGCATCAGTAGGTTTGAGTATGGTAATGCCTGCATCAGAAATGGTGCAGGCATTTTTTTATCTGGATTAAAAACGGGCTTAGTCTGCAAATGCGGTAATCTTCACTTTTTTGCCATTCACTTTCAGGCTTCGGCCATTTTGTTGCAACTGCTGGTCCTGTTCCAACTCGCCGGCAAGCAGTTGGTTCAGGTATTGCTGCACTTTTTGATCAGAAATGCTGACGGGCTTACCATCTTTTAAAGCTTCAGATGCATATGAATGTACCAGGTTGGCGGCATGGTCCCTGAACAAAGCGGGCGTAGCATAAATATCGCATCCAATAATTTTATCTCCGGTAACGGCTACAATGCCCACTAAATCCTTTTCCCTCTGCATGGCCTGCATCAAGCTTTGCTTGTATGATGCCAGTTCTGTTTTGTATTTGTCTGACTGGCTTACGGCTGTGTAAGTACCTGTTGTAGAGCTTGTACCGTATGCCTGGTTGATTTCGGCCACTTTCGACCAAACCCTTTGCTGGTTTTTCTCTTTCACAATGGTTTTACGCAAACTGTTATCTGCCTTGCTGTGGTATGCACTAAACTGTGTGCTGCCACCTTGCGCAGACCACCGGCCCTGTTCCACACAATACACGGGAATCTGTACGGTTTTACCTGGGGCGATAAGCGTATCTTTCTCAACCACCCGGTCCTGCTTACCGCCTTTCACAATATCACCCATGCCCACAATGATGCTGTCTTTTGACTGATTGGTAAAACGCAGGGTATTCACGGTACCTGCATTCGACACTTCCGTGACAACAATTTTTGATTGTGAGATAGCTTGTTCAAGGCTGGTGTATTTACCCATACCTTCAAATGCTTTATACAGGGTAGGCTTGGCCTTGATGTAATACAGCCTGATATGCTTATATTCCGTAGCAAAACCTGGCTTGGTCCGGCCGCTTTGTTCCTGGAAAGGGCTTTGAAGGTTCTCTTTCTGTAACTGGGCTTCAGCACCCAAATAAGCCAGGCAAATGCCGGCAAGGATCAATGCTTTTTTCATAATTGTTTATTTTTTATGCAGTGAAACTACTGCGGCGCCCGGGCGGTTTTGGGTTAAACTGTGTGAACCATGGCTTTGAATGGGTGAATACAAGCTTCATTCCTGTTAATCTTCATTACTTTGCAATAGGATGTCCACATACTTCACATCACATACAGCTAAGATCTCAATCCTGCTTTGCCTTTGCGTGATGGCTTCATTTCATATACAAGCCCAGCAATCAAAGGAGTTTGAATCCATGAAGAAGGCATCCCGAAAAGTGGAAAAAGGATTCAAACAATCGAACAAGGATACGGCCGCACAGGGATATTATGAATTGGGGGAATGGTATAGCGGAAGGGGAGAGTACCCAAGGAGTGAATATTACTTTAAGAAGGCCAAAGATCTGTATACTGCCGCCCAGGATGCGGATGGAATGGCCAGGAGCAGTCGTGCTTTAGCAAGGGTCCAGGAGTCGCAATTGAAAAAAACTGAAGCCATCAGCAATTACCAGGCAGCTAACGCGGCTTTGGATAAAAACAAATCGGTCCCGGAAATCACGCTTAACAGAAATGATATACGCAGGCTCAGTATCCCTGATTCTCAACCGGTACAGGAAGCCCTGATCCAGGAAAACATCAAACTTGGCCTGCTCAAAAAGGATACAGTGGAGGCATTATCCGGATTTGAAAAAATGGCGGATATCGGACTGAAAAACAATGAACCCGCCAAGGCTGCCGACGCTTTTTCCAATGCCTATGAATTATCGAAAAGCAATCCGGAAAGGGCTGCCCAATACAACCAAAAACTGGCTGAGGTATATGCAGGCAACAGCGATTTCAAAAAAGCCATCGAAGTGAAAAAGCAAATGCTATCGGAACCTTTTGTGCAAGAGGCAAACAGGCTCAAAGCCCGGGAATTGCTTTTACTCGCAAATTTGTACAGCATGAACAAGGATACGGCCAGCGCGCTGAACCTGCTACGCGAAACCTACCAGATATCCGTTCAAAAAGCGTATACCATAGAAGCCGCGGAAGCGGTACGTAAACTGGATTCATTGCTTACTGCTAAAAAACGATACAATGAAAGCCTGAATTACCATACAGATTTCTTACGGATTTTACCCATGCTGCTAAGCCGCGACAGCAGCCTGGTTGATAGCCGCCTGATGGAAGAAACGGAAAAAAGGATTGGCATCCTGGAAAACGAAAAAAAACTGGCGGACGACCTTATCAAACGAAAAAATCAATTCAATATCTGGCTAACTGGATCGTTGATTTTATTAGCCGGGCTGCTTGCGCTGATCCTTTTCTTCCTGCAAAAACTAAAAAAGAAAAACAGGAAAATCGCATTACAATCATTACGCAGGGAAATGAACCCTCACTTCATTTTCAATAGTTTAAACAGTGTGAATCATTTCATCGCCAATAAATCGGAACTCGAAGCAAACCGGTACATCACAAGGTTTTCCACCCTGATGCGCAGGGTCATGGAACAATCTACACATGATTTTATTGTATTGCAGGATGAACTGGAATGGCTTAAACATTACCTCGAACTCGAACGCAGCAGGTTTCCAGATAAATTTGATTATAAACTGCAAGTAGATGATGCATTGACACAATACCCGGAACTGTATGTTCCTGTGATGCTGGTGCAGCCGCATCTCGAAAATGCCATCTGGCATGGACTGCGCTATCTCGATACTGCTGGTTACCTGCACATAAGTTTCAGTAAGAAAGAAGAACAAGTAGAAATCAGTATTGAAGATAATGGCATTGGCATCGCAGCCAGCAGGTCGTTGAAAACACAGAACCAGCAACATAATGGCAGGGGATTAAACAATATCAATGAAAGGATCCGAATACTCAATGAGTTGTATGGCATGCGCATGCAATGTAGTATCATTGATAAACCATCACCCGTTCACGGTGTATTGGTACAAATTCAATTACCCTTATTGACAAAATTGCCCGTATGAGTATTGAAGCCGTAATTATAGATGACGAAGCCATCGCGAGGGATGTACTATGTGGTTACCTCGAACGGTATTGCCCAACGGTAAAACTGATCGGGCAAGCCTCGGATATCCGTGAGGCAATCCCCTTAATCAAAGAAAAATCACCCAGGCTTGTTTTCCTGGATGTGGAAATGCCATACGGGAATGCCTTTGATGTGCTGGAAGCCTGCGCGGGCATGTCGTTTGAAACCATATTTATCACCGCTTATGCGGAATATTCGATCAGGGCATTAAATATGAGCGCGGCATATTATATACTTAAGCCCATTGATATCAGTGAGCTGATCAGGGCTGTCGCTAAAGTGGAAGAATCATTAAGGGAAAAAGAAAGCCTGAACCGAAACCGGGTCCTGCTCGAAAATATCAGGTTACAACCGGCCCATCAGCAGATTGTATTACCGACCATGCAGGGATTTGACGTGGTGAAAACAAATGACATCGTCAGGCTGCACGCCAAGGGCAATTTTACTGAATTGGTCATGGCAGATCATTCCAAAAAATTAATATGTAAATTCCTTAAATATTTTGACGACCTGCTTACAGCCCCCTTCGTGAGGGTTCACCGTTCATCCATCGTGCATACTGGTTATATTAAGTCGTACCACAAAGGCACGGGTGGTTACCTCACCATGAGCGACGGAACAGAAGTGGAGGTTTCTTCTTCCTATAAAGACCAGCTCCTGAAATCACTTGGAGCGGGCATTTAACAAAGGCTGCCACAAATTGCATAATTTAGTAACCGGTTTTAACCCGGTTCATGAACGCCCGTTATTTATTTTCCACTTTGATGTGCATGCTCATATTGTCGGCCTGGCCGGCAAAGGCACAGCTATATATCAAAAACAAAGTGCTGACGGTAAAAGACGGCCTGTCCGACAATCGTATCACATGCTTCTACCAGGATCCCACAGGGTTTATGTGGATTGGCACGAAAAACGGGCTGAACCGTTATGATGGCAGGCATATCAGGATTTTCAAACCTGACCAGGTAAATGGGATTTCAAATGAAATCATCAATGATATCACCGGTACTGCAGATGGGAAAATATGGGTCGCCACAATGAACGGCTTAAACATGTTCGACCCGGCTAAAGATGAATGGAAAACATGGTATGCCGGCGATATCACTAAAGGCACACTGCCTAATAACCTGGTCTGGGACCTGCACCTGGACGCTGCCGGAAAATTATGGATCGCATCCGATATCAGGGAACTGAGCTATATCGATACCCGCAACTTCAGCTTTAATTATTTTAATTGGCCCGGGTTCGCGAAATCGCTACCCTCAACAATTGTCTCCAAAGGATATCATTCCATCAAAAAAATTTCACCTGATACAGATCAGGGTTTATGGCTCGGCACTAACAGGGGACTGGCAAGGCTTGATTTCGCGAATGCTTCTTTTTCGTTTATGCCCGGGGGTTACCATGCCGAGTTGTTTGATATGTTCGCAGACAGCATCAACAAACAGGTTTTCATCACATATCAAACCGGTGGATTGGTTGTATTTGATCAAAAAAAGAATACGGCTGCAAAAATTAATCCCGAACCGGCCCCATTCCCTTCAAAGACATTTGAACCATTCAGCCTGTCCAGTTCATGGATGGCGCATGAAGCAGGATTGTTGGAAATACAGGCAAAACAAAACGTTTTCAGGTTACATCGGCATATCCCAACATTCAGCGGCTCTATTTTACCCGGCTCTATAAAATCGGTATATACAGACAGGCATGGGACAAGGTGGGTAGCAACGCCCAATGGCTGCATCTATGTGGATAGCGATAACCCAATCCTATCCTTTTTACCCCTGCTTCCCATTAACAGCAGGGAAGCTGTCAACCGCATGACAGGCTTGTTATACAACCGTACAGGGAAAGAGTATTTTATTTGTTCCGAAAACCCGGCCAGGGTTTGGATCATTCCTGCCGGGGGCGGCCCTATAAATGAATTGGCTAATGACAGCAGGGGTAAGCCTTTTTCATCCTGTTATGCCATCAGGGAAGATTCGGGAGGCGATATTTGGCTCTTAACTTCGGATATGCCATACCGGTATGATCGCCGCAATCAGTCATTCGATCCCTTTCCTATACCAGGAATACCGAAGGGGGCTTTATTCAGGGATATAGCAAAAGACATGAATGGCAATCTTTGGTTTGCCACATTCAATGCCGGTTTATTGTTTTACAACCAGGCATCAGGCAGAATAGATTCACTGCCTCGAAAACTCCGTCACCTGAAATCATCTGTCACCAGCCTTTATGCCAGGCCCAATCAATCCGGGCTATGGATTGGCACATTGGGTTACGACTTGCACCATTACCTACCCGGTACAGACTCATTGGAGCTTTTTTATAAAAAGCACAATGACTCAGTGACAGAAGTGCTGAACATGGTCAATCACCTGAGCGCTGATCAGGATGGGCTTATCTGGGTATCCACCATATCTGGTGGTGTGCTGAAGATTGATGTCGACAAAGGAAAATATCAAAAATTTGATATGAAATCCGGCCTCAGGAATAACCAGGCCTTATCAACCTGCGGCGATGAGCGATCAAATACCTGGATACTTTCCGGGAACAGCATCAGTGCCATAAATAAACAAGGACAGACTTTTCATTGGCTGAATGATTTATCGGCTTTTGGCATTTCCGCATTTGACGCCGACTTAAATGCCGGGCATGATATCATATATGATCCGGACAGGAAAAGGGTTCTCGCGGCTGGAGGTGGGGGATTGCTCATGTTTGAGCCATACAGTGGAAATAAGATTAAAGAATATCCGTTGGTGATCACCAAAATAGAATATAACGGTAAGGCATATACGCTAACTCCTGACCAAACGGCACTGCACCGCTGTAAAGTGCAAAGGAATGGTTCATTGTCGGTTGAATTTGCCGGCTTGTACTTCGGACAATCTGCAGACCTCAGGATCGAATATATGCTGGAAGGGTATGATAAGGAATGGATCAGGGCGGATGACCGATTGCTGGCCGTATACCAAAAAATGCCATCCGGTAATTACCAATTCAGGTTGAGGGCCGTCAATCAAGATGCTGAAACCATAACAAGCCTCGGCAACCTGGCTGTATCCGTTAATCCTTCTGTTTGGGAAAGCCCTTTGTTCATAGTCCTTCTGATAGCCATGCTGATTGGTATTTCATACGCGGTGATCCACAACCTGCGCAACAGGATCAGGGAAGAAAGGGTCTTGAAACGTTTTGCGACATCTTTGTTCGGACAAAAATCGATTGATGATATTTTCTGGACGACTGCCGAGCAATGTGTGGCATTGATGAAGCTGGAAGATTGCGTGTTATACCAGTTGGATGAATCCAGGCAGGTACTCTTGCAAAAAGCGGCGGCTGGCCCTAAAAGCCCTTATACAGACAGGTACATTTTCAACCCAATTGAAATCCTGATCGGGAAGGGCATTGTGGGTACTGTAGCGAAAACGTTGAAACCGGAATTGATCCGTAATACAGGTAAAGATTCCCGATATATCATCGACGATCAATCCAGGTTATCGGAAATTGCCGTTCCTGTTATAGTGGAAGGAAAGGCATTTGGCGTGATTGACTCCGAGCACCCTCAAAAAGGTTTCTATACAAAAGCAGACTTGCATCTTTTAGAAAAAATGGCCGCAATTTGTGCGGAAAGGATTTCAAAGTACCTGGTTGAAGAGAGGATCCGTGCGCGCATTGCCCGTGACCTGCACGATGAACTGGGCTCAACCTTGACAAGCATCAATATCATGAGCAAGGTGGCAATGTCGCCCGCACAGGGTGAGGGCCAGGTCAGGCAATACCTCGAAAAAATCAAGGAACATTCGTCCCGCATTATGGAAAGTATGGGCGATATGGTGTGGGCCATCAACCCATCAAATGATAGCCTGGAAAAATTCATCATCAGGCTTAAAGAATATACGGCGGAACTGCTGGAACCGACGGGCATGACGTACTCATTTGACCTGCATGGCAACCTATCCGAGATTAAACTTAACCTCGAAGAGAGAAAGGATTTATACCTGGTTGCCAAGGAAGCGATTCATAATGCCGTGAAATACAGTGGTGCCGGGCACCTGGATATCCGCATCCGCCTGGCAGACCATCAACTGTCGCTTGAAGTGGAAGATAATGGCAAAGGCTTCCGTGAAGAAGTGGTGGGCAGCGGCAATGGGCTGATCAATATGGCGGAACGGGCACGCGATATGCAGGCCGAATTAGTGATTGATACCAAACCCGGAAGGGGCACGGTTATCAGGCTTGTAAAGCATATCACATGATCAGGGTATTTTCTAAATGTCAATCTTTTGTAAGTTGCCATATAATTCGAGCCGTCTTGCCCGTAAAAATTGTCATATTCGAAGATAACGCCAACCTGAGGGATAGCCTCAGGAACCTGCTGACGCTTTCCGGCGAATACCAGATACTGAACAGCTTCCCCGATGTTCGCCAGGTGGAATCAGTTGTCAGGGAACTCGATCCCGACCTGATCCTTATGGATATAGACATGCCCGGACTGAATGGTATTGAGGCTGTTAAGAAAATCAGGCAATTCAACAATCATGTTCAGATCATCATGCTGACGGTATTTGAAGACAACCATCATGTGTTTGAAGCCATGTATGCAGGCGCCAACGGGTATTTACTGAAAAAATTTGTATCAGATAAACTAACCGATGCCATCCGTGAAGTCATGAGCGGGGGAGCGCCCATGAGCCCATCCATCGCGAGAATGGTTATTAGCCAGATGCACCAACCAATACAGGCATCCGCTACCGATTACCAACTCACTGGCCGTGAAAAGGAAATCCTGCAATCACTGTCACAGGGCAACAGTTTTAAACTCATCGCTGCTGAATGTAATATCAGCATCGATACGGTCCGTACACATATCAAACGGATATACGACAAACTCCATGTCCGCTCACAACTCGAAGCCGTCCACAAAGCGCTAAAGGAAAAACTGGTCTGACCTGGTTTGTCACATGATTATGGTATTTCCCAATTAAAGCAAAGGGATCAATTTTGTATTTCTTTAGTTGATCCGGTATGATGTATTCTTAAAATAGTTGGTTTTTCTGATCTTTCATGTAAGCATACAGGCCGCCTCATGGTGGCCTGTTTTATATAAACGGTAGAAGGTTTCCTGGAATTTGAAAGAACTTAGTTGAAACAAAAACAGCTATTATGAAAAGAATTTTTCCAAACCTGCACCAACCATCCCGCCTGATATTGCCATGCCTGTTCTTCCTCCTGGGTATGACTGTATGTGCACAAAATAAAGATGAAAGGAAAATATTGGAAACCATTGATATGGAAATGGCATACTGGAATGCCGGCGACATTGAGGGATATGTGAGCCTTTATGCGCCTGATGATTCCACCCGTATGATATTGAGCAAAGGAGCGGCATATGGTAAACAAGCCATCTTGCAATTTTACCAAAAGTACTGGCCAAAAGAAAAGATGGGCAAACTGTTGCTGGATGGCACAGCCATGGAAAGGATTTCAAAGAAATTTTATTTTGTTACCGGGTATTTCCATGTTACCCTGCCTGACGGAAAAGTGATCCACGGAAGGTACTCCAGCCTGATGAAGAAAGTTGGCGGGAAATGGTTGATTTACACCGATCATTCCGGCTAATTTACATGTTCTGTTTAGGCATCAGCTGTTTTGATGCGATTGTATTGCACGGTATTAATTTTTTTGAACAAGGCATTACAAATACGGATTTTTAGTATTTTCCGTTAGTCAAAACCTAAATTTTACCGTTATGACAATTCGTTTATGGATACTCGCCGCAGGCATGACAGCATTATATTCTTGTCAATCAGCTGCTGATAAAAACGCACAGCAACAACAGGCCAGTATATCACAAGGCGCATTGCAGGAAATCACCGATTCGGTTGTAAAACCTATGGAAATGGCTGATAACAGCCTTACATCGCTCGACTGGCCGGGCATTTATGAAGGTATTTTACCTTGCGCGGATTGCGAAGGCATCAAAACAACCATTCAAATTGACACAAATAAAACGTTTGAAGTAAATACCGTTTACCTGGGTAAAGATAAACCCCTGAAGCAGGCAAAAAAGGGCACATTTAGCTGGAACGCATCCGGCGGCAGCATCACATTAGACGGCATTACCGATGGGCCTAACCAATACCTGGTGGGAGAAAATAAATTGATCCAGTTAGACATGCAGGGACAGCGCATTACGGGAAACCTGGCTTCAAAATATGAGTTGGCAAAATTGAGTGGCCCTGTATCAAACGTGCCTGATGCGCTGCTGATTGAAACTTATTGGAAACTCACCGAAATTATGGGTAAGCCGGTTTCCGGCCCGGCAGATGGTAAAAGGGAAGCGCATGTCATCCTAAAAAAGGAAAAGAACAGGGTACAAGGCCATGGTGGATGCAATGCATTTTCGGGGACATATGAATTAAAAGATCTTGGCAGAATTAGCTTTTCAGCAATGGCAAGCACCAAAATGGCTTGTCCAAATTTAGATCAGGAGAGCGCATTCATGTCTGTTTTTCAAAAAGCGGATGGATACATCATCAAAGGCGATACCCTGCAATTGATAAAAGCACGGATGGCCCCCCTGGCAAAATTCCAGGCAGTTTATCTCAGGTAATAACATCAGAAAATCAGGCGCTGAAATCCCTGAAACGCTCATGGCAGGCTTTTTCCAGTGCCTCCCGGTCGTCGGGGTGCGCGATATTGATCAAAGCCTTTGCCCGCTGACGCAGGTTTTTGCCGTATAAATATGCAATGCCATATTCGGTAACCACATAATGCACATGCGCCCTCGTGGTGACAACGCCAGCGCCCGGTTTCAGAAATGATACAATCCTCGATACGCCTTTAGCCGTGCGGGATGGGAGCGCGATGATCGGTTTTCCGCCCTTGCTCAATGCGGCGCCGCGCATAAAATCCATCTGGCCACCTACACCTGAATACTGGATGGTACCGATCGAATCGGCACATACCTGCCCGGTGATATCGATTTCAATCGCGCTATTGATCGATACCATGCGGTCGTTTCGTTTAATTACATGAGGGTCATTTACATAATCCACATCCAGGAAAGCAAAAGCAGGGTTATCATTCACATAGTCATATAATTTTTTTGTACCAAGCGCGAATGAAGACACCGTCTTATTGGGGTGTGTATTTTTGTACTTATTATTGATAACATCCTTATCCACCAGGTCGATAATGCCATCCGAACACATTTCGGTATGAACGCCAAGGTCTTTGTGGTTGTGCAGGCAACGCAAAACCGCGTCGGGTATGGCGCCGATGCCCATTTGCAACGTGCTCCTGTCTTCCAGCATACCTGCGATAAATTCGCCTATTCGTTTTTCGTTTTCACCCACTTTCTCCCCAAAAACGGCTTCATGCAATGGATCCTCACAGTAAACCATAGACGAAAAACGGCTGCTGTGGATCATCCCATCACCATGCGTCCTCGGAACATTGGGATTCACCTGCGCGATGAGGATGCGGGCATGGTTGACCGCGCTCCTGGCTACATCCACCGAAACGCCCAAAGAGCAATACCCATGAACGTCTGGAGGGGATACCTGCACAATCGCGACATCAAGGGCAAGTATCTGTTGCTTGAACAGTTCAGGGATTTCACTTAAAAAAACCGGCACATAATCTGCCAGCCCGTTGTTCACCGCTTCGCGGATACTCCCGGAAACAAATAGGGAATTGATATGAAAATGATCACGCAGTGAAGGTTTATCTACATGCATATCACCATATACGCTGATTGAAACAATTTCCACATTCTTCAATCTTTCCGCTTCTTCGGCTAAATGCTTCAGTAAATAGCAAGGGGTATGCGCGCTGCCGTGAATAAAAACACGGTGGCCGGATTGAATATGCGATAAGGCTTCTTTCGGGCTGGCATATTGTATGGGGATACGCATATAGAAAATTTTTACAAATGTACTTGAGGTTGAAGAACTTATGTAATTGATGGCACTGATTCAGTTTTCCGTGAATCCTGATCCAGGTCATATTTTTTTCCGAAAATTTGATTAATTACCTGATTTTTTCATAATTTAAAAGCATTAAACATTGTTCACCCATCATCTAATCATTATGGCAGTCAGCTTAAGCATTACCCAGGATGAACTGCAACGTTGGGTTGCGGAAAAAACAGATGTAAAAAAAGTTGAAACGCTGTTGGCTGAACGGGGGCTTTCCCCTGAACACATCGGCGAACAATTGAAATCGTACCGTAAACTTTTGATTGAGCAAAGGCAATGCAATGGTTTTATTTGTTTGGGCATTGGCGCAATTCTTGGGTTCATCAGTTGCGTCCTTACACTGATCAATCCGGTTCCTGCCTTATACGGCGTCATACTGTATGGATTAACTTCCGTAGCCATCCTCATCATCATGATGGGCTTTTATTACCTGTTCGAGTAATGCAAAACGACTTATTTATACAAATCCACATTTTCATGAACAATCGCAAATCAATCATCACCGGCATTTTACTGACAATATTTTTCGCAGGCTTCATCTCCTGTGAATCTACAAAAGTTGGAACCATGAGCAGCGGAAATGACGCGCCTTTAACAGGTACTTACTGGAAACTGACTGAATTAATGGGACAGCCCGTGAAAAACCAAGCAGGTAATAAGGAAATGCATATCGAATTCAGTAAAGATGAAAACCGTGTGTCTGGTTTCAGCGGTTGTAACAGGTTCACCGGCTCGTTCAGCATTCAGGACGGTAACAGGTTGCAGTTTTCTCAGATGGCTGTTACGCAAATGGCATGCATCAATGAATTGGTTACTGAAAAATTATTCCTCGAAATGCTCCAGAAAGCCGACAGCTACAGCATCCTCGGCAACGACCTGAGCCTGAATAAGGCCCGTATGGCACCACTGGCACGCTTTACCGTTGCCACCAAACCCAATTAATAGGCAATCCAACCGCCATCTGCTGTCAGCACCGAACCATTGACAAAGGATGATGCATCTGATGCCAGGAACAAAGCCACCGCCGCTACTTCATCGGGATTTGACGTGCGCGGGTTGGTGGATGTCCCGGGAAATATCCTTTCCGCAGCCAGTGGATGGAGATGTTGCATATCGATGGCATCTGTGATATGGGTAGCCATCGCGCCGGGTGCAATCGCGTTGCAACGAATACCGGATGTGGCATACATAAAACCGGTGTTTTTAGTTAACCCGATCAGCGCGTGTTTGCTGCTCGTATAAGCCGCGCCGGCCCTGGCACCCTGTAAACCACCTATAGATGCTATATTAATGATATTGCCCGATTTCCGGGGCAGCATATATCCCAACGCGTATTTCATAGCACGGAAAGGCCCGTTGAGGTTCACTTCTATGACCATTTCCCATAACGCTTCCGACACATCCGCGACTGGTTCAAAATGATCCATGATGCCTGCATTATTCACCAGTATATCCAACCGTCCCCACATATCAACTGGTTTATTGATCATGGCAGCAATCTCGGCTGGTTTCCGCATATCCGCCAGCATTGTTTCAACCTTTAATCCCTGTTCAGCCGCGTCTTTACGTAATGCATCCAGCACATCTTCCCGAAAGTCGGTCGCCAGTACCCGCGCGCCTTCCCTTGCGAACATTAAGGCAATTGAGCGGCCCAGGCCAAGCCCGGCACCTGTAACGATTGCTGTTTTTTGATCCAATTGTTTCATGGCAACAAATTTGTTTCAAAATACATCCATAGCCCCCCGCCAAAAATGACCAATTACCTGTATCCTGATGATCCAAATCAGGCAACGTTTTTAACTGTCGGGGAGTCTGATTATGTTTATCTTTCCAAAAATTTAAATCATGAAGAAAATAGCAGGGGCCATTTGCCTCACATTGCTCAGCTTCGGTGCATGGGCCCAGGACGTTGATTATAAAAAAGGGGTGATTTATGTGGATGACCAGGAATATGCCAAAGTAGAAGTGAAAAAGGAAAACTTTGGACTGACAAAGAATTTTGAAGTGTATTCCATGTCTGGAAAAAAACTGATTATAGCTACCGTAGCCACTGAATTTGAACAGGATAAATCAGATAACACGTACTTGTTTTACAAGCTTACATTTCTGACATCCAACCAGGTTGGCATTTTTAAAGTCCCATCACTATCGCAGGAAAAAGGTTTCGCAAAACTGATCGGGAAGAGTGGGGTGATTAAGGGAGAAGCCACCGATGATGAGGCTGTGAAAGAATTCATCGCGGGCAAAGGCGCAAGCCCAAGGATTGCCGTGGATTATACAACCGTCAACCGAAACCGTGCCTGGCCGATCGACTTGCGTGCCGGCGGAAATATTGAGCAAAACGATAAAGTTATCGGACAGTTTAAGCCAAAGGGGAGTTCGGGTGAAAGGGATTTTTATGAATTCACCCTGCCATCAGGCGTGATTGTGGCAAAAGTTAATTTCACCGGTGGAAACTTTGCACAGAACATGGAAGTATTTACGTCTAAGGATAACCGTAAGCAAATCATTCCCATCCCTACAGGCGATAAAATCATAGCTGCTGATTTCAGTATTGACAAAAACCAGTTCGCCCTGAAAAGGGTGGTTAAATGGCTGGTTGATAACCAATATCTCTAAGAATCAGGGCAATTGATTGGCCCTTTCCCTGATTTCCGTCGCATACCTGGATCCCATGCGTTGCAGGGCATCCGCCATATTGAGCGCTTTTTGCTTATCTTTTTTGCGCAGGTATAACAATGCCGCGTAGTAATGCTGGCTGACACCTGAAGGATTCATTTCTATCGCTTTCTTCAGGTGTTGTTCAGCAAGCTCATCCTGGTTTGTTTTATAATAGGAATATCCAATTTCCGTATACGCGGCTGAATAATTGGGTTCGCTGGCAATGGCCTGTTTCAGGTAAGAAATGGCATCCGAAAATTTCGACTGTGTATTCAGGCAGTAACCCATGCCAAAATTGGCTTTTCTTTCAGTTGGTTTAAGTTGCAATGTTTTTTGATACCATTCCATGGCAGTTGGTATGTTTTTATACCTGTCGCGGTAAACGGCCGCGATGCCATTATAACCCACGTGATTATTTGGTTCCAGGTTAACCGCTTTCTGAAAATAAAAAATAGCGGAATCATACAAGTTCAGTTTATCATTTGTGTATCCCAGTTCCAGGTAAGTTTTAGCGTAATCTGGTTTCAGGTAAAGCGATCGCATCAGTGACTGCTTTGCCGCGGCGAAATCCTCTGTATTGTTTTCCGTATACCCCTTTCTGTACCAAAAGGCATAGTCCTTTATTTCGGTCTTTGTTATTTCAATGTATTTCAAAAACTGGCGTAATGCAGTTTTATAATCCTGTTTATCATAAGCCATATTTCCATATTGCTTATATACCAGTGAATAGGATGGGTTTATTTGCAAACAAGCCTCGTAAGACTTCACCGCGGAATCTGTATAACCGGTTTTTTCAAATACATATCCCAGTTCAAAATGTACCCTTGCCACATTTGGCCAAACATTTCTAACATCCCTTAAGGTTTTCAGTGCCTGGTCATACTGTTTTAATTCCACCTGGCACCAGCCTTTTTCATATAAGGCATCCGTTAAAGCAGGGTCCAATGATAATGACTGATTGAATTTCCCAATAGCTTCAGAACATTTACCAGACTTTTTCAGTTCCTTTCCTTCATCAAATAGTGATTGGGCAGTTTGGGCTTTGCCTATATAGCAATTTGCACAAAACAGTATAGTCAACAGGATAATGCGGCGCATGATGGGTTGTTTTTTCAAATGTAGTGAAAACCCATGCAAGCGCGTATACCCTTGACTTGGTATAATGGATGGTAATCCTGCCGCGTCAATCCAGCATCCATATTTCTTTTGCCAGCCTGAATGTCTGGCAATGCGCTTCAACAATATGCCTGAGATCCCTGGAATATCCTCCGCCCATGGAAACAGCGCATGGAATACTTTTATTGTAAAGGGATTCAAATACAATGCGGTCCCTCTGCGCGCAACCTTCCATGCTGATATTTAACTTGCCATAACGGTCAGTACCAAGGATATCCACACCAGCCTGGTAAAATACAAAATCCGGCTTCACCTGCTCCAACAGGCCTTCGAGGGTATGTGATAGCACCGACAGGTACATCTCATCATTGCTGCCATCAGCCAACCCGATATCCAGGTCACTTTGTTCTTTCCGGAAAGGATAATTATGCGCGCCATGCATACTGAATGTAAATACCTCCTTTACATCCCTGAAAATTGCAGCAGTCCCATTTCCCTGGTGAACATCCAAATCAATGACCAATACCTGCTTCGACAATCCTGCCTCTAACAAATACATTGCTCCAATAGCGATATCGTTCAATAAACAAAAACCTTCACCCCGGTGACGGAATGCATGATGAGTACCACCGGCTACATTCAATGCCACACCGGATTGCCTGGCAGCTAAAGCGCAATCAATGGTGCCCTGTGCAATGCGCCATTCCCTTTCCATCAATGCGGCTGATTGAGGGAACCCAATTTCCCTTTGTTCCTTTGCCGATAATTCAAGGTTTTGTAACCGCTGCACATACGCAACATCATGAGCCAGCAAAACCACTTCATCCGGGCAAGTTTGAGGTGATACCAGATGATCCTGGCTGATACAGCCCTCATAAAGCAACTGTCCGGGTATCAATTCATATTTCAACATAGGGAAGCGGTGCCCTTCGGGAAGGGGATGCGCGTAAATGGGATCAAAGGCAATATGCAAACGGCCGGCTGACATGGTGCAAATATCCGCAATCCCATTAAGCCTGATTTATTTGTGTAAGCTTGCCAATTATCAAATAGCTATATAATAAAATTTATTTCCATGCGTTATCTATGAAATCCAATTCCATGAGAAGATTTTTACCCAATCTGCTCATTATCTGCTGTATCCTTTCCTTGAGTGCCTGCTCCGCTTCCCGGAACCAGGTATCACGTACCGATGATATGTATGATGCCCGTGAAAAGGGAAAGGGTTGCTTTGTGCAACTGAAAGACGGGCAATTCAAGCATGTTAAAACCCTGGAACTGGTTAAAGGCATTGGCAAAACGCCGCATTTACTGGCTGACGGTAACACCAGGTACTATCCGCAAGACATCATCTGCTATCAAACAGAAGACCAGTTTGCCATTTCATCCCAGCATTTCCTGAAAGGTGGCCAAAAAGGAAAGGTCGCATCTGAAGCCTTGCCGGGATTTGCAGCCAGGCTGCGAAAGGGGAAACTGAATATCTATGTTATGAAATACAGCGCCGGGGCGAAAGTCAAAGACGAATTTTACTTTCAGCAAGGTTGCGGAAGGGAAGTGTTGGTGTATTCACCGGAGTTGATGGACGCGTTGATTAAGAATATGCCTGAAGCGCTTGACTTTTTCAACGATTATAAAAAGTACCTGAAAAAGAATAAGGATCTGACGGCTACTGCGTACATCTTTACAAACACTTATGTGTCAAGAAGAAAATAGTTAAGGATAGACAATATACCAGTAATTCGTGTATGCTTTTCCGTTATGTATTATGCCATGATTTGGCAATATCCTTTATTTGATGTACCTTTACCACTTCTTAGGTTATTTCTCCCTTGTTTGAGTGAATTGATCCTGCCCAAACCCGTGTTGTGATAACGTAAGGCGGATAATGTGCCCTGAACCAACAGGTGCAGCCTTATCAACAAGTTCACATTTTAAAATTTACCATTTTGTTATTCAGAGACATGCCGCTCATTGAGCCTGTATTGCAGGCCCTGGGCGAAGAGGGGTACACAAATCCCACACCCATTCAGCAACAGGCCATACCGGCTATTTTGCAAAGAAAAGACCTGCTCGGCGTAGCCCAGACAGGCACCGGCAAAACGGCCGCTTTTACCATACCCGTATTGCAGTTGATGCAGGAGGATGCACTTAAAGAAGCCGGCAAGCACGCACAAATACATACCCTGATCCTGACGCCCACCCGCGAACTGGCCATACAAATCGGAGAAAGCATTGCCGCCTATGGCAGGCACCTCCGGCTCCGCCACCTCGTGGTTTTCGGCGGCGTATCACAACACCCGCAAACAGAAGCCCTCCGCAGGGGCGTTGATATCCTGGTTGCCACCCCGGGCCGCTTACTCGACCTGATTCAACAGGGTTATATAACGTTAAGGCATATACGATTTTTTATACTGGATGAAGCCGACCGTATGTTAGACATGGGCTTTGTGCATGATGTACGCAGGGTGATCAGTCATTTGCCCGCCAAAAGGCAGACCTTGTTTTTCTCGGCCACCATGCCAAAGGAAATACAGGACCTCGCGAATGTCCTGCTTACCAACCCTGTTAAAGTGGAAGTAACTCCCGCTTCATCCACGGCTGATATCATCAACCAATCCCTCTACCACGTTGACAAAGCCAGTAAGTTCCGTTTGCTCCAGCATCTGCTCGAAAACCCGGCCATCCAATCCTTGCTGGTATTTACGCAAATGAAGCACGCGGCCGATAAACTGGCCAAACAGCTTGTAAAATGCGGCATCCAGGCCGATGCCATCCATGGCAATAAATCGCAAAATGCCCGCCAGCGCGCATTGGAAAATTTCAAAAACAGGAATATCCGTGTTCTGGTGGCTACTGATATCGCTGCCAGGGGAATTGATATTGACGACCTGGCCCATGTATTGAATTTCGATTTACCCAATGTACCTGAAACATATGTACACCGCATTGGCCGTACAGGCCGTGCCGGGGCCAGTGGCACCGCCATCTCATTCTGCGACCATTCGGAAATGGATTTCCTGAAAGATATTCAAAAGCTGATCCGCAAATCCATACCGCTTGTTTCCGGGCATCCATTCGAAGGCATGGCTCCGGCTATACCATCGGTGCAAGCACAGCCACAAAGGCCGAGGCCGGCAGCCGGGAACCGCAAGCCGGTGCACCGCAGCCATCGCCCCAAATTTAACCGGCGCATGGCTGATCAATAAATTCCATAAGTTTGACCAGGTATTACCTCATCAAACATGGAGCAAAACGAAATCCCTTCAGGATTATCTGATCAGGAAGTTGAGCAGAGCCGCCGGCAACATGGCAGCAACAATCTCGACCCCGTGCAAAACAGGGTTGGATTGCAGGTGCTCAGGGAAGTAGCAACCGAACCCATGTTCGTGCTGCTCCTGCTGGCTTGTTCCATTTATTTTTTGGTAGGGCAAACACAGGAAGGCATCATCATGCTGGTTTCCCTGATGCTGGTGGCCGGTATTTCTTTTTTCCAGGACTACAGGAGCCGTAACGCGATCAAGGAGTTGCATAAATTATCGGCCGAGAAAGCCACCGTGAGGCGAAACGGCGAATGGCAATCCATTGCTTCAGATGATGTAGTAGTGGGCGATATGCTCTGGCTGGAAGAAGGGGAGATTGTAGCAGCCGACGGCGCCATCACATCTGCCAACGATTTTTTACTCAATGAATCCATCCTCACCGGTGAAGCATTTCCCGTGCGCAAAACCGCGGGAAATGACCAGATGGTGTACAGGGGCACTTTGGTCATCAGCGGCAGCGCCTGGGTACAGGTTGCGCAGGTGGGCAAATCCACCCAATTTGGAAAAATCGGGCTTTCCCTCAGCGAAATCCGCATCCCCAAAACACCGCTCCAGCAACAGATCCGTTCTTTCGTCCGCAATATGGTGCGCGTAGGCTTGCTCGCCTTTGTTGTGGTTGTCGGTATCAATTACTGGCAATCCCGGGACGCCATCACATCATTGCTGCAAGGGCTAACCCTTGCCATGAGCATCCTTCCCGAAGAAATCCCTGTGGCATTCAGTACATTCCAGGCCCTGGGCGCTTTCCGCCTGCTCAGGCAGGGGGTCATCGTGAAACAACCGCAATATGTGGAAACACTCGGCTCCGCCACCGTCATCTGCACCGATAAAACAGGCACGCTTACAGAAAATAAAATGAGCATTGAATACCTCTTTGATTGCGACAGCGGGGAATCGGTCAAACTAACGGAAACGCATAAACTAAATAAGCGCTTGCTCGAATACGCGATGTGGGCCAGCGAAAGCCAGCCCTTCGACCCAATGGAAATATCAATCCATGATGCATATGCAAAATATGCGGGAACCGATCTCCGGACATTGGCAAAAAAAATCTATGAATACCCCATAGCCGGCCGCCCACCCATGATGACACATATTTTCAGGATGCCCGATGGTAAAATACTCATTGCGGCTAAAGGCGCTCCCGAAGCGATCTGGCATTTGTCGTCATTACCAAAGAACATGAAAGAAAAGCTGGAAGCGCAATCTGCCGCTTATGCCCGCGAAGGCTACCGCGTACTGGGCGTAGGGGAAGGGCATTGGGATACCCGGGAATGGCCTGAACTGCAACAGGAAATACCGTTTACAATGTTGGGACTGATCGCATTTCAGGATCCGCCGAAAGCGAATATGCCGCATACAATGGCACAGTTTAAAAAGGCCGGCATTAAAGTAAAAATGATCACCGGCGATTATGCGGAAACGGCCATTGCCATTGCCCGCCAGGTGGGGCTTACGCATGAAGGATATGTAATGACGGGAGAAGAAGTACTGCATGCAAAGCCCGCTGATTTAAAAGAGCGGGTGAACCAGGTGGAGATTTTCGCGCGTATGTTCCCTGAGGCCAAATTAAAAGTGGTGGATGCCTTGAAAGAAAATGGGGAAGTGGTGGCGATGACCGGAGACGGCGTAAATGATGGCCCCGCGTTGAAAGCGGCGCATATTGGTATCGCGATGGGAGAGCGTGGCAGTGATGTGGCCAGGAACGCGGCATCACTGATACTAGCGGATGACGACCTTTCGCACATGACCGATGCCGTGGCGCTTGGCCGAAAAATTTACGACAACCTGAAAAAAGCCATTCAGTATATCGTATCCATTCATATCCCCATCATCCTCGTAGTTTTATTGCCATTGGTACTGGCCTGGGGTATACAGGATATTTTCTCCCCGGTTCATGTCATCTTCCTCGAACTCATCATGGGGCCTACCTGTTCCATTATTTATGAGAATGAACCGATGGAACCCGGAACCATGCAAAAACCACCTAGGAAAATGAGTGCTACATTTTTATCGTGGCAGCAGCTATCCGTTTCCGTTATCCAGGGCATAGCTATAACAGCGGCATGCCTGGTTCCCGCATATTATTACATGATGCAGGGGCATGATGCTGCAACTGTCCGCTCCATTATATTCATCACATTGTTGTTCAGCAATATCTTTCTCACCCTGATCAACCGTTCTTTCTTTTATTCAGCCTGGCAAACCATGCAATACAAAAACAAGCTGGTGCCCATTATCATACTGGTTACCCTTGGTTTCATCGCCGCCTGCTGGCAGGTTGACTGGTTGAGGGAAATCTTCAGGTTAAATAAGTTGAGCTGGCAGGAATTAGGCGGATGCGCGGCTGCCGCATTTATTGGCACTGCATGGATGGAATGGGTAAAATTTGCCAGGAGGGTTTCACAAAAAGCCCCACACTAAACAAATGTTTATTCCGTCATATAAACCGGGTTATGGTTTACCGGTTTGCCTGAATACCAGTATCGATTTCTTTCCTTCCTTTAAAGTCAACTCAGTACCGGAATATTCATAAGCATCCACTTTCTTCAACCAGTCTAAGAAAGCCTGCTCAAATGCCATATCAATGCAAGCCATCCTGGTGCTGGCGGTGGATGGGAATTTGAGTGATGATTTTGACAAAAGATAAGCGCCAGTTAGACGGTTGCATCCACCTGAACCACTGATGGTTTTTGTATCTGTGTGAAAAACCAGGTGAGCGTCTTTATCCGTATGGCTTACCTGTACGGGGTTTCCATTCATGTTGACCAAGGTCCATTTTTTTCCTGCCCAATCCTGGTCTGGCAGGGGCTTGGTACTGGAACAGGAAAACAAGATACATGTCAGTGCGGAAATTAAAATGCTTTTCATCATAACTTCATTAGTTAATATAATTGGATGATACAATGTAAATAAAAAACGGATACCCGAATGATACCCGTTTCAATTACATCATCATACTATTGATTAAAAATTACGGCCCCTACCGCGGATAGGTTGTTTGACCCGTCCCTTACGGATTATCACTTTATTGTTTCGCGGCCCTTTGATCACGGTAGTCCTGCTCCTGTACACACCCATCGGCGCTGCATACCTGGTACGCACTATTACTGAAGTCCTGCGATGAGGGGTATACACAACCGGGCCCCTAACACACCTGCGTGTGTTCACCACCACAAAGGTCCGGTTATATGGCATCATCAATGGCCTCCAGCGGGCATAACCGATAGGCCTCCATGGGCTCCACCAGCCAGGGTAACGGCCCCAGCGCCAGGGCGAAACCCAGGGCCTGTAACCAGGCGCAAATACAAATCGAACAGATGGCCAAAGCCAGACGTTTACAAAAACAGGAGGATTGGCTTCTGTAAAATTGCCGGAAGGCCCGTTCAGTAAAGGGTCGGTATGGCCGAATAAACCGGGCTCCAGCATGGCTGTGGAAGCCTCATCCGGCTCAACGATTTTCTTCTCACCATAAATATCTTCATCACCAATTATCTGGATCGCGGCGGATTTATCTCCAGTCTTTTCCAATTCAATCACTGCGATATCCTGACTTTCTGACTCGCTTACGTCCACCCTAAGTATGAACAACATGATATTACCGTCCTTTTCATTAATGACACGGATATAATCTGTTTGTCCGTCATTATTCAGGTCGAGGTTATTGACGTAGTTATTTTCCTGGTTGATGGCTTTCTCAAAAGCTTCAGGGTTATCAAACTGCTTAAACATGTGTAGGGCGCCGGATAAACTGAAATGATCGCCCGGCAAACCTGTTTCAGCTGCATCATCTGCCTGGGCTTGAGTCCCGGAGATGATAAAAGTGCAAGCTAGTGTAATGAAAATTCTATGCATATGTTTCATACAAAGGGTATTTGGGGGTTTGACTACAGGAAACCAGAAAGGTTTAATCAAAGATTTTACCAAACAGGTATATTTTTCCTGCCTGTCAATCAACAAGGATCATTTCACAATTGATTTACAATTTTACCAGGCGGGATGTTTTCTTACGCATTCCCTGGATGGCTTCCACCAGGTAAACACCCGGCATGAAGCCCTGGCCAATCAGCACCGGTTCGTTAGGATTGGCTGTAAACCGGGTTACCTGTTTTCCAGCCGCGTCAAAAATCCTGTACGTAATTTGTCCCGGCAGTTTTGTTACCCATTCCACCCTGGCTTCAGCACCCGCAGGGTTAGGGTAGATGTTGATGCCGTCATTCTCCATTTGCTCAGCTTTTGTATCATTGGTTAGCCCTGATTTGCTGAACAGGAAATCGCATGCTGAAATGTTAACGGTAAGCTTACGGACAGAACTGGCGCTGCAATCGTTAAACGACTGCACCGAAACTTGTCCGCTTAAGCCGGTGTTCGGATAATTCACGATGA
The DNA here is from genome assembly GCA_002343985.1 of Chitinophagaceae bacterium UBA2375. Taxonomy (GTDB): domain Bacteria; phylum Bacteroidota; class Bacteroidia; order Chitinophagales; family Chitinophagaceae; genus Ferruginibacter. The sequence goes on along the minus strand of DDTB01000010.1, from coordinate 209,346 downwards.
TGTTAGTTGTGCCTTGCCCGGATGCAATACTGGCTCCAGCAGGTACAGTCCATACCAATGAAGTGGCATAGGCAGGGTAGGAAGAGAATGAGTACCTAACCTGCCGGGTTGGACAATCATTCACATCCAGCGCGCTGATGGCGCCGGGTGTGGCGGCCAGGAATTTCTTCACGGATAATTTCCTCGGGGAACTGGCCCCGCAGCCATTGATGGCTATTACGGATATGGTACCACTGGTAAATGAAGACGGGTACCTGAATGAAACTGTCGGGCTGTTTTGACCATTCACATCAACGGCAAATTCAGGGATCGTCCAGAAATAATCCACACCGCTTACGGGTGTGATGCTGTACACAGCCAGCATACCTGAGGGCTCTATAAAACTGCAAACATTGGCAGGCCCGCTGATGGCGGAAGGTACGGAAGGCGACCTCCTGGTAATCGTCAGGCTGCGGGTACTACCCGGCCCGCAATCATTCACGGCTTGAACGGATATGGCACTGGTACTGAATAAAACAGGATCGGTTATGTACATGTGCACTATGGTGTCATTTTCACCTGCTCCATTTGGATGATATAAGTATGTGGTGCCGGCCTGGCTGCTCCAGTTGTAAGATGTTGCCGTAGCCACTTTACGTATGCTGTAAACAATAGGGATATTGTTGCCATTTTGCAGTTCCGCTAAAACCGGGCAGATATTGGCGGCGCTTGTGCTGATTGCAGATGGCGTTGCAGGTAAGGCCGTTGATATAGCCAGGGACCTCCGTACATATGAACCACAAATGGCATTGGTGACCCTTGCGTATAAGGTACCTGAACTAAACCCATTGATAAATTTTATGCCCAATGCTGAACTATCGGTACGGCTTACCAGTTGCATCCGGCTGGCATCACTGACAGACCAAATGATGGTTGCGCCTGCTGTGGCATCCACACGGTACCAGGCAGTATCGGCCGGCGTATATGCGCACACCCTTGCCGGTCCGCTGATTTGACCCGCCGGTGAAGCAACAACCTGCACCGTCAACCTGGTTATGGAATCGCAACTACCGGTGCGGGGTAGACGCCATTCATATTCCCCGGCCTCTGTGATGGAAATCCCGTTCCAGGTATATGGCAATTGAGCGGGGCACAGTGTGATTTGATTCAACACTGGGGCTTCTGAACAAGTTAGCAAACGGGCGACGTGGTTTTTACCGATAAAATTATACCCGGTGAAATCGCCCCCAATCATCAGCTTAGGTTGGCCGGGAATACTTTCCAGGCAAAGCACCCTTGCATCCGGGCCCGACATGCCTGTGTTGAAACTACTATCCAGCCTGCCATCTGGCAATAGCCTTGCCAGGTTCGAAACCGGGACTCCGTTATATGTTGTAAAGGAACCGCCAACCATTATTTTACCATCCGATAGCCGGTACACTGCAAGCACAGACTGATCAAATCCATTGCCGCCGGCATTAAATAAAGTATCTGGTTGCCCATCAGGTTTGAGGCGCAGGATACGCCCCGCGTTGGTTGTTGCATTCAAAGACTTGTATTGTGTGAACTCCCCGCCAATCAGTATTTTCTGGTCGGGTTGGATGCAAATGCTCCGCACGGTGCTGTTTGCCCCATAATCAAACTGAGAGGGAAGCGGTGTATTAAAGGCATCATCAATACCACCGGTTGGCAGTAGACGCATGAGGTTTACCTGGTAGGGCCAATCTTTTACGCCATCAAAATCACCCCCGATAATCCATTTGCCATCATCCTGAATGGCAATGCTGTAGATCGCAGGAATGCGGAAGGGGCCGGCTACGCGGATTTCGGCCGGTTGAACAGGATCAATGCTGCCCGTTTCGGTGAGCAAAAAAAGTGTTTGATTAAAGTTGGAGAATTTACCTCCCAATAATTTATTTCCGTTTATGGGTTTGATTTGTTCGATGAAATCATATGCTAATCCATTTCCTGCGGTATATAAAAATCCTGGATCAATGCTGCCATCCGGCATGAGCCGAACGATGGATCCCCTTGACTGTCCATTGTATGAAGTGAAATTGCCGGCAATCATAATTTTCCCATCCGGTAAAACGGCGATGTCTTTAACGGCATTATCGGGCCCTGACCCGGAAGGGTTGAAACTGGCATCACGGCTGCCATCGGGCAATAACCGCAACAGGTAAGGCGCATGCTCACCATTGTACAAAAAAAAGTAACCGCCAATCAATATTTTTCCATCAGTTTGGGTGCGTATGACTTTTACGGCATTGTTAGCGCCTTTGATGTTAGAGGGAATATTGAAGGATATATCTTTTGTTCCATTGGCAGCATACCGGTTGATGCGCCCATTGGGAAGCCCTTTGGCATATTCAGGTGCAATAAAATCGCGAAAAATGCGGCTGTCAAATGTTTGCGCAACCAGCAATTGTCCATCAGCCTGCAATGCCATATCATATACATGGTCTTTCACAAATTTTACAGCGTACACAAAATCCGGGTCATTTTGCCCGGTTGATAACCTGCGGGCGATTTTTGGGCCCGGGTTACCAAATCGGGGGTCGTACGAATAATCGCCCCAACTCACCATGATTTTCTGATCGCTTTGCAGCAAAATGCGGTTGACCGGGTCAAAGATTTGTGCATTGGCTGAAGCCAAGTCGAAACCGCTATCGGGGCTGCCGTTATTATTTAACCTTGTCAAACCAAACGCGCCGCCTGCCAGGATTTTCCCATCTGCCTGGTATGCTATTGCATGCACCGGGCTGAATACTAATAAGCCGTTGTTGTTGAAGCCGCCATCGAATGAACCATTCACGCTCAGCCTGGCCATATACAGTGCGCTTTGACTGTTGTAGTTATTAAAAACGCCGCCCACCATAATGCGGGCATTGGGTTGCAGTACGATGCAATTGACTTCGCCATCGGGTCCGGACTGCCCGTTATTGAATGCGGCATCGCGTGTACCCGTTGACGTGAGCCGGATCAGGTAAGCGCCCGGTAACCCATTAAATGATGTAAAGGCGCCCCCGATAATGATTTGCCCGGTTGAAAGTAAGAGGACATCATTCACCGGCCCATCCGTTCCGGATCCACCGGTGTTGAAACCCGGGTCGGGATTACCATCGGGGAGGAGCCTGGTAATGCCAAAACTTCCCGCAACCAGGATGCGCCCATTGGGTTGCAGGACAATTTTTTTGACATCCCCAGAAATATTCGCGGAAGACGCGTTGAAACTTTGATCCAGGCTGCCATCAGGATTCAGGCGGGCCAGTTTATTAACCGCAACCCCGTTGTAAGAAATAAAAGCGCCACCAACCAGGATTTTCCCATCTGTTTGCACGGCCAATGCATATACATGGTCATTGGCACCATAAGTGGCCTGGAATCCCGCATCCTGTGTGTTGAAAGATAAGTCGAGGCTGCCATCCTGCGCATGAGACTGTTGGGTAAACAAGTAAACAAAGGCAATAGCCAGGTTAATAAATCGGAAACTAAACTTCATACGCGGCAGGTTAAACATCAAGATTAGGCACCAGGATTTTTTGCACCTGATGCTGCATGCGGCCAATCGGAAGGATAGAGGAGGGATACGCTTGACACTGTTTGGAAACCGGCAGGGTATCGGGAATTTCAGGGGATATCTGGCTAATCCAACAAAAATACTGATAAACCCAGACATTTAGGAATCCGCGCAGAATTGCTTGTACGGTTTTATTTTGGGTTTATATTTGCAGCCCAATCGGGATGTAGCGCAGCCCGGTAGCGCACTACGTTCGGGACGTAGGGGCCGCTGGTTCGAATCCAGTCATCCCGACCACATAGATTTCTTAACTTGAACCCGCATCCTTTGCGGGTTTTTTATGGCCCGTCCCATGCTATTTACCGGTTTGTGCCACCAAACAATAATTGAGCCAATCCTGCGTTTTACTGCAAAACAATTCCATGAAAAAAACCTTCATCCTGGCCGGACTGGCGATTATTACCGGTCTGTTGTTACAATCCTGCGCCAGCAATAAAGACAGTTTTTCGGTTCCAAAAGAAGATATGGTAAAACAGGCCCGTGAAGCGCGGGAATCGGAATTACCTTGTTTCGTACAATGGAATGACGGTAGTTTTAGTTTTTTCAACAGCCTGACATTGTCAACAGGCGTCTTTAAGGAACCCAGGTTACTGGCCGATGACGAATTGGAGATCAGTTCAAAACAAATCATTGCTTATCAAAATGAAGAACATTATGCGATATCCCAGGAACATTTCAAAATGGGCCGGAAATCGTTTCTTGCTGTGGAAACCCTCCCCGGATTTGCCATTCGCGTAGCTAAGGGGAAACTGAATATTTACAGCGCGAAATTCAATAAAGGCCAGCACAGTTACGACCAATATTATGTTCAGGACGGCGATAAGGGCCCTATTTTGGCTTGCACCAATGAGTTCATGAGCGAACTCCTGCAAAATGACCCTACAGCATTCGATTTTGTATACAGCCAGATGTCGGGAACTGCGAAAAACAAAAAATTACAACAACTGGCGAGTTTACAAAAAACCAGCCAGGGATTAACCAGGAATAAATAAGCTTACCAAAACTAACCTCTGAAGTACACCTGAGCTGCCGCCATCCGCGGCAGCTTTTTCGTTTGTACATTGCAGTATGTTTCTACGTTTTATCAAACAACAAATACCGGGGATTCCCTTTTTATTCTTACTGGCTTGTAGTATGTTATTGCATGCTTGTCAAAACGGACAATCTGAAAAGAATAACCCAATATTGGCGGATACCAGCGGGTTGCAAAAGGCCGAACCGGATGCCAGCATCCCCGGGAGTTTTACGGAGCCGGGAAACCTGAAGTTTGACAGCAGCAGGATCGCTGATTTTATGGACAGCTTTCCAGACTTAAAGCCTGTAAAAAAAGACATGGAATCATTTTACCGCGGCAGGGATTTCGCATTTGCCTGGTTTGATCATGACGGTTTGATAGAACCCGCTGAAAACCTGTTTAACCGGATGCTTAACCTACATGCGGAAGGTTTACCCGGACAGGTTTCCTATAAAGACCAATGGATCGGGATGATGGAAGAAGCGCATGAGCTGGCAAACCCTTCGCCTGCAATAGACCTTATGTTGACTGCCCAATATTTCAGGTACGCGAAGATAGCCTGGCAGGGCATGAGCGAGTCCAAATCGAGGTCATTGGAATGGTTTCTGCCCCGGAAGCAGGTACCCTTAACCGTTATGCTGGATTCACTGGTCAGTGGAAAAACCACATTACAGAAAGCGCCGGTGTACAGGCAATATGAATTGCTCAAACAATACCTGGGAAAGTATGACGAGATCAGGGATAACGGCGGATGGCCTGTGATTGCGGCGCCAAAAAAATCTTATAAGACCGGCGACTCCCTTGAAGCGATAAAAAATATCAGGTCGCACTTGTTCATTACGGGCGATATTCCTGCAAACAATGGCTCGGCCGTTTTTGATGACGAATTGCTGCTGGGGGTAAAGAGTTACCAAAAGCGCATGGGGCTTACAGAAGACGGCATTGTGGGTAAATCAATGATCGCTGAGATGAACATTCCTGTGGATAAGCGCATAGGTCAGATCATGGTGAATATGGAACGCTGCAGATGGGTACCGGCCGGTATACAACGGGATTATTTAGTAGTGAATATCCCGGAGTTCAGGCTTCATTTGTATGAACAGGATAGTTTATTGTGGAGCATGAAAGTGGTGGTTGGAAAAGCGCAGCATAAAACGGTCATCTTTAATGGCAATATCCGTTACATAGTTTTCAGTCCGTACTGGAACGTACCCAACAGCATATTGAAAAATGAAATTTTACCGGCCATCAGGCGTAACCCGAATTACCTGGCCAGGCATAATATGGAATGGTACGATGGGAGGGTAAGGCAGAAGCCCGGCCCGAATAATTCACTTGGTTTGGTGAAATTTTTATTTCCCAACAGCCACAGCATTTATTTGCATGATACACCTGCGAAATCATTATTTAATGAGAGCAACAGGGCGTTTAGCCATGGTTGCATCCGTTTGGAGAATGCAAAAAAACTTGCAGAGTACTTATTAAGAAACGATAGCAGTTGGACGCCGCAGAACATTCAGGCTGCCATGGAAGCTGGAAAAGAACGAACCATTACCTTAAAAAAAGAATGCCCGGTCTTTATCGCGTATTTCACCTCATGGGTTGACCGGGAAGGGAAATTGAATTTCCGGAAAGATATTTACCAGCGGGATGGGCGTTTGTTGAAAATGATTCTGGATGAAAGGCAGTAAACAACTGGAATACAACTAATTAAGCCAAATCAACTCAAACGCCGCTTGAAGCCCAGCACTTGATTATTTCAGTTTGCCGAATGCAAAATATGTGTGAACTTTATCGCCTAAAATTTACACATGAATCGCATTTTTACACTCATTGTTTTATTGGGATTGGCAATACACTCCGGAGATGTCTCGGCACAATCGAAAGTATGGTCCGACATCCAGGAATCATCTGCCAGGGTAGCCGGGCTGGAGCGGGTCATTATTCCGAATAAGTTCCGTATGCTGGAACTGGATACGACCGGCTTTTTGCATCAATTGCGTTCAGCGCCGGAAGAATTTTCCCAATCTGTTTACAACAACCCTTTGATCATCTCTTTACCCATGCCGGATGGGGGCACCCAACGGTTCCGCGTATCCGAATACAGCATGATGGAACCTGCACTGCAGCAAAAGTTCCCGGATATCAGGACATATAATGCACAGGGTATTGACGACCCGAGTGCTACGGCTAAATTAGACTGGACAGGGTTTGGTTTTCACGCGATGATTTTATCGGCCCATTCAGAATCTGTTTGGATTGACCCATATGTACGTGGCAATAAGACATATTATATGTCGTACAAAAAATCGGATTTAAACCCACGCACATTCATGGAACACGAACCATTGGTGGATGAGTCCACACAAACGGGCATGACTACATCAAGGGTAACCGGCGGGCCATGTGTTGCCGGCCAGATCAGGAGTTACAGGCTGGCTGTTGCCTGTACAGGTGAATATGCCGTAGCAGTTGGGGGTACCAACGCGACATTACTGCATTCGGCCATTGTAACCAGCGTGAACAGGGTGAATGGGTTGTATGAAAAGGAATTGTCAATCCGCCTGGTATTGATTGGTAACAATAACCTGATTGAGTACCTGGATGCCGCAACGGATCCATTTACAGGAAATAATGTTGCCACCACTTTAATTAATGAAAGCCAGGTAGTGATCAATGCCAACATCGGCGCGGCGAATTATGATATCGGGCATACATTCTGCACAGGCGGCGGAGGTTTGGCCCAGTTGGCATCAGTTTGTGCAACGAACTTTAAAGCCAGGGGCATCACCGGTTTGCCCAACCCGGTAGGCGATGCTTTCGATATTGATTTTGTCTGCCATGAAATTGGCCACCAGTTTGGTTCTCCGCATACCTTTAATGCGGCTACAGGTAATTGTGGTGGAAATGGGTCCACCGTTTCAAACGCGGAACCCGGCAGCGGCAGCACCATCATGGGTTATGCAGGCATCTGTACATCCACCAATGACCTGCAACTCAATTCTGACCCGCATTTCCATGCTATCAGTTATGACCTCATTACTAATTTCAGTCGTACAGGCGGGGGCGCATCTTGCGGTACTTTACTCAATACCGGTAATAATGCGCCGGTGGTAAATGCAGGATCAAGCTTTACCATTCCGATCAATACGGCATTTACCCTGACAGGTTCTGCCACCGATCCGGATGGCGACCCATTAACCTATAGTTGGGAGCAAATTAATGTTGGCGGGCCTTTCAGCAACTGGAACACACCAAGCGGCAACGCGCCCATTTTCAGGTCTTTTGTTCCAACATCTACACCGGTACGCACATTCCCGCGCTGGTTTGATATTGCCAATAACACCACCACTATCGGCGAGATACTGCCATCATATGCCAGGACTTTGAGTTTCAGGCTAACGGCAAGGGATAACCGCGCAGGCGGGGGCGGTGTTTGTTATGCTGAAACATCCGTCATTGTTTCAGGTACCACCGCATTTACCGTAACTTCCCAGAATACGGCTACGAACTGGGTAGCCAATGGTACCAATACGGCCACCATTGCATGGAATGTAGCCAGCACAACCGGTGCGCCTTTTAATGTGGCCAATGTAGACATTCTGTTTTCAGCAGACGGTGGATTTACTTTCCCATATACCTTGGTGAGCAATACGCCAAATGACGGAACCCAGATCATCACCATCCCTTCCATACCCACCATCCGTGGCCGTGTGATGGTGAAATCGAGGGGAAATATTTTCTTTGACGTCAATACCGGTTTTATTACCATAACATCTTCATGTTCCGCCGAAGGCGCCATAGTTAGCCCGGCCAACACAGTAAACACAACGGCGGGTAATGCGGCATTGAACCTGGGCCTAAGCCCCCAATACAGTACCCCATTCTCACCGGCGGGCTCACTTGAAGTTACTGACCCGGCAACAAGCCTGGCCGTTTACAACAGCAGCACATTTGCATGCCAGTTGTTTTCAAACCAAATGAGGTATGACACATACACGTTTACCCCAAGCATTACGGCAACATATACTTTTACCCTGACCGGTTCTTTCCCTACCATCATGAATTTGTACAATAACAGCTTTGTCCCGGACAACCCATGCAGCAATTTTGTGCGTTCGAACGGCACATTTAATGGGGTCAGTGTAGCCATTGGCACTACGGTTACACAAGCACTGATTGCCGGAAACACATACACACTTGTGATTGGCACTTTCAGCGCGACACAACCAACCCTGCCCGCACCATACTCGGTAGCTGTCAGTTCGGCTTCGCCGGTTGGTGGCGTGATTTATGCAGGCACGGCATTCTATAATAACCCGGGTGCAGGTTTCAGTTACACATATATTGTGGTTAATAATGCTACAGGAAATATCCAGGGCATCAGTGCTACATCCAACCTGACCAACTCGAGCACATACCCTGCAGGAAGTTATACGGTGTATGGTTTGTCATATTCAAACAGCATCGGGAACCTGAATACATTTATAGGTGGAAGTTTCAGTAACCTGACCAATAGCGTTTTCAATAACCCATCCGGTTTCTGCGCGAACCTGAGTAAGAATGTGGTGCAGGTGAATATAGCGGCAGGGCCGGTTCCCGTACGCAGGCTTGAGTTAAGTGCCCGCAGGCAGGACCGCAAATCATTACTGACATGGATAACGGAGGAAGAACAAAACACTTCGCAGTTCCTTGTGCAAAGGTCGAAGAATGGCAACCAGTTCGACGAAAGGCTGGGCCAGGTGGCGGCAAGCGGCAACAGCCAGGGCATCAGGACTTACCAGTTTACGGATGAGCGCCCACTCAGTGGCTGGAACTATTACAGGATTGAAGCCGTTGACATAGATGCTGCACGCACATTCAGCAATACCGTCGCTTTGCAATATGACGGCGCCGGAAACCCCGTATTGGTTTACCCGAACCCTGCGAGCAACTGGGTATTGGTTGACCAAACGATTGCACAGGCAGGACGCATGACCTGGAGTGTGCTGGATGGAAAAGGTGCTGTTGTTGCCCGTGGCAGCAAATGGGTAACCAATGGGCCCGACCGCACGCAAATCAGCCTTGAGAGCTTACCGGCCGGAGTATATATTCTTCAATACCAGGTACCCGGACAACAAGCGGCATATGTGAAGGTGGTGAAACGATAATTACGTTTATACCTAACCGTTAGTTACAGATAAACAGAAAGGACGTTGAAAATTCAACGTCCTTTTTTATGCCAATTCATTAAAAAAATTAGTTAATCCCTGGGCCTGGGGTTGTAGCCGCCGCGGTCGCGGTTTCCGCTATGCGGGCCATTGAAACCACCCGGTCGAAAGCCGGGACGGCCGCCGGAGTTATTCCTGAAGCCAGAAGGGGGCCCGGAAGGCCTGTCTTCAGCTTGTTTCACAACCAATGGCTTTTTCCCAAGGGAAATATCGTTCAGGCAATCGATGGCTTCCTGTCCGTCGGCATGGTTGGCCATTTCCACAAAAGCGAACCCCTTACTTTTGCCGGTTTCTTTATCGATGGCTACTTTGGCAGAAACCACCTGGCCGAATTTTTCAAAAATTTCCATCAATTCGGCGTCGTCAAGGTCATAGGGCAGACCCGCCACAAATAATTTCATATAAGCTTGTTTACCGGCTTTGCAATCGTTTTGGTAATTGATGCGCTGTTTTTAACAACCATCCATCCCATAAAAAAAAGATATTCTTTTTGATAAAACAATTCTTTTTTGAAAAATTATCCATGGCTTGATTTTTTTTTGAACAAAACACAATAAAACACATGCGCCCGAGTTATATATGTTGTCCTGTTTCAGCCTAAAAATACCGCTTACCAAAACAAAGACCTATGAATATCCCCAGGAAGTCTGTTTCCATCAAGGAAGCGGCTGAACAGGTTGCCGTTACCGCCACAGGTTGGGTGGGGCAATTACCAGGACATACCGAGCGGATCATCCGCGGACAAACTTTTCAATCGAACGAGGAAGGAGACCTTGAGCAGATTGAAGTTTTTCCGATGACCATATCGGATGCAGGTAAAGTGATCATGACTTTGCATGCTTTTGACCCGCAAACCCGATCGTGGGGCCCGGTGCTCAGTTCTTCAACTGTTGAATTAACCGCATCGGATTGTGGCCGATGGATCTCATTCCGAATGCCGGAACTGCACCTGGAGAAAGGAAAATACTATGGTTTTAAATTATCCAGCAGGAGCACCTGTATTGGGATAGGAGAAGCCGCGGGCCATGAAAAACAACCGCCGTTTAACCCCGGCCAGGAATGGGAGTTCAGCAGTGAACAGGACGCAGGGGATTGTTTCTCTTATTTCAGCCTGGCCTACAAAGTGGCCATCAGGGCATGATGCTTTGACTGCCTGAATATTTATCTTATTATGATCAGATTATGCACCTGATTTATTTACGATACCTGGTATTACTCGTCATCGCCCTCTTGTTCAGCAGGCAACGGCATAAAATGCATGCCGGTAAATAACAAGCATCAGAACATGTCCTCATCCTGCTTTTTCCTGACCAGGTTCAGGTATACTTCCCATTCTTCATCGGCATTCAATACCATATCCACTTCAGCATAAAAATGTTCGAAAGTTTTATCTCCGCCCTCTAATTTAAAAGAGCTTCCCGCAAAACGAAGGTTTTCATCCGGTGCTTCATATTCACCTTTAAACACACCCACGCCATTAACCCTGAACCTGTTGACCTGGCGGCATATTGATTTATACGCTTTTATTGCGGCCTGCTGGTCTTCTCCCTTATACATAATGGCTTGCCAACTGGCGCTGGTATCCTGCCTGGAACCAAACCTGTAAATAAAAGCCTGTAAAGTACCCGGCAGGGTCATGGAAGATTTATACACCTGCTTTTCCTTTTCAGAAGGGATGCGGTCGCCCTGGATGCTGTGAAAATTATTCCGGTAAGATTGCACGATTTTTTCAAAATTCACGGAAAAGGACATGCTGCCCGTAGTAGGCTTAAGCAGTTGCGCATGGGAGACGGACACGGAAAACAAACATATGAGCACGAACTGAAGGGTAGGTTTCATGAGTATGGGTTTGACGCAAATTAATGAGTTAGTGGCAATTGATCCGGGATTATACACAGTTGTTGAAAACACTTGTTGACCCAAACCGGAACAGATGCAAAACGGATGATGTAATTTAGGTTTATGCGCAAATCCGCTTTATCCATCTGCATCCTTGTATTCTTTTGTATTACCTGCAAGTTAGAAGCCCAGCAGTTTGGCGGGAATGACCCGTCATTGAAATGGCTCGAGATGCGCAGCAGCCGGGGCCGGATCGTTTACCCGTCAGGGTTAGACAGCCAGGCATCCCGGATGGCATCCCTCATGCAAAGGATGGAAGCATTAAGTGCAACGGATACACTATATAAGCCCGCACGCCCCTGGACTTTCATCTTGCAAAACCAAACCACCATACCCAATGCCTATGTGCGTATGGCGCCGGTAATGAGTGAATTGTACATGACCCCCGTAAGGGATAATTTTTCACTGGGCAGCCTACGCTGGGACGATAACCTGATCATTCACGAATACCGGCATGTGCAGCAGTTCTCCAGGTTTAATAAAGGCCTGACTCGTGTATTTAGTTTTCTCCTTGGCGAGGAAGGCCAGCTCCTGGCCAATGGCATAACCATTCCTGATTATTATTTCGAAGGCGATGCTGTATGGCAGGAGACGCGCTGGAGCTGGCAGGGCAGGGGCAGGTTACCAGGATTTTACAATAATATAAGGGCTGCCTGGTCATCGGGTAAGCCTTACCGTTGGATGCAAATCAGGTCGGGTTCCTTACAAAGGTTGCTGCCAGACCATTATGAACTTGGATATATCCTCACGGCATATGGCCACCAAAAATATGGACCCGCTTTTTGGGATAAGGTTACCAATGATGCGGTCCGTTTTAAGGGACTGTTTTATGCATTTAATAAGGCCATCGAAAGGCATTCCGGTGTTTCGTATAAACGTTTCCGTGAGGAAGCCCTCCGTTCATTCCGGGAACAACTGGGCCAGGCGAAAGAAACGTCAGCACAAGCATTCCGATTTATTCATGAACCCGGAAAGAAAGTCATAACAGACGATCTTTTCCCCCAACTGAGCGGTACAGACAGCCTCATTGTTACCCGGCGTTCCTATCAGCAAGCCTCAGGCATTTATTTACTGACTGCAGCAGGCGCCAAAAAACTCAGGGTCAAGGATCAGCTCACCGACGAGTATATGGCGTCACGTGGAAACCTTGTTGTGTACAGCGCCTATCAATGGGACCCCCGCTGGTATAACCGCGATTACAGCGAGATCCGCATGTATAACCTGCAAACAAATAAGCAGCGAAGGCTGACAAAAAAGACTAAATATTTTTCACCTGATATCTCGCCGGATGGGCTTGAAATTTTAGCCGTACATGCCGACCCAAATGGAAAAAGTTACCTGCACCGCTTACAATCATCGGATGGCAAACTGCTGGCTGCCTTGCCTAACCCGCACGGATATTACTTTACGCAAACCAGGTATTGGAAACAACATAAAGCCGTATCTGCCATCAGGAACCAAAACGGGCGCATGGCATTGGCGGAAATTGATGTGAAAGATGGGAGCATCCGTTTACTCAGTCCATGGACAACCCGCGTCATTGGCTATCCTATGCCTTCTGGGAACAAAGTTTTTTTTAACATGCAGGACGATTGGTCAGACCAGGTTTTTGTGTACAATGAAACCGGTAAAGAAATTTCGCGCTGCAGCCGGATGGCAAACAGCTTGTATTACCCGCACAGCCTGGGGGGCGATAGCCTGGTCGCATCATTATTTACTTCCAATGGCCAGCGCCTGATCAAATTTCAATCCTTGAATGAAACATTGGAAGCAGGCTTCTGGGATGAAGAAAGGCCCTCAGCATTTGCAAATTGGCAACCCCTCGCTTCCGCATCAGAAACCCTGACAGATAGCATACAAGTTACCCCATTTGCCGGCAACCAGTTTCATCAAAGCAGGAAATCCATCAATTTTCACAGCCGGCGTCCGTTGCTGGAAGACCCTGAATGGGGTTATTCATGGTACACCGATCATTTCTTCAGTCAGATGAGCGGCGAACTTAATTACAGGTACAACAGGGTGGAGCGAAGCCATACATTTGGCGCGAACCTGCAGTATGCCAGATGGTACCCTGTGTTGTTCACCGGTGCCGAATTGAGCCTGAACCGCCAAATTGATACGGCTTTTGGCAAAACGCAGGTTTTTAATTCCGCAAAATGGAACCTGGGAGCGGCATTGCCTCTACGATGGGCCCATGGGCAATACATCCATCAATTAACCGCTTCTGTAACCTTTAACCAGGAGCAATTGTACAACAGGGGCATTGGAAAGAATATTTTTCAGAACGATGCTTTTTCATACCTGGGAATGGGCCTGAATATGTATCGTGCCAACAGGCAGGCCAGGCAACATATTTTTCCAAGGTGGGCGCAATCGGTCTCTGCATTATTCAGGCAGTCAACCGGGGCTGATAACAGGTTTAAGTTAACGATAAACAGTTCCTGGTATTTTCCCGGGGCCTTCCCAAATCATCACCTTGTGCTGCAGGGGTCATACCAGCGGCGCGACAGCCTCCCGGATATTTACAGCAATAGTTTTTCATATGCCAGGGGATACGATGCTTTGACAACAAGGCGCATGTACAAGTGGGGCGTTAATTATCATTTCCCTTTATTTTATCCCGACTGGGGATTCGGGAATATCCTGTTTTGCCAACGGGTCAGGCTGAACCTGTTTTACGATCATGTATCAGCCAGGGCCAGGCTGAATGGTTTACTCACGGATATCATTAACCGAAGCGCCGGCGCGGAAATTTATTTTGATAATAAAATCTGGAATGCCCTGCCTGTGAGTATTGGTGTACGGTATGCAAGGTTACTGGACGACAACCTGCGGAACAGGTCGGTCAGAAACAGGTGGGAACTGGTGCTACCCGTAAACCTGATTCCGTAAAAAATGCTTGTTGATACCAATGGCTTGGCATTAATTTGCAGCAAATTGTTCAGCATGGAACCAATCAACCTTACCAAAGGAGAAATACACACCAATAAAGGTGTGATGCGTTTTGAATTGTATGATGATGATGCCCCGCTAACGGTCGCTAATTTCCGTAAACTGATCGCGGAAGGATTTTACAACGGGTTGAGCTTTCACCGGGTGATCCCGGGATTTGTAATCCAGGGCGGATGCCCGGACGGAACCGGTGCAGGCGGTCCGGGTTATAGCATCCCTTGTGAAACCAAGGGGAAAAAGCAGTACCACGACAGGGGCGTTTTGTCGATGGCGCACCGCGGGCCCAATACCGGTGGCTCTCAGTTTTTCATCTGCCATAACCGTTCCAATACCAGTCACCTCAATGGCGTTCACACTTGCTTCGGCAAAATCATTGATGGGCTCGATATCATCGACAAGATTCAAGCCGGCGACATCATGGAAAAAGTTGTATTGACCTGAAAATGAGTTAATTTGCAGCAAATTTTAAAAAACACCTGCTTCCAGCCTGTTATCGGGCATTGGATTAATGGCCTTTAAAATTCGTAACACTTCAGGCCAACCGGCCCATCGTCTTACCTCAGGAATTAAATCACATTTTTTGCACAAGTGCCGGGCCCCGGTCGGGGCGCCGGTTTAAAATGGTATTTTTAGCATTAAACTGTTCCGGTTATGATCAAATTCTATGGAAAAAAATGTTTGTTGGTGCTGATTGGAGGTATTTTACTGTCTGGCAGCTTATTGGCACAAACCAGCGCCCGCAAAACGTATGAAGCCAATGTACTCTATGCAGGGATCGAGGTGGGGTCTAAAGGCGTGAAATTGAGTGTACTCGAATCGGCAAAAACCAACAAGAATACAGGTAATTACAAAGTTGTAAAGGACACTTCCATCAATACCGATTTCATTTCATTTACCGAACCTACTTTCCAGGCAACGTTAAAAGGACTCACGACTTTATACCAAATTGCGAAGAACAGGTACGACATCCCTTCTGAAAAAATCTTTACCGTTTTCAGCAGTGGTGTGAAGGTTTTGGCAGATAAGGAATCGAAAAACGACTGGATCATCCGCATGACAGATGCATTCCGCCAACAAATCAATGAGCCCAACCGTGAAGTGCGCCCGGTAGATGTGGTGGAAGAAGCTCGCCTCTCACATATTGGCATCGTTCCCGCATCCCGCAGGTACAACACCTTTTTGATTGATATCGGCAGCGGCAATACCAAGGGAGGGTATTTCCCAAATGGCAATACCCGCGATATCAAACTCTTTCAGTTGTCATGGGGTACAAAAAGCGTGACCAATGAAACAGATAAGAGGTTGGCAGATGATAATACATTGCAGAATTTCAATAAGCAACTGTTCAGGGTGCTGGCCGGCAATGCCAATGAGGAAATTGTGTACGCGGTAAACGCTAGCGGGGCTTATAACATGAGCGACAATATCGCGTTCAGTGGCGGTATCGCCTGGGCCGTCGCCACACTGATGCTGCCTGAAATGGCCGAAAACCCCGTGGTACCTGTTACTTATGACGATGTGTTGAAATTCAGCGAAAAACTGTACAGCAACTACGCTTCCTGCACTGCGGAAGAAATTGGTAAATCGCTGACTGATCCTGCCATCGACAAAGAACAGGCTGTAGGTGAAGCCAAAAAAGTGAACAAAGTATTCGACCAGAAAGCCATGATGTCCGGCACTGGATTATTGCTGAAAATCATGCGCCAATTTGAAGGCGTGTACGAGAAAAAGCAGTTTTTCCTGGTGAAGAACGGGCAAGTTGGTTGGATCAGCGCGTTTGTGGAAGAAAGTATTTCCAAAAAACCTTAATCCAAAGCTCCTGTACCTGATTGATGAAGGATACCAAAACCATACTCCTGCTGGTTGTTTCCGTACTGTTGTTGTTGGTTTCTTTTGCGTTATTATGGACATGGGGCTACCAGTTCAGCAGTTTCACAAAAGACAAAGCAGGTACTGTTTACATCATTAAAGACTCCACTGAATCGGCCAATGCCAAGCGCGACTCATTACGCCGCGTCTATGCGTCAACGGTAGCCGGTTTCGCCAAACTTGATTCGGCCTGGAACAGGGCCGATTCCCTGAAAACAGGTTTGGATATCAAACTGAACGAATTTTATAAACTCCGCGACGAAATCACCCAATTGCTTAAAAATCCCGCCAGTCAAACTGATTTGGAAAGCGCCCGTTTAAAAATCAATGAATTGCAGGGTAGGGTGGAGTCGCTTCGCGCGAGGAACATCGAAGTGGAGGAAGAAAACAAAAAACTGCTGGCCATGATCAACCAGATCCGGCAGCAAAACAATAATCAACCCAATACCAGCACGGCATCCGGCGGTAACAGCAATACCCTGGTCACGCCGGTATCAAACAGGAACAGGCCAGTTGTATCGTCTCAACAGGCACCTGCAAACGTTGTTGCCGAAACAGCAGGTAATTTGTTTGCCAGTACCGATATGAGGTTATCGGCACTGATGGTTGACCAGGGAAAGGAAATGGAAACCAATGATGCATTTCAAACTGATAAAATCTCCGGTTCATTTGTTGTACGGAACAGTTCGATGCCTATCAACAGCGCGGAAGTATATGTAGTTGTAATACAACCTAACGGAAAAGTGTTACAGAATTCAGCCTGGGACGCCGGAACTTTCATGACTAAGGAAGGGCGCAAAATATATTCATGCAAACTCAGGTTCGATTATAATAAAGGAGAGGCGAAACGTTTGCAGTTTAGCCTCGCGGGCGATAGGTTTGAAAAAGGCAATTATATCCTGCAGGTGTACCACCAGGGTACGTTGATCGGCCGCATGGTAAAGCCATTAAGCTGAACGCATTAAAAGCCCCTTTGTTTCCAAACTTTTTCTGATTCATCAATGTAGGCGGGTAAGGCGGCGGATCCATACCAGTTAAACAATTCCGCATCCAGCAATCGGCTGCTCACAGCGGGATCCGTCATCACCCATATGCGGGCTTCTTCTATATCTTTTGTATCAAAAATAAAAATGCCCCGGTATGTTTGCGGGTTCTTTGCCAAAGGGCCGGCCACAATCAATTTACCTTCCTTCGCGAGCCTGCCAATATTATTCATATGGCCGGTAAAACAACTGTCGATAAAAGCCTTATCGGTTGTAGTATTGCTCCCTGTTTTCAACATCACCAGCACATACATCTTCATGCCATTTTCGTCCCCTTTGTATTTTTGGGCGAGAACGGAATCATATTGCGGATTGATTTTTTGCGCATATGTGGACAGGCTGACAAACAGCACAGACATGAAAAAAAATATTTTCATAACAAATTATTTTTTTTTGAACGAATAAAGATCGCGACAATGGCAGTTGTGAGCAAGCCCATCACTGGTGTGCCGATCAGGGTTTGCATGATATAACTTTTGTTATTGAAATACGCGTCTGCCTCATCGACTGTCATCATCCCCTGGTTTACCGCGTAATTCCTGGCGTTGGTAAAATAATCAGGTGTGATATAGGTGGTGCTGATATATTGTACCAGGGGCATCAAAGCGGTTAGTATTACGGTAATGATCAAACCTGTACGAAAACCCTGCATGTATGTCATATGCCCTCCGAGGTCTTTTCTCTTCTTCTCCAATAAAGCCAGGACATAAATCAGGATGGCCGGTATCGCCACAAAATTGGTAATGATCACATGTTTATCAATATGCTTGTCATGAAAACCCAGCGATTTTTCCATGAACATCCAACCCAGCATCATCACAGCAAAGATGAGGGCCCATTTGATTTCTGTTTTAAAGTTTGTCATGTTGTATACTATTTATGTGGCTTTACTTTTGCAGAAAAACCGGTGATAACTGAGTTTTAACGCTTACATCAGTGATTTGGGTTATTTGTTTACTCCGTAGGTCCATCAGCATGATGTGGTATTGCTTTTCATTTTTATCAGTTCGGTCAAAACATAACCAATTCCCATCCGGGCTCCAATCGTGCCATCCATCATGGAATTGATTGGAATGCATGATGGGCCATTGCTTTTTCCCATCAGGTGTTACGCCGAAAATCCCCGTAAATCCGTCTTGCTTTGACACATAGCTTATATACTCACCAGAAGGGTGCCAACGGGCCGCGGAAGCCTTGAACCCAAAATCATTGGCAGAAATATTGTTTGCCGGATAAGTAGTCAGTTGTGTCAAACTACCATTATCTATATTCACGATGTAAAGCTCTTCATGTGTTTTCCTGCTGCGCTTGTCTTTTTTAACACTGCATACAAGAGATTTACCATCAGGTGAAAAAGATGGGTCTGTAAATTTTGCACTGGTATCTTTTGAAATTTGTCTGTATGCACCGGTTGCCAGGTCAATTAAAAATAACTGGTACCTGGTATCTTGACCAAGCCTTGCACTGACAATCATTTCCCTTCCATCAAACCTGGAACTCATCCAGCTATCTTCCAATCTCAGGTCAGAAACTTTGCGAATCCGTTTTCCTTCCGCATCAGTTTCGTATAAAAAATAGCATCTGTAACAGGTATCCCTGTCACTTATAAAAAATAAGCGGCTCTTATAGGCATAATACGTCCATGCAACATCAGGATGGTTGCTGACATTGTACTTAATCTTACCATCCGGAGAAACTGCCATCACATCCCAATTATCTTTGGAACTGTCTGGAACTTTGATATTATATGCTATGCACATATTGCCTGGAAGGTCTTGTGCAGTGATTTGCGACCATACCGATAAGTGCACACACAACAACAATACACACCTGGATAAAGTATTCATACGGTTGAAGTTTAAGGTTAAAGAGTGTGCAGCTGTTAAAGAAGTCAATTTACGAAAATTTTGATGGAATCTTTATGGCCTATTTTCCGCGGAAACCCCCTTTCTCCATTTGCCGCTTAATAAAAACCAGGAAGCCATGATCAGGATGGAAATCCAATATACAAATTCATTGCTCCAGGCCATGGCCAGGTTTACATAATTGACTTTCATGAAATACCATGTATAACCCATGTATAGCCCGATGGCAATGAGTTCAATGGCAAGGTTCACTTTTGTTTGCCCGGTACCTGTAACGGCGTTGAGCCATATATTGGCCATGCTCATAAATAACATGCCTACCGATACCATGCGGATCACAGGTATGCCTTCCTGTACAAAACCCTCGTCTTGTCCGAACATGTTAAAAAACATATCCGGAAAAAGGTTGAGCAGCAGCACCATGATGCTGCACGCGCCCAGGCTCCATGCCATGATGCGCCTGATAGCCGGAATGACCAAATCAGTACGGCCCTGTCCGATCAGGTTGCTGACCATGGTATTGCTGGTGGCCGCGAAGGCCCAGACAAATACGCCGGCCATGCCAAACACATTCCGCATAGTGTTGCTGATGGCTTTCGCGGTGGCGCCCCGGGTTTCAATCAGTAAAAAGAAAACCAGCCAGGTTGCAACACTGATGATATACTGCATCATCAACGGCACGGATACTTTAATGATGTCTTTGCTGATGGATTTATGATGCTGGAATGATTGGAGCAATCCATATTGTTTTTGTAATCCGCTTCTGTTTAAAACGATCAACACAACGATCATGCCTGTGCATTCCGCTATGACGGAAGCCCAGGCCGCGCCGTTAAATCCCATTTTGGGAAATCCGAAATGCCCAAAAATCAGCAGGTAGTCTAGCACGATATTCACCATCGCTTCGCAGAAAAAACCAATCATCAGCAAGCGGCTGTTTAATGAGGATACCAGGAACGCATTGCCCATTTGAAAGAGGTACAAAAAGGGGAGGCCCCAGATGCGGATTTTCAGGAACGACATCTCAGCAGGGAAATGCTTAGGGTCGGCCACGGCTTCTAAAATTGCAGGCGCTACGAACCAGGTAAACGCGATGCAGATCAAAGAAAACTGGATGCTGATGCGGATGCCTTGAGCCAGGATAACCCGGAATTGGGTTGTATCCCCGCTTCCCGCATGGCGCGAAAAAACGGATTGCATCGCATTATTCAATCCGGATCCCGCCACGGCGAAGATCAGGTAATACACACCTGTTATACCGGCATTGCCAAGTGCTTCCTCCGATAATTGCCCAAGAAAGATGCTGTTGACCAGCATATTGATTTGGGGCACCAGTACAGCCAGCGTGATGGGCAGGGCAATAGAGAGTATCTGGCGGTTATTTACCTGAACCCTAAGGTCTTTATTGGCAACTGCTGCATCCATAAGTTGGCAAAATTACCTTATTTTGCCTGCTGAATACATTGAAATTGAAAGCGGCTTTTTACATACCGGTTACCAACAGCCAAACGGAGGGTTTATGCCAACTCATTGAAGTGGCCGATCATGCCGTTTCGTTTATATGGTACCGTAAGGATCCATGGGAACTTGCCGGCCTCGCCGTGTACCACCTCAATGAACCATTGTCGGCTTCAGCATGGGAGAAGCTGGTACGCGTGGAAACGGAATTGCCATCCAATCCTGCAAGGACACAGATAATATATAACGTGAAGGAATCAACGCTGGTTCCTGATGAATTTTACCAGGATGGGCAAGCATCAGATATCTTAACATTATTATTTGGCCCGAACATTGCATGTACCACGCATACCATTTCCCTTTCAGGGATTGATGCGAGATTAATATACCGCACCCCAAAAGCGCTGGATAATGCGCTGCGATTGATATATCCCGGTAGCCTCTTCACACATGCGAGCATACAGGAGGTATCAGTATGGAAAGATTTTCCCGCCGACCTCCAGGTGGTTTTTTATCCGCAATCCATTAAACTGGCATTGTTTATACATGGCAAATTGCAGGTTATCCGCTACCTGCCTTATCAAACGGCTACCGATGCCGCATATCATTTGCTGCATACCGCACGCCAGCATGGTAAAGATGCCGCCGATATTCGTGTACGCCTCTCCGGTATGATTGAAAAACAATCCCCGCTCTTCAATGAGTTGTACAGCTATTTCCCGAATATCCTGTTTGATGACATCGGCCCATTATGGACCTTGCCCGAGGGCATGTCGGCTTACCCTGAACATTATTTCAGCCATTTAACCACACTTGCCACATGCGTATCATAAGTGGTACACATGGTGGACGGCGCATACAGCCACCGGCACAGATGCCGCATACCCGGCCCACTACGGATATCGCGAAGGAGGGCTTGTTCAATATCCTGCAAAACAGCCTGGATATTTCTTCTTTAAAAACACTTGACTTATTTGGGGGCACAGGTTGCATAACATATGAACTCGCGAGCAGGGGCGCGCCCGACCTGAGTATCGTGGAAAAAGACAGCCAGATGCATGGGTTCATAAAAAAAACAGTCGACCAACTGGGTTTTACGCAAGTGAAATTATTTAAAATGGATGTGTTCAGGTTCCTGGAAACATGCCAGGAAAAATATGATTTCATTTTTGCCGGACCGCCTTACGCGCTGGCCAGCATTGATGATTTACCCAAAATAATATTTGAACGTCAATTACTGAAACCCGGCGGATGGTTTGTGCTGGAACATACGCCCCGCAACGATTACAAAGAGTTTCCGCATTACGTACGGGAAAGGAACTACGGCACCACGATATTTTCTATCTTTATACAGGAATAAATATTTGGCTGCCTGGTTCATGAATGGCCACAAAGACCAATAAAACTGCATGTAAACCATCATCCTTGCTGAGAAGTTTTCGATACCTGTTATGGCCTTTTTCGTTTTTGTACGGCATCCTGATCCGTGGCAGGAATTGGTTATTCGACAAACAGATACTGTCATCGGCATCCTTTAACTTCCCCATTATTTGTGTGGGCAACCTGGCTGTTGGTGGCACGGGTAAAACTCCGATGACCGAATACCTTGTCACACTTCTGTATGGCCGTTACCGCGTGGCCACTTTAAGCAGGGGGTATAAGCGGAAGACAAAAGGCTTTGCCATAGCAGACGATAAAACAACGGCGATTGATATTGGCGATGAGCCCATGCAATTCCACCAGAAATTCCCGGGGATTACCGTAGCGGTGGGAGAGGAGCGCATTGTAGCCATACCTCAAATCCTGCACCTGAGGCCTGAAACAAATGTTATTATATTGGATGATGCTTTTCAACACAGGCATGTGAAAGCCGGATTGAATATCCTGCTCACCGATTATAAAAACCTGTTCACCCGCGACCTGATGCTGCCGGCGGGCGACCTCCGGGATGTGCCTTCCAGCAGCCGGAGGGCTGAGATCATTGTGGTGACCAAATGCCCATCAGACATGACCGAACAGGAAAAAAACAACATCATCACCGAAATCAACCCAAAGCCGCACCAAAAAATTTACTTCGCGGAAATTGTGTACGACCAGCCTTATCATGTTTTCAGCCAGCAACCCGGACAATTGCATACAGAGCAACAGGTATTGCTGCTTTGCGGCATCGCGAACCCAAAACCGCTGAAAGATTTTTTAACCAAACATGTACAGGGATATGATATGATCCGTTATGCCGACCACCATATTTTCACCACGGATGATTTGGCAGAGATTAAGCAGCAATTCGAAAAAATGGATGCGTCGAAAAGGGTGATCATTACCACGGAAAAGGACGCTATGAGGTTGCAGAAATTCAAACAGGAACTGGCTGATTTCCCCATCTATGTTTTGCCGATCCGCCACCGTTTTCTATTCGGCGGTGCGGAATCTTTCCATCAGCAGGTATTCAGATTTGTGGAACAGTTCCCCACCAACAATTGACCCTGTTCGTACCTGAATTTCACCACTCATCCAATAAATAAGAAAGACTTCGTAGATTAGCCCAAATTTGAGGAAACAGACGCTTAACTAAAGGATTATGATGAATAACATGATGAGGATTATTACATTTATGATGATCCTGATTTTTTGGACGCATGGCACGCAGGCGCAAACAGGCTTCGGCATTACCGGGAAGGTATTGAACCAGGAAGGCCGCCCATTAACTAAAGCTTCAGTTTGGCTTTATGTGCAGGGTGATGTGGATACCCTTAAGGCCGTAACCAATGAACAAGGCGTTTACCGGTTCACCAACCTCAGGAAAAAGAAATTCGCGTTAAGGGTTACTTATGTGGGCTTCAAGCCATTCCTTAACAGTTACGACTATACGCAATTTAGTAGTGAGCAGCGGATCGCGGATATCAGCATGCAGCCGGGAGATAATACGCTTGAAAACCTCACACTGGAATCTTCAAAAATACAGATCAAGGAAGATACGGTTTCGTATGTGGTAGACAGTACCATGTACCGCAAGAACGACAATGTAGAAGCGATACTGAAGAACCTGCCGGGTGTCCAGGTAGATAAAGACGGTACGGTAACGGCGCAGGGAAAACAGGTAACGAAAGTGAAAGTGAATGGTAAGGAATTTTTTGGGGGCGATGTAACCACGGCTACCAGGGAACTGAACGCGGATATGGTAGATAGGATCCAGATCATAGATGATTACGGCGACCAGGCGGCATTCACGGGCATCAAGGATGGGGACCCCAGCAAAACAATGAATATCCAGCTAAAGAAAGACAAGAACAAAGGATATTTTGGGAATACAACACTGGGTGCGGGTACGGAAGACCGTTACCAGGCATCGGTGTCATTCAACCGGTTCAACAATAACCAGCAGATATCCGTGCTGGGAAACATCAATAATACCAACGCGAGTTTATTCAATTTCGGGTCCTTTGGTTCAGCCATGGGCAGCATGGGCAATATGATTGGCAGCATGGTGAGGAGTTTTGGCATCGGGCAGGGCGGCGGGGGCATTGGTTCCGTGCTCGGCAACCTGGGTGTCAACGACGGCATCGCGCGCACACAATCCATTGGCGTGAATTACCGGGATGAGTGGGGCCCGAAACTCTCCGTGTACGGCAGTTACAGTTATTCGAGGCGCGGCACTTTAACCATACGGGATGTTACGCAACAAAACACATTTCAGAACCAGACCAACATCAACAACAGGAATACCAACCAGTACGAAGTCAACAATAACCACAGGTTCAGCTTCAATATGGAATACCGGATTGATTCCTTTAATTACATCAAGTTTACGCCAGGCGTCACCTTGCGTGAAACTAACGGTGAGTATTATACGCTGAATTCGGTGTTTAATAAAACAGGGGCCTTGCTGAACGATGGCTATATTGACCAGTTATCGGATTCGAGATCGCCGTCTTTCAACGGTACATTATTATACAATCACAGGTTCCGCAAACGCGGCCGTACGCTATCGTTGAATATTTCGGGCGGGGAATCCAATACCGACGGTATCGACGACCTGGTGAACGCCAATAGTTTCTACCTGAACGGGCTTCAGTTCGATACGCTCAACAGGCAATACATAACACAGCATAATGACAACAGCAATATCAGGGCGCAGGCTTCATACACCGAACCGTTAAGCAAGAAAAGGAGCCTGGAATTCAATTACGCGTTCAGTTACCAGATAACGGGCAACGACAGGGAAGCTTTCCTGGTGAACCCGAATACGGGGGATAAAACCTTCAGCGACAGCCTGAGCAATATTTTTGAGAACGAATACATCACCAACCGGTTTGGCGTGAATTTCCGCACCACCGAAAAGAAATATAATTACACGCTTGGCATGGCGGTGCAACCGGCCAGCATCAGCACTGAATCGGTAACCGGAAAGTTCAAATACAAACAGAACCTCGTAAACTTTTTCCCGGTTGTACGTTTCGCCTATAACTTTTCAAGGAGCCGTTCATTGAATATTAATTATAACGGCAATACGTCACAGCCATCATTCACCCAATTGCAACCCGTACCTGATTATTCCAACCAATTGTATGTTACAGTAGGTAACCCGGACCTGAGGCCAGAATTCAGCAATACCTTCAGCCTGCGGTATAATAATTTTGATTTCATCAGCGGGAACGTGTTTTTCGGAAATATCCTGTTTTCATTTACGAATGATAAAATCGTTACGGATAATATTCCGCTGGGACCGTTTGGCCGACAGGAGATCAGGTACCGGAATACAGACGGTTTTTATACAGCCACCGGGTTTTATAATATTTCCAAACCGGTCCAGAACAGGAAATTTGTGTTTAACCTCGGCGGAACTGTGACTTATGTGAATAATATATCTTACCTGAATTCAGAGAAAAACATCGGAAAAAACTGGATTTTTATTCAGCGTTTTGCCACGGATGTACGGATCAAAAAATGGCTGGAAACCACAACAGGTGTGAACTTTTCGCTCAATAACACCAAATACAGCCTGGCTGCAGCGAACCTGCAGGACCAGTCGGCGCGTACCTGGGTATTTTCACACACGGCCAGGATTTTCCTGAAAGGCGACTGGATCATCAGTTATGACCTGGATAAAACTTTGAACCAGGGATTTTCAGATAATGTGGTGCAAAACCCGTTCATCATCAATGGAACCATCGAAAAGCAATTCCTGAAGAAGAAAAACGCGGCGGTTAAGCTCCAGGCATTCGACGTACTAAACCAGAATATTTTTGTGAACCGCCAGGTAACGGCCAATGCCATTACCGATACCCGGACAAACCGTTTGGGCAGGTATTTCATGCTGAGTTTTATTTTCCGGTTGAACAAGTTTGGCGGGCAGCAGCCATCACCGATGCAAATGATGCCCGGCGGCGGAGGCGGCATGCGCATAATGCGAATGGGCGGCGATCTGTAATCTGAGCCGCCCTTGAATCAGTCCTTTTTGAATATAATTTACATTATGTTAAATAGGCATTTCCACTGTATTCCCCGCAGCTAAGGATACAGGTTCCATTCACCGGGCTTACGCAAAACAAAAAAGCGTCGCCCTACTGGCAACGCTCTCCTATATAATCTCAATCGCTGAATTACAATTTTCCGGTCAGGTACATGTAGATAAGTCCTGCACCACCCAGCACAAGGATGAATTTTAAAAAATAATTCATCGCATTGTCGTTATTGCGGTTTACCGCCGAATAGTCATCATCCTGGATATAGTCATGATCCAGATCCGACTCTTGCAGAAATTCCGGTTTCGTCATCCTGGTAAGCTTTATATTGGATTAATGAAATAGATAATGGATATACACAAAAATATGAAGATTTATTTATTTCCCGGCTCAGACCCGTATTAAAAAATATTTACGCCTGGAAAGGGTAACGGCATTTTACCTGTATATTATTAAAGCCAGTGTTTCATGTAAAAAATGAGATATACGCCCTATTTAAATGATTGTCAAGTGTCATGAATTAAAAAATGCCGTCGTGTTGACGGCCTGTATGCGGTTAAAATAAATTATGCTCCTGTTTCCGTTGCTGCGGCTTCGGACCCTTCGGTTTCCTCATCCTCACCATCTTCATCCAATTGGGTAATGGCGGCGATGGCATCGCCATCATCTACGCGGATCAGTTTTACACCCTGTGTGGCCCTTCCTTGTTCGCTGATCTGGCTGACCGGCATGCGGATAGTGACGCCCGACAGGCAGGTAATCATCAAATCCTCTTTTTCGGTCACATCCAAAAGTCCAACCAACAGGCCGGTTTTTTCTGTGATCTGTATGGTTTTCACGCCCTTGCCCCCGCGGTTGGTAATCCGGTAAACCGGTTCACCGGTTTCGGGGTCATCAATGAATGTGCGCTTACCATATCCTTTTTCACTCACCACCAGCACGGTTTTCGATTTATCGTCCCTATTCACACAAATCATTCCCACCACCTCATCATTCTTTTCGTCCAGGTCGATACCGCTTACACCGATGGCTCCGCGCCCGGTGGAACGCACCGTACTTTCCGGGAAACGTATGGCACGTCCGCTTTTCACAGCCATCATGATTTCGCAATTACCATCCGTCAGCCTGGCTGCCAGCAACTGGTCGCCATCCAAAACCTGGATGGCAATAATGCCGCTTTGGCGCGGGCGGCTGAAATCTTTCAGGTCGGTTTTCTTGATGATGCCATTTTTGGTGCAGAGCACGATAAAATGCTTATTGAGGTACTCTTCATCCTCAAGGTTCATTACATCAATAATGGCACGAACTTTATCATCCTGTGGAATTTGCAATAAGTTTTGAATCGCCCTTCCCTTGCTGGTACGGTCGCCTTCTGGGATCTGGTACACTTTCAGCCAGAAGCATTTGCCCTTTTCGGTGAACACCAGCAAAGTATGGTGCGTGGATGCCACAAACAAATGTTCTATATAATCTTCCTGGCGGGTACTACTGCCCTTGGCGCCACGTCCACCACGGCGCTGTTGCCTGTAGTCGGTTGCCGGTGTACGCTTGATATAACCCAGGTGCGAAATGGTCACCACCACATCTTCTTCCTCAATCAGGTCGAGCATATTCATCTCGTCATCCGCATATACGATTTCGGATTTGCGGGCATCGCCAAATTTCGCCTTAACTTCCAGCAATTCGTTTTTGATGATCTCGAAACGAAGGTGCTGGTTAGCCAATATCTCTTTCAACCTTGCGATCAATGCCATGATCTCGGCATGCTCTTCCCGGATTTTGTTTATCTCCATACCGGTCAGTCGCTGCAGCCTCAACTCCAGTACGGCTTTGGCCTGGATGTCTGACATGCCAAACTCATTCACCAATCCGTCATGCGCGATTTGAGGCGTCGAACTTTCCCGTATCAGTTTGATCACCGCATCCAGGTGGTCCAGGGCAATGATATACCCTTCAAGGATATGCGCCCTTTCTTCAGCCTTACGCAATTCGTACTGCGTGCGTCGCACCACAACATCATGACGGAAATCAATAAATTCTGAAATCAGGTGTTTGATGTTCAGGATCTTGGGCCTGCCCTTCACCAGGGCAACATTGTTGATGCCGTATGAAGTCTGGAGGTCAGAATGTTTGTATAACTGGTTGATGGCTACCTGTGCAACAGCGTCTTTACGCAGTTCAACCACAATACGTGTGCCTTCTTTGTTATTGCTTTCGTTGTTAACATCTGTGATGCCTTCAATTACTTTTTCGTTGATCAGGTCACCGATTTTTTGCGTGAGCGTATCACGGTTCACCTGGTAAGGCACTTCGGTGATGATGATTTTTTCGCGGCCACGTGCATCCGTTTCCACCGTGGTTTTACCACGCAGGACAACGCGGCCCCTGCCGGTCATCAAAGCCTGCTTTACGCCTTCGTACCCGTAAATAATGCCGCCGGTAGGAAAATCGGGGGCTTTCACGTGCTTGATAAGTTCTTCAATGCTGATGTCGGGATTATCGATATACGCGATGCAGCCATCCACCACTTCGTTCAGGTTATGCGGCATCATATTGGTGGCCATACCTACGGCGATACCGCTGCTGCCATTCAGCAGGAGTTGCGGGATTCGTGTAGGCAGCACCGTTGGTTCCTGCAGGGAGTCGTCGAAGTTATACTGGAAATCCACCGTTTCCTTATCAATATCATCCATCATCGCTTCAGCGAAGCGTTCCATCCTGACTTCGGTGTAACGCATGGCCGCCGGCATATCGCCATCCTGGCTGCCGAAATTACCCTGACCGTCAACCAGTTTGTAACGCATCGCCCATTCCTGAGCCATACGCACCATGGTATCGTAAATGGACGAATCACCATGCGGATGGTATTTACCCATTACCTCACCCACAATACGGGCTGATTTCTTATAAGGCTTATTGCTGGTGTTGCCCAGTTCATACATACCAAAAAGTACACGGCGGTGAACGGGTTTCAAACCGTCGCGCACATCTGGAAGGGCCCTGCCTACAATGACACTCATGGAGTAATCAATGTAAGAGGTCTTCATTTGTTCTTCAATATTTACCGGGATGATTTTGCCCCTGTTTTCGGGGATGTTGTCGCCAATATTTTCCTGATTTTCCATATATTTTCTATCGCCTGCAAAGGTAACCAAAATAAGCCGCTTTACCCTTTTTTCCGGGCATTTTCCGTGCCCTTTTTTACCCACATTTTCAAGCTTTTGTGGGGATTTTTGGCGACAAAATTTTAACCTCGGTTTTAGGGTTTTATCTTGGACATCAATGGCGCAAGAACTAACTTGCCGGAAATTCGCCTGGGTGAAACAAATCCTCTTATTCGGCGCCGGTAAATCGGCCACCGTCCTCATTAAATATCTTTTATCTGAAGCCTCCAACCATCAATGGAGCGTGGTAGTGGCAGATGCCAGCCTCGAACTTGTGCAATCAAAAACGGGAAAACACCCAAACGCGCATGCCATCGCCCTGGATATAACGGATACGGATATGCGCCGTGAATTAATCGCCCACTCCAGCCTGGTGATTTCCATGATGCCCCCTGCCCTGCACATCCTGATCGCGCGAGACTGCATCGACCTGGGCAAGCACCTGCTTACCGCTTCCTATGCCGATGACGACATTAAATCCCTGGATGCACAGGCACGTGAAAAAGGGCTGTTATTTTTATGTGAAATGGGGCTCGACCCGGGCATCGACCATATGAGCGCGATGCAGATGATACAGGAGATCAGGGATAAAGGCGGGGTGATTGAATCCTTTAAAAGCCATTGCGGCGGGCTTGTTGCGCCGGAGAGCGA
The DNA here is from genome assembly GCA_002343985.1 of Chitinophagaceae bacterium UBA2375. GTDB lineage: Bacteria > Bacteroidota > Bacteroidia > Chitinophagales > Chitinophagaceae > Ferruginibacter. The sequence goes on along the minus strand of DDTB01000010.1, from coordinate 179,196 downwards.
CGACAACCCCTGGCATTATAAAATCAGTTGGAACCCCCGTAATGTGGTGCTGGCCGGAAAAGCGGGTGCCATTTACCGGGAAAACGGGCAAACCGTGGATGAACCATATGAACAATTGTTCAACCCAATACGACAGGTGCCCGTGGATTATCCCGGCATCGGCACTTTAAGCTATTACCCAAACAGGAACAGCCTTCCTTATATTTCAGTTTACGGATTGGAAAATGCTTCAACATTTGTGCGTACAACATTGAGGTACCCGGATTTTATGTACGGATGGAAAAACCTCATCGAATTAAAACTCACGGATGAGGCGCCGATGTACCAAACCGATGGGTTGAGCCTGCTCGATTTTTACAAACAACACATGCAACGGCATGGATTCGACCAATGGCTTGACCATAAATTATCCGAACGTTTCGCCAAGACAAAGGAACTCCTCGAAAACCTGCACAAACTGATGCAGATTGAAAAAGAAACGGAAAAGAGCGGACAGGAAATACCCGACCACCTGATGCTGGTTGATGAAAAGGGCGAATTGCAGGATATTGACCTGGACCTGCTAAAGCAACGCACCGCATCGGAACTCAACCACCAGATACATGAGGCCAACCTGACTTTAAAACAATTATTTTTCCTGGGCCTGGATGATGCCGAAACAAAGATTAATAAAGGGTATTGCAGCGCCGCGGATGTGTTGCAACTGGCTCTGGAAAAAAAGCTGGCGCTCAGGGATGGCGACAAGGACATGATTGTGATGCTGCATGAAATTGATTATTCGCTTAACCATCACCGTTATCATGCGGAAAGTTTGCTGGTGGTGTTAGGCGACGATCATGTATCGACAGCCATGGCAAAAACCGTAGGCCTGCCACTGGGCATCGCGGCCAAACTGGTATTGGAGGGCAAATTATCCATGACCGGTGTGCGTATACCTATTGATCCGTTGATTTACCAGCCGGTCATGCAGGAGTTGAATCAACTGGGCATTTGTTTTACGGAAAAAACCGTGGATGCCGGAACCGCCTGAGGCGATATCACATGATGCATTGCAGGCAATTCAAAAAATCGTGAATGCCTTCAGTTGCGGGCTTTTCAATAATGGTAAACACCTGGTCGCCTTGAATCGGGGGCACTTTTTTATCCAATACAAATTTCAGAGCGTCTTCCGGAAGGTAATGTATCAACCCGGCCGCCGGGTAAACCTGTAATGAAGTGCCGACCAGTAAAAAAATATCCGCTGCCTGCATAATCTCCGCCGCTGTTTCAATCATGGGTACGGCTTCTTCGAACCAGACAATATGCGGACGGTACTGTGTTTGATCCGGCGCCAAATCACCCAATTTAATATCACCCCTGATGTCTGTGATGTGACGGTAATCAGGTCCTGCCGAACTCCTCATCTTAAAAATCTCTCCATGTAAATGCAGCACGCGGCTGGAGCCTGCGCGTTCATGGAGGTCATCAATATTCTGGGTGATAATGGTTACATGATATTTTTCCTCCAGTTTCGCCAGTTGTATATGCGCTTCATTGGGTTGAGCGTTGGCCACATCCCTCCTGCGCATATTGTAGAAGTCGAGCACAAGTTGGGGATCGCGCTGGAATGCGCGTGGAGTGGCCACATCTTCGATATTGTAGCCCATCCATAAACCGTCGCTGTCGCGAAATGTTTTCAATCCGCTCTCTGCGGAAATGCCCGCACCGGATAATACCACGAGGCGGGACCTATTGGGAGGATCGTAAAAAATATCCGGCATGTTTTATCCTGTTCAGTGGATTAAAATACAAAGAAATGCGGACAAGCATGCAATGGGCCTGTTATTTTTCACCGGCGAGTTCCAGTACACGCTCCCACTCTTCCACCGAAACAGGCTGTACAGAAAGACGTGATAGTTTGACCAATGCCATATTTTGTAAAGCTTTATCGGCTTTAATCATGGCCAGGCTTACAGGTTTTTTCAGGGTGCGGTAAGGCTTTACATCCACCACCACCCAGGCGGTTTCTTCCGTGGTGGGATCCTGGTAGGCTTCTTTAATAATTTTGGCAATGCCGACAATTTCCATGCCCTCGTTGCTGTGATAGAAAAAAGCGAGGTCGTTTTTCTTCATGGCGCGGAGGTTATTACGGGCGGCATAATTGCGTACGCCATCCCAATATGTTTGCTTGTCTTGCAGGAATTGTTCCCAACTGTATTTGAAAGGTTCAGATTTAATGAGCCAGTATGCCATAATTGTTTTTTGGGATTTTAGGATTCCCAGCCGGATGATAACACATCAGCAATATGCATGGTTTGCAGGGGAATTTGCTTTTTCCGGATGATGCCTTCGAGGTGCATGAGGCAACTCATATCGGTGGATATCAGGTAACGGGCGCCGGTATCGAGCGCGTGGTTGATTTTTTGATCGGCCATGGCTGCGGAAATATCCGGGAACTTTACGGAGAACGTACCGCCAAACCCGCAGCAGGTTTCGTTATCGGCCATTTCAACGAGTTCCAGTCCTTTTACATACGAGAGCAATTTTCGTGGCCCTTCCTTGATCTTACATTCACGGAGGGCGGCGCAGCTATCATGGTAGGTGGCTTTACCGGGAAGCGAAGCGCCAAAGTTTTCGATTTTTAACACATCGGTCAGGAACTCGGTGAGTTCATACATCCTGCGCGAAGTATTTCGCGCCTGTGCCATACTGCCGGCATTGCTGAATAAATCGCTATAGTAGTTTTTCACAAAACCGGCGCAACTCGCGCTTGGGCTAACAATATAATCTGCACCGTCAAAATCATTCAGGAATTTACCGGCCACATCCCTGGCTTCATCCCTGAAACCCGCGTTGAATGCGGGTTGCCCGCAGCAGGTTTGGTTGGGGTTGTACCGTACTCCACAACCGGCTTTTTCGAGCAGCTTTACCATATTAAAAGCCGTTTGCGGATAAAGCTGGTCGATAAAACATGGTATGAAAATCTGTACGGTCATGCGAACTTTTCGGGTATTCGTAATCGTTAGTTTACTATTTCTGCATGGGCTTGCGGGTGCAGTTGTTTTCCACCAGGTGTATCATTTTGATGGCGGTGGCGGCGGCTTCCCTACCCTTGTGCCCGTGCCGGCCACCGGTCCGTTCCAGTGCCTGGGCATCGTTGTGCACGGTGAGGATACCAAAAATCGTGGGTATGGGCAACGACAGGTTTAGCTGGGCAATGCCATCGGTGACGGCCCGGCATACATAATCGAAATGCGGCGTATCGCCCTGGATCACGCAACCCAGTGCGATAAATGCGGACGGTTTATGATCAGTGTATTTTTGGGAATCGTAATAATTTTTTAACGCGAAGCTGATCTCAAAAGCCCCTGGTACGGCCAGCACTTTATATGTAACACCCTGCTCTTCCAAAACGGAGCGGCAACCTTCTTCGAGGAGGTCAACGATATGCGCGTTCCATTCCGTACGCACAATAACAACACAGGCATCCTGACTGATGCGGATGCCTGTGAGATCTGAAATATTTTCTGTACTGATTGACATGGTATCTGTTTAAATCTGCCAAACAGGATAAACCGGTCCGGAATTACTCAAACTGTCCGAGGCTTGCGAGGATCTTATCCACTTCCCCGTTCATCACCGGTGCGCTGGTTGGGTATTTATCCTTGAGTTTGTTCAGCATATCGATGGCCTCCTTTTGCTTGCCGGTATATTTTGCATAGTTGGCAGCGGTCAGCAGCGCGTCGGATGAAATGGCTTCATCTTTCTCATTCACGGAAGCCGCTTTTTTATAAAAGTCTAATGCTTCAGTGGTTTTCTTTTGTTCGGCATACGCATGGCCCAGCATCAGGAAAGCGCGGCTTTGGATCTGGCTTGCACCGGCGCCGTCGAATTCCTTCAGGTATTTAATGGCTTTATCATATTCGCCGATTTGCAGGTATGACGCGCCTGCAATATAACGGGCACGGTTACCCGCTTTTGTGCCGCCGTACTGGCTGATCACCTTCAGGATGCCGGTGATGGAATTGCCTTCGAGTGTACCTCCGTTCAGCACAATGCTCACAGAATCCTTGTTGAAACCGGTATTGGCCATCTGGTCGAATAATTTTTCCGCCGGGAAGATCATCTCTTTCGCGCTGTTCTCTTTCGGCTCTTTTACAAAATGCTGGTATCCGTACCAACCCAGGATCAGGGCGATGACGGCGGAACCGATGTAGATGATGGGCTTGCTGTAATTTTCCCAGAAACCTTTCGCTTTGTTGATGACTACCTCTGCTTCAGGGCTGATCTCTACCTGCAGGTTTTCTTTTTTCTCAGACATGTTAACTTGGTTGTTTATAATGGCCGTTTGTTCTCCGGCGTTGATTTGTACGTATGAAAATGGTGATTAATCGGTGATGAAAGGATAATCTTCCTGAACATACACATCTTTCAGCACTTCGCTGTCATCCGGCCATGGTGATTCTTCCGCAAAAGTGACGGATTCTTCCACTTCCAGCCTGACGCGTTCGTGAATTTCTTCCATTTGCGCATCAGAAACATTGTATTGCTCACGCAATACTTTGCCGACGTGTTCAATGGGATCCTTCTCCTTATATTCTTCCAGTTCTTCCTTTGTGCGGTATTTCTGGGGATCGCTCATGCTATGCCCTTTGTACCTGTAAGTTTTGATTTCCAGTAAGGTTGGCCCGCCTTTTTCCCTGGCACGGTTCACGGCCCTGAGCACCGCGTTATGCACTTCTTCGGGGAGCATGCCATCCACCGAATCGGCAGGCATTTCGTAAGCGTCGGCCAGTTTATAAATATCCAGCACTTTACTGCTGCGGGCTACGGATGTACCCATCGCGTAATGGTTGTTTTCGCAAATGAACACCACCGGCAATTCCCAAAGCATGGCCATGTTGAATGTTTCGTGGAGCATACCCTGGCGGGCAGCGCCGTCACCAAAAAAGCAAAGCACCGCATTTTTTGTCCCCAGGTATTGCTCAGCAAAAGCCAATCCCGCACCGGTACCAATTTGGGCACCAACGATTCCGTGTCCGCCAAAGAAATTTTCTTTCAATCCGAAAAAGTGCATACTGCCACCCTTTCCTTTGCTGCAACCAGTGGCTTTACCATAGAGTTCGGCCATACAACTTTTGGCGCTGATGCCTTTGGCAATGGCCAGGCCGTGGTCGCGGTAAGCGGTGATGAATTTATCGTCGGGCGTAGTGGCGGTCATACAGCCGGCCGCTACGGCTTCCTGGCCGATGTACAAGTGGCAAAAGCCCCTGATTTTTTGCATCCCGTATAACTGTCCGGCTTTTTCCTCAAAGCGGCGCAACAGGAGCATCAGTTCGTACCAGTATAAATAAGTTTCTTTGGAAAACTTTGTAGCCAAGGGATTAAATTTTAGTGGGCAAAGATAAGGGGGAAAAACCAAAATTCCACAGCCCCAAACCGCTATTATTGGGGCCGGAAATCTATAAAAAAGGTTCAGGATCAGCCTGAAACATTCCAGTTTGTATCTTGCAGGCCCCGATGCTCCAACTGACCGATATACAATTGACAGGATTCAAGAACTATGGTTCGGGGCGCTTCCATTTCACTAGCCCGGTTATTGGCATATGCGGACTGAATGGCAGGGGAAAAACCAACCTACTGGATGCCATATATTTCTGCTGCCTGACCAGGAGTTATTTTACCGCTTCCGACGCTTCCTGCACCCGTTTTGGAGAACCTGGGTTCCGCCTGGAAGCCATGTTTGAGCTAAACCGGGATCCCATGAAACTGGTACTGGTATACCGTGGCCAGCAACGTAAGGAAATTTCGATGAATGATGTACCATATGAGAAATTTTCAGCCCATGTGGGACGGCTTCCCATGGTGATGATCGCCCCGGATGACATAGAACTGGTAAATGGGGCCGCCGAATTGCGGCGCCGTTTTTTAGACACCGTGTTGTGCCAGCTCGACCCCTCCTACCTCCAATACCTGATCCAGTACAATAAAGTTTTGCAACAGCGCAACAGCCTGCTGAAATCGGATCATCTTCCTTCGCATGACATCCATCAATTGCTGGATGCATACGACCAGCAACTGGCTGAACCAGGTGCAAAGATTTATACTTCAAGAAAGGCTTTCTGCACCTCACTTATCCCATTTGTACAGGAACACTATACCGGCATTGCCGGGACATCCGAGCAGGTAACGGTTACCTATATCAGTCAACTCCATGAGAAACCTCTATCCGACTGGTTGCCGCAAACCAGGCAAAAAGACCTTGCCATTCAACGCACATCAACCGGTATCCACAGGGATGAATTGCAGTTCAACCTGAACGGGCAGCCTTTCAGGGGCATCGCGTCACAGGGCCAGCGGAAAAGCCTGCTCTTCGCGTTAAAGCTGGCCGAATATGATCTTTTGAAACAGCAAAAAGGGTTTGCCCCAATCCTGCTGCTGGACGATGTGTTTGAAAAACTCGATGCCAGCCGGATGCACAACCTTTTGGGCAGGGTTTGCCGAACCGGGGGCGGACAGGTTTTTATCACGGATACACACGAAGACCGGCTGAGGCACACTTTTGCTGATCTCCAACTCGATGCCCAGATCATCCAACTCTAAATCGTAATTTTACAGCATGGGGGAATTATCACTTCAAGACGCAATGCGCCAGTTCCTGAAACAAAGCAGGCTCGAAAAAGCTGTTCAGGCAGTACGGATTGAAGAAGTTTGGGAACAGGTGGTGGGCAAAACCATCGCGAAATATACCGACAGCATCCAGCTTAGCGGCCATACCCTTTTTATCAGCTCCCAGGTTGCACCATTGAAAAACGAATTAATCTTTCAAAAAAAAGACATCATTCAAAGAGTGAATGAACTCATGGGCGAACAGGTGGTGAAAGATGTGGTGGTGCGATGAATGCTATCTTTTGGTATCTGGTTTGATTGCAATTGGTTACTTATTCAATATCCCCCTGACAGTATATCCTTCCTTGCGCAGTAATTGGATCAGGCCTTTTTCACCCACCAGGTGCCCGGCTCCCACCGCAATGAAAATGGGTTTATCCGTGAAGATTTTATTGAGTTGACCAACCCAGTTGATATTGCGCTGGTCAAGTAATATTTCAGTATGGTCGCTGACACCAAAGGCTTCGTCCGTGAATAACTTTTCCATCGCCAATATGCGTTGTTCTTTGTACACCCTGATCATGGTGTCCATGTAAGGTTTAAACATATTGATGCTGTCGATGCCTTTCAATAATTCCTTTGCCTGTTCTTCATATGGGATGCTGTCGAATACCGATGCTTGGAATGCGATAGTCTCAAAACCCTTCACTTCCTTATTTTTATTTTTCGCGACCTTCAGCAATTCCTGCTCTACCCCGCTCATGTTCTTACAAGGCAAAAACTTTGGGTACAACATAGCCTGCAAAAACATGGGCTTCATTCGTTGAAACATTTGTAACCCGGTACCCAGGCTGTCTGAAAAAAACCGGCTGAGGCGATCATATTCTTCAGGCGTGTATAAATCTTTCAGCGTTTTACCCTCTTTCATGTTCATGAAAAAGATGGCACCCAGCGTATTAGATGCATCATCGAGGTCCATCTCAAAATATATATCATCGGTTTGGTCGAGCGCTTTCAGGAGATTGGGGGAAAAGCTTACGTCTTCCCTGCACATCATGTGCATGGTGCCATAGAGGTAACTGGGCTTAGACAAGGATTTTCCGCTGATTTCCCACAATAAGGTATTGTCGTCCGGGTTACCCGCAAGTGATTCCGCTTTTTTTTGAGCCTGGCAGGAACCAAGCAGCAATAAACCGGAGACACAAACCCATGCATGGCGGAACAAACTGGTGATACGCATAAAACTTTATGAAGGTAATTTTTGATACAGGCTACCCCCTTTGTCAAATATAGGATCTATGCTTCGTTCCACCTCGGGGTCTTTGACCAGCGGCGGTGCATGGTGAGGTTTAATCCTTGCATCAATAACCACCGGCCCGCTGCAGCCCCAGTGCTTATACTCAGTTTTTGGTGCAATGCCGTAGATATCATGCGAAGGGTTGCACCTGGTAAAGCTCACCCATAAAAAATTATTCAGGGTCGCGGCAACCATCGCGGCATCATCGGCAATGATGATCATTGCTATCCCACTCAGAGCATCAAGATGGCCATTGAGTTGCGCATCCAGGCTGTTCATGTCATCTTTTGCGGATTCATAATTTTTGAATGGGCCTGTTTGCAGTGCCAGCACACCAGGTATCGCTATGTGCGCGTCATGAAATCCATTCAGGTTTTTACAAACAACCGGCACATCAGTCGACAACTCACGGACCTTTTCACCATATGCCGCGAATACCAATTTGCTTCCGCTGTTGAGCCCGGTACCTGAATAATCGAGGGTATCAATGGTGGTATGCGTATGAAAATGCAGGTCGCGTTCCGGCTGAAACCGTTCCAGCACATATTTGAAGAATGCCGGGATATCAGATACTTTTATCTCCCCCCGGTCGCTGGCGGTGATGAATAAAAATTTTGCCAGGCTGAGTTGGCCTGTTCCCAGGATATGGTTGGCGATGGTCAATAATTCCGCGGGTTGCTTTGTGGGCGCGTAAGGTGTATACCTTTCACTGCCCACGGCTAACAGTAAGGGATGTACGCCGGATGCATCCACGGCGTGCACTTCTTTCAGCCCGGGAATTTCCGCCTGAACCGCGCTGCCCGTCATATGATGAATGAGTTGCCCGAAACTGGTATCTTCCTGGGGCGGCCTACCCACAACGGTAAATGGCCAAATGGCATTTTTACGTGCATAAACCTTATGTACGCGCATCAAAGGAAAAGGATGCTGCAGGCTGTAATAACCGAGGTGGTCACCGAAAGGCCCTTCGGGTTTATTTTCTCCGGGGTACACTTCACCGGTAATCACAAAATCGGCATCAGTGCTGATCGCGTAACCATCACGGTACACATACCTGAACCGGCGGCGGCCCAATACACCAGCGAAAGTCATTTCACTGATGCCTTCAGGCAGGGGCATAACTGCAGCTACCGTATGTGCGGGTGGGCCTCCCACAAATATGCTGACCTTTAGCGGTTGTCCCTTACCGTTAGCTTTTGCCTGGTGCACGCCAATGCCCCGGTGTAACTGGTAATGCAAGCCTATTTCCTTGTCAGGCATATATTCATTTCCGCTCAACTGGATCCTGTACATGCCCAGGTTGGCATGCATGATGCCGGGCTGTTCAATATCCTCGGTGTACACCTGTGGCAGCGTCACAAATGCGCCCCCATCTTTTGGCCAGTGATGGATCAGGGGCAGGTCCGAAATTTTTATGGTCTGATGCAGGACAGGTTTAGAGAAAGGATTTTTGAGGGGGAATGCCCTGGTGGCCGCGAGGCCGGTACCCGCATACCGGAAAGGTTGCTTTAAGGCTTTTACGGGATTTGATTTCAACTCAATCAGGTCCTGGACGAGTTTCAGCGAATTGCGGAAAATGAATTCACTTCTGTCCAGTGTACCGAAAATATTGGATGCCGCACGAAATGGGGAGCCTTTCACGCGTTCAAACAATAATGCCGGCCCGCCTGCTTCATGCACCCTGAGGTGGATGGCGGCCATTTGTAAATATGGGTCAACTTCTTCCTTAACCCTCACAAGGTGACCATTGCGTTCAAGGTCGGTCAGGCATTCTTCCAATGATCGGTACGACATAGCCGGTGGTTTCGAAACTAACAGTCGGAAACAGGAATAGTTTTAACTGTTGAAGGCACAAATTAATCAATTAATCGTGGGGAAATGATGATCACACATATCTTACCAACGGTTCGCGGGGCAATCGGTCCGCCCACGGTCACGCAACCTTTTCTGTTCCTGCCTGTCTTTAAAGTTGGTGATGCGGAACCTGACAGTAATACCTGAGAAATGGTACCAGTCTTTCGTTTTTGGGTTGCCCCGCACTGTACCATCAGCGGGGTATTCGAGGCCTGGATCAAGTTCATTGGCACGGAATGCGTAATTCAGGGCGTTTGTTCCCCTGTTTTGTGCCAGGATATCTTTATCGATGTATGTAGTACTCACATCATCCAGGTAATCGGTAAATGTTTTTCGGAAACCAACGACAAAGCCTACCCGAAAATTATCGGAAACCGCCCATAACAAGCCACCGCCAAAAGGAATGCTGTATTGACGGAGCTTATATGGCTGCCTGTCCTGGTAAAAGCCCTGTCCTTCCGTACTGAACTCCGACAGCACAATGCGCGAACCATTGCGGGCTTCGGTGTACGGGCTAAACTTAAAATTGGCAATGCCTGCAAAAGCGTAGGGAGATACCTTGTAATAATATAAATTGACGGGAATGTATTCTATACCAAGGGAAAATTCACTCAGGTTCGACTCAAAACTGAGGTTACGGTTCCTGTTGGCCAGGCTGTATTTATCGTGGCCACTGATTTTCCCGTATGTGAAATCACCACGGATAAGCCAATGGTCGTTCAATTCATATTGCAGTCCAATGCCAAAAGCAGGATGCGATTGAACTGGATCGATGGGACGTGTTGATAATTCGCCCTGGTAGCCCGAAATGCCAGCATATACAGTTGTAAAAAGTTTCTGTGCCTGTGCATGACAGGACAGGAACAATAAAATGATCAGTGGTATGCGTGGTTTCATGTACAGACTATCAACGCCGGCAGACCTGAATTATTTTTTCAGGTACATCACCTCTTTAACCAGCTTCACGGTGCGCGGAACATCCGGCAGGTAGGCTGCCACCAGGTTTGGCGCATAGTGCATGGGCGCATCAGCGGAAGTGATCCTTCGGATGGGCGCATCCAGATAATCAAATCCTTCTTTCTGGATGCGGTAAGAAATTTCGGATGATACCGAAGCGAAAGGCCATTGTTCTTCCACTATTACCAGGCGGTTGGTTTTCTTCACACTTTCCAAAATGCTGAACCAGTCGAGCGGACGGATGGTACGAAGGTCAATCACTTCAGCGCTGATATTTTCCTTAGCCAGTTCATCCGCAGCAGCCAGCGCCACTTTCATCATTTTGTTGAACGACACGATGGTGACATCAGATCCGGTACGCACCACATTGGCTTTGCCAATCGGTATGATGTATTCTTCTTCAGGCACTTCACCTTTATCGCCATACATCACTTCGCTTTCCATGAAAACTACAGGATCGTCGTCGCGGATGGCCGCTTTCAGTAAACCTTTGGCATCGTATGGGTTGCTGACGGATACAACTTTAATGCCGGGAATATTGGCGTATAATGATTCAAAAGCGGTGGAATGCTGGGCGCCCAATTGACCGGCGCTGCCATTTGGGCCGCGGAATACGATGGGGCAACCTACCTGGCCGCCACTCATAGCGAGCATTTTTGAAGCGGTATTCAATATTTGGTCAAGGGCCAGGACGGCAAAGTTCCAGGTCATGAATTCCACAATGGGGCGAAGACCGTTTTGGGCTGCTCCAACCGCGATTGCAGTGAAACCAAGTTCGGAAATAGGCGTGTCAATAACCCGGCGGGCACCGAATTCATCCAACATACCCTGGCTTACTTTGTAAGCACCGTTATACTCTGCTACTTCTTCACCCATCAGGAATACCCTTTCGTCTCTCCTCATTTCTTCCTGCATTGCTTCCCTGAGGGCTTCCCTAAATGCTATTTGTCGCATGCGATGTGCTGATTGGTTTTCTGTTAAATAAAGTGTGCAAATTTATCCCTTCAGGCTGATATGAACAAATTGTACTATCGTTTGGGATTAGGGTAAAAGATATGGTTCGACAAAAAAAGGATGCCCGGTCGGACATCCTTCATGATTTGGTTTTTCTGAATGTGCAAAATGATCATCGATAACCCTGGATACACACAGAACATATAATTTGTGCCGCTATAATAGCATGTTGGCGGCTAACTTAAACACTCAGGGTTAAAGCTGTGCTTTCAAGGGGCGGTCATGCAGGGCATGAAACAAGAAAAACGGAAAATTTTGGAAAAGTAATCTTGGGAGGAATGATGTCTTTCAGCAGGAAATTTTGGATGCCGTGCAAAGTATAGACAAAAAATTAATTACACAAATTTCGCCCGGTATTTTTCAAAAAAAAGAGAGGGTTGCCCCTCTCCTGTAAAATTTTTATGTTTCATGCCGAATATCTGATCGCTACCCCAGGCGCTTAATCACCATAGCGCTGGCGCCACCGCCTCCGTTGCAAATACCGGCTGCACCGTATGTGCCCTGGTTTTGTTTTAGGATATGCGTTAGCGTTACGATGACCCTGGCACCGCTGCAACCCAGCGGATGGCCAAGGGAAACCGCGCCACCACGAACATTCACCTTATCGGGGTTCAGTTTCATCCTGCGGGTATTCTCAATGGCCACAACGGAAAACGCTTCGTTGATTTCCCAGTAGTCGATATCTTCCATTGTCAATCCGGCTTTGGCAACGGCTTTGGGCGTAGCAATCGCCGGTGTGGTGGTGAACCACTCAGGGCTTTGTTCCGCATCCGCATATGATAACACTTCCGCGATCGGTGTAAGGCCAAGATCCTCCGCTTTTTCTTTGCTCATCAAAACAAGGGCTGCGGCGCCGTCATTCATGGTTGACGCGTTAGCTGCAGTAACCGTTCCGTCTTTTTGGAATGCGCCCTTGAGTTCAGGGATCTTATCAAACTTCACATTGAAAGGTTCTTCATCTTTTGCGAACAACAGCGGGTCACCCTTGCGTTGCGGGATTTCTACCGGTACGATTTCATCGGCGAAGTATCCATTTTCAATTGCCGCCTGGCTTCTTTTATAGCTTTCAATGGCAAAATTGTCCTGGTCTTCCCGGCTGATCCCGCAGGTAGACGCGCAGAGTTCCGCGGCATTGCCCATGGCTTTACCATCATATACATCCGTGAGGCCATCTTTAGCCAAACCATCAATCATTTGGGTATGTCCATACTTATTGCCCCAGCGAAGGGAGTCCACATAAAACGGGGTATTGCTCATGCTTTCCATACCTCCTGCAACCACCACATCGGCATCTCCGAGCCTGATGCTTTGAACGGCCATGGCGATGGCTTTCATGCCACTTGCACAAACTTTGTTTACAGTGGTGCAGTTCACTTCATTGGGTAATCCGGCGAATTTCGCTGCCTGGCGTGCAGGTGCCTGTCCGAGATTGGCCTGTAATACCGAACCCATGATCACGTCGTTCACCAGCTCGGGTTTGATGCCTGCTTTTTGGATGGCCCCTTTAATGGCAATGGCACCCAATTGGGTGGCAGAAAAGCCTTTCAGGCTGCCTCCAAAACTGCCCATTGGCGTACGGACAGCAGAAATAATATACACTTGTTTCATAATGGGAAATTTAATTGAGCCGGCCGGGTAGTTGACCTTTTTTCGGCGGCACCGCAAAGGTACAGGATTCAAATCATCCGAACATGGCATGAAAAAAGCCATTCCGAAAAAACCCAACCCTAAAATTTGCATTTTCGGGTATTGTATATTAGTTTTGTCAGACTTACGGCCAACACCCTATCTGGCCAGCCCAAATCCAACCCAGGAAAAAGACCAACCACAATAAATACGGTATCCAAAACCACCTCTAAATTCACTTCCTCTGAATAATTCCCCTGGGATACGTGCATTTTTTCGCATGGTTCCGTCCACAAGATATCCTCTCTGGAAATCCCCGCATTGCTTTTATTTCGACTTTTACTATATATACCAACAAGAAAATACTCATTAACAAATGCTTATGCGCCGGACTCTATTTTACCTCTGCTCATCTGTTCTGTTGCTGATTGCAGCCTGTTCCTGTGTCACGACACAGAAAACTGCTTATTTCTTTGATGCCCAGGACACCGTGCTCCTTTCCCCTCGCAATGAAGAAATGGAAACACTGATTCAGAAAAACGACATCCTCAGCATTTCCATCACAAGTTTGAACGCTGAGGCATCCGCTGTCTTCAATACACCTAACACCTATTCTACCGTAACCGCCACGAGCACCGGTTCAACCAGTACAACCGGAGGCGGCTACCTGGTTAACCCTGAGGGGTATATCCAACTCCCGATTCTTGGAAGTATCAAGGCAGATGGCGTCACTAAAAAGAAATTGAAAGAGGAAATCACGAATATGATCCTCGACAAGAAATTGTTGATTGACCCCATTGTTACGATCCGCCACCTGAACTACGATGTAACTGTAATTGGTGAAGTAGGTAAACCTACAGTAATTACTGTTCCCAATGAACGCATTTCCCTGCTCAAAGCCCTGGGCCTGGCAGGTGACATTACGGTGTATGGTAAAAAAGACAATGTACTGCTGATCCGTGAAGTTGATGGCAAGCGGAAGGTAAAACGTATTGACCTGAACTCTAAAAACTTCCTGACTTCACCCTATTACTACCTGCAACCCAATGATGTGGTGTATGTAGAACCCAACAAGGAAAAACTGATTAATGCAAACCGCAGCCAACAACAGATTTTACCAACCATCCTGAGTGGCTTGTCCATTATAGCGATTGTGGTGACCCAGTTGGCACGCAACAATTAATACCTCAACCCCAAAGAACAAAGGTTTTTGAACCATGCAACCCAAACCACAACCCCAAAAGAACCCCTTTCAGAAAGACGAGAACCTGATCACGCAAATGATCAGCCGTTACATCAGTTTCTGGCCTTTATTCCTCATCGCCGGAATCCTGTCTATTGGCGCGGCATACACGTACCTGAGGTATGCTACCCCATTATATGAAGCAACGGCTACTTTGATCATCAAAGACGAGAAAAAAGGCAACGATGATTCCAAATTCATGGAATCGTTGAATATGATCAGCACAAAAAAGATCATTGAGAATGAAGTGGAAGTATTGCAGTCTCGTTCCCTGATGGACCGGGTGGTCAAATCCCTAAGCTTATACGCACCGGTTTTCCAGGAAGGAAAAATCAGGGCCGTATCCGCGTATCTGTCTTGTCCGCTCAAAATTGAAATTTATAATCCCGACGACCTGGTGGAAGTACCCAAGGTGCACCTGAAATATGATGAAGCCAGCAAAGAAGTATACCTGGATGGGAAAAAAGCCGGCACGATAAACGAATGGCTCAACACGCCTTATGGCCGCCTTCGCTTTACACCCAACCCAAAATACAAGGGCAACCCGCTTGGAAAACCTTTTTATTTTTCACTGGTTGACGTTCGCACCATCACACGAAATAAACTGAAAAGCCTGAAGGTTGTGGCTGCCAGCAAACTCTCCAGCATCATCAACCTAAGCTATCGCGATGATGTGCCGGCCCGTGCGGAAGATGTGCTCAATGAACTGATCAAATATTACGACCGAGCCGCTATTGATGAAAAAAACAGCCTGGCAAAAAATACCCTGGAATTTGTAGAAGACAGGTTGAACCTGGTTGGACAGGACATTGATTCGATGACAAAAATCGTTACCCGCTACAAGTCATCACAAGGCGCTTCTGATATCAGTACACAAGGCCAATTGTACCTGCAAAATGTGAGCAGCAATGATCAACGCCTAGGCGAGATCAATATGCAACTTGCGGCCATCAACCAGGCAGAACGCACCCTGACCATGGGTGGGGGCACTGCTTCCCTGCCCAGCACCCTGGGATCCTCTGACCCGAGCCTGGCCAGTATGATGAATAACCTGAATACAGCCGAAATTGAATATGAAAAGTTGAGGAAAACGGTTGCCGAAAATAACCCGATGCTGGTTTCCCTGAGGGACCAGATCAATAAACTAAGGCCAACCATCCTGGAAAATATCCAAAACCAAAAGCAAAGCCTGGAAGCCAGTAAAACTACCATAGCCAACACCAACAGCAAATACAACAGTATGCTGAGCCGTATCCCTGTTAAGGAAAGGGAGTTGGTGGATATGAGCCGCGACCTCAACATCAAAAATGGTATTTATCAGTTCCTGCTCCAGAAAAAAGAAGAGAGTGAATTATCATACGCGTCCACTTTATCTGACAGCCGCGTGGTGAACAAGGCACAATCCACCCGCAAACCGGTGAGCCCGAACAAAATGCTGATATACCTCGCAGCCATGGCCGCCGCGATGGGCCTGAGCATCCTGTTCATCAGCGCCCGCGAAGCTTTCAGCAGAAAAGTATTGTACCGTAACGAAGTGGAAAGCCTGACATCTGTTCCCATTATTGGAGAAGTGGCCTTTAATAAATCAAACGAGCACCTGGTGATCGAAGCAGGCAAACGCAGCTTTATTGCTGAGGAGTTCCGCAAAATCAGGGTATCGCTGCACTTCCTCGGCATCAATTTCGATACTAAGAAAAAACTGCTGGTTACATCAAGCATACCCGGCGAAGGAAAAAGTTTTGTGGCAGCCAACCTCGCCATCAGTCATTCCCTGACCGGTAAAAAAGTGGTGCTGGTGGATGTGGACCTGCATAATCCGGGCCTTGGGAAGATTTTTGGCAAAACAACGGAAGACCCGGGTGTGAGTGATTTCCTGGCCGGAAAAAAGAAACCGGAAGATATCATCAAGCGAGTGCCAGAACATGAAAACCTGTATTATGTTTCATCAGGTTTCCTGCACGACAGCCCTTCCGAATTATTGCTCAATGGCAAAATCCAGGAACTGATTACGTACCTCGAGGGTATATTTGACCTGATCATTATGGATACCGCGCCGGTGGTACTGGTAACGGATGCCTATATCCTGTCGCCACTCAGCAACGTAACCATTTATGTGGTGCGCCATAAGTACACACCAAAAATGCTGGTGAAGCGCATAGATGAAAACAATAAGATCAATCCGCTGGTAAATCCTGCCATTGTATTCAATGGTGTTAAAACCAGGGGCTTCTTTAAAAATAATTACGGTTATGGCTATGACTATGTGTATGGCGATAAGCGCCTGAAAAATGGAAAAACCGTAAGGCAAAAAGGAGCGAAAAAGAAAGAAAAAACCAAGGCTTAAGCCTGCCAGATAACATTCCTGCTTTAGACTCTTATCCAAAAAACCAACCAACATCATTGGCTCCTGCCACCGTCTAAATGATATATCCAAACGAAGACCTTATGATCTGATCCAGTGAGAAACTGCACATAATTCATCATTTAAATCAAAACAAATGAAAAAGAATTGGTATGCAGTTTACACTAAGGCACGATGCGAAAAGAAAGTGTCGGCCTGGTTAACTAAAAAGAAAATTGAAAACTATTGTCCGCTGAACAAAGTGCCCAGGCTTGGTACGTACGATTACCGCAACGGTGTGTACGAACCCCTGATCCCAAACTTTGTATTTGTGCACATTTCAGAAAACGACATGCAAGCCATCCGTCAGCAAAACGATGTGGTTAACTTTGTGTACTGGCTGGGCCGCCCTGCAAAAATCCATGAACGTGAGATCGAAAGCATCCAGGAGTTCATGAATGAGTTTGAGCATGTGCAACTCGAAAAAACGCCCGTGAACAACCAGGGTATGGTGCGCATCCTGACCAATACCGGTTACGAAACAAACGGCAACCTGGTTAGCCTGACCAATAACAAGGTTAAAGTAACTTTACCGTCATTGGGTTATGCATTAACCGCTGAAGTGGAAAAAGCCAGTGTCGATATGTTCCGTTACAGGATGCAGGTGCGCGACAAGGTATCATAATCCCGCGTTACGATAATATAAAGGGCAGCTTCATCGTTTCAATGGCCCCAAGCCATGGAATTTGGTTAATTTGACGAAACAATGCCGCTATGATGCAATGGAATAAAAGAAATATAGCTGCCTTCTTATTATGTACCTGGTATATACTGAGTGGTAAACTGAGAAAGGTAAAAAAACGGGCCGCCCGCGGCGAATTTATCCTTTCCGTGTACTTTCATTATCCCAGCAGGGCCTTATTTGAATATTGCGTCCGCTGGTTTACTAAAAACGGTTTCCGGGTTATCGGCCTCGATGAATTGGAAGCCGTTGCCCGTGGCGAAAAGCCTTTTCCAACATCCGCGGTGGTTCTTACGGCGGATGACGGCTGGCGCTCAAACCTCGACAGCATCGTTCCCGTAGCCAATGCATACAAGGTCCCGGTGACGATTTTCGCTTCAACCAGGCCCATCGAAACCGGCGAAGCCTATTGGTGGTCGTATATCGCAGCAGGTGGAGAAAAAGGATTGACAAAACAATCGGTTTCCGCCCTCAAGCATGTACCCAATGCCGAAAGGCTGGCGGAAGTTTCAAAAGTCAGGGCTGGACTGGAATTGCCCAGGGAAGCCATGACCATCGAAGAATTACAGCAAACCTCCCGTTCCGGTTATGTGCATATCGGCAGCCATACCGTCACGCACCCGATGCTGACGGCCTGTGATGACGATACCGCTTCTTATGAAATATCAGAGTCAGGTAAAATTCTACGCAACTGGTTGTCCAAAGAAGTACCTTACTTTGCTTATCCAAACGGTGCATTCACCGAGAGGGATATCCGGTTGTTGAAAGCCCACGGTTACCGTATGGCTTTCTCCACGGAGCAAACCTATGTAACACCCGACAACATTAAGAATATATACGCCATTCCCCGTTTTGATGTGCTCGAAACGGTGTCGTTCACAGAAAACCTCTGCAGGATGACGGGCGTATGGTTCAACCGCTGAAGCTATTGGGATGAGTGTACTCAAAATTCTGGCCATACTGAACATCCTGTTGTTCCTGGGGATCATTTTGTTCTACCGGGGCGATAAGAACCGCCTGTTCATTAAGTACATCCTCCTCTCCTTTCCATTGCTCTCTTTGTTTGTGGTGCCCATGATGGATGGTTTCGATATCATCACCATCATTTTTGGCCTATTCTTTTACCGAAAGCGAGACGTACAACTATATAACGGTGCCATATACACGATTTTATTTTCTGCATTACTAGTAGTAATCGCAACCGGCCTGATCCTGAGCGGACAATACGGAACGGATACCCTGCATGAAATCATTGCCGTTTTTACCATGCTGGGCTTCGCGAAGATTTTAATTGATGAATGTTTACACGACCCTTATTTCTTTTATAAAGCCATCGGTTACCTGAAAATTACGCTGCTGGCTTCTTTTGTATTCCTGGCCGGTCAGTTTGTATTTGGCGTGGAGCGTTTTTCGCTTATTAAAACCATGAACCCGAATATCATCCTGGCCGATGCCGTGCGGTACCCCAGTTTTTTGTCGGATCCGCAAACGTATTCGCAGTTCCTGGCGGCGCTGAGTTTTACCTGCCTGATCAAAGACCCGCGTGAAGAAAAATTCAACAAGCTCAATTATGTGTTTGTGGTGATGGCCCTTGTATCCATCATGGTGGCCGGTGGCCGCGCAGGTTTGATGGGCTGGGCCCTGGGCATGAGCCTGGTGGTGATGTTTGGCAATGCCAGCTATCGCTACGCATTGGTTACAGCTATCATTGCGATGTACTTCATCGCCATCAATTTCCAGGATAAATTCGCGATTTTCAAACGGGGCGGCGATTTAAATGAAACCTACGAATTCCGTCATTCCATCTGGATGGATGCCCTGACCATTTTTCAGAAACATCCGTTCTTTGGCATTGGCTTTGGCAATTATGCCAATTATGTATCCGTACACCACCCCGACCAGGTTTGGGTTATTGATAATGAACCCCTGTATTTCGACCAGCCCGAAAGTGGCTACCTTAAATTTTTAACGGAACTGGGCGGGCTTGGGTTTATCTGCATTTTTGGCTTGATTATGATCCCGATGATCCGCAGTTTTGTGTACTACCTGATTTCCAAAGACACATCTTTAATACTCCTCATCGCCGGGATCCTTGCCTGGATGGTAGGGTTTTATTCCACTTATTCATTTGGGGATACGAGGATCAAACTGATGATCGTTACCCTGGTGAGCCTGCTCATCAGCAGCCGGCAACGCCTGGAAGCCATTTACGATGAAATGGCCGCCGGCGACGAAACCGAAGAAAACACAATGCTACCGATTGAAACCCATGAAAGCCCTGCGTAACATACAATCCCGGGTACGTTCCTGGTTCAGCACGGCGCTGTTCACAAACAGCCTGTGGGGCGTTGTGTCGAATGTGCTGCAGAACATCCTGTTCAGCGTATTTTTTATTGTACTGGCCCGCCAATACAGTACGGAGGATTTCGCGCAATATGTTATCGCGAATACAGTATATGGCTTTATTTTGGGTTTCTCCACTTTAGGGCTCGGGCATTGGTTCATTCGTGAACTGGTGAATACTGAAGACAAAAAGACCCTGACGGATAAATTTTTCAAAATACAGTTATACTCCGGCTTGTTCTTCTATCTTGTGAACACCCTCATGTCGTACAGCCTGTACGATTCGCAACTGGTCCGGAATTTATCGGTGCTGATTGGCATCAACATCATATTCGACAATATCATAAATGTCATTAAGTACATCAATATCGCCCGCCTCGAACAAAGAAAAACATTTGTAATCCTGACCATCGAAGCATTCCTGAAATTTTTACTGGCCTGCGTACTCTTCGTCTACCCGGTACCGGTATTATACCTGTCTTTCTTCCTCATCCTCCTTCGCCTGGTAACCCTGAATTTATTCCTGCGGTATGGCAGTTCAAAAGATGTAAGCCTGCCGCAGATACTTCGCATAATAGTCCCCTGGAAGGAGCTCAAATCATTGCTGGCTTCTAATTGGTCATTTATCATTATAGGCAGTATTTCCGTCATTTACTGGCGCATCGGCAGCATCCTGGTATCAAAAGTACTCGACCTGGAAGCGGTGGCCAATTATGAAATCTCCTTTAAACTATTTTCCATTGCCTACCTGCTCCCGGTGATTGTGGCATCAACCGTTTACCCGATGTTGCTGAACGCCTACAAAGAAAACCTGCAGGCCATGCGCAAAGTGTACCATAATGCTTTCATAGCATTCATGGCATACGGACTGATCAGTTATACATTCATATACAGTTTCGCGGATATGATTGTACCCTGGCTGTTCAGCGATAAATACGCGGGCACGCCCCAATACTGCAAGGAAATGTTTTTATCCATCCTCATATTCCCTACCCTTTTCCTGCAGGCCAATGTGATGATCACCATGAAACTGGAAAAGCTCGACATGCTGTGCAATATCGTCAGCCTGGTTTTGAATGTGTCTTTATGTTTTATAGGTTTCAGTATCGATAAATCGTTAACCGTGGTGAACCTTGCCATTTTTATCTCATTCATCGCCTTTCACATGATACAGGACTGGGTACTATGGAAGAGGGGTGTATCGGGATGGAAAGAAGTGTCGGGATTTTACCTTGTGTCAGCAGCCCTGGTTTTTGGGTATCAATACCTGAATAACATGATGAACCCATTTGTACTATTTGCAGGTTTCTGGATTCTGTTGCTGTCGGTGGGATGGATTTTTTATTCCCGTTGGACCAAAAAACAAAAAATGGAATTTAGCGTTTCCCAATCTTGATTATGGTTGTTGTTTATTATACATCGCCCAGTTTTATGGATACCGTGCCTGAAATCATCCGTGGTTTCAAGCATGCAGTGGAATTGCATGTGGTGATTGAGATCAGCACACAAAACATGAATTCCACCAATATCAATGTCAGCAGCCTGGATGGTTTGGGTGTGGTTGAAAACCCTGAAAAGGTTTTAGGTAAAGAACAATGGGCTTTATTTGAACCCTATTTTGAGGGTGTGGCCAGTGTGAAATTTGTAGTACACAATAAAAAGCAAAGCCTTTCCTGGCACAGTTTGAAAAGGGCCTGGCAGCTCGGGCGGTACCTGAAAAAACTCAAAGCAGATATTTTCCATTTCGACACCATTTCGCCCAGGGCCCTGGGCCTTTATCCATACCTGCTTGGCCGGAAAGTGATTATCACCCTGCACGACCCGGTTCCGCATGCCGGCGAGGATAATTGGCGCGAAGATGTTCCCATCATTGCCTTTTTTCGCTTAGCCAAAGCATTTGTGTTTTACTCTGAGTTTGCTGCGAATGAATTCAAAAAACATTACAATAAAATCAAAGTGCCGGTTCATACCATCCGGATGCAGCCCCTTTCTTTTACAAAATATTTTATAAAAGGGGCCAGGCCGGAACAAGGGAGTATTTTATTCTTTGGCAGGGTTTCGTATTATAAAGGCATTGACATCCTCATGCAAGCCATCCCAAAAGTGCTTGCCCAATTCCCGGATGAACGGTTCGTCATTGCCGGGAAACCAGTTTTTGGGTATGAGATTGATATGACGCCGGTAAAAGGATTTGAAAAAAATGTACTGGTCATATCCCGATTCCTGACTACGGATGAAATGGTGCAATTAATCCGTGATGCAAAATTTGTGGTTTGTCCGTACCGGGAAGCCACGCAAAGCGGGGTGATCATGACTTCTTACGCGGTAGGAAAACCTGTGGTGGGCACAACCGTGGGTTCATTTGCGGAATATATACGAGATGGCGTGAACGGTATACTCTCAGCCCCTGACCCTGATGCATTGGCGGACGCCATGATCAAAGCCCTCAGCAATAAGCGTTACCTTGAATTGGAAAAAAATGTGGATGGGAATTATAATGAAGATATTGGATCGCAGAATGGAAAGGTCTTGTTAAATGCTTATTCTCAGGCCTTACACAATAAGAAATATTAAAAAAATTGATCTTGCATTAAATAAAATTACAGGAAATAGCGTTTAGCGCTGTACGAAATGAAACCATTGCGCATATTAATGTTAAATCCGGGCATGCCGGTTGACCCTGACCAAGTGAAAGGCGGTGTGGTGTCGGCGGTCAATAACCTCCTGCTTGGTTTTAGCAGCATGGATGTTGAAGTACGAATGGTTTCTTTTAATAAGGAAATCAATGAGCGTACCAGCAGGAAATTGTATCCCAATGTTGAACTTCATTTTTTACCTGAAGGCCCCTTCCCTTTTCATTCCCTGAATTATTTCATGAAAGGCCCCGCGTTGCTCCGGCAACAAATCAGGGAATTCGACCCTGATATCATTCATTTACAAACAGGCAACACATTTAATTTTATCCGCCGTTCCGTTAAAACCCGGGCAAAATTTGTGCAAACCATCCATGGCATGGCCCGCGAAGAAGCCAAACGCAAAAAGAAATGGCGCGATAAAATTGCCTGGCAATTGAACGCTTATTTGCAGGATAAGACTTTTCCTGATAATGTGGTACACCTTTCGGAATTTTCGCTGAAACTTTTCGGGAAACAAATCAAGCATAATACCATCATCCCCAACGCCATAGTCCCCGGTTTTTTTAATATCCAAACCAAAAAAGGGATGGATAACAGGCTCCTGTACATGGGTGTAATCGACAATAATAAAAACATCAGCTACCTGCTCAGCCAGATGAAAATATTGATGGATGAAGGAAAAACCTATGAACTGGATGTATTGGGTGATTTCCTGGTGCCGGCATATAAAGAGGAAGTGATGGCTTATATCAGGGATAATGGCCTTGAACCTTATGTGCATTTTCGGGGATGGGTGACGCAAAGCACCGTATTGCAGTACATAGCAAAAAATGACATTCTCGTTGTATCTTCGAAGCATGAATCGCTGCCGATGGTCATCGCTGAAGCGAAGGCTGCCGGAAAAGTGGTTGTCGCGTCGGCTGTTGGTGGGATACCAGAAATGATCAAAGACACTGAAGATGGTTACCTGTTCCAGTTGTCAGGCAACAACGAGCTCGCACGCATCCTTGCCAACCTGTATTCGAATTCAACACTCATAGAATCAATATCCTCGAAAGCCAGGGCTTCAGCTTTGGAAAAGCACCACTGTGATAAAGTTGCCGCAAAAACGGTTGATTTTTACAGAACCTGTGTGTAACCGTCGCTGGCCGTACCTAAAAACTTGATGAAAACGATATGATCCGCTTTACTAAAAAATTTTATTTCTGGAAGGTACAAGACACCTGGTTTGTGTATCAATATCGTTTTTCGCATGCCTTTACCCTTGCCCAGTTCAGCTTTGTAAAAAAACATGAACATACACCCAGGTTTTGCGTAAAGGATATTTCCCATACTGTTGAATTGTCGCTGGAACCTGGTATGGAGAGCATCATTGCAGGCTTTCGAAATACCGTTAAACAGGAAGTCAGGAAAGCCGAACAGGAACAAGTGACTTGCTCCTTCAGGGAAGATACCGACCGCTTCATCGAATTTTTCAATGATTTTGCCGCGCTAAAAAAACTCTATCCTGCCAAAAAGGATATGATCAGGAGCATGGGCGCCCATTTTCAAACCAGTTTCGCGGAAATTGACGGGGAAATGCTGGTGGCGCATAGTTACCTGGTAGATCCCGAACTGGGTATCTGCAGGCTTTTCCAATCGGCCTCACGCCGCCTCGATGAGCGCTTCGACCGGAAACTCATTGGCCGTGCGAATAAACTGCTGACGGCAAAAGACATTCAGCACTTTAAGGAAAAAGGCTTTAAGCTGATGGATTTTGGAGGTTATGCCGAAAACACCAGTGATAAGGGTTTGCAGGGCATCAACGATTTTAAATTATCGTTTGGTGGCCACAAAGCTGAATGTATTAATTATTACACCTGGCCGTACGCGGTCCTGCGCAAGCTTTCGCTCCTGCTCGACAGGCGCTACCGGTAACCCATATACGAAAATGCCGCTAACCTAAACACAAAGTTAAAAATGAAAATATTAACTGACTGAATGATTTGAAAACATGCTGAAGCTGCTAAAAAAAATAACGGATAAAGCTTATATCAAGCAATGGAATGTGGGGCTAACCCGCATGGATTTTGATGAGCTGCAAAGAAATGGGCATCTCACTGAGCCGCTCTCCTGGCTACCACTCAACGATCCATTGCGGTTTTACGCGGATCCATTCATTTATACAGATAAAGAAGGTTTTATCCATGTGTTTTATGAGGATTTTCATTATGGCGAACAGTACGGGAAAATTTCCGTAGCTAAACTTGATAAGGATTTTCAGCCATTATCCAAGCAATTCCTGCTTGATACGGGTTCCCATCTGTCATACCCGAATATTATCCAGGAACAGGATAAAATTTATATGATGCCCGAAAACAGCAAGGATGGTGAAGTTCAGTATTTTCAATATGATACAACAAACCTGAGGTTACACAACCCTGAAACCATTTTCCGGAAATTACCCTTGCTGGATAGTACAATTTTGTTCCATGGCAATAAATACTGGCTCTTTGCAACCCATCGCGGGCCAGACAGCAATAACCAATTACATATTTACCATGCCCCGCACTGGACGGGCCCCTACACCGCACATATCGGCAACCCGGTTAAAAACAACCTGGTGGGCACCAGGCCTGCCGGACAATTCATCAGGCAGGGAGATAAAATTTACAGGCCCACTCAAAACTGCGGCCCATATTATGGTAAGTCTATCATTATCAATGAGATAAAGACATTAAATGAGCATGAATTCGTAGAAGAACCTGTTTTCGAGGTAAATCCTCCGAAAAATACTAAGTATAATTTCGCGATACATACAATAAATTTTTCAGGTGACGTTATTGTAATAGACGGATTGAGGCGGATATTTGCCCCATTGACGCAAATCAGGATTTTTATCAAAAAAGCCCTTGCATCTGCCGGAGCGGCCAAGTTGGTTGTACAAACCTTTTTGATGGACGAATGCTGTATCCCCTATCTGTCTGTGATTTGAATTGACATATAGTACGCTTACCTTATGAACGATTTTGTAAAATATTATTCCAAGAACAACCTGATTACCAGCAGGAAATTTAAGGAAATCAACAGGCTATACGAGTTATCGCCTGAGGAACTGCTGCGCAAGTACAACGAGGCATTTCTGTCTATTTTCAAAAAGGCCATCAGGGATTCAGAATTTTATAAGAAGTTTTACAGCGAGCATGGCATCAACCTTAAGAGTATCAGGGATATTTCGGACATTCAAAAACTCCCGGTCATCAACCGCCAACTAATCAAAGACAGGGTTAATGATATTTACAACGGTTTCGATTTTTTAAAAGTAAAGGGGCTCACAAGCGGGACCACCGGTACGCCATTGACCGTTTACCGGACACCCGTCAACATCGCTTATGAACAGGCATACATCCGTCATTACCGCCAGATGTTTGGCTTTACGTTAGGCCAGCCACTCTTATCGATCCGCGGGGTTTTGGGTAAATCCGTTACGCACGAATATTACAAAAAAGCGAACATCCTCTATATCTCCAGTCCGAATATCAACGCCGGAACCATCGAGTTTTATTACGACCTGATCAGGGAATTTAAACCGGTGGCCGTGGAAGCTTTTCCCAGTTACCTGAATAAGTTTTGTGTGGAACTGGAAAGAAAAGGATTGCCATTGGAAATTCCGAACGCGTTTACATCATCGGAAATGCTATACCAGCACCAGCGCGACCGCATTGAACCATACCTGAATACGAAGGTGCACGACTGGTATGGAAATGTGGAAAGGACGATCGCGCTTGCCCAGGATGTACAAAACAACTACTATCCATTACCGTTATACTCCATCAACGAGTTTGAACCCATCCGGGTCATTACCACGGCACTGATCAACAGGAATTTCCCATTAATCAGGTATGCGGTGAATGATGTGGTACTGGTTGAAGGTGGCGATTTCATGAAAAACCTGGTCAGTCCGAAAGTGATCCGCATTGAAGGGCGTACAGGAGATAATGTAGATTTGAAAGATGGAAGTGTAGTTGGCTGCATGGACCACGCGTTCAAAGGTGTCAGCCATATTGAAATGGCACAGATACACCAGTATCATGTGCAGGATCCAATTGAAATTAAAATTGTATCAAGTCCTGACTTTAGTAAAGATGATGAAAACCAGCTTCGTGCCAATTTGGTGCGGATGCTGGGCAACGATATGGAACTCAGGTTTACTTACTGCAACAGGGAAGACCTTACCTACTCTGCCAGCAACAAGTTTAACCTGATCATCAAACGCAGGCCCGGCAGCTAACACTGTCGGCAAACATAAAACGTAACCCCACCTGGCGAACCGCTTGCGGATCACCGGGCCATGTACAAACCACAATGAAAGAAAAGCTGACTGTTCTTATGGCCGGTCCGCTGCCACCTCCGGCTGGCGGCATCAGCATTCATATACAGCGGTTGGCGCACCTGCTCCAGAAAGATTTTTCCATTGATTTTATAGATGAAGCCAGCACCGTGAAACCGGGCATTTTTCATGTACGGTCATTGAACCCATTTGCCTACATCAATAAAGTGCGTTCATGCCAGGTCTTTTTTATCCATAGCGGCAGCCGCATCCTGAAAAAAATACATATACTCGCCGGAAGGATTTTAGGAAAGAAAGTCATCATCACCCTGCATGGTTACGGTAACCGCAGGGCATGGCCATTCCGGGCAATTGATAAAACCTTTTTCCAACTTGCGCATAAAGTGATCCTGGTAAACCCGGGCATCGCTCAGCGTGTACAGGTTCCTGCTGAAAAAACTGAAGTCATGCACGCATTTGTGCCACCTGTTATGGAATCAGAGCCTGCCCTCCCCGGTCATGTGCAACAACTGATTCAGCAGGCAAAAAATGATGGGGCATGCATCATCTGCGCCAACGCATCGAGGCTGGATGTAAATAATGGTGAAGACTTATACGGACTTGACATGTCCATCAAATTAACCAGCGACCTCAAAAAGGCAGGCTTTCGGGTTTGTTTCCTTTTTGTATTGACATCACTGGAAAAAAGCCAGGAAGCATATACGAAGTACCTGGAAGAAATTAAAAATGAATCGTTAGACGATAGCTTTCATTTATTGCAAACCAATTTATCTTTTGTAAGGCTGGCAGACGCATCAGATATGGTGTTAAGGCCCACCAATGCAGACGGCGACGCGTTAACGGTACGTGAAGCTTTGTACATGAACAAAATTGTACTGGCTTCCGATGTGGTAAGCAGGCCTGAGGGAACACGCTTATTTAAAACAAGGGACCAGTCTGACCTATTCACACAAGCCCAAAAACTGATTACTGAATTAAAAAATAAACAAGAACAAAATACCAACATCAGCCCTGAACAGGCTGATGCATATAAAAACTGGTATGTGACATTGATTAACCAGGTGGCCAATGAACCATAGCATGGAAATAAAAAATATACAGGAATCATTCGATAAACTTTACGCCTTTTGCGATGCATCGGGCTATAAGGGTTATGATCCTTATGATGGATTGAACAGCCCGTTCTTTCAAAAACTGCCGTTGCTCCCAAAGAACCGTTTTGCACGTTTGGTTTGGATACAGTTTTTCAAGCGTTCCCCTTTGAACCTGCGCAAACTGGTGGGCATAAAGCCCGAATACAATCCTAAAGCGCTGGGACTATTCCTGTCGGCTTATTGTGAGCTTTACCAGCAGCACAAAAAGCCGGAGCAACTCAACAAAATCAGGCATTTCATAACCCTGATCCAGTCGTACCAAACAAAAGGCTTTTCAGGGGCCTGCTGGGGCTATAATTTTGATTGGGAATCGCGTGCCTTCTTTCAACCCAAATTCACGCCCACCATTGTGGCATCATCCTTTATTGCCAACGCGCTGATGGATGCATACGAGATCACCAAAGACCCTGAACTGCTTAATACAGCCAGGAGTACCTGTGATTTTATATTAAAAGACCTGAACCGTACACCGGGCGAAGGAGGCACATACGCATTTTCATATTCCCCGATTGATACCAGCGTGGTGTATAACGCTTCCCTGCTGGGCGCCAGGCTGATGGCGCGTATATATGCACATACAGGGGAAAAAATGCTGGCGGATGAAGCCGGTAAAGTGGTAAGTTTTTGTTGTAATAAACAAAAGCCCGATGGGTCCTGGAGCTACGGAACCCTGCCCTTCCACCAGTGGATCGACAATTTCCATACCGGGTACAACCTGGAATGCATTGCAGATTATATGAAGTACACTAACAATCATGCATACACGAATAACCTCGAACAAGGTTTTGACTATTATATAAAAACATTTTTCACCGAAGATGGCGTTGCTAAATATTACAGCAACTCCACCTACCCCATCGACATACACGCGCCGGCACAAATCGTGATGACGCTTTGGAAACTGGGGAAAATGGATGAACACAAAGCGCTAATGGATAAAGTGCTTCAATGGACCATCAAGCACATGCAGGACCCAAAGGGATATTTTTATTACCAGATCAATAAACACGTAACATCGAGAATACCGTACATGCGATGGTCGCAAGCCTGGATGTTCCTGAGCTTTGCGGTTTATTTGCGTTATTTTACACCTGAAAAAGCAAACCACTGAACATGAAAATCTGGTTCGACTTATCGAATTCGCCGCATATCAACATGTTCCATGACCTGATCAGGGACCTCGAATCAGATGGCCACGAGGTGGTCATCACCTCGCGCCCACTGGCGAACACCGTGGAACTGCTCGACCAGCGCGGGTTGAAACATACAGTGGTAGGCGAACATTACGGAAAAAATTTCTATAAAAAAGTATTCGGGTACCCTATCCGGGTCATGCAATTGCGCAAATTCCTGAAGCCGTTGAAGCCAGATCTCGCCGTATCTCAAAGTTCCTTTCATTCTCCGTTGGTTGCCAAATTATTAGGCATCCCATCTATTTATACTAACGATAACGAACATGCGCTTGGCAACAGGCCCAGTTTCTTTTTCGCTACAAAAATTTTAATCCCGGAAAACCTGGCCATTGAAAAAGTGGCGCGGTATGGCACTTCTGCTAAAAAAATCATCCAGTACCCCGGTGTTAAGGAAGGTATTTATTTATGGCAAAAAGGCGAGAAAATACAAGCGGCAAGAAATGCGAACCCTGTGCAGGGCGTACAAATTTATATCAGGCCTGAACCCCAAACGGCCCAGTATTATAAAGGGAAGCAAAACTTTTTGGATGAAACGATCCTCGCTTTGCAAGACTCGTATCATTTCACCATCCTGCCACGTGATGCCAATCAAAGCAGGCATTACAAACAAGCGCAGTTCTCCAGGGTACATGTACCGGATAAACCCATGCCCTTTGATGCCATCGCGGAGAAATGCACAATATTTATAGGAGCCGGCGGATCCATGACCCGCGAAATGGCCATCCTCGGCATCCCTACCATTTCCGTTTACCAGGATGAATTGCTGGATGTTGACCAGTTCCTGCTCTCGAAAAACCTGATGTTGCACGAACCGAACCTGACGCCGCAAAAACTAACCAGTTTTGTTCAGTCACTCGAAAATTCGGCTCCTGCACTCGAATTAATGACCAAAGGAAAACAAGCCTATCAATTATTTAAAGACGAAATATTAAAATTCAGGAAATCATGATAAAAGTTGCTTTAATCGGCGCTGGTAAAATGGGCATCTCCCACTTATCGATATTGGGGGCCCATCCCGACGTACAGGTAGTGGGTGTGGCCGATACATCCAAACTGGTAACAGAAGTGTTGGAAAAATACACGCCATTCAAAACATTTTCGGATTACACGAAAATGCTGGATAATACGCAACCGGATGCCGTATTTGTTGCCGCGCCAACCAAGTTCCACGCGGGCATTGTTGATGAACTCTTAAACAGGGGCATCCATGTGTTTGTGGAAAAACCATTCTGCCTGAAAGTGGAACAGGGTAAACAATTGGTTGCAAAAGCGAAAGAAAAAAAACTGGTAAACCAGGTGGGTTACCATAATAAATTCATTGGCACTTTTGAAGAAGTCAAGAAACTGGTACAGGGCGGTTATATCGGTGATATTCAACATTTCCTCGGTGAGGCTTACGGCCCTGTTGTTTTAAAGAAAAAGGCGGGCACCTGGAGGTCTGATCCCGAAGAAGGCGGAGGATGCCTGATGGATTATGCATCGCACGTAATTGACCTGCTCAACTACCTGGTTGCACCCATCAATAAAGTGCATGGCTCGTTACTAAAACCCATTTATTCTGAAACAGTGGAGGACGCAGTGTATTCGTTACTCGAAACAAATAATAACATCTCAGGCGTATTGTCGGTGAACTGGAGCGAAGACACATATCGGAAAATGTCAACTTCCGTGACCATCATCGGATCTAAAGGTAAAATTATTTCAGACGCATCTGAATTGAAAGTATATTTTAAATCTGACCAGGCGCCGGCAGGTTATACCAGGGGATGGAATATCAAGTATGTTACAGACTTACAGGAAGGCGTTGACTTCTACCTGCGTGGCGAAGAATATTCAGCACAGATTGATCATTTCATCAAAGCCATACTGGGCAAAGTCCCTAACATCAAAAATAATTTCGAAAGCGCATTGTTAACCGATCAGGTGATTGACCAGATCAAAAACAAAAAAAATAATTAAGCATGGACCGGATATTATTTGGCGATAACCAGTTTTTCGCCGTGAACCATATTTCAGACGAAAAGTCGAGGGCGCAGTCGATTAAGTTCAAAGACGACAAAACCATCCTCGACACCATTGATATTGCCCGGGGCATGCAGGTGGAAACATTCATGTGTACCACGCATGACCGGATCATCAATATTTGTGAAATGATCCGCCAGGAACCTGATAAATACAAGGATTTCTGCATTTATCCATGTATGCCTTACGCGCATAAATATGCCAACGCGGTAACGGAGCTTGGCATCATGGGTACCATCAAGCAATACGTTCCCGGCAATTTTTTTGGGTCCATCTTCAAAGGGGGCATTGCCTTTGTATCGAAGGATTATATTTCGATCATGGAATTGCTGATTGATGCAGAAATGAAAATGTTCAAAGGCATTAAAACGCCTGTGATCTTCCTGCAAAATGTGATCACCGACCTGTTGCTTGGACTCGGCATGAAGGATATCCTCAAGGCGTACCACGATTATGTGAAGAAGAAATACAATGCCGAAGCGGGTTTCATCACCATGAACATGCCAAAGCTCCTGGATACGCTGGAGTCTATGGGCATCGAAAACCCCATCATTTGTTCATCCATCAACAAAGCGGGGTTCCGTATGTCGGGTGGCAAAGAGATTTATGAGAAATACCTGAATGAAAGAAAATTCAGGGCTATCGCGATGCAGGTGCTTGGCGGCGGCGCCATCCCCGCGAAAGAAGCCATTGAATACGTGTGCAGCCTGCCTAATGTGGAATCGATTTTATTCGGCGCATCATCCAGGCAGAATATCGCGCAAACCATTCAGTATATCAGGGAATTTGATGAGAAATACCGCCACCGTCATTCGCTGGCCGGAGCGTAATCATCACCCAAATACACAGAACAAACTGTACCATTATGTTGAACATCACCATTGTAGCCGGGGCCAGGCCAAACTTCATGAAAGTGGCGCCCATTATCAGGGAGATCGTAAAAGCCCGTGATACAGGCGCACCCATTGCCTACAGGCTGATCCATACCGGGCAGCATTATGATAAAAAAATGAGCGGCGACTTTTTTGAGCAGCTCGGTATCCCCGACCCGCATGCCAACCTGGAATGTGGCGGGGGCACACAAGCTGAACAAACAGCGGCCATTATGGTGAAGTTTGAAAAAGAACTGATGGAACACAGGCCCACCCTGGTTTTGGTGGTGGGCGACGTTACGTCAACGATGGCATGCAGCATCACGGCAAAGAAATTATGCATCGATGTGGTGCATGTGGAAGCAGGCATCCGCTCAGGAGACATGACCATGCCGGAAGAGATAAACCGCATTGTTACCGATTCGATATGCGACCATTTTTTTACCACCAGCGAACAGGCCAATAAAAACCTGTTGGCCCAACAAATACCCGGCTCAAGGATACATTTTGTTGGCAATACCATGATTGATACCCTGCAGCACAATATCAACCGGATACGGAAACCGGATTGGTGGGACAGCCTTCAACTGGCGGAGAAACAGTATTTTCTGCTAACCTTGCACAGGCCTTCCAATGTTGACGACCCGGAGAAACTGTCTGGTATCCTGAATGCCATTATCGAAGCCAGCGCAGGCATACCGCTCGTTTTTCCGGTGCACCCGCGCACCAGGCAGATACTGAACACACTCAACATGGAGTCAGATCATTTGCATTGCATCGACCCGCAGGGCTATCTCGAATTTATTTACCTTGTTAAGCATGCAAAGGGCATCATCACCGATTCGGGCGGGATCACAGAGGAAGCCACGGTATTGCACGTTCCCTGCCTGACCATGCGGAATTCCACTGAAAGGCCCGAAACAGTGGATATTGGCACGAATGAGCTCATTGGCGACGACATACCGAAACTCAAATCCTGTATAGAAGCTATTGTGGCCGGCAATTGGAAGAAAGGCGGTATCCCCGATTTCTGGGATGGACAAACCTCGCAAAGGATTGTACGCATCCTCCAGGAATTATACCTTCCTGCAGTAGTTGCGCAATAAACTAACCGTGTACCCTATACGAAATATTTGAAGGAATGAACAAACAGTTTAAACGATACCTGCAATTATCCCTCGGCATCCTCGACCTGATTATGCTCAACGTGTCGTTCCTGGTATCCAAACTGTCGTTTGGCGCTAATATCGACGATCCGAAATTTTTCAATGCCTACGTGAGTTTTTGGGCATTTGTAAACCTGACATGGCTGTTGTTAACCTTCATTTCAGGGAATTATGCGGAGAAAACCATCCTGCATTTTGAATCCTTCACAAAACGAACGCTGCAGGTATACATACTTTGGGTCATCGCGGTGCTGTTTTACCTTTTCTTCTCCAGGGAGATTCTGGTATCAAGGGTTTTCATATTATCTATCATCATAGCTTTTGGTGTAGGACTATTCCTGAACAGGTTCCTGTATGTTGGTATCCGGCAATATTTCAAGAAGAAGGAATACCTTGTTAACAGGGTCATCATCCTTGGCTTTAATGAAACTTCCATGAAACTGGCCAGTTATTTCGAGGAAGAAGGCATCAATATGGAACTGCTGGGTTTTGTGGAGGACGAGGAAAATGTAAAAGAACTGACACCCTACCCCATCCTGTCTGATATAAAGAATGTACTGAAGGTAGCAAAAGACATGGACGTACAGGAAATTTACTCCACCATCACCCCTGAGCAAAACGAATATATTTATACGCTGATGGCACAGGCGGAATCGGAGTTTATCCGGTTTAAAGTGGTGCCCAACCTGTCTTTCTTCTTCAGCAAGCCGGTCATCATCGATTATATACGTGACCTGCCCATCCTCTCGCCGCGAAGCGAGCCGCTTGACGATGTGGGGAACCGGTTTAAGAAAAGGCTGTTAGACGTAACCGTTAGTTTCCTGGTCTGCGTTTTTGTATTGAGCTGGCTAATCCCACTCCTTGGATTGCTGATTAAACTGGAATCAAGGGGCCCGATTTTCTTCTCACAAAAAAGGACGGGTAAGAACGGCCAGGAATTCAATTGCCTGAAATTCAGGAGCATGAAGCCGAATAAGGATTCCGACTCGCGACAGGCCACCAAAAATGATATGCGTGTAACCCGGATCGGAAAGTTCATACGCAAAACCAGCCTGGATGAGTTCCCGCAATTCATCAATGTGCTCAAAGGCGAAATGAGCCTGGTGGGCCCTCGCCCGCACATGGTTAAGCATACCAGCGATTACTCAAAGATTGTTGACCAGTATATGGTACGCCACTTCCTGAAGCCAGGTATCACCGGATGGGCGCAGATCAACGGGTTCAGGGGGGAAATAACAGACCCAAAGCAAATTAAAATGCGCGTAGCCAACGATCTTTGGTACCTCGAAAACTGGAACGTATGGCTCGACCTCAGGATCATGTTCCTGACCGTTTACCATGTATTCGCGGGTGATAAAAACGCCTATTAATAATATAACAGTACAGCATAAACGAAAAATCAGGGCATTCAAACGCCCGCTCACAGTAGATGGATCTGTTTAATACAAAATACATCCTCGGCAATAAACGGTTTGGATGGATCGATTACGACCGGGGCATCAGCATCATACTCGTTACGTACAGGCATTGCTATGAAAGCATCCTGAAAGCGGGTTTGAACCTGAAGGATTATCCCATATTCGAATACATCAATGTATTCTTTTTCGGTTTCCGCATGCCATTATTCTTCATCGCCTCAGGCATTTTTGTTTCGGGCAGTTTGCGCAAAAGGGGGCTGGGTACATATTCCTGGAACCGTGTACAAACGATCCTCTACCCGCTCCTGGTATGGGGCTTTATCCAGATCAGCCTGCAGATGTTCTTTTCTGATTACACCAATTCCGAAGTGGGGCCTGATTATTATTTATACCTGATCACGGAGCCCAGGATCACCGGGCAGTTCTGGTACCTTAACGCCCTGTTCTTTGTAGGTATCATCTACGCAGCGCTGAAAATTTTGGCTAAGTTCAAAACCATGCATCAACTGGTGCTTGGTTTATCCCTGTATTTCATGGCTTATTTCCTCCGTGAAAATGATGTGAACCTTGGTTTCATCATGGATATCTGTAAATATTACATGTTCTTTGCCATCGGTGATGCCATATCGGAACACATGCTCAATGAGAAAACAGCCAAGATGTTCACTTCATGGAAACTCATCTTGCCGCTTGTATCCGCCTTTATTGTGATACAATACTTCTTCACGGAAATCAACCTGGAAAAAGACAATAATTATTTTGTAGAGAACCATATGCCATTTTTCTTCATCCTTGTGGCACTGGTGGGTTGCGCTTTATCGATTGCAGCTTCATTCTCGTTGAAAAAATATTCAGCCCTGCCCTTTTTACGGGTTGTGGGGTACAATTCCGTGCACATTTACTGTATGCAGATCATTGCCATGTCGGTTACCCGGATTGTCCTGGTGAAATTGCTGGGCATAACTTATGTGCCTGCATTGGTGATTTTGGTGCTGCTCGGGGGATTGATCATTCCCATGCTGGTGTACAATATCGCATTACGGTTCAACATGTGGTGGCTGTTTACTTTGAAGAAGCCGGTGGAAGAATTGGAATACCTGGCTGAGCAAAAAGCGGCCCGTAAAAAATAGGCTTACAAATGTATTGACATAAAAAATCCCGGATAATACCGGGATTTCTTTTATCAGTTATTTTATTACCTGGAAGTTTTGATCAATTTGTGGTGGTAAACATTTTTTCCCCTGATCATGCGGAACAAATACACACCGGGCATCCAGTTTTCTCCAATCTGGAGGTTGGGTGTTTTTAATGCCCTGTTTTCATAAACAATCCTTCCGTTCATGTCGGTCACCAAAATACTCGCTACTTCAGCGATATTGCCATCTGTAGTCACCCTGAAGTAGTTGTTGCTGGGGTTCGGGTAAACCGCAACCACAGGTTGAACATCAACTAAGGTTGAGGTTTCAAAATCCTCGTCACTGCTTATAGACCTGCCTGTAGCACAATTGGCGGTACTGTTGTTTATGGTAACGGAAATGGATGATGTTACGCCCATAGAATCTCGTCCGGTAATGGTATAAGTTCCAGGGGCCAGGTTGCTGAATGTATTGCTGCTGGAATAACTGAATCCATTGCGGCGGTATTGATACGGGGGATACCCATTTTGACCGGCCACAACGATACGTCCGTCATTCTTATTCCGGCAACTTAAGTGCCTTCGTGAACTCAGGCTTAAAGTGAAAGGTATAGGCGGTTCAGTGATAGTGATAGATTTTGTGGAAGAACAGTCCCTGGAATCCTTTGACGTAACCTGGTATGTACCTGCAGGTATACCCGTAAATACATTGCTGCTTTGATAAGCGCCTGTTCCTAACTTATACGTGTAGACGCCGCTGCCACCCGATGCAGTAACTGTAATACTGGTGGTGCCGCCACGTGTTTGAATGGTACCTGCCGATAAACTAGTGGACACCGCAAATGGTTGTGTAATGGTTACTGTGCGGCTATCGCTGGCCCCGCCTGCATCACGAACCGTATATGTATATGTGCCCGCCGTAACGGTAAATGTACCCGTACCGCTGTATGGGGGCGTTCCGCCTGTAGCGCTGACAGTAACAGTGGTTGATCCGCTCTTACAGGCAATTGTACCCGCGACTAAGGAAACAGACAATGGTGTTACCGCTGTAACATTGATGGTCACATTTTTTGTCGTGATACAGCCTTTGCTGTCTTTTACCCTCGCGATATGTGTGCCGGTTGATACATTGCTGAATGAGTTTGAACTTTGGTAATTGCCATTGTTCAATGCATACGTATACGGCGCGGTACCTCCGCTTGCTGCAATCGACAATGTAGTAACCCCACCAACGGTTGTGATATTTCCATGGCTCACATTGGCATTCAAAGCTGCGGGTTGGCCTACAGTAATGGTAGTGGTCGAAGCTGCATTGGTAGCGTCACGAACGGTGTATGTGTATGTACCTGCTCCAACAGTGAATGTTCCAGTACCTGTGTACGGACTTGTTCCGCCCGTTGCCGTAACCGTTACTGTGGTGGTACCCCCATTACAACTGATGGCACCTGCCGAAGCGCTGGCGGTAAGTCCTACAACACCAGAGCCCGTATTCTGCAGTATACCTGCATGTGGTACAGCGGGTACCGGCATTCCTTCAAAATCGGTGCTGATGCCTACGTTTTGTCCGAAGTTAATGGCCGGGCTTCCGGATGGCAAACGAAAATTCCAGTTCAGCGGATCCGTTTGCGTGGTGCTGGTAAATATGTTGCTGCTGGCAAGTCGCTCTGAACTATGCAAAGTAAAGTTGAGCAAACTGTTTGGGCCCAGGTTGTAGATATTGTTTTCATGCACCATCTGGCTTCCCGTAAACATGCCGGGATGGGCAACATCCACACCGGTCATCAACCAGAAGATGTTATTTTTCATCACCACAATCCCTGAAGCACTGGAATACACACGCATGCCAATCATTTTGGTCTCGCGCAAAAACTGCAGTACGGTTTCCACCAACACATTATTATAAATCTGCAAATTGGTAACCGTGATGGCATAAGTGCCTGAATTATTCAACCAAACCAGGTCGCCACAATTCACCAGTTTATTATACGCGATCACATTGTTGGCGCTCACACCTCCATAACTGCTGCCGATTTCCGTAAACCCATTGCAGTTTTTAGCGGTATTATACATGATCTTATTGTTGCTGGAACCACCTCCAAAAATTTCCACTCCTCCACCGTCAAACTGGTAATCATAGCTATTTGCCCAGCATTCATAAAACTGGTTGCGGTACACTTCGTTATACGATCCGGTAATCACCATCGCCATGGCGCCATAATCATCATCGCTATTGGTTGATGTTGGCGTATTGCGGATCATACGCAGGTTATTGATGATATTATTTTCGATGCGATTGTAGCTCCCCATCACATTGAAACCGGTACCTACAAGTGAAATATCGCAGTTGCGGATGGTAATATAGTTGCTGCCGTCAATATTGAAAGCCCTTTTAATATTCGCCATGATCGAATGATCGGCTGGATTCATGTTTGGATCAGTGATCTTCAAGCCTTCAATAATCACATATTGCTGGTAAGAAACCTGGATGCAGTACTCACCATATCCAACAAACAATGGCATGGCTGTTGATGTACCATAAGTGCTGAAAGTGATGGGCGCGCTTGCCGTGCCGGAGCGGCGAATATTCAATGTACCGGTATAGGTTTGCCCTCTCTTAAAAAACACAAAATCGCCCGGGTTTACCCTGCTTAAATTATTTTGAAGATCAGCCAGCGTTTTCCATGGGGCAGTTATGCTACCGTTCTGTGTGCTACCCGTGTATGAAGGATCAACGTAAAATTCGGCTGCCTGGCTAATCAGGCCGGTTAATAATAGGATGAAAGATAAATACCATCTCATGCGCACAATGTTTTCTTTGTGTGAATAATACTGCCAGGCCCAATGGAGGGACTGTTATTCCTGAGGTCAGATGGTATGAGGTAGGATGCCTGGATGGACGGATTAAATGGATCAGATCATCTGGCAAACCGAGGTAAGGCCCTGGAGGCAATTGTTGTGCCAAAAATCCTTGTGGGGTATTCAGATATTGGACATAACTCGCTTAAAGACCGATGCAAAACTCCCACATATAGGATTAAAAAATGTAGAGTGCAAGTCGATTTTTTTGTCGTTCCATTACTACAAAAGGAAGATAACCCGCTGATAAGCAGGATATTGACATTAGACTTCGGATGTCATCTAAAGTTTAATCTGCCAGAGACCCGATATCCGGATTTAACAAAAAAGGCCCCGTTGTAACGGGGCCTGGATCATTTATGCACAGTTGTGGATTATCTTCCTTTTACCACACGTATGGTTTCCACTTTGTTTCCTTGTTTCACTTTCACGATATAAGTACCGGCTTTGAACTGCTCACCGAAAGTGAATGTCCTGTCCATAGCACCTGTTGCCTGGTACACCGGCTTACCATCAATGCTATACACTTCAACCTGTACATCGGTTTCTTCTTCACTGTCGACAGTCAGATAGAAACGGTCAGTAGTTGGGTTAGGATATGCACTCAGCACTACCCTTCCGCTAACACCGGTTGCATTGCAACGACGGCGGCCATCAAATACATACACCACTATAGAAGCAACATTGGATGTTCCGTCTTTTACTGTCACGCGGTAGTTACCGGCGCGCAGGTTTTTAAAGAGCGGATTGGTTGAATAGCGACCGTTATTGATGCTGTAAGAATATGGCGCAGCGCCACCGGTAGCCAGTACCTGTATCATACCATCATTGCCACCGCGGCAAGAAACATTTGTTTTAGACACCAGGTTCAGGGCCAGGTTTTGCGATAAGGCCAGAGACACGGCGAATGTCTCACTTACCGTACAACCATTCTGGTCAATCACGGAAGCTGTGTGCTGGCCGGCTGTAATACCGGTGAAAATATTTGAAGACTGGTATGCACTGCCATTCACGCTATAGAGATAAGGGGCAGTACCGCCAACCACATCAATATTTGCGGTTGTAGTGGTTTCGCCGTTGCTGATCACTTCCGTATTCACACCCATCACCAAAGCGGCAGGCTGGGTAACGGTGATGCTGGCTGTATTGCTGTTACCATTGGCATCGGTCACGGTAAAGTTATGCGTGCCCGCGCTCACGTTGAAAGTACCAATACCGGTGTATGGAGCTGTTCCGCCCGTAGCCGTTACCGTTACGTTGGATGTACCGCCGTTACAAAGGATA
Source organism: Chitinophagaceae bacterium UBA2375 (assembly GCA_002343985.1). Lineage (GTDB taxonomy): Bacteria > Bacteroidota > Bacteroidia > Chitinophagales > Chitinophagaceae > Ferruginibacter. The sequence goes on along the minus strand of DDTB01000010.1, from coordinate 139,125 downwards.
TTGGTAGCCGTTGCACTTGCAATCAGCGGGTTATTTGCAGGTTGTGTGATGGTAAAGTTCTTGATATTGGTACAACCATTGGCATCCCTCACGGTAACCACATGGTTGCCTGCAGGTACATCATTGAATGTGTTTGATGATTGGAATGTGCCATTATTCAGCTTGTAGCTGTATGTGCTTCCTGTACCACCATAAGCGTCTACCTGTACCATAGTTGTGCCGCCAAATACGGTGATGCTGCCTGTTGATATGGTGATTCCAATAGCCGCAGGCTGGGTTACCGTGATGGATGTGCTCACCGAAGTTCCGGCTGCATCGCTCACGGTATAAGTATAAGTTCCGGCGCTCACGCTGAATGAACCTGTACCTGTGTACGGGGCAGTGCCACCGGTTGCGCTTACCACAACAGTAGTTGAACCGCCATTACATTGGATAGCCGCGGCATTGGCAGAAGCCGACAGTACCGCAGGCTGGCTGATGCTGATGCTGGCAGAACCGGTGCAACCATTAGCATCACGTACGGTAATGGTATAGGTACCTGCCGCCACATTGCTGAATGTGTTGCTGGTGCGGTAAGACCCGGTATTGAGCCTGTAGCTGTATGGGGCTGTACCACCGCTTGCCGAAGCCGTGATGGTGGTTGTGCCGCCATTTACGGTAATGGTACCACTGGTAGCCGATGCCTGAACGGCTGAAGGCTGGGTAACGGTGATGCTTGTGGTAGCCGTAGCGCCGCCGGCATCTGTTACGATGTATGTGTATGTACCGGCAGCCACCGTAAATGTACCAGTTCCGGTATATGGAGCCAAACCGCCACTAGCCGTTACCGTTACTGTAGCATTTCCGCCATTGCAGGTAATATTGGTTGCAGAGGCCGAAGCGCTGAGGACATTGGGTTGGGTTACAGAAAAATTCTTTGTTATGCTGCATCCGTTCGCATCCCTGATTTGTACCGCGTGGTTGCCGGCAGGGATATTGCTGAATGCATTTGATGATTGGTAATTTCCGCCATTGAGGCTATAGCTGTATGGGGCTGTACCGCCATATGCATTTACAGTAGCTGTGGTGGTACCGCCATTGATGTTGATGGTTCCTGCGGCAACTGTCGCGTTTAACACGGCAGGCTGCGAAACGGTTACGCTTGCTGTGCTGCTGGCGCCATTGGCATCAGTTACGGTGTAATTGTATGTTCCGGCATTTACGGTGAATGAACCTGTACCATTATATGGAGCTGTACCGCCCGTAGCCGTTACCGTTACGGTGGTGGTTCCACCGTTGCAGGCAATGCTTCCCGCGCTTGCAGAAGCTACAAATGCTGCAGGCTCAGTGATCACGGTGCTGCGGTTTGCCGTACATCCGTTGGCATCACGTACAGTGATGGTATGAGTTCCGGCTGGAACCGAACTGAATGTATTGCCGGTTTGGAATGAACCATTGTTTAATTTATAGGAATATGCACCTGTTCCACCGGTTGCGTTCACCGCAATGCTGGTTGTACCGCCGTTCACGGTGATGGTTCCTGCATTCAGGCTGATGCTGATGGCCGAGGGCTGGCTTACAGTCACCGACGTGGTGGTAGTGGCACCATTGGCGTCCCTTACAGTATATGAGTATGTTCCGGCATTTACGGTAAATGTGCCCGTACCGGTGTATGGCGAAACGCCTCCGCTCGCGCTGACGGTAACAGTTGCTGTGCCGCCATTACAAGCCACCGCACCGGCAGTAGCCGTTGCCGCGAGCGCCGCGGGTTGCGAAATACTGAAGTTCCTGGTGAAGGTACAGTTATTGGCATCCCTTACGGTAATGCTGTGTGAACCTGCCGCCACTCCGCTAAAACTATTTGATGTTTGGAAGTTTCCGTTATTGAGCCTGTACGAATACGGTGATGTACCACCAGTAGCCGAAGCTGTTGCAGTGGTGGTGCCGCCATTCACGGTAATATTACCGGTAGATACCGTAGCACTCAGGGCCGCAGGTTGAGTAACGATGATGCTGGTATTGGCAGATGCACCGTTGGCATCTGTTACGGTATAATTATGTGTACCCGCCGAAACGGTAAATGTACCGGTACCATTATATGGTGGTACGCCACCGGCCGCTGATACAGTTACAGTAGCTGTTCCGCCGTTGCAAGCAATGGCAGTTGTTACAGCAGCGCTGGCCTGCAAGCTTCCTGAAGGAAGTTTTTCAATGATGCCCGCATCAGGTGCTGCAGCCATTGGAACGGGGTTACCTACGAAATCGCGCACGAAGCCAACGGTTTGACCGAAATCAACGGCAGGGCTTGCGGCGGCAGGGTTAAAATCCCAGTTGCGGGGATCAGCATGGCTGCTATTCGCGAAAATGCTGTTTGATGTTGTTACCAGTTCTGAACTGTGTGCGGTGAAGTTGAGGAGGCTGCCTGTTCCGAGTTTATAAATATTGTCTTCATGCACCAACTGGCCGGCCGTAAACTGTCCGGAACGGGCTACATCAATACCATTGGTCAGCCAAAAGATATTGTTTTTCATAATGGCCACCCCTTGTTGCGTGGTTGACACCCGGAGGGAGAACATATTTGATTCATTCAAACGCCCAACTACATTCTCAACAATTACATTGTTATAGAACTGCATGTTCCTTACCGTAACCACAAAGCTTCCGCTATTGCTGATAAAGAACAGGCTGGAGTTGTTGATCATTTTATTGTATGCGAACACATTGTTTTCAATCAAACCCGCGTTGCCTGAACCGCTTTCCACCACACCATTGCAATCGTAGAATGTATTATAGGCCACATAGTTGTTGGAAGCACCGTTGCCATAATATTCAATGGCGCCACCATCATACCCATAATCGTAACTGGTTGCCCAGCAATCGTGGAAATAGTTGTATGTAATTTTATTGCTGGCAGAAGAAATCACCACAGGGTTAGCACCATAATCATCATCGGGGTGAACACTTTGCGGTGTATTGCGAACCATGCGCATGTTACCGATATCGCAGGAATCGATCTGGTTACCTGGCCCAACAATATAGGCACCTACACCCACACGGTCGAGGCGGCATTTGCGGATCAGGACATTCGTTGATGACCCGTCGATATAAAATGCGCGTTGGATATTGGATGGTGTGGTACGGTCTGTTGCAGAGATGGTAGTATCAGAAATATTCAAACCATAAAAAGTAATATACGACCTGTTGTTCATGTAGATCAGGTAGCTGATCACAGAACCTGTACCCCAGAAATGAGGGTCGGCGCCTGTTCCATAAGCACCAAATACAATGGGGTTACCGGCCGTACCCGAACGGGTAATGGACAGTGTGCCATTGAATTTTTGTCCGCGCTTAAACAGGATTTGATCGCCCGGCTGAAAGAGGCTCATATTGCTGTTTACCTGGGCAAGGGTTTTCCAGGGTGTTGCCAGTGAGCCGTTGGCCGTTGTAGCGGTTGACGATGGGTCAACGTAGTAAGTTGCTGCCTGGGTGATCCCGCTGAGGAGGATACACAAGGATACAGCAAGGGTTTTCATGAATACAGATCGTTTCATGGTTTTTCTTTTAGGTTATTGGTGGTGTTTTTCTCGCGTCCGGGGTCTCCCCCAAGTCAAGAATAAACAGATAGATCGTCGGTTACACGAAATACCTCTTTAGTTAACGATAAATCAGATGGATTATTTTTGCCGGGCTGCAGGTTTTGGTTTTTCTGGTCATGGTAAGCTTAGGTTGGTCTATTGGATTTCTAGCTGTTCGGTTCCATCAGGATTAGCTGTGCATTATTTTCCAAACTTCGTGCCAAAATCAATTTTGTTTAAAAAAAATAAATTTTGGGTTATACACAATTAATCCACGATTTTGTCGTTCCCGGCTTCATTTCATCGGCTGAAACGCCCGCCGGTATTGACTTTGGGCTTGAGCCAAAGATAATAACAGAAAAACGGGAAGTGCTGTCATTGGATGTTCTATTGTCTTGTCGTAATAGTTCGACAAGACCAGGAATCAATCGGCTATACATAAGCTTATAAGAACAGGTGCCAGTATGCCGCGAGGTGCTTAAATGGGAATATTTCGGGGAATGCATCCCAGTCTTTTCCCAATATTTTTCTCATCACCGATTGGTTGGAAGGCTGCAGCAGTTTCTCCGTTGGATCAGGGCTTATATTAAGTTTCCCTCCTTTCAGGTAATACAGGTTATGCTTATGGGTTAATTGTCCGGGTGCGAACTGGTTTTCTTTTAACAGGCTCACTCCATTAGTTAGCCAGAAAACATTTCCGTTTAGCCGGAGTATGTCTTTTCCTGTTATCGCTTTTTTCATACTGATCATGTATCGTGGCCTGGTAAGCTGATCAATATTCTGGATAATTTTATTATTCCTGAATTCCAACCCTTGTACAGACATGGCAAAATTCCCGCTGCTGCTGATATATAATAAATCGCCGCAGTTCACAATCAGGTTTCCCTCAATTAAAGTATTGGTGGATGTGCCGCCGGCATCGCTTCCAAATTCCACAAACCCGTTACAGTCGTAGGCGAGGTTATTCAGGATGCGGTTATTATGGCAATTGGGCCCGAAGATTTCCACTGCTCCCCCATCATATTCATAATCGTAACTTAGCGCCCAGGCATGCCGGAATATACAACCCTTCACCAGGTTATTGGGCCCTGCAATCACCACGGGGTTGGCGCCGTAATCATCATCCCCTCCTTTTGTATTGCGCACCATCCGTAAATGCTCAAACTTTGAGTTCAATACTTCATTGTAAGCGCCAACAATGTTAACACCAATGCCTACATAAGCCGCTTTGCAATTCCTGATTACAATATGGTCGCTCTGATCAATGGAAAATGCAATCTTGATGCGGGCCATAGCCGATTGGTCAAGTTGCTGGAGGTTATCGTCCTGAACCTGTATGCCATCCATCACTACATACCGGCATTGGTAAAATGTGATCATGATATGCCTCTCCTCCCCATCGGATGCATAGAGGAAGCTGGGCATTTCGGTTGCATCACCATAAGTTGAAAAAACAATGGGTTTATTGGGCAGGCCCGAGCAGGTGATGAATACGCGGGAATCATAAAGTTGCCCTTTGCGGAAAAAAATACTGTCGCCCGGTAAAAAATTTTTCATCTGCCGGTTCAGTTCCCGGTTGCTGTTGAACGGATCGGCAATGGTACCTTTATTTTTTGATTTGTCTGCGGATGGGTCAACATAATAATTATTGGCCAGTGTTGAAGATGCAGCAAAAAGTAATATGAGTGTGATCAGGGCTATGGATAAAGTTTTCATACGCTAAAGATACAAGAATTTGTATGTGGCATATTACCTGATGCGCGGATCAATCAAACGGTACAGCATATCCGCCAGCAGGTTGATGAGCACAAATAATAAGGCGCTTACCAGCAGCGACCCCATCAGCACCGGATAATCCAGTTTTTCCAAAGCCTGCACCGTCACCCTGCCCAATCCATTCCATCCAAAAATATATTCCACGAAAAAAGCGCCGGCAAGCATTTCTGCAAACCAACCCGTAACGGATGTAAGTACCGGGTTCAATGCATTGGGCAGGGCATGCTTCCATAAAACCCTATGTTCGCTGAGACCCTTGGCACGCGCGGTTCGGATAAAATCCTGGCTCAATACATCCAGCATTGAACTTCGGGTGAGTTGTGTGATGATGGCCATCGGACGGATACCTAAAGTCAATGCCGGCAGAACCAGGTTTTTGATTTCGATATATCGTTCCCCTGTTACTTCATTAATGGCATACAAACTACCGGTAACGGGTAAGCCCGTATAATCGTGCAGCCATAATCCGAAGATATAGGCAAACAGGATGGCCATATAAAAAGAAGGCGCCGAAATCCCCGCGATACTGCCTATGATGCTACCATGGTCGAGCAGAGTGCCTTTTTTAACAGCGGCCAGTACGCCCAATGAAATACCGATAATCGTTGCCAGGATCATGGCGGCCAATGCCAATACCAGGGTTGCCGGCATGACATGCGCTATGATTGAACCGACTTCCTTTTTCGATTGAAAACTGCGCCCCAGGTATGGCCATTTAATGCCTGGGCGACGGGTTGTGTTAGCCTCAAAAAAAAATCCTCTAAGCTGACGGCCACTGATTTCCGCATCCGTATGAAAAGATATGGGCGAAAGGTCATTCAGGTACAGGAGGTACTGCTTCCAGCCGGGCTGGTCGAGGTAAAGTTCCTTACGGATGTTTTCGAGCGTGCGCGGGTCAACGTTTTGCCCGGCCACCAGTTTTGCCGGGTCGCCCATGCCCCTGAACAGGAGGAATACCAGGGTTAACACCCCCAGTATCACAGTGGCGGAATATATGATTTTCTTCAGCATGATGCATGCGCCGTGATTATAACCATCACGGATACACGAAGTTTTATTTTACATCATCAAAATCAGCCCAACCCCATTTATCCTGCACCACCGGGCCCTTCATGCGGAATAAAGCCGGTTTGCTCCTGGCAGCTGTTTTAATGGCAGTGGCATCACAGGTAAGGATGGTTACCGGCAATGACTGAAAGCGGCTGCTGACTTTATCTTTCTGAGAGGTGACAACATACACAGGGAATTTCTTTTCCGTTAATTTCCGGGCAAGCAAAACATCTTCACCCTTTTGTAATGGATAATCATCCAGGTCTTTCACAAATAACAAATAGTATTCCCCTTCCTGCCCCAGGATGGCTTCGGTGCTGTCGTTACCATTGATGCTGGTCAAAGAAAAATCGTTGATCAGCGGTATATTGTTTTTTCCCTTTTTGACCAGTATCTGTTTGCGTTCCACAAATTTCCAGGTGCTGTCGGGCAGCCCGGATACCGGGAATTCTTTTTTGACCCCATCTTTTTCATACAGGAACATATATTCATACTGGTCCGGAATGGCATCGGCGGGCATCTTGCGCAATTCGAGGATATTATTGCCCACTTTATACGGCAGGCAATCCTTGGGTGGCAGGTGTTTCAGGGCCCTGTTCTGCAGCAGCAATACGGAGGCTGTTGCCAACATCATGACCAATGCCATTGGCCAGGGTTTTAATGCGGGCAGGATATGTTTACGGCCGATGATCAGAATGATGGCAAATATGAGTAAGATGATGTCTTTGGTAAATGTCTGTATGGGTGTAAGCGGGATGCAATCGCCAAAGCAACCGCAGGCCCTGATTTTACCGGAGAAGAGCACATAGCTGGTGAGGAAAGTGAAGAAAACAATCAGCAGGAGGAGCAGCCATGTGGCAAGTTTGCGCATAAAGCCCAGGAGCAGGGCAAGGCCTACCACCACTTCCAGGGTAATCATGCTGATGGAAAAAAAGAGCACATGCTTGTCGAGGCTGTGCATGATCGAAGGCAGGAACCCGTCATTGGCCCAGGCCTCAAAAAACTCCTGCATTTTATATGCCAGCCCGAGCGGATCAATGGCTTTCACCAAACCAGAAAAAATAAACAATAAGCCAGTCAGAATTCTGATAACCGTTACCGTTAGCTTCATGGTTTTTATTTTTCGTGGAGCCCTTCACTGATCAGGATAAGGGCGAATGCGGAATAATTCAATATATCGTAAAAATTAGCGTCTATGCCTTCGCTCACTATGGTCACGCCCTGGTTGGCGATGATTTGTTTTATGCGGAGCAATTTGGCGAGGATCAGGTCGGTAAAACTCTCCTGGCTCATATCCCTCCAGGCTTCCCCGTAATCATGGTTCTTGTCTTGCATCAGGGCAAGCGCCTCGGTTATAACGGCATCATACAAAGGCTGTACCTCTTCCGCGCTGAGTTGCTCCGGCGCTGATTCGGGCAGCCTTAACTGCATCAATCCGATTACCGCATAATTCAGCATGCCTTCAAACTCCGACCGGATGCCATCTTCCACTTTTCGTTGTTTTTTTTCCTGTATCGTACGGACCCGTCGTGCCTTAATAAAAATCTGGTCGGCCACGGAGATCGTGCGGTACACCCTCCAGGAAGTACCGTAATCGGCTGTTTTTTTCAGGAAAGTATCCCGGCAGCGGTCAACCACCTGCCGGTATTGTGCTTCGGTCGTCATGAATTTGTTTGCTGGATGTTTACTTGCAAATAATCCTCACATTTGCATATACGCTCAAAAATACAATTTATCCATCCATGTTCACCATCAATTGCCGGGGAAAATTGCATGTTTATGAAAAGCCTGTAGTTATGGGCATTTTGAATATTACACCGGATTCATTTTATGAGGGCCATATCAGTTTATCAATGGATGAACTCATCAGCAAGGCTGCGAACATGCTGGCACAGGGCGCGGGGATTATTGATATTGGCGGACAAAGCACAAGACCTGGCAGTGCCCGGTTATCGGCTCCGGAAGAATGGGCACGCGTACAGCCTGTATTGAAAAATATCCGCTCCTGCTTTCCGGATGCGGTTATTTCCATTGATACCTATCACAGCCAGGTGGCGCGTGAAGCGGTTGCAATGGGCGCTGATATCATCAACGACATCAGCGCCGGTACACTTGATCAAGAAATGATCCCAACAGTCGGAACATTGAACGTTCCGTATATCTGCATGCACATGAAAGGCAGCCCCGAACATATGCAGGACCTCGCCATGTATGAAGATATCACACGCGAAGTATTGGATTATTTTATCCGTAAAATTGACCAGTGCCAGTCTGCCGGCATTAAGGATATCATTATTGACCCCGGTTTTGGCTTCGCGAAAAACATTGAACAGAATTTCCGATTGCTTCATGAGCTGCATGCTTTGCGTATCCTCGGGAAACCCATATTAGCCGGATTATCGCGCAAAAGCAGCATCTACAAAACCCTTGGCATTACCCCGGCCGAGGCGCTGAATGGAACCACGGTCATGCATACCATCGCGCTGCAACAGGGCGCACAACTGTTACGCGTACACGATGTAAAGGAAGCCATGGAAGTGGTCAACCTGCTGGAAGCATATAAAAAAGCCGCCCCGGATGGAGCGGCTTAAGTTGTTATCATCATTGATTACTTCTTAGAAGAGTCAATGGCTTTTCCCTTGCTGCGCATAATGCTGTCTTCACGGATCTTTTTTAAACTATCGATGTACATTTTTTGCTTGGCTGCGTAGCGGTCATTGGCCGCTTTTAATTCGGCCTTGGCCTGGTCTTTGGTGAGCACATCCAATACCTCAATATCAAAAATCAGGATGGCGTTTGGCCCGAGCCGGGGTTCGTTTTCTCCATAAGCCAAAGGCGAAGGAATGTAGAACCTGGCTTTGCTTCCTTTCTGCAACAGTTTCAATCCTTCGAGCCAACCTTCAATAATACCGTAACCCATGCTGGGGTCAGAGCCAAGGTTTACGACAAAGGGATCCACATGCCCGAATTTTGGATCCGTGTTGCTGTCAAACACTTCGCCCTCGAGTTTACGGCCTGTATAATTGGTTTTTGGGTACATGCTGGTATCAATCAACGGGCCTTCACCCGGTGTGATGATTTCCACGTATGTTCCGCGCGGCGCTTTTTGTAATTTGCTGACGTCGATATTATTCTTCTTGAAATATTCGCGCAGCTTCACATCATCTTCCTTAATTTTTTCCAGCTTTTTCAATGAATCTATGCGGCGGTACACTGCGATTTCGGCTTTGTTCGCGCTATCGGCTTCTGCCCTTGTTTTGAAGATGTTGATCACTTTTACAGTCGTAACGAGGTAATGGCCTTTCTTAAACATTGGCGGCATCACTTCTGATTTCGCGTAGATAGAATCGGTCAGGCTGCGCATCACCAGGCTATCCCCTTTTCTCAATTGTGTAAGGATACCATAATACTGTGGGGGCGTTGAAAACGAATCCACCATTTCAATCATCGGCCCGCGGCTTGTGCGGCTGTCGGTCAGCAATGAATCCTTGCGGCCCGTTTGGTACAATTGCTTTACATGGTACTGCATGTACTGATTTTGTTTCAGGGTCTCGCCTTTTCCATCACTGATAATTTTATACTCCAGTCCATTGCTGGATTTGCGGAATGGTTCTTTGCAGGATGATAAAACCAATAATCCCGCGAGTGTCGATAAAACGATTGTTTTCATGTGTCTCATATATAATATCTGAATTATGCTGATTGAAATTAAAAATCGTAGCTGCTGAGTTCGGAGCGGTATTTTTTTATGGCCTCCACAAAATCATTCACCACTTTTTCCAATGGGTCGCGGCTTTGTCCGCCGGCGGCATTCTTATGTCCACCCCCGGTAAAATGTTCACGGGCAAAAACATTGACATCAAAATCACCTTTGCTACGGAAAGAGCATTTACGTTCTTCGCCCCTGTCGATTATGATGGCAGCCAGCCTGATGCCTTCGATACTTAACGGATAATTCACCAAACCTTCGGTATCGCCGGTTTTGATGTCGTACTTCATCAGGTCCTGTTGCGGTATGGAGATCAATGCTGTATTATATTCATAGAAAACCTCCATGCGGTTCAGGAGCACATGCCCGATGAAACGTAACCGGTTTTCGGAAAAATTATCAAACAAAGCCTGGTGTATGGCAGTGTGGTTCAGGCCTTTCTCTTTCAGGTCGGCCACCATGCGGTGCACCTCAGCGGAAGTATAAGGGAAACGGAATGAACCCGTGTCAGACATCACGCCAGCATATATACATTCCGCAACCTGCAGGTTAATCCTGGAAGAATGGCCCGACTGGCAGATAAAATCGTACACCATCTCTGCAGTTGAACTTTTCAGCGTATTGCTGATGCCATACGCGAACATGGGCTCATCGGGTTGCTGATGATGATCAATGAGGATGCGTTTGCCACTGGCAGCAGCCAGCGCCGTTTCCATTTTTTTGGTGCGGCTCAACACATTAAAATCCAGGCAAAAAATTAAGTCGGCCTCTTCTATCAGCGCATCAGCTTTCGCCTGCTCCCTTTCATAATCAATCACAGAGTCGCAAGCCGGCATCCAGTTCAGGAATGCGGCCCAGTTGGTAGGCGATATCACGGAAACCGTGTGCCCGAACTGTATCAGAAAATGATACAAGCCGAGGGCTGAGCCCATGGCATCGGCATCAGGTTTCTGGTGCATGGTTATCACAATGACCCTTGGTTCCTGTAATAATGGGTGGAGATGTGCGATCGGTTGCATATGGCCGCGCAAAAGTATGGTAAAAAATACGAATGCGGTGGATGAGTCAAGCCCGTTCAGCCATCAAACCTGATTTTAACAAAAATATCAGCTCCGGAACAGGTAACAGAAAGCGGAATTCTCGCCATTAGGGTGTAGATTTGCGCCCAAAATTGATAAGAATGAGCAATCGTACATTTACAATGATCAAGCCGGATGCCACTGAGAAAGGTTACACCGGTGCGATCCTGGAAAAGATCAACAAGGCCGGATTCCGGATTGTAGCCATGAAAATGACCAAGCTGAGTGCAGAGAAAGCGGGTGAGTTTTATGCCGTGCACAAAGAGCGCCCTTTTTACGGCGAACTGGTTGAATTCATGAGCCGTGGCCCCATTACCGCAGCCATCCTGGAAAAAGAAAACGCGGTGGAAGATTTCCGCAAGCTAATTGGCGCTACCAATCCTGCACAAGCTGAGGAAGGCACCATCCGTAAATTGTATGCCGCTTCCGTGGGTGAAAATGCGATCCATGGCAGCGACAGCGATGAAAATGCAGCCATTGAAGGCTCATTCTTCTTCAGCAAGCTGGAACAATTCTAAGTTTTTCAAACCAAATACCCGGGCTCCACGTTATCCACGTGGAGTTTTTTATTTTTAGCCGTGCGATATTTCGATAAGCATAAATCTATACAATGACTACATCCTTAACGGTATTCCGGTATCCTGTATGGGCCATTCCCCTGGCATGGTTGAGTATGGGCGTATTCAGGTTCCCCTTATGGATAAACCGCCGCATCCGTTTTTATAAACTCATGGGGTGCGGGTTGAACGGCACATTCGATAAGAAGCCAGACTTGCGCCAATGGGCCATTTTAGCTACCCATGATGCTGACATAAGCCCGGAAAAGGTTAGTTTAACCACATTATATGGCAGGATTGTACATGGTTGGGCCAAACTGTTTGGTTGCGAAACTTATATATTAATGCTGGAACCCGTTGAAGGCCACGGGCGTTGGGATGGCAAGGAGCCTTTCGGTAACCTGCAAACCAAAACCGGTTATGATGGGCCCGTCGCGGTACTCACCCGTGCCAGCATCCGACTAAACCGGCTAACTTATTTCTGGCGGCATGTGGCACCGGTGGCTGTACAAATGGTCAAAGCACCGGGGTTCCTGATGTCGGTCGGGATTGGCGAAGTACCTTGGATCAAACAGGCTACATTCAGCGTTTGGACTTCTGCATCCCAGATGAAATCATTTGCCTATGCCTCTGCCACCCATGCCGAAGTGATCCGCAAAACGCGCAAAGAAAAATGGTACAGCGAGGATATGTTTGTCCGATTCAGGATCATTTCCAGCACCGGTAGCCTGAATGGGAAAAACCCCGTCAGGGATAATCTGTATATTTGACTTGTACGATACATATGCCCATGCCATTCAGCCGCACCGGGCTTCACCTAAATTGTCATTATGAAGAATATCAAACTCATTGAAGTGCCATCCGAAATTGGTGCGGGTACCCGCGGGGCCAGCCTGGGTGTTGATGCCATTAAGATCGCCGCCCTTGATTTTATGAGTAATTTTTTCGTACACTTCCCTTCCGAGAAAATCGAAACCGTCAATAATATCCTTTTCGAACCCATCCATTCCCCCTATGCGAAACGCATACAGGGGGTGCTGACCATGTATGAACGGATCAGCAAAGCGGTGAGCGACAGCCTGAAGAATAATTTCTTCCCCGTTATTTTAAGCGGAGACCACAGCAACGCCGGAGGTACGATTGCCGGAATCAAGATCGCAAAACCCAAAAGCAAACTGGGGGTGATCTGGATTGATGCCCATGCCGACCTGCATACGCCATTCACCACGCCATCCGGCAACTTGCATGGTATGCCATTGGCTACAGCCATAGGCGAAGACAATGCCGATAATAAAGTGCACGATCTTGATGAAAAAACGGCGCGTATCTGGAACCAGTTAAAAGAAATCGGGAAAATTACGCCTAAAGTGCTGCCCGAGGATATTGTTTTTATTTCATTGAGGGATTTTGAGAAAGAAGAAAAAGCACTGATCGACAAATACGGTATGAAAGTGATCAGCACCACGGAAGTGAGGCGCAATGGACCGGAGAATGTGAGCCGGAAAGTATTGCGTTACCTGAGTGATTGCACAGATATTTATGTGAGTTTTGATGTTGACAGTTTAGATTCCACCATATCGAAAGGAACCGGCACACCCGTGAGCAACGGGTTGCGTGAAAGGGAAGCTGAGGACCTGATTTCTAAATTCATGCAAAGCCGGAAGGTTTGCTGTTTTGAAATCACGGAAGTAAACCCTACACTCGATAAGGAAAACCTGATGGCGGAAATCGCTTTTAATATCCTGCAAAGGAGTGTCAATATTGTGATGATGAACTGATGCGTGCATATTTTTCCATCCTGTCATTTTTATTGTTATGCTGCGGCCGGTCCGAAGCGCAATCCGCGTATCAACGGTATATGAAAACTTACCGGTCTGCCTATACCAGCCAGCATGAAGCAGTACCAGAAGCCGAAAAAAAATATTTTCGATTTTTCCCGGCAGACATCTCTTATAAAATCCACGCAAGATTTGAGAAGCTCAATGACACGATTGGGTTTATCATGCCAACGACCGGTGAAAAGCCAAAGAAATTCTACCGATATGGCATTGCACACTTCAGGTTAGGAAAAGACAGTTGCCGATTGTTCATTTATCAGTCAGACGCTTTGCGGAACAGCAGCCGATACCGCGACCATCTCTTTATTCCCTTTACAGATCAAACCAGTGGTGAAGCCAGTTATGGCGGAGGCAGGTATATCGATATCCTGGTCACGGATATCAGGGATGATATGGTTGTGATCGATTTCAATAAATCTTATAACCCTTACTGCGCATACAGCAGCGGCTACAATTGCCCGATCCCGCCACGTGAAAACGACCTGCCGGTTGCCATCCGTGCCGGCGAGAAGGAATTTGCCAAAAAACATTAGTGCATGCAAACCAGCAATCACCTGCTCATGGTTGAACCGGCGGCATTTGGTTATAACCGGGAAACCGCCGTCAATAATTTGTTTCAGCAGGCAACCGGCGAAAACCTGCAGGAGAAAGCCTTAGCGGAATGGAATGGCATGCTGGATGCGCTGCGCGAAAATCGTGTACGGGTCACCGTTATTAAAGACAGTACCCACCCGCCAACACCCGATGCCATCTTTCCCAATAACTGGATTTCGTTTCACCCTGGACGTTATATCCTATACCCCATGTTCGCGGAGAACCGCAGGTTAGAACCTAAGAAGCTGCTAACATCATTGGAACTTATCACAAATGCGATTGAACATAAAACAGACTTACGTTCATATGAACAGGCAGGGATTTTCCTCGAAGGCACGGGAAGCATGGTGCTCGACAGGGCGCATAAGATAGCGTATGCCTGCAGGTCGGCGCGCACCCACGAATCCCTTTTCCGGGACTGCTGTGGCATTATTGGTTTCCGGCCGGTCATCTTTGATGCCATTGATGCATCGGGGCAAGCGGTTTACCATACCAATGTAATGATGAGTATTGGCAAATCCGTAGCGGTAGTTTGCCTGGACGCCATTACACCTGGTATTGATCGGCATACTGTCACCACGTCCATTGAAGCTTCGGGATTGACATTGGTATCGATTACACTTGAACAGATGCACGCATTTGCGGGAAATATGCTGCTGGTGCGCAATACAGCCGATGCATGTTTTTGGGTGATGTCTGATCGCGCCTATCAATCATTAACCGAATCACAGTTGCAGGCTTTGTCGGTTGATGGTGGATTCATACATGCACCTCTACAGCATATCGAAGATGCAGGTGGTGGCAGCGCCCGGTGCATGCTGGCTGAAATATTTGCATAAAAAAACGGGAGAATGCTCTCCCGCTTTTTGTCCTGTAAAAATCAACCGTATAACTGTAGAAAACTATTGTTAAAGCCCACCGGGCATTTCTTTTTTCCGTCTTAAGCTGGCCAGTGAGGGATCCATTTCAATGGCTTTATCACACATGGCTTGCCCCCTGTCTTTCTCCCCTTTTTTCTGAAAACATAACCCTGCCTGGTACAAGGCTTTACCGTCTTTGGCATCCATTTCCAGCAATTTCTGGCAATACTGCAGGGAACGGTCGTACTGGCGACCTTTGTACAGAATTTCGGCCATGTCGCGGATGATATCCTTGTTGCCGGGTTTCTTTTGCCAGACAGACATCAGGAGGGATTCACCTTTATCAAATTCACCACTGTATAAACATGCGTAACCGAGGTTTTCTTTAAAATCGTTTGATTGCACATAGCCCTTATCAGCCGCCAGTTGAAAATTGCTCACCGCGTCTTTATATTCATTCAACGTGTAGTGCAATAAACCCTTTTCATAAATCCAGTTGCTTTTATCCGGGTTCAGGCTGATGGCTTTGGCATAATACGGAACGGCTTTGCTGTATTCCTCCATATCGAGGTAGCACCTGGCCATGATATATGTGGCTTCCGCATCTGCTTCGTTTTGCTGAAGCGCTTGCGACAGGTATTGAACCGCCTGCACATACTCTTCTTGCTGGTATAAACTGATGCCGATGATTCGGCTGGCGCCTTCGCAGTTTGCGCATGCCTTTGCCATCTCAACCGCCTTCGCGAATTGCCTGTAATTGAAATACAATTGCATCAATTCCTTTTGTGCAATGAGGTTTCCGGGTTCCAGTTCCAGGGCTTGTATGTACAAAGCTTTGGCCTGGTCTGTTTTCCGCATTTCCATGTGTACAGCTGCGTTTTCCAGCAGCGCGGAAAGATTTTTTGCATTAAACGAAAGGGATTTGTCGAAGTATTGGGCCGCCACCAGGAATTGCCTGGCTTCTTTCGCGGCAACAGCCTTTTGAAAATAAATCAGGGAGCTGTCGCCGGCCTGGGCCTGACTGGCAGAGGATACGAATGCCGCTATGACCGGAATCAGTGTTTTCATAAGGTGTTTTTCAGAGGTCGCCTATTCCTTATCGGAATATCATAGCAGTAAACGCAGGAATATTCAGTATTATTTCACAGATTTTCTTTTTTCGATCAATATAATTTATCGCTATATGTTCGTTGAGGCATTCGCCTGTGCCCCAATACTTTGTGTGGTTGCTGTTAAATATCTCCTTCCAGTGCAGTTTCCCTTTAACCTGCATGGCCCAATCATGGTAGTTTTTATTGGATACGTTGATGACGATGAGCAGGTCATCCGCCCGGTGCCGGCCCTTTCGTTTATACGCCATGACACCCTCATAACGGTGGTCAAGTGCCACCCATTCAAATCCTTTAGGTTCAAACTGGTGCTCATATAAAGCCGGTTCATGCGCATAAATATGATTCAGGTCGCGCACACATTCCTGCAACAAATTATGGCAATCGTATTGCAGCAGTTCCCAATCCAGCTCAGACTGGTAATTCCATTCACTGGTTTGACCGAACTCGTTGCCCATGAACAATAATTTAGCGCCGGGGTGCGTGTACATGCAACTGTACAGCAGCCTGAGGTTGGCAAATTTTTCCCATTCATTGCCTGGCATCTTATATATCATAGGGCTTTTACCATGCACCACTTCATCGTGGCTCAGGGGCAACATGAAACGTTCATCAAAAGCATACATGATGCTGAAGCTGAACACATCCTGCGCAAGCAATCGCTTGCCTGCATCAAGTTTAAAATACTTGAAGGTATCGTGCATCCATCCCATCATCCATTTCATGCCAAAACCCAGTCCGTCTTTTTTTACCGGCGCCGTGATGCCCGGCCTGTCGGAAGCCTCTTCCGCGATGGTTTGCACATCGGGGAACTCGCGGTAAATAATTTCATTCAATGTTTGTAAAAATGATATGGCTTCCAGGTTCTCATGCCCGCCGAGTTCATTGGGCTCCCACTCTCCCTCCGCCCTGGAAAAATCGAGCCTGATCATCGAGCTTACGGCGTCTACACGCAATCCATCAACATGATAATATTTCAGCCAGAAATGCGCGCTGCTAACCAGGAAGGAACGCACTTCCGCCCTATTGTAATTGAAAATATAACTGTTCCAGTCTGGATGGTAACCCTTACGCATATCCGCATATTCGTACGTATGTGTACCGTCAAACTTGTATAGCCCATGTGCGTCTGCCGGGAAATGGCTGGGCACCCAGTCTAGGATCACCCCAATCCCGTTTTGATGCAATGTTTCAATAAGGTACATGAGTTCTTCGGGTAGCCCAAACCGTGAGGTTGCAGCGAAATAACCGGCGCCCTGGTAACCCCATGAACCATCATAGGGGTATTCCATCACCGGCATAAACTCCACATGTGTGAAGCCCATGGCTTTTACATATGGCACCAGTTTTTCAGCCAGTTGGATATAACTGTTGTACCTGCCCTCGTTCTGCTTTTCTGGGCGCATCCAGCTGGCCAGGTGCACTTCATACACAGACCATGGGGCATGGAGTGAATTGTGTTTTTTCCGGTGCGCCATCCAATCCCCATCCTGCCAATCCTTTTCAAATTGCCAGGTCACGGAAGCGGTGCCCGGCCTGAGTTCGGCGTAACGGGCATAAGGATCAGCCTTGACGGTTTCCACCCCCTCAAAACCTGAGATATGGTATTTATACAATGTACCCTTGGGGATATTCGGGATAAAGCCTTCCCATATACCGGAATGGTCGAGCCTGACAAATAACGGGTGCAGCTCTTTTTTCCACCCGTTAAATTCTCCAATGACCGAAACGGCTGTGGCATTGGGCGCCCAAACCGCGAAATAAAACCCCGGTGTTTTCAAAACGACCCTGTGATGGTTGCCAAATTTTTCATACGCGTCGAACATGGTTCCGGCCTGGAAACGGCTGATATCCTCATCCAAAAACAGGGAATAGTTCCAAACCATCCGGGTGCTGTCTACAAAATGTTCATCTTCATACGCCATTACCGTGATTTTTAAGCCGTTTATACAAAAAAGGTTTTAACCTAAAATTAAGCATTGTTGATTTGCAAGATTAAAATAATGTGACACCTTTACCATCACCCATTCATCACCAAGACTAACTGCATGTGTAAGCAAATTGCCCTCCTGATTTGGATCAGCTTATTGAGCCAGGTTGCTATCGGACAAACAAAACAGATATCCGGCCAGGTGAAAGACAGCACGTCAAACACAATGGTACATCATGCCGTGGTGGCCCTGCTGACACCGGGTGATTCCGTACTCACCGCTTTCACACGCACCAAACAGGATGGCCGGTACACGCTACCTTCTGTAAAGCCTGGCCCATACATTATGATGGTGATGCACCCCCGTTTTGCCGACCTGGTAGACAATATTACCATCAACGCGGAGAGCAAGACCCTGCCGGACGCTTTCCTGACCCCCAAAACCAAGTTGCTGGCCGAAGTGATCATCCGAAGCGGCTCTCCCATAAAAATAAAGGGCGATACTACCATTTATACGGCCGATAGCTTTAAAGTCAGCGCCAACGCGAATGTGGAAGAATTGCTGAAGAAACTGCCCGGGATACAGGTTGACAGGAATGGTGAAATAAAAGCAATGGGTGAAAAAGTGGAAAAAGTGCTGGTTGACGGGGAAGAGTTTTTTGGAGATGATCCTGGTATGGCCGTGAAAAACCTGCGTGCCGATGCCGTGAAAGAAGTGCAGGTATTTGACAAGAAAAGCGAACAGGCCGAATTCACGGGTATTGATGATGGTAAAACACAGAAAACCATCAACCTCAAACTGAAGGAAGATAAAAAGAAGGGTTATTTCGGGAAACTCAGTACTGCAGGCGGTTTGATGAAAAACATCGATGACCGGTACAATAACAACCTCATGTTTGGGTCATTCAAGGGAAAACGTAAGCTATCTGCCTTTGTACTGCACGGGAATACGGGCCAGGATGGGCTCAACTGGCAGGATGCCCAAAAATACGGGGGTATGGATGACAATATGAGCATGGACATGGACGACGAGAGCGGTGGCGTGATGTTTACCTGGAGGGGTGGCACTTCGGATGATGAGCCATTTATCAATACACAAAATGGGTTCATACGCAACATCAATGCAGGCGTGCAATACAGCAACAAATGGGATGATAAGCATAATTTCAATTTCTCTCCCAAATTCAACGAACAGATATACAGCAATATCAAGGACAATTTCACGCAAACATTCCTCGGAGATTCAACCCTGAATGAAGTAGCCCGGACATTTACCAATGTGAAACGACAAAATGTGAAAACAACGGCGATACACGATTGGAAGATCGACTCCGTGAATTCGTTAAAGCTGACGGTTAAAGCGAACATTTACCACTCGGAAAGCGATGAATACCGCGAAGCGTCGACTACCGGCAAAACAGGCACTTTGAAGAATATCAGCAACCGCAGGCTGGAGCTGAATTCCGACAAACAATCATACTCTGCCAACCTGATATTCAAACATAAATTCCGCAAAGCCAGGCGGACACTTTCCATATCAACTGATTGGAATATCCTGAATACCGACAGCCGGAATACTCAAACATCACTTAATGAATCATACGAAACCGGGTTCCCCAATACATTGGAGATCCAACAGCAAACCATGAGTGACCGCCAGACGCAAAGGCTGATGGCAAAAGCAGTGTACACGGAACCTTTGAACGCGAAGTTTTCATTGGAAGTAGCCCATGAGTTGTCGTACAATTTTGGCACAAACAACCAAATTACCTATGCATATTCTCCGTCAACAGGTAAATACGACGAGCAGGTAGATTCGCTGACCAATGACTTCAAACAATCCATTTTGTTGAACAAACCTTCAGCCAGGATCAGTTACGCGCATAAAAAAGTGAAGTTTAACATCGGTTCCGGTTTTGGCATCACACATTTTGACCTGTTAGACAGGAGCACAACGGTTTCGTATATCCGCGATTTCGTCAACTTCTTCCCATCGGCAGGCGTAACGTATAATTACAAGAGCAACCACAGTTTCCGGTTCAACTATAATGGTTCCACCACCCAGCCAACCATCAACCAATTACAACCGTTGCGGAACATCAACAACCAGTTCAACCAATACATCGGTAATCCCGACCTGAAGCCTGCTTTTGTGCATAATTTCAATGTCACCCACAACGGTTATAATTTCCTGAAAGACCAGTGGATGTACCAGTCATTGAATGTAAACGTCACACAGAATTCCATCACCAATAACCGTGTCATCGACCCGAACAGCGGTAAAACGATCACGCAACCGGTGAACACCAATGGCAATATCTCCATCAACATGTGGTCGGGCTTTGGTTTCAAAAACAAGAAAACAAATATCCGTTTCAATATCAGTCCGAACCTGAACTACAGCAGGTTTGCCGATGTGATCAACAACCAAACAAGTTTTGCCAACACGCTCAACGCGGGTATTGGCATCTGGATGCAAAAAGCCAAGGATAAAAAATACGACTTCAGCATCAGCAACAACTTCAATGAGAATGTTAACAGGAACGCACAGACGAAAACAACCAGCACTTTTTACACCAACACTTTGAATGTGAATGCAACCCTCTATTATAAAAAAGTATGGTCATTGATTACAGATTACAATTTCTTCGCGAGGGAACGCACCGTAGGTTTTACCAGCAACCTGAACAACCACCTGCTCAACGCACAGATACAGCGTACCTTCAAAAACAATGAGTTCACGGTTTTCTTTGCCGTCAGGGACATCCTGAACCAGAATATCGGCATCGACAGGTATTTCTACAGCAATACATTCTCTGAAGAAAGGAATGAACGCCTCAAAAGGTATTTCCTGCTGGGCTTTTCATGGGATTTCAAAAACAAGGCCGGTAAATAAAATATGCAGACCATGACAAAAAAACTCTTTATATACTTCTTCGCGATGATCATGTCATATGCAGGCATGGCACAAACATTCATCAGCAGGGCATCAGTGGAATACGAGGTAAAAACTAACATGAAGAAAACCCTGGGAGACGCGCCATGGGCCGAAATGATGAAAGACCGGCTGCCGAATTTCGTCACCAGTTATTACACATTTAGTTTTTCGGATGGCAAAAGCCGGTATGGTTTTTCAAGGTGGGAAGACAAAAACGCGATCCCTGAATTCATGCGCGCGGGTGATGAGACCAACTCGTGGTACATGGACCATGAGAAAGGCATCTTCAATATGCAGAAGAATGTATTTGGTTCAAATTTCGACGTAATGGATTCGATCCCGCATATTCAATGGAAACTGTCGAATGAAAGCCGCGTGATCGCCGGGTTTAATTGCAGAAAGGCAGTGGGTATTGTGATGGACAGCGTGTATGTCTTCGCGTTTTACACAGATGAAATCATGATCCCGGGAGGCCCTTGCTCCATCAATGGTTTACCAGGATTGATTTTGGGCATGACGATCCCCAGGCTGTATTCATCCTGGATTGCCACGAAAGTATCTGTAACAGACGTAAATGAAGCGGGCATCAAACCGGTAACCGCGAAAAAATACCTGAATTACGGAACACTCCGCAGCTCCATCCTCGACCGCGTGAAGGAATGGGGCGAACCCGATGACCCATCATCCAAACAATGGATGGAACAATTCCTCTGGCGTACTTTCCTGTAATGATCAGAGTTGGAATCCGTCTTCAATGATCGCGCCTTTCTTAATCACCACAATACCGTCTTTTACGGTAAATAAAGCGTGGTCTGCATCAGGCAGGTGATTGCCCCCGCGGATGACAACATTGTTGCCAATGCGGCAATCCTTATCGACAATCACATTGGTGAGCTGGCAATGATCCCCGATACCCACTTTAGGGATTCCCTTCATGTGGTTATACGCGATCTCCTCAATGGTTTCATAAAAGTCGTTACCCATGATATAGCAACTCACGATTTCGCTGCCAAGCCCGATTCGGCTTCGGATGCCAATCACGGAATTACTCACACGGCTGGCATGTATGATGCTGCCTTCGGCGATGATGGTTTGATCAAGTGTGGTGCCGCTGATCTTTGCCGGCGGCAACATGCGTGCACGGCTATACACCATGCGTGTGTTATCAAATAAATTGAATGGCGGAATATCAAGCGTGAGCGCGAGGTTCGCTTCAAAGAAGGAGTATATATTTCCGATATCCGTCCAGTAACCTTCATACTGGTAACTTGCCACCCTGTGCTTTTTAATGGAACCCGGAATGATTTCTTTACCAAAATCTGTGGCATCCTTATTGTCTGCTTGCAGCAGATCGAACAACAGCTTCCTGTTAAAAATATAAATACCCATGGAAGCGAGGTACACCCTGCCCTGGCTGATCATGTCGGCACCGGTATTGCTAACCCATTCCGGCAACAATTCTTTTGCAGGCTTTTCGATGAAGGATTGAATATTTTGGTTTTCATCGGTTTTTAAAATCCCAAACTCTGTGGCCTCCCTTTCCGCAACAGGGATGGTGGCTATGGAGATGTCGGCATTTTTCTCGATGTGGTTGCTGATCATCTGGTCAAAATCCATTTGATATAATTGGTCCCCACTCAGGATCAGTACATAATCGAACTCATTATTCTGAATATGTTTGAGCGATTGCCGAACGGCATCGGCCGTACCCTGGAACCAGCCCATGCTTTCGGGCGTTTGCTCTGCCGCAAGGATGTCAACGAAACCACTGCTGAATCCGCTGAACTGGTAGGTATTTTTGATGTGTTTGTTGAGCGAAGCTGAATTGTATTGCGTCAATACAAATATGCGGTTGATATTGCTGTTGATGCAATTGGAAATGGGGATATCCACCAGCCTGTATTTGCCGGCGATGGGTACCGCAGGCTTGCTTCGGGTTGCGGTAAGCGGATATAATCTTGTTCCGGCGCCGCCGCCCAGGATCACGGCAACAACTTTCTTGCTGTACATATATTGTGCTTTTACTTTTGAATGGATTGGTATAATGCAATATAGCTCGACGCGCTGTTTTCCCAACTATTGTTGATGCGCATCATTCGTTCCCTGATTTGGAAAAATTGATCTTTATCCCGGTATAGCCCCAATGCGCGTTCCATAGCATGTAAAACATCATCGATGCTGGCATGGTTGAAACAAATACCGTAACCTTCCTTCTCGCCAAAATCAATGACGGTATCATTTAATCCGCCCGTACGGCGCACCATAGGCACAGTGCCATACCTCATGGAGTACATCTGGTTTAGCCCGCAGGGTTCCACGCGGCTTGGCATCAGCAGGAAATCGGCGCCTGCATACAATTGATGGCTGAATTTCTCATTATACTCAATTTGAGAATGGTAATAATCGAACCAATGATTGCGCAGGTAATCGAGGGCTTCTTCCACCTGCTTCATGCCATTACCCAAAACCACAAAATTGAAAACCGGCCCAAAACGGGCAAAAGCGCTGCTGATCACAGCCGGGAGCAGGTCGGCGGCTTTCTCATGAACCAATCGCCCGATGAATACAAACAAAGGCAGGTTGATATCAAACTGCAGGTCATCGCAGAGTTTTTTCTTATTCAGTTTTTTTCCGGAATCCGCATCTTCAACGGAATAATTGTCGAGTATATATGTATCCGTTTCCGGGTTCCAGACACTGTAATCAATACCATTCAAAATGCCGCTGCACTTTGATGATTCGTGGCTGATCAGGTGTTCTAATCCGTTGGCGGATTGCATCAGTTCGGCCATATATCCCGGGCTCACGGTATTTACCTTATCCGCGCATTTGATGCCGCAGGCCAGTGAATTCACGGTATGGTCCCACTCGAGCAAACCCCATTTCCAGGTATCCCATGCAGGAAGGTAGGTCGCTTTATCCCAGCCCATCCAGCCCTGGTATTGCGCGTTGTGTATGGTGAGTATGGTTGGGATTTGTGAGAGGTGGCGGTAGGCAAAACAATGCTTCATCATGAATGGGATCAGCGCCGTATGGTGATCGTGTACGTGAACGACATCGGGTTGGTGGTTCCATTTTGATAACCATTCCAACACCGAAACCTGGAATGCCAGGAAGCGTTCCGTATCATCATCATACCCATATATTTTCTCCCGGTCGAGCAAGCCATGAATGTCCACGCAATACAGGTCAAACCCAAGTTTATTTTGTTTTTCCTTGATGATGGTAAAATCAAATGAGGATTCTCCCATCCTGAACCAACCCTTGTGCACCACTTCCCATTCATTTTTATACAGGAAACTCATGCGGTGCATAGGCATCACCACTTTGGCGATATGCCCCAACTCCTGCTGGTATTTGGGCAACGAACCAACCACATCGGCAAGCCCGCCGGCTTTGGCCACCGGGTAACATTCAGCGCTGACATGAAGGATCTCCATCGGTCTGTAAAATTTTCCTGAATGTAAGAAGGATATTCATTTCTACAAACAGGGATTTTAAGCGGTGATGAAAAGGTTTGAGCGATGCTGGAGGGATTATTGGGAAAATAATTTTATTTTAACGCTCCAAAATCAAAACTATGCCAACTGAACAAGCGGCCAATGCTAACCGTTCCTCCATCCCAACCAATTACGGCGCCCTGGGCACCCTGGTTTCCGTATTCTTCTTCTGGGGTTTTATTGCAGCGGGGAACAGTGTTTTCATCCCATTTTGCAAACATTATTTCAACCTCGACCAGTTTCAGAGCCAGTTGATTGATTTCGCTTTTTATTTGGCGTATTATTTTGGCGCCCTCATGTTGTTTGCTTATGGTTCCTTTGGTGGCAAAGACCTGGTGGGCAAATGGGGCTATAAACGGAGCATCATTTACGGTCTCCTGTTTTCCGCGCTCGGCGCCCTGGCGATGATTATAGCCGTGAATGCCAATACATTCACAGGAATGTTGCTGGGTTTGTTTATTGTTGCCCTTGGTTTTTCCCTGCAACAAACCGCGGCGCAGCCTTTCGCCATTTCTTTGGGCGACCCGTCTACCGGTACATCCAGGGTTAACTTGGGTGGCGGGATTAATTCGTTTGGAACCACCATCGGGCCTATTGTTGTGGCTTTCGCGCTCTTTGGCACCACCGCGGCAATAACCGATGAACAAATCGCTTCATTAAGCCTGGGAAAAGTAATTGTATTATATAGCTGCGTGGGAGCCCTGTTTATCGGCGCTGCAGCCCTGTTTCATTTTTCCCGGAAAGTGCCTTCGGGCATTATGACGGAATCAACGGAGAAAGCCAACAAGGCATTATATATGCTCCTGATCATGACGGTGCTACTGGTGGCTTTGTTCATCCCGGTGTTCAACAGTTATAAAACCGATATGGCAAGCCTCAGCGATGACGATAAGCATGCGCTGGAACTATACCGCCTGCGCTGGCTATTGGGTGCGCTGGCGGTTGTGGTGATCGGATTGCTCGGCGCCAACCTGAGCGCACGTAAAAAAGAAGATGGCTGGGGCGCGATGAAGTACCCGCAACTGGTGCTGGGAATGCTCGCCATTTTTGTGTATGTGGGCGTGGAAGTGGCCATTGGCAGCAACCTCAGTGAATTATTGAAACTGGAGGAATTCGGCGGTTTACAATCTTCAGAAGCTGCGCCTTACATCTCCATGTATTGGGGAAGTTTGATGATTGGCCGCTGGGCCGGCGCCGTCAGCGCCTTTAATTTTTCGGAATCAAAAAAACTCTTGTTGCAGGTCATTGTGCCCTTAGTTGCCTTTGGGATCATCCTCGGCGTAAATAGCCTGGCGCAATACGATATGAAGCCTTTGTATTTCTATATTGTTTGTGTAGCACTGCAAATCATCGCGTTTTACATCAGCAAAAACAAACCTGCCCGCACCCTCATGATTTTTGGATTCCTGGGTGTGCTGGCCATGCTGGTAGGCATCCAGTCGAGCGGAATGGTAGCCACTTATGCCTTCCTCAGCGGTGGTTTGTTTTGCTCCATTATGTGGCCTTGTATTTTCACATTATCTATCGCAGGCCTGGGTAAATACACCACTCAGGGTTCTGCATTCCTGATTATGATGATCCTGGGCGGCGGCATCATCCCACCCATCCAGGGCAAACTGGCCGATTTGATCGGCATCCACCAATCATACTGGGTTGCCGTGATTTGCTTTGGTTACCTTACCTTTTTTGCCATTGCCGTTAAAGGCATTTTACAAAAACAGGGCATTGATTACGATGCCAATACTGAAACCAAATCCGGTCATTAATTAATTCATCCGCAAACATCAATATGAGCCAGGAAAAAAAATATGCCGTTGGCATTGATATCGGGGGTACCACCACAAAATTCGGAATAGTAGATGCGCATGGCCATATATTGGAGCAAGACCGCATCCCAAGCAATGAGCACGACGACGTGCAGGACTTTATCAACGACCTGCATGCCCGGTTAATGCCCATGATGAATAAGGTTGGGGGCATTAACTATTTTGTTGGCATCGGCATGGGTGCGCCTAACGGTAACATATACACGGGAACCATAGAATACGCGCCAAACCTGAAATGGAAGGGCATCATCCCCATCGCGGAGCAGATGGAACAAAAATTTGGCTTACCCACCAGGCTTACCAACGACGCGAATGCGGCTGCCGTGGGAGAAATGATGTACGGTTGCACCAAGGGTATGAAACATTTCATCACTATCACCCTTGGAACAGGCGTAGGGAGCGGGATTGTGATCGACGGAAAAATTGTTGTAGGCCACGACGGTTTTGCCGGCGAACTTGGGCACACCATCATACGCCCGGGCGGCAGGCCACATTGGAGCACAGGTATGAAAGGGTCTTTGGAAGCTTACGCTTCAGCAACTGGCGTTCGCGATACGGCTATTGAAATGCTCACCAAACACCCTGAGGTCCCCAGCCTCCTGCGCAACTACAGGATCAATGAACTGACCAGTGAAAATGTGTATGAATGCGCGATGAAAGGAGATAAAATCGCCAATGAAATATTTGAATTCACCGGACAGATCCTTGGCGAATCGCTGGCCAATTTTGTGATGTTCTCATCACCTGAAGCGATCGTTCTGTTTGGCGGGCTTACTAAGGCCGGCAACCTCATACTAAAGCCAACCCGCGAGCACATGGAAGCCAACCTGCTCCCAATTTTTAAGAATAAAGTGAAATTGATTTTTTCCCAGCTCAAAGAATCCGACGCCGCCATCCTTGGCGCCAGCGCGCTAGTTTGGGAATAAATCCCGTGATGTATATATGTAAAAAAGCCAGTTCGAAAACTGGCCTTATTTACATTTTCTTACGCATGTAATTCTTTTTCTTCTAACCAACGCTTCCTGCCATACCCCGGAATCACATGTTTCTCGGCATGGTAAGATGACCGCACCAACGGTCCGCTCTCAACATAATCAAAACCAATCTGGTAGCCTATTTCCTTGTACTCCGCGAATTCATCAGGATGTACAAAACGCTGCACGGATAAATGCTTTTGCGTTGGTTGCAGGTATTGGCCAATGGTCACCACATCCACCCCGCTGTTGTGCAGGTCGCGCAGGGTTTGCAGTACTTCTTCTTTGGCTTCGCCCAAACCGAGCATAATACCGCTCTTGGTGCGCATGCCGCCTTCTTTCAGGATTTTCAGGGTTTCCATGCTTTGCCAGTACTTGGCCTGTACCCTCACCTGCCGGGTCAATCTTTCCGTTGTTTCTATATTGTGGCTCACCACTTCGGGATGCGCGTCGATGATGCGCTGGATGTTTTCTTTCTGCGCCTTAAAGTCGGGAACCAGGGTTTCCAGTGTGGTTTCCGGGTTTAAAGATTTTACGGCTTTAATGGTATTGTACCAGATGATGCTGCCGCCATCTTTTAATTCATCCCGGTCAACCGAGGTAATAACCGCATGCTTCACTTTCATCAGGTGGATGGCTTCTGCTACGCGTTGGGGTTCATCCCAATCTACCGCTTCAGGACGGCCCGTGGCCACCGCGCAGAAACCACAGCTCCTCGTGCAGATATTTCCCAGGATCATAAATGTGGCGGTTCCGGCACCCCAGCATTCGCCCATATTTGGACAATTCCCACTCTCACAAATGGTATGTAGTTTATGCGTGTCAACAAGGTTGCGCACATGCCTGTATTCCTCGCCAATAGGCAGTTTTACCCTAAGCCAGTCAGGCTTTTTATATCTGGGTGCGGTTGTTTCCGCTCCGGTTCCACATGACATATCTTTAATATTTCAGTTTATATCAGTTGCAAAGATACAAATGAAACCATTGAAGGATGATTTTGTTGAAAACCAGGGAAATGAAGCTTATTTCCGCCTGCCAAAAACGAGACCTACGTACACGGAGAAAAAGAATTGCTCAGGTTCGCTGAAAACCATTTGGGGCACTTTCTTGGTATAGAATTCAGCGGTCATGCCCACTTCTATCGCGCTTAGCAATTCATTATACCGGCCATAATCGAAACGTACGGAAGGTTTGGCATAAAAGCCAGGGGTTACAGTTAATTTATTCCAACCCGTCCCGAAATTGGGCCCACCGTAAATAATGGAATTTAAACCGAGGAATTGTGCGGAATCCACAGCATTATACGAAACAAATGTTCGTTGTCCATTCTTCTCCACTTCCACCATGTAAGGACGCAAAAGCCCCAGCGATAACCCACCACCAAGATTACCGGTGATGCTTACGCCGTTTTTATTGCCCTTATTGCCCAGCACCAGTTGTTGCTGCACCCCTAATTTCACCGGGTAAAAAAAGTTTTGTTTGCTGTAAATCAATGGTGCTTCGAGGAATACAAACTGGTCGCTTTGCTGTTTGTATTCTTTGGGGTGCTTTCGTTCCGATATCTCCAGTTGAAATAACAGGCTCTTCCTAACAGATTGCGCACGAGCCACTTCGATGAATGCCCCATAACCATCAGATGTCAGTTTTAATCCAAATGCCAGGTGCTTTTTGTATGCGATCACACCCTCCTCTTCCTGGCGAACCATTTCGTTGATCCGCTGGCGCTTCAATTCCTTCTTTGAAATGGGCTTCTCAACTTTTCCCTGTTCCTGCGCAAATGCAGTTATACAGGCAAAAAGGCCGGCGAATATGATGGGTAGTTTCTTCATGCAGAATGATTACCGGGTAAATTTATACAAAAATTCAATCCTGTTTGTTAAGAAGACTCTATATTAAACCCAAAGGCTGTAAATTGTTCATCAATAAATTGCTTGTACCATGATGGCTTCCGTTATTTACCAGGGTTCCCTGCGTTGCTCCTGCACGCACCTGCAAAGCACAACTGTCATAGAAACCGATGCCCCAACCGACAACCGGGGAAAGGGAGAAAGGTTTAGCCCAACCGATTTGCTTTGTGTTTCCCTCGCTACCTGCATGGTTACCACCATGGGTATCCGGGCTTCGGATATGCAGGTTAACCTTGATGGCACCACTATATCCGTAACAAAGTATATGCTGTCAAACCCCAGGCGCATCGGTAAAATAGGCATTGAACTGCAACTGCCCGAAGGGATCAGTCCCGAAAACCAGTCCATCCTGCAAAAGATCGGCGATAATTGCCCAGTCATGAAGAGCATTCACCCAGATATCGAACTGGAGATCAATTATCAATGGGATGCCCTGCCGAATTCCTGATGATCATCCAAACATCAGAAACATTATTTACTTAAAATGGCATGCCCGATCGCGCATTGCAGGCAACGCCTGTCATCACAATAGTTTTTTTGTAACCTGATAAGGGCTTGCGAATCCGCGGCCGATTGATTGGGCAAACCTGTGGCAGACATCCTCCGGATCAATTGGTGGTTTTCCGCAGGCAATTGATGCAGCCAATCAATGGCTTTCTCCTGGAGGGCCTGCATCCTGTTCACCTGCCCGTAACAATATATCAAAGGTATAAAGGCATTCACGAGCCATCCACGCACCATATGGCCGCCGGTATGTTTTTGTGAAAAGGGCGCCGGCTTGTCGGGTAGATAATGGTCATTCCAGTAATCATTGGCCGACACCTGCAACAATCGCATCGCATCACCTACATCTTCCATATCCCGCAGCCTGCTGAATACCTGCCCTTGTTGATGTATCAATGCAGCCAGTTGCGATATGCGGATTGTAGGAAAAGATGCCGGCCGCATGCGCAAAAAATTTACCCGGCAACCCGACCCGGTCAGCTGGTATTTCTTTTGTAAAAACCTATACTCTTTTTGCAGCAATACCGGGTAATGGTCAGTAAAAACGGTGTCCAGCAAACCTGCTTGTCCCATCAGCAAAGCCTCTAACTGGATTTGCTGGCTGCGGTGCCTGATCAAAACTGAAAACGGGATACTGGCCGCCATGGCTTCAAACGCTTCCTGGTTCACGGGAAGCCCGGCGTACCTCGCCATCCATTTCCAGGCTGTCTGCTCCCAGTGAAATTGCCCTGCTTCAAGGTCAACCCTGATCTCATTCGATTTTTGTTCCAACCTCTCCCATAACAGGTGCTCAATCCATTTTTGCTGCCTGATCGGATCCAGGCCCGCCGAAAGGCTGCTACAGGGTAACGCTTCCTTTGTTTTCATCAGGTGTTCGAACCTTTGCAACATGATACCCGGTATACGCGACCTCAGTTCAAGGGTCGGGCAACTCAACCGCAAGCTGCAATCATGTTCCCAAACCACATGCAGGATGAGGTTCCGGTAATGGCCCGCTTCGTTGTGCCCGTGCAAAAGCCAGTCGGAACTGCGTATATGCAACTCAACATGCCCGATCCAGGTTTCCTGTCCCACTTGTACCCTTGCTTCCAGGAAATCGGGGCCCTGGTTGCTGTTGTATTTTCCGGGATGTATAATGCGCAATGGCATGCCATCGGTGCTGAATAAATCCTGCAGGTTGGCAAACCGGTGCTGCCAGATGAATTGCAGCAACCGTTCATTCATGGGTGCGGACGACATTGTTTTTCGTTTATACCTAACTGTTAGTTACAGCCAGGCATGGCAATTTAGCAACACCCTAATGCGGGGGCAAAGGGAAAACAACCTGTCTTGAAAAGAAAAATGCTCAGGAAAAATGTGCCAGCGCCTGTACCACGCGCGATACCGGCAAACCCATCACATTGTAAAAATCACCCTTTACCGAACGGATACCCACTACGCCAATCCATTCCTGAATGGCATAGGCGCCGGCCTTATCGTAAGGTTTATACTGCTCCACGTAATAGCGGATCTGATCTTTATTTAACGCGTGAAAGCTTACATCTGTAACATCCGCAAACAATATTTCCCTTTCCGGGGAAATGATAGACACACCGGTAATAACCTGGTGGTCGCGGCCCGAAAGTGTTTCCAGCATGCGGATGGCGTCGTCCTCGTCAACCGGCTTTCCTAAAATCTCATTGTCGCAAACCACAATGGTATCAGCGGCAAGGATCGGCATGGGATGGCCTGCCCCCAATTTGTCGCGCACGGCGAGGGCCTTATGATGGGCGATATATTTGGCAACATCTTCAAAACTGAGCCCGGGCGGATAACGTTCATCCGTATCCGAAATCACGACATCGAAAGGGATTTCAGCCCATTCAAGCAATTGGCGCCGCCGGGGCGATTGGGAAGCAAGGATTATTTTTTGCATAATGCTTTAGGTATGATGGCTGTACCGATCAGGATGTATAATGGATAAACCTGAAAAATATCATCGACAATATGCCGGCCAGCATGATCCATTTGATATAAGAACTGATGTGATGATAATGCGCAGGAGTCACCGCTTTATACAATAAGCGAAGCACCTGCCCCATTGGTATGATGATCAGGATGATGCAATACAGGGCGCTGAACCACCATCCCGATTGCCAGGCATACACCTGCACAATGGCCAGCGAAGCCATCGAAACCACCAGCCAAACAGCCGCGAACACCTTGGTGGCCGGCACACCCCAAACAATCGGCATGGTTTTACAATGATACCGCGCATCCCCATGCATGTCTTCCAGGTCCTTGACCACTTCCCGGATCAACGATACAATGAATGCGAAACCCGCGTACAGAATGGTGACTTTAAATAATTTCCGGATATCAAATTGAAACGACTGCTCGTTCCAGCCTTTCACATCCAGTAATGAGGCGCCGGAAAAGAAATACAGCACCACAATTACCCAGGCTGTTAATGCCGCGATCATGATATTGCCAGACAGTAATTTCTTTTTGAATGTGGTGGAATACACCCACAACAGCAACACACATGCGATATTGGCAAAGAAGATGGTATATGTTTTTGTGCGATATGCCACGTAGGCGCTGAGCAACAAACCAATCGCAGAAAGTACCAGGTGCCACATGATGGCCCACCTGCGCTTGACGGTTCGGTCAATCACCACTTTTTCGGGCTTGTTAATGGCATCAATCGAGCGGTCGAAATAATCATTGATGATGTATCCCGCGGCGGCGATGAATACAGATGCCAGGATCAGGAGCGACAGCAACATCCATTCCTGTCGGCTAAACCTGAAATCAGGTACCCACTCTCGGTGCAGCGAATACACAACACAGGTATAGAAAAGTATTTGGGTGAGGGCAATAAAAACCAGGTTCGGCAAACGAATCAGTCGGAAAAATGCCGTAACTGTTTTCATGCAATGTCTTTAGTTGTCAGATTCAGTTTGCCTTTGAGGTATTAACATGTTTTAACGGGCCGCGATTTCTTCATCGCCCCAGTTGTTGTTTAACTTCAACACTTTTTCAATCACATCCCTGACACAACCCTTACCACCATTGTAAGGAGAAATGTACACGGATTGCTGGATGATCTCCGCAACCGCGTCGGCCGGGCAACAAGGTACGCCGGCCAGTTGCATCACACTGCAATCGGGCATATCATCTCCCATAAACAGAACCTGTGCGGGTTTGAGCCCAAGGGCCTGCATCCTTTCCTGTAATAATGCGTGCTTATTTTTTACACCCATGAAAACTTCCTGTACACCCAGCCTGTTCAAGCGTGTTTTAACGGCTTCAGAAACCGCGCCTGATATAACAATTACATGGTAGCCTTTTTTGATGGCCAGTTGCAACGCATAACCATCCCTGATATGCATGGTGCGTGCTTGTTGGCCGTCATCGAGCAGGATGAGTGACCCATCCGTCAGCACCCCATCAACATCAAGCACAAATGCCTTAACGGGCTGCATTAATTCGAGGACGTTCATGGGCCTAAAATAATCAAAGTTTGGGAATCGGCTATTTCTGGTTATCGCGCCATTCATATACCCAGCTACTCTGTATCATTTCGAGGTGGCCCTCATTGCTTTCATCAGCCTTGCCGGAGAAATTAGGGATTTCCAGCACCCATTTGTGCAAGTCGGTAAACCTGATCCGGTAGATCTTGGATTCCGTAAAATCATTGCCGAATCGCTCATAGAGTTTCATGGCAATGTCTTCATAATCGTTCCAATGTATGGGTGGTTCAAAATTCATATAAAGGTTTTATGGTGCTAAGGGTTCTAAACTGTTGTCCTGTTATTCGCCCAGGAACTGCGTTTGATCAGGAACAGTAACCATGATTTCGCCTGATCCATCGAGCAATACACACTGGCATCCCAACCGGGAATTCAGCCTTGGGTTTACGGCCCTGTCAATGAAATCCTCTTCCTTATCGGTGAGTTCCTCGATGCTGCCCTCACCTTTTTCCACATACAAATGACAGGTGCTGCAGGCACATACGCCGCCGCAATTGTGGTGTAGTTCGATGTCGTTGGTCAGGGCTATCTCTAAAAGCGACTGTCCGGCTTCAATGTTTTCAAGGGTTACAGGCTCCAGTCCTTTCTGTTCAAACTTAAACGTGATATTATACATAATGCAAATTTCGGGTTGCAAACCTACTTGAAATTCCTATTTACGGAAAATCAGGGTTTGGCAGATATACAAGTTTCGGCACATATTGTTTATTTTGCTGCTGAAATGCATGCATTTTATACATATCGCCCCGGTCATATAAAGCGTTTTTCAGCCTTCATCATTGGGCTGTCCATCATGGCCTCATGCCAGTCTGACCAGAAAAAAAAGGCCGCAGGCCACGAAAAAGAGAAACCGGTGGTCATACTAAAAAAAGATTCCGTTAGCAAAGAACCACCATCGCCCCGGCAGGTACCGGTGATCAATATCACAGATACCATCGCGGTGAAGTATACGGTTTTGGTAATCAAAGACAGCGCGGCCAACAGCCTGAGGTTAAGCCAGAAACTCGCGCAGATTTATGGTGTTAAGCTGGCAGATATTATACGAAAGAATAAACTGACTGTCAGTGGTCCGCCACATGCCTGGTTCAAATCACAAAAAGCCCCATTCTTTTTTGAAGCCGGCATACCTGTAGATAAAAAACCAGTCAAAGCCATTAAGGGGGTGAACGTCCGCCAAATCGGTGGCGACAGCGCGGTGGTCGCCCATTATTACGGGCCTTACGAACAAAGCGCTATGGCTTACGAAGCCTTGCATGAATGGTTGAAAGACCGTAAAAAGAAGCTCAGGGGGGCGCCCTATGAAGTGTATATCGGCGACCCGATCGATAAGGATGGCAAGCCGGTTGACCCTTACAAAGTACTTACCGATATTGTATTTCCCCGAAACTGATTATGGGTTCATGATGCTGTCTGTCAGCCTGAGGTAGGTTGTCCTTAACTTGGGATAAGCCGTCAGGATGCGCAAATGTTTATCCAGCGTTTGGATGTCTTTGCGCACAGCAGGGCCTGTCTGCACTTCCGCGGGCGATACATGCCTGATGCGTGAAGCCGTTTCGAGGATTAATGGTTTTAATAAATCAAACGACAAGTGTTCGTGGCGGCAAAAATCTTCCGTGATGGCATATAAATGATTGGTGAAATTACTTACAATCACCGCTGCCGTATGCAGCCGGATCCTGTCGTCATCGCCCATCCGTGCAACCATTGGCGACAAAGACCTTGCAAAATCTTCCAGGTATTTGGTGACGGCTTCATCGCTGCCATCCACCAAAAATGGGATCTCCGGGATTTCCTGCATTTCCTTGCGCAGGCTTTGCAGTGGGTACAGCACCCCATAAAAGGGGGAAAAGGGTTTGAGTACATCCCTGCTGACAGACCCTGCCGTGTGCACCACCAGTTTATGGTCGAGGTTGAAATGCGGCAAACATTCCTGCAATGCATGGTCCGACACGGCAATGATGAACATATCCGCATCCAGGTTTGGCTTTCCCTGGTAATCAATCGCTTCGGCCCCAACTTCAGCTGCCAGCCGTTGTGCCGGCTCAATACTGCGGTTGATAACCTGTAAAACCTGGTGTTGGTGTTTTTTCAAAAGCCGGCCGATGACTGTGGCTACATTTCCGGCGCCTATGATCGTCACTTGCATATTCAATACCTTTGCAACGATGAATGTACAAAAAAATGTGACATTGGCCCTTTTGCGCACCAAATTACATGCGCTGAAACTGATCAGCCCGCGCAAGGCCGGTGAGGAAGCCTTCAGGCTCTTTATTACACCGCCCAGGCGTTCTGTAAAGATCAGCGCGGTTTTTGAAGCCCATGAAAACCTTGCCTTTAATTTTAACGGACTCACCATCCGCGGCCACCGGGTGAACCACCCTCAGCAGAAAAAAGTGCTCCTCCTCCATGGCTTCTCGTCCAGCTACCACCATTTTGAAGGTTATGTGCAACCCTTGCTGGATGCAGGTTTTGAAGTTTTGGCCTTTAACGCGCCGGCGCATGGGTTCAGCGAAGGTAAAACCGCCCATGCCGTGCAATACAGCGAAATGATCCGTCAGATCAATGAATTGTACGGCCCTGTAAACGGGTATGTAGGTCATTCTTTTGGCGGCTTATCCGTATGCCTGGCCCTTGAACAAATGGAACATCAACCAGACACACGGCTGGTTTTGATTGCGCCAGCTACGGAAACGACCACGGCTATCGACAGCGCATTTACCCTGATTGGTTTGCAGAGCAAGGCCATTAAGGCCGAAATGGAAAAAACCATCCGGCGTATAAGTGGCAACGACGCATCCTGGTTTTCCGTTACGCGTACCATCCCCCATATCAAAGCCTCTGTGTTATGGGTGCATGATGAAGATGACGATATTACGCCACTGCGTGACGCGTTGAAGGTTAAACAATCATCTTATCCGCATGTGCAATTTCATATTACGAGCGGTCTCGGCCACCATAAAGTGTACCGCAACCCAGAAGTCATCAGCCATGTGGTCAGCTTTTTAAGCCGGTAAAAACATCTTTGCTGAACCCGGTTCAGCTATGCCGGATTTGTTAAGGTTTTTTCATAAAAAGCCCTTTTTTTCAATTTTACAGTAATATTGCAGCAAACGAAGCCTGTATAAGCATCTTATATATGATTGTCAAACAGGATTTGTTTTACTTAAACTTATTTGTAAATTAGATTAGACAATTATTTAAATATCAATTAGATATAATAATTTAATTCGACCCTCAAAGAAGCGCAAATGGCAAAAAAATTATTGATCGTGGAGTCTCCGGCAAAGGCCAAAACCATCGAAGGGATCCTGGGTAAAGACTTCGAGGTAAAGAGTTGTTACGGCCATATCCGTGACCTGGAGAAGAATGATATGGGTATTGATATTAAAAATAATTTCACTCCCAAATACATCGTTCCTGCCGAAAAAGAACGGGTGGTGAAAGAACTGAGGTCGCTTGCCAAAAAAGCCGATGAGGTTTGGCTGGCTTCGGATGAGGACCGGGAAGGAGAAAGCATCAGTTGGCACCTGGCCGAAGTGCTTGACCTTGATCCGGTAACTACCAAACGCATTGTATTCCACGAAATCACCAAGCCTGCCATCCAGAAAGCGGTGTCATCGCCCCGGACCATCGACATGAACCTCGTGAATGCCCAGCAGGCACGCAGGGTTGTTGACCGGATCGTAGGTTTTGAACTAAGCCCCGTATTATGGAGAAAAATCGGGCAACAGGGCGGGCTCAGCGCCGGCCGTGTGCAAAGTGTGGCCGTGAGGCTGATTGTTGAAAAAGAAAGGGAAATCAACGCTTTCAAAGCTGTCAGTCATTTTAAAGTAGAAGCCCAACTGGCCGCCACTGATTTGAATAACCGAACTGTTGGATTTAAAGCCGAGGGGCAAAAATTCGACAATCCCGATGGCGCGGAAGCCTTCCTGCTTTCCTGCCGTGGTGCCGCATACAGCGTGAAAGACATACAGGTAAGGCCAGGCAAACGCACGCCGGCAGCGCCTTTCACCACTTCCACCCTGCAACAGGAAGCCAGCCGCAAACTGGGTTACAGCGTGAGCAAAACCATGCTCCTCGCCCAGAAACTTTACGAAAGCGGTAAGATCACGTACATGCGTACCGATAGCGTGAACCTGAGCGAATCAGCCATGGATGCCATCAGGCAGGAAGTGTACAATCAATATGGTAAGGATTATTACCAGCAACGCCGGTATAAAAACAAAAACGAAAGCGCGCAGGAAGCCCACGAAGCCATCAGGCCAACCTACATGGATAAACATACTGTGGGCGACCCTGAACTGAACCGGTTGTATGAACTGATCTGGAAGCGGACCATCGCTTCGCAAATGAGTGACGCGGAACTGGAAAAGACAACCGTAAAAATTGACATCAGCACCAACCATGAAGAGCTCAGTGCTACCGGCGAAGTCATTAAGTTTGACGGGTTCCTGAAAGTGTATATGGAAGGAACGGATGACGATGACAATGAAAATGAATCAGGTGAAAGCCGCCTGCCAAACATGCAGGTTGGGCAATCCCTTGAGTTCAGGCAGATGTCGGCCACCGAGCGTTTCAGCAAACACGCGGCCCGTTACACAGAAGCCTCATTGGTAAAAAAACTAGAAGAACTTGGCATCGGCCGCCCCAGTACCTATGCACCAACCATCTCCACCATTATGAAAAGGAATTATGTGGAGAAAAAAGATAAAGACCCCGTGAAACGTGAGTTCAGGATTCTTTTGCTGAAAAACGACCAATTAGAAAAACGCACGGAACTCGAAAATACGGGCGCGGAAAAAGCGAAACTCTTTCCGACCGACCTGGGTATTGTGGTGACAGATTTCCTGAACCAGCATTTCAACAAAGTGATGGACTATTCATTCACCGCGAATATTGAAAAGGAATTTGATGAGATTGCCGGTGGAAGGTTGCCCTGGAGTAAAATGGTGAAAGAGTTCTATACACCTTTTCATAACGGGGTGGAACACACGCTGGAAACGGCGGAACGCGCGGTAGGCGAACGTCCCTTGGGCACTGACCCTGTCAGCGGCAAACCCGTGATCGCCCGCATGGGCAGGTACGGCCCCATGGCACAAATTGGTTCGGCCAGCGATGAAGAGAAACCCAGGTTCGCGAAACTCAAAGCCACACAAAGCATCGAAACCATTTCTTTGGAAGAAGCGCTGGAACTGTTCAAACTCCCCCTCACCCTCGGCGAACACGAAGGGCTTGAGGTATCCGTAAATGTTGGCCGCTTTGGTCCTTACGTGAAATTTGGGGAACAGTTTATCTCCATTCCGAAAGGTGAAGACATCGCTACGGTTGACCTCGACCGCGCCGTCCGCATCATACAGGCCAAACAGGTAGAAGACGCACCCATCGGGTTTTATGAGGATAAACCGATCACAAAGGGCAAGGGCAGGTTTGGCCCGTTCATCAAATGGAACGACATGTTCATCAATGTTCCGAGGGCTTATTCATTTGACAACCTGACCCAGCAAGACTGCAATGAACTCATTGAGAAAAAACTCGAAAAGGAAGCCAACCGTTTCATACGCCAGTGGCCTGAAGAAAAAATATCGATCGAAAACGGGCGCTGGGGGCCATTCATCCGATTTGGTAAAAAAATGCTGAAACTCGCGCCCGGGCCCAATGGCAAATACAGCGCGGAAGAACTGGCCGATATCAGTATTGAGGATGTCAAAAAAATGATCCTGGCACAAGACCCCAAGGCTTTTGATAAAAAAGCCACGGCAAAAAAAACAGCTACGAAAAAAGCAGCCGTCAAAAAAGCGGCTCCAAAAAAAGGGAAATAATTTGAGATGCTATCCCTCAACTACGCCATATCAAAAGAAGATTACGTGTTTTTTTACACGTATATGATGTGGGATAGCCCTGAGAATGCAGGTAAGAGAAATTGGTTTTATGTGCGGCAGTTGCTACCACCTATCCTGTTCCTGCTGGCCTTTTATTATACCGGTTTGTTCAACAGGAGCAACCAGTTTGTGTTACTGATTGTTGGCTTCCTGGCATTAACTGTTATCACATCGCTGAAAAGCGCCCGGGGCAACACCGTGCGCCAGGCAGAAAAAATCGCGAACGATCCGGGCAATGAATCCATGTTCAGTAACAGGAGCCTGCAGGTATCCGATGCCGGCATTACCGTGCAGGATGAGCTCAGCGAAACCAGGTACAGGTGGAAGGCTTTTTGCAAACGCATGGAAAGCGAACGGTTTTTTTTTCTGTTCACCAATAACGTACAGGCGATCATCATACCCAAAAGGGCTTTTACCAGCAGCGATCAACTCCAGCAGTTCGAAAAAATGCTGACCCAACACCTGAGCATAGACGCAGAATTCGGGCGATTCATAAAATCCTGATATTATTTTTAAGAGTTAATCACAGCCGTGGAAAATTCAGTCTTCCGGGTTTTGACTGATTATCCGACATTCAGGTAACCAAACATCCCCCCGTGAAAGAAAACAAAGAAATATCCGCCCTGCTGACCCTGATCGATGATCCGGATGAAGACGTGTACCAAACCGTCAGCGAAAAGATCCTGTCATTCGGTAAAGACATCATCCCCAATCTCGAAAACCTCTGGGAAACCATCCACAATGAGGAAACCCAGGAGCGCATCGAAAACCTGATCCACCGCGTGCATTTCCGCGACCTCACCCAGGAATTCATGCAATGGAAACATGACGGGGCCGACCTGCTCCGCGGAAGCATACTCGTGGCAAAATACCATTACCCCGAACTGCAGGAACTGGCCATCCAGCAGGAAATCGAAAAAATCAGGCGCAACACCTGGCTCGAACTCAACAGTTACCTCACGGCCATTGAAAGGGTAAATGTGCTGAACAGCATTTTCTTCAACTACTATAAGCACCGGGGTGTGGAAATTTCATACGATAACCCCGACCCTTTCCTCATTAACAAAACCCTGGAAACCCGCAAAGGAAATTCCATCAGCAACGGCATTCTGTACATGATCCTCTGCGAGTTGCTCGACATACCCGTGCGCGCGGTGAACATCCCCAAACAATTCATCCTCGCGTATTTCAACCAACCGGTTGACCAACTGGATGCCGATACGCCCGCGAATGAACAAATCCTTTTTTTTGTGGATCCTATGAGCGGACAGATGTATGCGCACAAAGACATTGAAAGTTATTTTAAGCGCATTTCCGTTCCGCCTGTCCCTTCTTATTTCAAACCTTTAGACAATAAGCGGGTCATCCAGTTTTTGCTGGAGGAACTGAGCAAATGCTACGACAACCTGAAGAACCAGTATAAAATGGATGAACTGCTGGGATTGGCCGCTATGCTGGATGAGGAAAACAAGGATTGATCCGGATAAAATATCGTCTATGCAAGGCCGTGAGCCTCAATACCGCCTTCCGCGAATTGTCGGAAATACTCATTCAACCTGGAAAAATGCGCCCGGTTCAGCGCGAAGAAATTGTTCCTGCCTTCTTTGCGGCATTCGATGAGGCCGCTGTCAGACAAAAGCTTGATATGGTGCGAGCAGGTTGGTTGCGACAAGCCGGTTAATCCCACCACATCACAACAACGGATCTCCCCTTTCTGCAAAATCTCTTTCAGGATGCGCATGCGGTAAGGGTCAGCCACGGCTGCTAATGCTTTTTCAATAAATGCATGGTCGGAACTTTGCATGAATGATCGGAATAAAAACGGGTATTTTGTTTACTTCAAATTCTCCCCGCCAAATGAAAGCGGCAATAATTGTGATGAAACAGGTATCACAAACACTTTGCCTTCCATACCACTTAATATCAACCTGATTTTTTGATCTGTACGGTCTTCATATTCCCTCAATGCCTGGCGGCACATGCCACAGGGCGATACGGGCGTGCCGCTGCTTCCGTCGAGGTTATGGTATGCAATAGCCATACTGTTGATGGGTACATTGGTATGCAGCATGGACGCGGATGAAAGCAGTGCCCGCTCAGCACAAATGCCCACGGGATACGACGCGTTCTCCTGGTTGGTACCCGATACCGTAGCGCCATTTTTCAGCTTGGCCACTGCGCCCACCAAAAAACGGCTGTATGGCGCATACGCCTTGGCAGTAACAGCCCTGGCCTCATTCAATAATTCACGGTCTTGCGGTTCGAGTTCATCTATTTGATCATAAACTTCATAATCGAACCGGTACTCTTTTTTCTGCATAGTTGACAGATTAGACAAAAAATCCTCCGGCTCAAAGCCAGAGGATGTATGAAATTACTGATTTATTGCTCATATATGCGAATTATTTTATGCCCCGGAAAAGCCTGTTCCACCTTGGCCCTTTTTCCCAGCTAAACCAGATCAGGGAAGCTTTCCCTACCACATGGTCTTCAGGTACAAAGCCCCAGTACCTACTGTCGAGTGAATTGTGGCGGTTGTCGCCCATCATCCAATAATAATCCATGGTAAAAGTATAAGTGCCGGCGGCCACATCATTGATGAATACCTGCCCGTTCCTGGTTTCAACCTTGTTGCCTTCATACACTTCAATGCAGCGTTGGTAACGGGTAAGGTTATCCGCAGTTAGGGGTATGGTCATGCCTTTGGCCGGAACCACTATAGGCCCGTAATTATCGGAGCTCCAGTTGGAAGCCGCATTATAATACGGGAAAATCCTGGCCTCGGGCGGGTTGATATACCTTGTCATCCTGTATTCCGCGGGGACCTTTATGCGCTTCATTTCCTCATCCGTTATGTTTACCAGGAAGCTTGAATCGGAATCCTGTATTTTATCTCCCTGGTCTTCACGCACCGTGATCCCAATGGCTTCGAGGGTTTCATTGCTCAACATTGTATTGCGCGGAACCATGAACCTGTAGTACCGCTGGATATCGGGAAAGGATTCTGCGGGTTTACCATTGACTAATAAATCCCCGTTGACCACCTGGATGCTGTCGCCCCCAACGGCCACACAACGCTTGATAAAGTTTTCCCTTTTATCTACAGGCCTGGTGATGATGATATTGCCATACATCTGCCAGACCTTTTCACGGCCCAATGCCCGCACCGCTTCATAGTAAGTGGTTTTGCTGCCAAAATTCATTTCATCATTAATCAATGTATCGTTTACCGGGAAATTGAAAACCACTACATCATTGCGTTTCACCGGGCTCGCAAACCAACGGGTATATGGCAACTTGATCCATTCGAGGTATGATTTGGAACCTGTCACCGGCATCGTGTGGTGTACAAATGGCATCGATAACGGCGTATTGGGGATCCTTGGGCCGTAACTAAACTTATTCACGAAGAGAAAATCATTGACCAGTAAGGTTTTTTCCATCGACTGTGTCGGGATGGTATATGCTTCAAACACGAAGCTGCGGATCAGTGTAGCGGCCACAATCGCGAAGAAAGCAGCGTCGATCCATTCACGTGCGTTTGATTTTTTGTAGTTATCCACTACAAGTTTCCCGGCAAAGCGCTCCTGCGATGAAAATCCCAGGTAGGGAAAATATAGGAATGGCAACAGCACCGTTGCGGCATGGTGCCAGAAATTGAATCGTCCGAAATGCTCGACAAACTTGATGCAGATCCAAATGGTCACAAACTGCCCGGCAATGGGGATCAGTTGCAACCAAAACCATAAAGGCTTCAGTTGCATTTTTTGCAGCATGCACCAGGTATTGTAAAAAGGCACAAACGCTTTCCATCCCTCAATCCCAGCCTTTTTGAACATGCCATATAAACCGATATGCCAGCCAATGGCGCCCAGGATAAAAATAATCAGTCCAATGCTCATAGTGTCATTTTTCAGTTGCCAAAGCTACCATTCCCATTAGTTATTCCAACCATATTGGGATAAAAGGTAAGCGGGGAACAGGTGATTGATGTGTTTTTAATATAATTTTAAGAATTCAGATTAATTCATTGTTTCATTTCGCGGGTAATACAAAATGCTCCACATCGGAGAGGCTAATGGTTTTACCCGATAAAATAACCAGCCTTTCCACTACATTCCTCAGTTCCCGGATATTACCCGTCCAACGATAATCCTGCAATGCTTTCACCGCGTTAGCATCCATGCTTTTTTTCGGTTGACCGTACTCGTTAGCGATCTGCTGCAGGAAATACTCAATAAGTTCGGGGATATCATCCCTGCGTTCGTTCAATGAAGGCACATGAATGATGATTACGCCCAGGCGGTGGTACAAGTCGAGCCTGAACTCTTTGTCTTCAACAGCCTTCAATAAATCTTTATTGGTAGCGGCCACCACCCTTACATCTACATTGATATCCTTGTCGGCGCCCACGCGTGTGATCTTGCCCTCCTGCAAGGCCCTCAGCACTTTGGCCTGGGCGCTGAGGCTCATATCGCCGATTTCATCGAGGAATAAAGTGCCGCCGTTGGCTTGTTCAAATTTGCCGATGCGTTGTTTAATAGCGGAAGTAAATGAACCCTTTTCATGGCCGAACAATTCACTCTCAATCAGTTCCCCGGGAATAGCCGCGCAGTTCACTTCTACTATAGGCCCGTTATGGCGGTTGCTTTTTTCATGCAACCAGCGCGCTACCAGTTCCTTGCCTACGCCGTTTTCCCCGGTAATCAGTACGCGGGCATCTGTTGGTGCCACTTTCTCAATGGTTTCCCTGATCCTGGCCATGGCAGCGCTGTCGCCCACCATTTCCTGCACGCGCGACACTTTCCGTTTCAACACTTTGGTTTCAGTCACCAGGTTTTGTTTTTCCGCGGCGTTGCGGATGGTGATCAGGAGCCTGTTGAGGTCTGGCGGTTTGCTGATATAATCAAAAGCGCCTTTCTTCACTGCATCAACGGCTGTATCAATATTGCCATGTCCGCTGATCATGATCACCGGCACATCCGGGTTCAGTTCCCTCGCTTTCTCAAGGAACTCAATGCCATCCAGTTTGGGCATTTTGATATCGCATAAAACCAGGTCATAGTTTTTCTCGGAAAATTTCTTCAACCCTTCTTCGCCATCTGCTGCTTCTTCGATGGCATACCCTTCGAAACCGAGGATTTCCGTTAGTGTTTTTCGTATCGCCCTTTCATCGTCAATGATCAGAATCCTTGCCATATTAACATATTAAAATATGGAAAACCCGGTCGCGGGCATCCCAATAAGATGGCCAAAAATAGTCATTTCTGAATGTTTTATTGTATGGCTGATTTGCCTTACATTTGCAGCCTTATTCGGGACGTAGCGCAGCCCGGTAGCGCACACGTCTGGGGGGCGTGTGGTCGCTGGTTCGAATCCAGTCGTCCCGACAACCCGCTGAGCTTCGGCCCGGCGGGTTTTCCATTTTTACACGATGTATCATACTAAAAAAGCCCCCTTTGGAGGCTTGCAAATGTCACCGGTATTTTCCTTTATTCCCCATCCATACGGCTATCCTCCAGGCGCTCATCAAGGGGCTTATCCACGCGGTTTGAAGGGTGCAGCTCACGGCCCAAATCGTTCTGCTTTGCCAATGACCATGTATCTGTTTTGGATGTCTCGATCCATACCAGGTTCGACTGACGAAATACCTGTACATGCATGCCCAGTT
Source organism: Chitinophagaceae bacterium UBA2375 (assembly GCA_002343985.1). GTDB lineage: Bacteria > Bacteroidota > Bacteroidia > Chitinophagales > Chitinophagaceae > Ferruginibacter. The sequence continues at coordinate 94,355 of DDTB01000010.1, read as the reverse complement.
TTTCCTGGAATTCTTTTTCTATATCCATCACCTGCCTGTCGGCACTGATATCAATGCTGGACGGTAAGCGGTCTGATAACTCGGATAAGTTGGTATCATGCTCATAGGCATCAGAACCCAGGGAGCCTTTTAATGGCTCATGCTGATACTGAAAAAATTCAAGCTTCAGGTAGGGATAACTGGATTGAAAAATTTTGTTGACGTCGGAAATCTTCATCTGGGCGTTGAGTTGCATGCACTAATTTTTAATTGTTAATGTAATATGTTGCTTAACGTTAATCTTTGCCTAAAGGATACTTGCCAGGAAACGATAAAAATCGTGCCTCAGCGAAACCCATAATTTCTCTGCCATATGCACTTTATCCCGCAGAAATGACTGGTTCCCGATGATATCCTTTTCTTCCAAAATTGCATCCCTGCGCACATCTTCGGCAATATCCTGCTCCTGTATCCTGATGTCATGCTGCAAGGTCTGTATATTGTCTTTATGAATGACAAACTGGTTTTGAAAATGTTCAACCTGTTTCAATACCAGTTCACCGGTATTCTTTTTAACCACTTCAGCCAAACGGTTTTGAAAACTGACAAGCTCAGTATTGTACAGATCGAGGCTGGCATTCCATTCTCGGATTTCTTTATGGCAGAAATCAGCCAGTGATATCGCTAACATAATGATTCAGTTTAGATGGCACAAAATACCCTGCCGCCATTGGGGCAACAGGGTGTTGATTGCTGATTGATTGTAATAGGGTATATCATTTCACTTCCACTTGCCTCGCCGCCATTTTTTTAACAGCTTCCGACTTTGGAATCACTACTTTTAATAACCCATCCGTATAAGACGCTTCAATTTTCTGTGCCTCTGCACCCTGCGGCAAACTGAAACTCCTGCTGAAAGATGAATAATTGAATTCCTTGCGTGTATATTTTTCTTCTTTTTCCTCTTTCTCTTCTTCTTTCTCCGACGATATCGTCAGCATTTGCCCATCTACCTGGATCTTAAAATCTTCTTTTTTCAAACCAGGCGCTGCAAGCGACAATTCAAACTGGTTTTCCTTTTCAACAACATTCACAGATGGTACGGAGAAAAGGCTCTTTTCATCACCGCCCATCCAGTCGTTCCAAGGCTTGAAAAAATCATCAAACACAGAAGGGAAAAATCTTGTTCCCGGAATTAAAGATTTGGTTGACATAGCCACCTCCTTTGTTTTATTAGTTGAGATTAATTAACAGGTTAAAGCTATGATACCCCAAAGCCGGAAAGCAGGATTTTGATCAATACCTGAACTGAATTTGATCAGTTTTTCCTTATTTATGGGCGATAAACAGGGGCGTCCGGTGCTGCTGGATCAACTCTGTCAGGAAACTCTTCCTGAATAATTGCGAAATACCCGACCTGCCAAAGGAACCGGTCACAACCAACGGGTTTCCGTGTGCGTCCATCCATTCCTGCAGATGCGCGCCCTGCTTTGCAGGCATGGTTTCAATCATGAGGTTGGGGTAATGCCTGAGTACCAATTCCTCAATATAAATTTGGTCCGGGATATTCCCTGATTCTTCCCCGGCATACAAGAGTCGGGTTTGCTTTTTGCAGAGTTCAGGGAACTGGTATGCGAATTGCTTGATTGCGAATACCGAGGATTCACTGCCATCATAAAGTAAAACCAAAGATTGCGGGATTTTGGATGAATCCGGTACAATAATTACCGGGCATTCCACCATCTGCAAAATGGTTTTCAGGTAGTCGTTGGGTTGCTTACCGAGGTTTTGGTAAAACAGTTCACTGCAAATGAGCAGCAGGTCGGCAAAACGGCTCTCCTTTTTCACTTCCTCAAAAACCAAACCATCAGAATCATCATGTACTTTATAAGGTATCTCCAGCCTCCGGCACAAATCTTCAAACTTCGCGATATTAGCTTTCAGCAGGGCCTCATCTGCCGCTGATTCGGCGGGAATGGTAACACCCGGCGCACCCGGGATGATCGGAAAGGCCCATAGTGCCGTGTAATCCACAGAATTCAGGAACACACCGGTAACTTGCACCGGCGATACCTGATGCAATGACGCAGCCATTTGCAGGGCTGGCTCAGCAAAATGCATACCATCAAAGGCAATGATGATTTTTTTCATGAGATGCTGTTTGAAGATGAATATTTCCCAATTTACTGATATAAAGCTATGGGTTGACATGCATTCCCCGCATGATTTCAAACATTCCCGGTTCTGATACCCGTCATTTCAGGGCAAACCGCATCCGGGCTCAAGCCTGGCAGACAGGGTTCAACTTCGGCAAGAAGCTAAGCCGGTAAATCTGCAAAAACTTTATATTTGCCCAATCTCCTGAACATGACAATACTCCTCAGACAAGCCCGGATACTGTCGCCCGGCAGCCCCCATCACCAACTTGTCCGCGATATCCTGGTGGAGGATGGGATGATCCGGGAAATTGCCGAAAACATTGAAGCCCCCGGGGCCCGCGTCATTGCACATGACCATTTGCATGTGAGCCCGGGATGGATGGACTTGTTCGCACATTTTTGTGACCCCGGGCTGGAACACAAGGAAACCCTGGAAACGGGTGCCGCTGCGGCCGCGGCTGGTGGTTTTACCCATGTATGCGTTATTCCCAACACTGTTCCGGCGATCAGCCAGAAAGCACAGGTTGAATATATTTACCACCGGTCTGCCAGCCTGACCGTTCAGGTTATGCCCCTTGGTTCGGTATCAAGGAATGCGGAAGGAAAGGATTTGGCGGAGATGTACGACATGTACGACAGCGGTGCGGTTGCTTTCAGCGATGGCACCCTCCCCATCCAATCAGGCGCCCTGATGGCCAAAGCCCTGCAATACGTGAAGAAAATCAATAAACCCATCATCCAAATCCCGGATGAACGCTCCCTGAGCGCGCATGGGTTGATGCATGAAGGCATTGTGAGTACCCGGCTCGGATTGCCCGGCAAACCGGCCATCGCCGAAGAAATCATGATCGCGCGTGATATTGAACTGCTGCGCTATACCGGCTCCGCGCTCCACCTAACGGGTATCAGTACCCGAAAAGGGCTGCAATTGATCAGGGATGCAAAATCCGAAGGTTTGAACCTGACCTGTTCGGTTACACCGTACCACCTCAGTTTTACAGATGAAGATTTAACCGGTTACGATACCAACCTGAAAGTTTATCCCCCACTGCGTTCGGCGGATGACCGTGCCGCATTGCTGGAAGGATTGCTGGATGGAACCGTTGATGCCATCGCCTCGCACCATATGCCACAGCACAGCGATGATAAAGTGTGCGAGTTTGAATATGCCAAACATGGCATGACCACATTGGAATCACTATTTGGCGTGGCCAACCGGGTAGTCGGCAACCCCGGCAAACTCGTTGAATTACTGGCCATAGCGTCAAGGGAAATCCTGAACCTGCCGGTACCGGTCATACGTGAAGGCGAACCGGCCTGCCTGACCCTGTTTGATCCCAGGGAGCAATATACTTTTACCAGGGATATGATACAGTCAAGGTCATCCAACAGTCCATTCATCGGCCAACAATTAACCGGAAAAGTATTGGGCATTATTCATGAACAAAAAGTCCATTTACACCCATGATAAAAACCACCAATGCCACCCTGCAGGGTTTAATCACCGGGGGGCTCATGATTGCCGCTTCCCTGCTGATCTACCAAACGAAGAGCAGTTTTGACAACAACCTGCAGTTTATAGTATACGCGTTGTATATACTCGGACTGGCCTGGACGCTGCATAATTTCAGGATCTACAGTTCAAAGAAAAAAAACTTCAAGCAATATTTCTCGCATGGTTTTAAGTGCTTCGTGGTGGTGACCTTACTGATGGTGGCTTTTACCTGGGCCTTCATGCAACTCAACCCTCAAATGGAAAATGAGATGGCGGAAAATACACGCAGGGAAATGATGGGCTCAGGCAATTACACGCAGGCTGAAATTGATTCAAATGTCACGAAAGCCAAAGAATATTATACGCCCATGCTGATATCCATGGCCATATTCAGCTACCTGCTGATCGGGTCTGTGATTACGGCAGCGCTGAGCGCTATCCTGTTAAACCTCCCCAAAAATACCGCGGATGCCTGAACATATGGCAACTTCCGCATTTAATGTATCTTGTACCCATTTCAATGTACGCACATGGATCTTTCAATAGTCATACCATTACTTAATGAAGATGAGTCATTGCCTGAACTGGCCGCCTGGATTGAACGGGTTGTTAAACAGGAAGGATATGATTACGAAGTCATTTTTGTGGATGACGGCAGCACCGACCGTTCCTGGGAAGTCATCATGTCGCTGAGGGCTTCCAACCCAAGGTTAAAAGGGATCAAATTCCAGCGCAACTATGGCAAAAGCGCCGCACTGAATGAAGGATTCAAAGCCGCCCAGGGAAATGTGGTGATTACGATGGACGCGGATATGCAGGACAGTCCGGACGAAATACCTGAGCTTTACCGCATGATTGTGGATGATAAGTTTGACCTGGTGAGCGGTTGGAAGAAAAAACGTTACGACAATACCTTCACGAAAAACCTGCCCAGTAAATTATTCAACGCGGCTGCCCGTTCAATGAGTAAAATCAAATTGCATGATTTTAATTGCGGGCTGAAATCATACAGCCGGAAAGTGGTGAAGAGCATTGAAGTGTATGGCGAAATGCACCGCTATGTGCCTGTGCTGGCCAAATGGGCCGGCTTCCGCAGGATCGGAGAAAAAGTGGTTGAACACAGGGCGCGCAAATACGGCGTCACCAAATTCGGGTGGAGCCGTTTCATCAATGGTTTCCTTGACCTGATGACCATTTTCTTTGTGGGAAAATTCGGGAAAAGGCCGATGCATTTTTTCGGGCTGTGGGGCACCCTGTTTTTCATGGGTGGCTTTTTAATTTTCCTGTACCTGACCATATCCAAATTCTTTTTCGATCAAACGGGCATGACGCAAAGGCCATTGTTCTTTTTCGCCATCCTGGCCATGATCATTGGTTCGCAGTTGTTCCTGGCCGGATTCATCGGTGAACTGATTTCCCGCAATGCCCCGGAAAGGAACAGTTATTTGATTGAAGAACGGGAGCTATAATCTTTAGAAGATTCGCTGCGGCACAGCACATGCTGCCGGCAAACCTAACTTGCCCATGAACCCGGTTAACAAATCATTACGCATCAGCATCATCGGCCCCGCGCATCCCTTGCGTGGCGGTCTGGCCAGTTTTAACGAAAGGATGGCCAGGGCTTTTATGTCGGAAGGGCATACGGTAAATATCTATACTTTTTCCCTGCAATACCCCGGGTTTTTATTTCCGGGCACAACGCAATACAGTTCTGAACCTGCCCCTTCAGACCTGGATATCCGCGTTTGCATCAATTCAGTGAACCCGCTGAACTGGCTCCGGGTGGGCCGGAAACTGAAAAGGGAGAAGCCCGACCTGATCATTGTGCGCTACTGGCTGCCCTTCATGGGCCCCTGCCTGGGCACCATCCTCAGATTGGCTACCGGTAACGGGCACACGAAAATAGTTTGCATCGCGGACAATATCATACCGCACGAAAAACGTCCCGGCGATACGGCATTTACGAGGTATTTTGTGAAGCCGGTAGACGCGTTCATCACTATGAGCGAAAAAGTGCTGAAAGACCTGTCATTATTTTCGGGTAAGCCTGCCCGTTATATCGCTCACCCCCTGTACGACAATTTCGGGGAGCCGGTAAGCCAGTTGGAAGCCCGAAAAACACTGGGCATTGCCGCGGATGATTATGTATTCCTGTTTTTTGGGTTTATCCGCCGGTATAAAGGGCTTGACATCCTGCTGGATGCGTTTGCCGCCCTGCTGAAAAAAGCGGATGAAGCCCGAAGGCCAAACATCAAACTACTGGTAGCCGGTGAATTTTATGAAGACAAATCGGCTTACGAACAGCAAATACAGTCATTACAAATTTCCAACAACCTGGTCCTCCGCACGGAATTTATCCCTGACTCCGCGGTCCGCCTGTACCTCTGTGCTGCGGACGCGGTGGTGCAGCCTTACCGGCAGGCCACCCAAAGTGGCGTGACCCCTCTCGCCTATCACTTTAACATACCCATGATCGTTACCAATGTGGGCGGTTTGCCCGCTATGGTCCCGGAAGGCCGCGTGGGATTGATTGCCGAGCCTAATGCTGTTGACTTGTCAAATAAAATGGCCAGGATGATGGAGACCGGGAAAGAGCATTTCCTCCCTTTTATGGAAGAAGAGAAAAAGAAATACAGTTGGTCGGCCCTGGTGCAGGCTATCACAGGACTGGCATTTCAAAATAAACAGTGATTGATGTAACTTAGGGTATGCGTTTTTATTCTAAAATAGGGTTGGAAATTGTGTTGCCCATTGCCATCGTCATGCTTTTTGTCATTGGCATGCTCCTCAGGTCTGAAGGCACATGGCCTGTGGTACTGTTCCTGCTCCTGCTCAATGGATTTATCGCCTACTTGTTTACACAAACTTATTATGAAATAAACGGGCATGAACTCAAAATCAAAAGCGGATTTTTATTCAACAGCAGGGTTGATGTCAATGATATCCGCGAAATCAGGGAAACAAACAACCCATTAAGTTCACCGGCCATCTCACTTGACCGACTGGAGGTCAGGTATGGTAAAAACAAGTATGTACTCATCTCACCAAAGGACAAGAAAGGGTTTATAGATTCAATAGTATCCGTAAATCCTTCAATTAGCATAAAGTATAAAAAACAACCTATGCAATAATTCATTATTTTTAGCTGGCTGGCCTGTGCACCCACTAAACTTTTAAAATCAAATTTTATGACTTTAGGTGCATTCTCCATCTCGCTCGCGGTCAGCGATATTCAAGCCTCAAAAGCATTTTACGAAGCATTGGGATTTTCCGTTTTTGGCGGTGACATTAACCAGCGATGGCTGATCATGAAAAACGGGAATGCCCTTCTGGGGTTATTCCAGGGGATGTTTGACAAAAATATGCTCACATTCAATCCCGGATGGGACGAAAACGCGCAACCGGTCAATGGTTTTGATGATGTGCGGACCATTCAACAAAAATTGAAAGATCATCAAATCAGCTTAGAAACAGAAACGGACACGCAAACAACCGGCCCTGCCCATATTGTGGTGAAAGACCCGGACGGCAATGTCATCCTGATTGACCAACATGTATAAACATTGACGGTTATGCAATGGAAAATCTATCTATTGGCCTGGTTCCCAATGCTCGTCATCGCAATCATCAACGGCAGCATCAGGGATTTCGTGTATAAGAAACCGTTAGGTGCGCTCAGGGCACAGCAGGTTTCTACATTTTCGTTATTATTGCTTTTTGCATTGTACATGAATGCGCTGATTCAGAAATACCCTTTCCGGTCCGGTAAAGAAGCGCTGTTAACAGGATTTACATGGATGCTCATGACCCTTGCTTTTGAATTCGGGTTTGGTAGATGGCGTGGGAAACCATGGAGCGAATTACTGGAAGATTATCAAATATTTGAAGGTCGGTTGTGGATATTGATTCCCGTTTTTCTATGCATTGGGCCTTACCTCTTGTACCGGCTCAAATCATCCTGATTAACTAACCTATATTTACTTCAATTATCATTTTTATTATGCACAAATACAGCAAAAACTTTCTGCTCACTGCCATTTTCATTATGTTCTATGGCGGATACGCGTTTGCCCAGGAAGATTATATTTTAAAAATAAAGGACAGCAGCTATCACATTGCGCTCGACAAGCCTTATACCATACAACTCAATGGCAAACCTGTAACCTTCAGCCTCGCGATGAAGGATACACTGGTTTTCACAAGCAAGATTTTTAGTTTTTCGTACCCGAAAGGATTTAAAGTGTCAACCACCCGTCTGGATGCAGGTATCACGCAGGTATCCATCATCACCGCAGACGGAAATGGTTTCTTTATCCAGGAATACGATAATTTCAACCCAACCTCAATAAATGACCTCCTGATCAGGGAATTTACCAAGGAAAGCATCAACTACGGGTATAAAGAACAAAGGTCAACTTATAGCAGGACGCTGGCTTCCGGTGAAAACCTGACGGTAGATAAATCCCTCCTCACATACCAGGATGAACAAAATCAATATGAAGTGGCATCCATCGGTCAAAAAGATAAGGGCATTGTTGTGGCCACCATCCAGGTAAGCAATGACCAATCTCCGCAGGGCCAAAAGATTATTGACATGATGTGGAAGACCCTCAAACTCAATTGGCCGGATACAGAATAATAAGATGCGCACATAAACCTAAATCTTATTATTTTGTTGCTTTCTGAAAAATACATCCGGAATGTATATGAATAAAAAATTGTTCCTGTTCCTCGGGCTTTTTTGCTTCACAAACCATATCCTCTCACAAGCCATACAACCGGGTTTTGATGCGAGAGAATACCGGGAACTCATGCTGTTAAATGTTCTGACCGGCTCCGACTCCGATACATCGGCCTATGCAAAAAAGTTTGAGAAGCCAAAACTATTTAAGATGATCTACCGCTCCCCTGTCATGGGGCTCGACAACCTTTGGGACCATTGGGAACGCGATGGCAAGGTTGACGCCATCAGCATCAGGGGGACTACGCGCAATGCCGTGAGCTGGCTTGCCAATTTTTACGCAGCCATGATTCCAGGTAAAGGCAGCATCACATTAAACGACTCCAGCAATTTCACATACAAGTTCGCAGAGCACCCCAGGGCTGCCGTGCATGTGGGTTGGACCATCGCGACTGGCTACCTGTACCAGGATATACTGCCCCGTATCAGGGAACGCTACCGGCAAGGCATACACGATTTTCTCATCATCGGCCACAGCCAGGGCGGCGCCATATCTTACCTGCTTACCGCGCAATTGCGCTATGCGCAGCAACAGGGTGACATCCCCGCAGATATCCGGTTCAAAACCTATTGCAGCGCGGCGCCTAAACCGGGCAACCTGTTTTTCGCGTACGACTATGAAGCAAATATCCCTGAAGGTTGGGCATACAATGTGGTAAACGCGGCCGATTGGGTGCCGGAAACCCCTTTCTCCGTACAAACCGTATCCGATTTCAATCAACCCAACCCCTTTGCCGGGATGGATACGGCATTGAAAAAGCAAAAACTGATCACACGACTGGTGGTCAAATATGTGTACGACCGGCTGAACAACCCAACAATCAGGTCAAAGCGCAGGTTTAAAAAATACCTGGGCAAAAAAGCTGCCGGCTTCGTCAAAAAGAACCTTAAAGGCTTCAAAGAACCGGAGTATGTACATTCCACCAATTATGTACGCGCGGGCGCTACCATAGTGCTGATGCCCGATGAGCCTTATAACGCTAAATATCCCTCTGATAACAATAATGCATTTATTCACCACCTGCACGACCCTTACCTCCTGCTTTTGGAAAAACTGGAAAAACCCATCATGAGGGCAAAATTGGGCCAAAACAGTACCCCCTGATCCGGTTTGGATCTGCGATGAAAATCTTACCTTACTGAAAGTAAGCATCTATGTTATCGCTATTTATCAATCCATCGGCGGGCAAGGGAAAACCTATGGCTGTAGCGGCCATGGCCGAAAAAATATTAACCCAGCGGCATATACCATTTGCTGTATATGCGGCCGAATGGCCCGAAAGCCTCGAACATTGCACAGAAGCATGGATCATTGGGGGCGATGGTACCCTGAATTTTTTCATCAACCGCTATGCAGACATACAGATTCCGCTGGTGATGCTCAAGGCCGGAACTGGCAATGATTTCGCATGGGCTTTGTATGGAAACCGCACAAACCAGGAAATTGTGGAGTGGGTGCTGCACCAGCATGCACACCCCGTAGATATGGGTTTATGCAATGGCAGGCGTTTCCTGAATGCCGTCGGACTTGGATTCGACGGCGAAGTTTTGAGGTCGATGCAAACCATCCGAAAACTGGGCGGCCACCTGGGATATTTATGGATTGTATTCAAACAAATTTTCCGTTACCGCGAAATGGAATATGAACTGGAATGCAACGGGAGGCTGGAAACAGGCAAGTACCTGCTCTTGCATGCAGCCAATGCCAGGCGGACCGGAGGCGGGTTTATGATATCACCCGCATCAGAGCTTCGTGACGCATCGCTGAACCTGGTTCGATGCCAGGCACTCCCTGTTTGGAAGCGGCTTCGATACCTTCCCGTGATCGAAAAAGGTTTACACCTTGACCTCCCTTTCATCAGCCATAACCTCGTCAATAAGGTATTCATCCGTGCCCACAAACCTGTGTACGCCCAGGTAGACGGAGAGCTTATTTATTCCCGTGACTTCGATATACAACTCAAAGCCGGCGCCCTTATGTTCAGGTATTGATATAAAAGATTTTTCAAATACCTGATATGAAGAGTTAATTTTGCCGGGAATGAATCAATTAAAAAATGCCTGATCCGCAATCATATATCGAGATCAACCGAGATGCCTGGAATCAACGCGCGGCCCTGCATGTGGATTCCGCATTCTATGATATGCCTGCTTTTCTCCAGGGAAAAAATTCATTGAATGATATTGAATTATCCCTGTTGGGTGATGTTAGTGGAAAAAAGATGTTACACCTGCAATGCCATTTCGGGCAAGACAGCCTTTCCCTTACCCGAATGGGCGCGATGGTAACCGGCGTGGATTTATCGGATACAGCCATCGCACTGGCTGAGAGCCTGTCCAAACAAACTTCTTTGCAGGCAAGGTTTATCTGTTCCGATTTATTTGCATTGCCCGAACTGCTGAATGAGGAATTTGATATGGTATTCACCAGTTATGGTACCATCGGGTGGTTGCCGGATATCGGTAAATGGGCGTCTATTGTTCACCGTTACCTTAAACCGGGCGGTCGTTTTATTATGGCAGAGTTTCACCCGGTGGTTTGGATGTTTGACAACGATTTTCAAACCGTTGCATATAAATATTTTCAATCTTCGCCGATCATTGAAACGGAACAGGGCTCCTATGCGAACAAGGATGCCCATGTTCAGTTGACCAGTATGACCTGGAACCATGGCTTGGCCGAAGTGATCAACAGCCTGCTTGGCACTGGATTGAGGTTGATGCAATTCCATGAATACGATTATTCACCCTACTATTGTTTCAATCATTGTGTGGAAGCGGAGCCGGGGAAATACCGGATCAATCATTTATCTGATAAAATCCCGATGGTATTTGCCATTGAGGCCATAAAGCCTGAGTACCATAACAATAATCCATAGTACAAAACCGTTATTTGACTTTTTAAACCAGCCATAAACGCGTAATCAGCAAATATGATTTTTAGAAGTAAAGCCCCCCTCCGCATCGGCCTCGCCGGCGGTGGAACGGATGTAAGCCCTTATTGCGACCTCTACGGAGGCGCTATCCTCAACGCGACCATCTCACTCTCCGCTTATGCCAGCATCGAATGCCTGGACGAGCCAAAGATTATAGTAGAAGCCTTAGACAGGAAAGAGTCTGAAACACATCCCCTGCTCCCCGAACTGCCGATCACCGGAACGCTTGACCTCCTGAAAGGTGTGTATAACCGCATCCAGCGCGAGTTCTCACCGCAGTTGAAAGGCATCCGTTTATCTACCTACGTAGATGCGCCGGCCGGCTCCGGGCTTGGTACTTCATCCACATTGGTGGTTGCCATCCTGGGCGCTTTTGTGGAATTGCACAAACTGCCATTGGGCGATTACGACATCGCGCATATGGCCTATGAAATTGAACGCAATGAACTGGGACTGGCGGGCGGACGGCAAGACCAGTACGCGGCCACATTCGGCGGCGTAAATTATATGGAGTTTTACAAAGATGATAAAGTGATCGTCAACCCCCTCCGCATACGCCCGCAATACATGCATGAGTTGGAGAATAACCTGGTATTGTATTTCACCGCTACATCGAGGGAAAGCGCGACCATCATTAAGGAGCAGGTAAAGAATGTAAAGAACCAAAATGAAAAAAGCATCGAGGCCATGCACCAGTTGAAAGAACAGGCCCGGATGATGAAAGAAGCCTTATTAAAAGGCAAGCTGCATGAAATCGGGGAAATCCTTGATTTCGGCTTCCAGCAAAAAAGGCAAATGGCTGCCAATATCAGCAATTCGCAAATTGAAGAATTATATGATGCCGCCAAAAAAGCGGGAGCAACAGGCGGAAAAATCAGCGGGGCCGGCGGCGGCGGTTTTATGATTTTCTATTGTCCGGGCAACAGCAATTATGCCGTAAAGGAAATACTCAGATCTTATGGCGGAGACGTGAAGCAATACAGTTTCACCAAATATGGCTTAACAAGCTGGACGGTTTAGTATCCATCTGCACATCACTTATCATACATTTGTACCACAAAAAATCAAACAATGACCGAACAAATCAAACATATCATCCAGGCTTCAATCGACGTAAAACAGCAGTTGCTGCAAAACCCGGGCATGCACGATATCATTGCCCGTTGCGCTGAAACCATCACGCAGGCTTTTCGCAATGGCAACAAAGTACTCTTCTGCGGTAACGGGGGAAGCGCTGCCGACGCACAGCACCTGGCGGCCGAATTCAGCGGCCGTTTTTATACAGACCGCAAGGCGTTGCCAGCAGAAGCGCTGCATGTGAATACTTCATACATTACGGCTGTTGCCAACGATTACAGTTACGATGTTGTGTATTCGAGGATGATTGACGGCATCGGAAGGCCCGGTGATGTGGTGGTTGGATTGAGTACGTCAGGCAATAGCGGGAACATATTAAAAGCTTTTGAATCCGCCAAAAAACTGGGCATGGTGACCGTAGGATTTACGGGCGCGACAGGCGGCAAAATGAAAGACTTATCCGATTTCCTGATCAATGTGCCATCAACTGATACACCAAGGATACAGGAAAGCCATATCATGATCGGGCATATCATTTGCCAAATGGTGGAAGAATCTTACTTTAACATCCCGCCAAAATCATAACTGCTTCCATGATGATTAAAGAATGTATTGTACTGGCAGGTGGTTTGGGCACACGCTTACGGTCAGCCGTACCCGATTTACCCAAATGCATGGCGCCTGTGGCAGGCAAACCATTTCTTCAGCATGTGGTTGATTATTTGTCGGGACAAGGCATTGAACATTTTATTTTTTCCCTTGGGTATATGCACGATGTCATTGAAAGTTTTCTCAAAGAGCATTACCCAAACCTTTCCTATACCGTAGTTTTGGAGGAATGCCCCATGGGTACTGGCGGCGCCATCCTGCTCTCCGCCATGCAGGCAAATGGCGATGATATCCTGATCGTGAACGGCGATACCTTATTCGCGATTGACCTGGAATCTTTTTCCCGTTTTCATGTATCACACCGGGCAGACTGTACACTCGCATTAAAACCCATGACATCCTTTGACCGCTATGGCGTTGTGGAAATTGATAAGGACCATCATATCCTTTCATTCAGGGAAAAACAATTCTATGAGCAGGGATTGATTAACGGTGGCGTGTATGCGCTGCATATCGCTTCCCTGCAAACTACTGGATTGACAGGTAAATTTTCATTTGAAAAAGATTATCTTGAAGCATACTATCCTTCGCAACGCATGATGGGTATGGTCCAGGATACTTATTTTATTGATATCGGGATACCCGAAGATTTTGCGAAGGCGAATAAAGACTTCAGTTAACATATCCATTCATGCAACAGCACAGTAAGCGCATCCTGCCCATTCAAGATATTGATCAGCGCTGGTCATTATTCCTCGACCGGGATGGTGTGATCAACCATGAAAAGCATAAAGATTATGTGCATACATGGGATGAATTCAGGTTTATGGATGGCGTGTTGGAAGCCATGCCGGTATTCAACCGAATATTTAACCGAATTGTGGTGGTCACCAATCAAAAGGGCGTAGGCAAAGGATTGACCAAACTGGAAGACTTGCATACGATCCACGCGAATATGGAAAAAGAAATCCTGCAAGCGGGCGGACGCATCGACAGCGTGTATTATTGTGCCGATTTGGGAGACGATAGCCCATACCGCAAACCCAACCCGGGTATGGGTCTTGCAGCCATTAAGCAATACCCTGATATCAGGCCGGAACATGCCATCATGGTGGGCAACACCCTCAGTGATATGCAGTTTGGACGTAACCTTGGTGTGTACACGGTTTTCTTACCTACCACCAGGCCGGAAGTCAGCTTTGACGACCCTTTGATTGATGCTGTCTACCCCAGCCTCCTGTCCTTTGCCCAAGCCCTTGAAGCGGCTAATCTTTAGTTAAATTAACGGCATGTAGTATTCCCTTGCACGATAGAATATGCCGATTCGCTATATTTAACCCATGAAATCCTGTATCGTTTGTTGCCTGGCTTTTTTGTGGCTCATGCCGGTATCCGCGCAAAAATTAAGCCCTGAAACCAGGAGAGAACTATTAAAGAAAGAAGATTCGCTGAAACTCGAAGCGCCTAAAATGCTCGTCAGCCCGAACCCGGCTGAAAGGTTGCAGGTTGACAGTATCCTGACCCGTACCCTGGTGAGGGCCCTACGCATGCCATACTCATTTTATTACCCTTTCGATTCCCTGTTCACTATTTCCAAATTATACGCGCCCGACAGCAGCTTCCGGGTTTTTACCTGGCAGGTCCCCATCAATGAAGACCTGGTGCGGCAACATGGCGCTATCCAGGTCAACACACCCGATGGTTCTTTGAAATTGTTTCCGCTCATCGATAAATCGGATGTCGTGGATAATATGGAAGACAGTATCCTGAACCACCAGAAATGGATGGGCGCCGTGTACTACAAACTCCTGATGCACCGCTTAGGTGAACGGAAAATATATACCCTGCTCGGGTACGATGAAAACGATTCGCGCAGCAACAAAAAAATCATTGAAGTGCTGGAATTTGTGCAGGGAGAGCCAAGGTTTGGCGCGAGGATATTCCGTTTCCCCAACAACAGCCTGAAAGCGTCTACCCCTGCCCGTTATATCATGGAATTCAAGAAAGACGCGGGCCCAAGACTAACGTATGATGATGAATTGGGAATGATCATCATGGAACACCTGGTATCTGAAACCAATGAACCTGCCAAGAAGTACACACTGGTGGGCGATGGCGATTACGAAGGTTTCCGCTGGGCCAATGGCAAGTGGGTCTATGTCAGTAAAATATTCAATGAAGTTACCCCCGAAGGCAAAGCGCCGGTGCCCCAGCCCATCAGGGATGATAAAGGGAATATCGACGAAAGCAAATTAAAGGTTACGGAAGAAAAACCTTAATCATTCAGCTTCAATACCGCCAGGAAAGCTTCCTGCGGCACTTCCACGTTTCCAATCTGCTTCATGCGTTTTTTACCCTCTTTCTGTTTTTCCAGGAGTTTGCGTTTACGGCTGATATCGCCACCATAACATTTGGCGGTTACGTCCTTACGCATCGCGCTGATGTTTTCGCGCGCCACCACTTTAGCGCCGATGGCTGCCTGTATCGCGATCTGGAATTGCTGTCTGGGCAATAATTCTTTCAGTTTTTCGCAAAGCTTGCGGCCAAACTCTTGTGCGCGGCTGCGGTGGATCAAGGCACTCAGGGCATCAACCCGGTCGCCGTTCAGGAGGATGTCCATTTTAACAATATCACTTTCCCTGTACTCAATCGGATGGTAATCGAATGATGCATAACCGCGTGTCATACTCTTCAGCTTATCATAGAAATCGAATACGATTTCCGTCAATGGCATATCGAATGTGAGTTCCACACGGGTTGCAGTCAGGTAACCCTGGTTGATGAGGATGCCCCTTTTTGTAATGCAAAGGGTCATGATATTGCCGATATATTCAGGCTTGCTGATGATCTGCGCCCGGATAAAAGGTTCTTCAATTTTCTCCAGCCTGGTTGGGTCGGGCATTTCGGCAGGGTTGTTCACAATGATCTTTTCGCCCTTACTGGTTGTAGCAATAAAGCTAACGTTGGGAACGGTGGTGATCACAGTCTGCCTGAATTCACGTTCCAGCCTTTCCTGTATGATCTCCATGTGGAGCATGCCCAGGAAACCGCAACGGAAACCAAAGCCAAGGGCTTGTGAGGTTTCCAGTTCAAACGTTAAAGAGGCGTCATTCAACTGCAGTTTATCCATGCAGTCGCGCAGTTCTTCAAAAGCGTCTGTCTCCACCGGGAATATACCCGCGAAAACCATTGGCTTCACGTCTTCAAAGCCTTTGATCGCTTCGATGCATGGTTGTGCAGTATGTGTAATGGTATCACCCACTTTCACTTCACGCGCATTTTTTATACCCGTGATTACATAGCCCACATCGCCAGTTCGCACTTCACCGCGGGGGTCAAGGCCTAGTTTGAGCACACCCACTTCATCTGCCGTGTACTCCAGGTCTGTATTGAAGAACCGGATCTTATCGTTTTTACGCAACACCCCATTGAATATCCGGAAATACACAATGATGCCGCGGAATGAGTTAAACACGCTGTCAAAGATCAAAGCCTGCAAAGGCGCTTCGGGATCCCCTTTTGGAGAAGGTATGCGTTCGATGATGGCGGTTAAAATTTCTTCAATACCGATACCGCTCTTGCCACTGGCCAGCAGGATGTCTTCCTGCTTGCAGCCTATCAGGTCGATGATTTGATCCGTCACTTCGGGGATCATCGCGCCTTCCATATCAATTTTATTGATGACGGGGATGATCTCAAGGTTATTGTCGATGGCCAGGTAAAGGTTGCTGATGGTTTGTGCCTGGATACCCTGTGAGGCGTCTACCAGTAACAAAGCGCCCTCGCAGGCGGCCAGCGCACGGCTCACTTCATAACTAAAATCCACGTGGCCCGGCGTGTCGATCAGGTTCAGCACATAATCTTCATTTTTATGCCTGTAATTAATCTGGATCGCATGGCTTTTAATGGTGATACCCTTTTCCCTTTCCAGGTCCATATCATCCAGCACCTGGTTCTGCATATCCCGTTCACTGATGGTTTTGGTGAATTCCAGCAGGCGATCTGCCAGGGTACTTTTTCCGTGGTCAATATGGGCGATGATGCAAAAATTACGGATATGCTTCATGGGCTTATGTCTCCTCAGTTTTTAAGAACGCAAAATTAGCTGTTTTTGGGCTCTTTACAGCATAATTTAAGGGATTCCGGCAACTGAATGCTGTTTCATGCCAGCTTAGTCCCGGTCTGTTTAAGTTTCCATTGACCCTGTAGAAAGCAGGGCTTACCAAAATACGGTATTAGCGGCAGGCTTTGCCATTTTTAGTTTTTTTCAGGGGAGGGTCGTGCGTAACCCCAAATGCCTTCATCAGGTCAATCCCATAGTTCCGGATCTGTTCCACCACCGGCATGGCCTTCTTGCCTCTTGGGGTTAATGAGTATTCCACTTTGGGTGGCACTACGGCATATACTTTCCGATGTATAAACCCTTCCTCTTCCAATTCCTTAAGCTGGGAACTGAGCATTTTATCCGTGATGCGTGGGATATCTTTTTTGAGTTCCGAATAACGCATGGTTTTGTCTTTCAGCCTCCATAGTATGGGCATCTTCCAGGTGCCGCCAATCCTGTCTAAGGCAAATTCCACCGGGTTATAATACAGTTTCCTGTTGAATAAAAATTCTGGCATGTTTAAATATATGATAGTTACTTTCTTAAAAGTAAGTATTATTCTTATTAGATAGTATATATGTTTTAGAAAGTAATCAATGGATATTTGTCAAAACAAAATACTATGCCAGGTATCATCGAAACAAAAAAGTATGTACACCCTCATGGCGCGGCTTCCCGTGGCCGCATCCTGATGGTCGCGAGCAGCCCGCTCATATCAAAGCAAACCGGTTGGCCCATTGGCTTTTGGCTCGCCGAATTGACCCATCCCCTGCTGGCTTTCACGGAGGCAGGTTACAGCGTAACGCTGGCTTCCACCGAAGGCGGTAAACTTGAAGCCGATACCTATTCCGACCCAACCGACCCCAACGGCTATGCCGCTTCGGATATTATTTCCCTTGGCTTTCTGCAAAGGGAATCATTCCGGAACATGATTGCGCAAACATTACCCATGTCAGATGTTGATGCATCCGGGTTTGATGCCATATTCCTGGTGGGCGGACAAGGCCCGATGTACAGTTTCCGGGGGAACAGCGCCCTGCAAAAATTATTCACTGCCTTTTATAAAGCGGGTAAACCAGCCGCTGCCGTTTGCCATGCCACAACCCTGCTGCTTGATGCAAAGAACAGCAAGGGCGAATTGCTGGTTAGCGGAAAAACATGGACCGGATTTTCCAACGAATAGGAAGATTATGCAGACCAGGCCACCGGTTTGACCATTCAACCTTACCGGATTGAAGATGAGGCGAAAAAGATCCCCGGAACCCATTTTACAACGGCGCCGGCTTTCAGCAGTTATGCCATCGCGGATGGCAACCTGGTAACCGGGCAGCAACAAAACTCCGGGGCAGCCGCTGCGGAGCTGGTATTGCAACTGCTCGAATCCCGTTCATAAATGTCAAATACAAATCATTTGTCTTTGTACATTCGATCCTGGTATATTTAATGGGTACCCACAATACATACATCACACATCATACATCACACATCATACATCACACATCATACATCATACATCACACATCATACATCATACATCATACATCATACATCATACATCACACATCACACATCATACATCACACATCACACATCATACATCATACATCATACATCATAAATCTTTATATACCATGCGTATTGCCATCATAGGAACCGGAAATGTTGGTTCCGCATTAGCGAAAAAATGGTCTGCTGCAGGCCACGATATACATTTAGGTGTTCGAGATATTGCTTCATTTGATCAACCGGAGATTAGTAAGCTTCCTAATGTCCAGGTTCAAACCGTACAGGAAGCCGTGAAAGATTCAGATGTTATATTACTGGCTACCCCGGCACCAGCTGCGGCTGATGTTGCCGGTTCGCTGGGCGATACCAATGGAAAAGTGATCATTGATGCTATGAATATCGTTAAAGGTAATGGCCCCGAAGGCTTCAATAATACCAGCGATGCCATTTTAGCGCATACGCGTACCCGTGATGTGGTGAAATGTTTCAATACCACTGGTTTCGATAACATGCTGGAACCTGTATACGGAGATACGGCGCTTGATATGTGGATGGCCGGAGACAGTGTAATTGGTAAAGATATCGCCCGTCAACTGGCGCTGGATGCGGGTTTCGCCAACTGTTACGATGCGGGGGGAAACGACGCGTTTTACCTGATGGAACAATTCGCTAATTTTTGGATCCACCTGGCAATTTTCAGGAAGGAAGGCCGGCAGATCGGGTTTAAATTATTGCGCAGGCAATAACAAAAACAGCGTAACTGTACATGTTAATCAGGTATTTACATAAAAAGGGGCCGCCTGTAAACAGACGGCCCGATGTATAAACAATCAACACCATGTTAGAAGCTATGCCATCATTATGGCAGCAGTACTTTGTCCACTACCTGGATCACACCATTGGTAGCCAGGATATTCGCCGGGTTGATGCGGGCAAATGAAGGGTTCTGGTTTCCTTTTACAAAACCAAAATTCAAACCCAATACAGTTGTAAGTTTATTCCTGCTACCGTCTGCCAATGTGGTCACGCTGCGGAACAAACCAAGGTCCCAGGCAAAATAGCGGCTGCCTGTTACATGGTAACGCAGGATGTTTGACAAAGCGCTGATTTGTGCAGGGTCAGTGATATTGCTGATGTTGGCTGCATTGTTAAATGGGGCGGGTAATTGTGCGAACGCGGCATCCGTTGGGGCAAACACTGTAAAATCTCCGGCACCGGTAAATACAGAAGCCAGGTTGGTTTTTACCAGGGCAGCAACCAATGATGAAAATGCAGGGTTGCCGATGGCAATTTCCGCGATATTTTGAGTGGGTGGCAACAACACGTCATCAATCACATGGATCACGCCATTATTGGCCAACACATTGGCCCTGAGTACCAGCGAATTTCCATTCACCAGTAAAAGCCCGAGGCTGTTGCTGAAATAAATGGTATTGTCGTTAGATGAGCCGGCTGGCTTGAGCGTTACCGCGCTGCTGCGGCCCGGCGCTACCTGGTTGCGGAGCACTTTACTGCCCAATACATGGTAGAGCAGGATATTCCTCAAACCGTCGATTTGAGCCTGGTCGGTAATGCCGCTGATATTGGCCGGATTGTTAAATGGAGCGGGTAATTTGGCAAATGCCGCATCGTTGGGCGCGAATACTGTGGCATTCAGGTTAGGCGTAGCCAATACAGGTGCAAGGCCGGTTTTCACAACAGCCGCCACCAGTGATTTGAAAGTTGGGATGGAAGATGCCAGTTCCACCAGGTTGCGGTTTGTACGTCCAAGTTCGGCCTGGTACAATTGGTCAAACTCTTTTTCGTAAGCCTGGGCGCGGGCTGTCTTTTCGGAAACGGCCTGGTTGGCTTCCGTGCGTACACGGCTTTCTTCATTGTCGAAACCTGTTGTTGATGCAGGTTCTTTTTTACATGAAGACAGGATTGAGATTCCCATCAATCCCAGCATCAGGGGCATGAATAACACTCTTTTCATAATTGTTTTGTTTAGTTTGTTAGGATGATAAGTTTAACAAGGTGATGGGGGTTTTGTGCATGTTTTGGAGTGAATTGTCAAAAAAACGTACTCATCTGGCATAAAAAATAGCCTCAACCGGGGTCAACAAAAAAGCCCCGAATTGGGGCTTCTATATTGAAATGATGATTGAGCTTTTTGTTTACCTCCTTCTTCGTACCCGAAATTCAAAACTGACATTCTGGGGAATATACCCTTGGCCTATGACAACACCAGAAAAACGGCCGGCCATGAACCCATTCACCGGGCCGTACTCGGTAATATCCACGTAATTTTGAGATGTAGTATTGCTAAACGACAAGATATTCGAATTTATACCACCCATACGTTGCCTTGAACCAACAGCAATCCCGGAATCATTTATATTAAAAGCCATATACTCAGTGAAATTGGGCCTGCGCCAACCATAAATGGAAATGGAACTGATGCCGGGATATACAAGATGTGCGATGGAATCCTCCGGCATACGCATGTTACTTGTTTGACCATTGACCGTCAAAAATATGTATTGTTCCGTGCTTTCACCGCAAGCCCGTAAATCACCCAGTTGATGCTCCCCTGCCCCAAGCATAAAACTGATCGGCAAACTTTGTTGCTGTGATACTTCATCAAACAATATGAGTTGCCAGGATTGTTGCAATGGAGTACACATCAAATAACTCAGACTGAAATATCCCTGGTCATCTGCGGCCACTTCATAATGAAGGCCTTCTTTGTATAATATTGCCCTGCCTTGTGTGACCGGCCCTCCCTGGCAGTTGAGTAATTTACCCCGGATATGCATCATCAAAGGGGAACTGAGTTGGATCACACCCAGGGATTGATTACCCGATCCCACTGTTTGAAAATTAATGCTTGACGTATTGTTCAGGCATTGGGTGGAGGATGACAACTCCAGCTTCCAGCGGCGATTTGCCGGCACAAATCCGCTGATATATCCTTCATCGTTGGTATATCCGAAACTACGGTTGGCGGGTCCATCCAGGGAACTGATCGCTACCATGGCATTTGACACAGGTGCGCCGGATGCATCCTGGATCGTCATATCCAAATGTACCATCGCGGTTGGATAGTCGAGATTCCAGAATGAGAAATGACGCACAGACCCTGCATAATGATCGCCTTGCAGTACTGCTGAACCTTCTTCGATCCATAATCCCTTCTGCTCATCAAAATGCCAGAGCGGAATATTCGCGGGCGCATGTGCGGTAAAACCGGAAGGAACAGGTATGCGGATATCAGCCTGCCTTCCGCTTGCAATCTGCAATGCTTCGCCGGAAGGAGCCTGCAACTCAACAGCAATCATGCCGTATGTTATCAGGTATTTCAACCTGCCGGAGGCATCAAGGGCCCTCCAGTCGCCGGGCATCATATCCACTAAATCGGGTGATGCCGGATTCAGCCATTGCGCGTACACCTGTACATTCCCCGTGTATTCGTTACCGTTAGATTGGTACATGACGGACCCGTGAGAAAAAATTATCCGGAGATCATCAACAGACCTTACCAATCCGCCCTGGGCAGCGTCGAACGTACCGATATGAACTTTGGGCAGAATTTTGATGCGGAAAAAAGCAGGCTGTGATTCATTTACGGAGAATGATTTTATGGCATTAAAATAGCCATCTTTCGATACTGTCAGCACGGCATGGTGCCTGGGCACTTCCACTTCATTAAATGAAAAATATCCCTGGTCATCAGTGCGAAGTTGTGCAATACCGAAGCGGACGAGCGCACCGGTCGCAGGCCTTCCGTTTTCATCCGTCACAAACCCTGAAACCGAAGCAATTGACCGGGAATCAAAATCCGGCATTTCCCATTCATCCGTTATTACTGACGTATCCCCTTTAATATCCTTCTTGCAGGATAATAAGAAAAGGGAAAGGCAAAAGATGATAAGGCTTCCCCACAAAGGAGGAGCTGATTGGGTAATACGCATGGTTGGTTGTTGTATCATAATAGATACCAAACAACCATGAATCGTTTACCAGATTGAAATAAATTCGGTCAAAGGGATCAATTCACCTGTACATCCCAGTCGAGTTCGATATCCGTATCCCCCACCGTAACCGGGTCGTTATTGGCTTTAATGCCAGGCTTATGTTTGAGGGTCAGGCGCAGGGTGCCGGTTCCAGCCGCGGCGGCCGTCCATACACTGTTTACACCAAGCGGGAACCCGTTTCCATCCGTATCCAGGTTGGTTACAGCGACAGCTACACCAGATGGTTGAAAGTAAAACTGGTGGTCATTGGCTTCAGCAACAACTTCATCGGTGATATTCTCAGCCGGGCTTACTGATTCATTCAGCAATTCAATGCGAACCTGGTAAGACCTTCCCGCTAAGAGATTGACAGTTTCAAAAAGGCTTGGCGGGTTACCACCTTCACCGTCAATATCCCTGAATGTTGCGGTAGTTACAGTGCTGGTTCCCACTTCGGTGAAGTTCAATTTCACCGTTGTGATCAGTTCCTCTTCATTAACAGGGACTTTATCTTTTTTACAAGATGTCAGCGCGAGGATAAAAGCTGAAGATAAAAACAGCCATTTGAATGCGGATTTCATATTTGTTTGTTTAGATGTGAAAAAGTGCTTTAAAAATTAAAAGGTATTTTAATCCTGAATGCGATATTCCTGCCCATCTCATCGGCGTAATACCGGAAACTGTTCATGTAATCACGGTATTCCTGGTCCAGTAAATTACTAACGGAAAGGG
Source organism: Chitinophagaceae bacterium UBA2375 (assembly GCA_002343985.1). Classification (GTDB taxonomy): domain Bacteria; phylum Bacteroidota; class Bacteroidia; order Chitinophagales; family Chitinophagaceae; genus Ferruginibacter. The sequence goes on along the minus strand of DDTB01000010.1, from coordinate 71,021 downwards.
ATACACTAAACAATCGTTTACCGACCAAAACCTGGGCGCCCGCTTCGATACCAAGCAATGTATAGGCATCCGGCGCGGGCATGTAATCAGCGGCGAGTTCCTTTGTACCATCGGGACGAATAATTTCGATTTGGCCTGTAGCCGGTACACGGCTTTGCCGGAACACATATTGCAATCTTGCTTTGAGGTAAGATTCCCTTATTTTTTTCCCGTTATTGAATTCATACTGCAGCTCCTGTTCAATCCTGTCTGCCGGCATCTGGATCAGCCAGTCTTTGGTTTCCCGGTTACGCGCCCTTAGTACCGATACCCTGGTTTGAGATACAATATGGTGCGTCCATGCATAAGAAACTGAAGCGTCAAAGCCGGTTAGCCAGGCATTATTTTGTGTGAACCGGAATGCGGGGAATGCCCCCCTGATGCTGAGCTGTGGCGGAAAAACAGGCTCCAGGTATATGAAATCGTCTATACGTTTCTGATAGGCATTAACGGAAATATTCCACCGTCCTGTTTCCCATTGCATACCCAATTGGAGGCTGTTTGATCGTTCCGGCACCAGGCTGCTGTCGCCTTTTTCAATGCGGGCAGCGCCATGGTGCAACCCATCGCTGTACAATTCATTGACATGAGGGGCCCGCCATGCGGTTGATAGGTTGGCATACCATTGCATACCGGGTTTAAGGTTGTAGTAAATCCCAAACTGGCCGCTGGCACTCTGGTACTGTTGCTTCGGGTATCCCTTACCGTCATTGTTATTGATGTCATACATATTGCGCCAGTCGTACCGGATGCCTGCATCCAGTAACCATTTGCCCTTCTCCCATTTTTCCATCCAAAATATGGCACCGGTCTGCATGCGGTAGTTTGGAATAAAAAGCCTTCGGCTGTAAGCGTTATCCTGGTATGCGCCCGACAGTCCGATGGTTCCCCTGAAACCACGGATGAGGTTATGGTCCCAAACAAGGTCCAATGCCGCCGTACCAATGGAAAGGTCGAGCTGCGGTGATTCATCACTCGACTGGAACCTCTTCTTATCATATTCCAGCCTGTTGTTATATTGCCAGGAAGCAAGGATATTAAACCGCCCTTTGTTTCCGGTTTGGAAAAAAGTTTTGGAACGAATGAGGTTGTGTTGAACTTCCTGCCTCGGCCTGTCGATCTGGTAACTGAAGCCCGCGCTGCGGATGTAATCGGGAGGAGTGCCCGCATTGATAACCTGCATCAGGTCTGTCACATTGCCGATATGCGATCCGGAAAAAATCCCAAGCTCCGTATTAAACTGGCTGAAATAAAGTTCTGTACCCCAGTTGGCTTTTCTCCATCCAGCAGTCAGTGAAAAATTATATTCGCTCAAGCCCGAATTTTCCAGCCAGTAACCCGGTGTTTTCGCATTGCCTCCCCTCCTCACCGTTCCTTGCGCGCGCCAGGAAAAAGCAGGTGTTTTTTTCAAGTTCCCTTCCATAATACCTGATAAAACACCCATCCTGTTGTTACTGAAACCTGCCAGATTGATTTCCCCTCCCGTACCCGGAATGGCCCGGAGTAATTTAGGTTCAACCAATACCACCCCGCCTATCGCGTCGGAACCATATCGCAATGATGAAGCGCCTTTAATTACCGATACCCTGTTGGCGATGTATGGATCAATCTCGGGTGCATGCTCATTGCCCCACTGCTGGCCTTCCTGGCGGATGCCATTGTTGAGTATGATCACCCGGTTACTGTGTAATCCATGGATGACAGGTTTGTAAATATTAGTACCGGTTTGAAGCGTGGTCACACCGTTGATCCTTGCCAGCGATTCTCCCAAACTCAAACCGCGCACCGATTCCAGTTCCCTCCCTTTCAGGTCTTCGCGGTTCATGGAACTTTGTAGGGTACCCACCACCGTTACGGTACCCAACTGCATGGAAGCATGCGGCAAAGAGTATTCTTTCGAAAAGTCGGCACTGATATGTATATGCGTGTATAAGGTTTCGCAGCCCACATGGCTGATCACCACATCATAATGGCCGGGACATAACCCTTCCATGGAAAATCTCCCCAAAGAATCCGTTACCCGGGTAATGCCCAGTTCATTGATCCTGACCACCGCTGCATGAAGCCATTCCCTGGTATCGGCATCGCGCACTTGTCCGCTAAAACGCAAAGTACATTGCGCTTTCAGGCCCAGGTCAGCCCCAGCCACAAGGAGTATGATCAAGATAATCCTGCGTAAAATTTGATACATTGATGCAAATATAACAACTGCATGATATTTTTTGCTACAATGTTGCATTTATTTTTATGAGCGGTTTTCACAGGTGTAACTTTTGTTACGGAATGAATTTGATAATATGGGTAAATTTAACCAAGTGAACATGAAAAAATGGTTCCGACTTTTGCTGGTTTGTATCATTTGCCTGGCATTGATTTCCGGCATTGTACTTTTTATACAACACTTAAACAACTGATATGAAAAAAAACATGGGTTCTACCGACAAAATCGTCAGGCTGATTGTAGCCGCTGTATTGGTCATCTTATTTTACACCGGTAAACTGACGGGTACCCTGGGTATCATCGCGCTGGCGGTTGCGGGAATTTTTGCGCTGACAAGCCTGGTGAGTTTCTGTCCGCTATACAGCATTTTCGGCATCAATACATGCCCGGCGAAAAAATAGATATTACCATAACGGTTACGATTAACCGAAATGTATTGCATAGAAAGAGCCATATCATTGCTGATACGGCTCTTCTATTATTCAACAGGCACTATTGATTAGTTGCCGCCTTTGATGCGCTTTGACTCAGACTCTAACCCGGTCTGGCGCTGGCGGGATGATTTCACCTGGCTGTTTCCGAAACGCCATGTGAAGTTCACACGAACGGTTTGGCTCTCCCAGTTACCGCCACCATTGATATACAGGCCACCGAAATCATTTATGGCCTTCCAGGGTGCAGTAAAGAAAAGATCGGTTGCCGATACTTTGATGGTTGCCTTGCGCTTTAAAATTTGCTTTTGCAATCCAATGTCAACAGCTCCCTGCGATTTGGTTTTCCAGGTTCCGCCCCATACACTCGGGCCATTAAACCATCCACTCACTTCGGCCGTATAATCCTTGCCCAAAGTGAAACTGTGCTGCATGTATGCGCCGTATGAAGGCACATTGCGGCTGACCGTGTTTTCGCCAATCTTTCCGTCGAACATTTGGTAATTGTACCAGATGCTTACAAAGCCATTCCACCATTTGCGGATGGGCAATGGGGAATTGATACCCACATTGATCACCTGCTGACGGGCCAGGTTTTTCTGTTGCACATAAGTGGCGTTATTGATGGTATCAGTAGCTTCTGTAGAGAAATCCTTCACGTAACTATACCCGATGCTGGTGTTCACCATACCCCTGAATGTATGCGTGAGCTCAACATTGTTTGTATACTGAGGTTTCAGGAAAGCATTTCCTTTCTGATAGGTCAACTCATCAAGCTTATTTTCAAATGGGTTGAGGTCCTGGTATGTTGGCCTGTCTATCCTGCGGCTGAAAGTGAGGTTCAACGCGTGTTTTTGCGATACATTCCAGGAAAGCGCCGCACTGGGGAAGAAATCCAGGTATTCCCTTTTCACTTCGTTATCAGATTGTACGATTCCATCGTCGCGCGTGAGGATGCCTTCACTGTTGGTTTGCTCTGCCCTCAGGCCAGCCTGCAAGCTCCACTTTTCATTCAACTGGCGCTGATAGTTGAGGTATGCCGCATACACATGCTCCTTGTATTTGAACCTGTTGCTGCGTTCGGGTAGTTTAATGGGATTGCCACCGGCATCATCATTAAAAAACTCAAAGCTGTTTTTCGTAGTCACAAATGAACCTTTAACCCCATATCCCAGTTTACCCTTACCCAAACGTTGCTCCGCATCGGCCTTGACAGAGAAGATGTTGATATCGGTTGGGGTGTTGTTGCGGTTGATGATTGAATAGAGGAGGTTGTTGTTTTTATCATTGTAAAAATTCGGCTGGTAACTCCTGCCCCTGCCCCTGAAAATACCATAATCAATATCCACATTCACTTCCCGGCCGCTGGTATCGGCATAACGGTAATTGAGGTTCGAATTGCTGTTCAGGCGATGGCCAGGTATGGTATTAAAGGCTTTCAATGATTTCACAAACACCCCGCTGTTTTGCTCATAGATATCCGTATTGCCTTCGCTGTTCCATTGGTTATCATTGTAATTCAAATTTGTCATCACACCCAATGTATGCTTGCTGTTGACAAAGAAATCTGCGCCTACTTTAGCATTGATACTTTGGTTATCGGTGTACATCCTTGTCTTTTGATCATACACGGTATCCTTTTGCTTGCGGTAGAAATACAGTTCATTTTGGAAGCGGCCGATATTACCGCCAATATTTCCAAACAGGTTCACTTTTTTATTCCTGTAATTCAGGTTCAGCGAGCCATTGCCCTTGGGTGTGATACCCTGTGTGAAACCGGCATTGACACTGCCGTTGGTACCATACTTTTTATTCTTTTTCAATTTGATGTTGATGATACCTGCGTTACCGCTCGCGTCGTATTTCGCGCTGGGGTTACTGATCATTTCAATGGATTCGATATCGCTGCTGGTGATGCTGCGGAGATATGCGGCGAGGTCCTTGCTGTCTAACTGCATCATCTTTCCATCCACATATATCCTGACACCCGTTTTGCCCTTCATGCTGATATTGTCGTTGTTATCAACCAATACACCCGGGCTTTTCTGCAGAAGTTCCATGGCATTGCTGCCTGTGGCGTTGATGCTGTTCTCTACATTAAATACGGTTTTATCGGCCTTCACTTCAATCAAGGGCTTTTTGGATGTCACCACTACGCCCTGCAGTTTGGTCACCTGCGGTTGCATTTGCACTTCAGGGATTTTTACGGATTGCCCGTCAGCTACTTCAAAACTATTGGAATAGGCTTTTTCATGACCGGCCAGGCTGTACCCAAGCAGGTATTTTCCGGATTTGATGACAGGGATGTCGAACAATCCCTGTGCATCGGTCAACTCTGTTTTGACAAGACTGCTGTCGGCGGCATGGAGCAATGACACGGTTACCGAAGGCATGGCTGATTTTTTGGAATCTGTTACGGACCCTTTTACAGAACCCGGTGTTTGTGCCTGTACCTGGAACGACAACAGCAGAATGGGAAGAATGGCGGCTATACTTTTCTTTCTCATTTTGTTGTTTTTATTGGTTTAATGAATACCGCAAAAAAACAACGGGAGAACCTGATTGAATGTAGAATTGGTATAAAGTGCTATATAAAACGATGAGTGGAAAACGGGATCACATGTTCATGTGAGGAATGGTGTTATACAGGGATGAATGCAAGATTAATGCCTTCTGTAATTTTTAATCTTTTTAAATCCATCTATGTTCACGGCAAGTTTAATGCTGCTGAAAAAATATGAATCTTTAACTTTTGAATTTCCCCTTTTTTCACCTTCTTCCATAAAGGGCACCCCTTGTTTCCGGTACGAAAGCGCAGCCGCTACATCACCGCGTTCGCCTGCCAGCAATTCCATAGATGGGTAAACCCGGCTCACGTCATCCAGGTAGTCGGTGATCAAAACCCGGTAACCGAGTTCATACATGATTTCCATGTTGTTTTTCAAACGAATCCTCCATCCGCCCCCCAAGGGTAAACAAAGTTGTACCAGCGAATATTTTTTTCTGTCGGGATATGCGGATAAACCCTGGCCTTCGGTGCCCAATGGTTGCAGGAACCGTTTCTCACCCTGGTCATCGCGTGTATATGGATTGAAATAAAACAAACCGGCACCGGCAAACAGGTAAGGATAGCCATAAAAAAGCTCAGGGTCCATGAGGTTTAACTCAGCCGCCGCATGAAACTCAAATAAGTTGGTTTGAAAATTCAGGTTTCGAAGTTTCAGTTCCGGGTCTTTATTGTTCCTATCGTTTGCGCCAAGCCTGGCGTAGCTGAAACCGGCCCGGAAATTAAACAGGTAGTTGGCATTATACCGGATGCCCAAACCCAGGGCGGGCCTGATTTGTTTGATGGAAATGGCCTGTTCGGTCAGGTCACCATTATACGAAGCGATGCCGGCGGATACTTCCGCCATCCAGTTTTGCGCTTTCAGGGTATGGGACATCAGAAAGGCCCATAAAATACAAACGTACCTCATAGAATATTTGTATTCTTGTTTGGATAATCATGGAGTCGGATATTGGCCTTCGGGCTAAAGCTACAATATTTTATTGGAACTGGCTCCGCATTCAGGTTTCAGCGATGCACAAAAACGGAAACCAGGTCAATGAAAATGCCTTCAAAAACTACAAATAAGATTCAAACTTTACCGCCCGGGTTCAGGTTCGGGGCCTGGTTGCTTTTTATTGGCTGGTGGCTGCTGCTGATTAAGTTCATTTTATTCAAGCATCAAACGTATGTGTATGTGAATTATTTCAGGGATGCCTTTCCGGATTATAACTTACAAAAAGGCTGGGCATCCGCCAACATGGTACCATTTCGAAATATCATTAACATCATCCAGAACAGCGACCTGTATACATTCCGTTTTGGCAATATCACCGGCAATATCATGGGTTTTGTTCCGGCTGGTTTTCTTTGCAGCCTGATTTTTATGCACAAAAGCCAACCCAAACAAAGCCTGGTCGTGTGCGGCACGGCTTCTGCACTTTTTGAAATCACCCAATGGTTCCTGGGCATTGGCATCATGGACATTGACGACCTGATCCTCAATCTTATGGGAACTTTCCTGGGTGCAACCATAGGCGTTTTCTGCCAGAAATTTTTCCACAATCCCGGGATTCGGGTTTAGTTGGACATTGCATGTCAATTTTTCGTATATTTATATCAACCTTAATCCCCGTTTCCGGGTTTTGTAATAAACACTACCATGAAAAAGTTAATCGTTTCATTCCTCGTCCTCTTTATCAGCCAGTGGGCAATTGCCCAGCAAATTGGCCGGGTCCTTTTTACAAAAAATGGCCAACTGGAATCCATTGAAATGGAATTGCCTGAAACGGTGGTATTGAAACTCAGCAAAGACGGACAGATCAGCCAATGGGGCGCGAACCGTTATGCGGGCAGGGATGAAATCCTTCGTGAAAAATTAGACCCTTATGTAGGCCGTGTAGAATATTACAGGGAAAATGATAACGAGGCTTTCAGGGGAAAAATCCGATCCATAGGCACTATCGCCATAACTTACTATGCATCTTTCGATAATCCCGCCTTTGCCGGTAAGATAAAAAGTATTGGCAGCCTGCAATTTGATTATTATACATTGCAGGACAATGAAGCATTTAAAGGCAATATCAAACGCATTGGCAATGCGGATATCGCCTGGTATTCCACATTTGACCTCGATGATTTGAAAGGCAAACTCAAATCTATTGGAAATACGTCCATCACTTATTACAGCAGCCTCGACGATACATTTATCCGAGGCAAAGTAAAAAGTATTGGCGGCTCAACCTATCAATACTACACCTCATTCGACCGTAAAGAGTTGAGGGGTTTGCTCAAAAGCGGGCAACCGGTGCGTACGGTAAACGGCATCAAATACCTGGTCAGGTTTTAAGCAGCTTCCTGAGGAGATTGAATTTCCTGGCCTAAACCAACGATTGGCAAATACATGTTTGTTCATGATATGCTTTGGCTCGCTGCAATGTGATCCGCATTGCTGAACTTTTGTATCAATGACAACAGGCATGATTGTTTCACCCAAAAATTCAAGCTTATGGGCCTTTTGCATCAATCGTACAAAACCGGCGAAAACATTCCAAAGTGGATTGTCTTGATCAGGGTATTCCTTGGAGCCAGCCTGATTTGGAAAGCCATTAAATTCCTGGGTAACAGCAACGCGGAATTGGTTGATCATTTTAATGAAACTTCCATACTCAGCAATTTTACCTGGTCAATTCCCATTGTTCCCTGGTTACATATTATCGGCGGCGTACTAATCATGGTTGGATTTTTTACCCGCCTTGCAGCGTTGATACAGCTCCCTATTTTATTTATTGCTGTATTCTTCATCAACCTCAAAAGCGGTTTATATGGAAGCCAGTCAGATCTCCCGCTGTCAATCCTCGTTTTGGTTTTGACCATCTTTTTCTCCTTTGAAGGCGGTGGACATTATGCTTTAGATAATGTATGGCGCAAGCCGGTTGAAAAACCCGAGGAATAATGTTCGGGGCTTGATTAGATTCTATTCTCATAAATGCCGTATAAAACGGACTCAACTTAGTAAAATTAAAAAGGGCTGCCCATTGTACACGGCAGCCCTTTACTATTGCTTTTGTTATTCGGTTATTGTTTCAGCAGTTTCACTTTTTTAACAGATGAACCCTGTATGCATTCCGCGATGTAGAATCCAGGGCGGAGCGATTGGCCAAGCTGTATGGTTTGTCCGGGCATGATGCCATTCCTTTGTTCAAGTATTTTTCCGTTCAGGTCAAACACACGCAGGAAAACTGGTTTTTGCTTGTCTTTGCTGTTTACCGTAACATTGAAATAATTAGTAGACGGGTTTGGCATGGCGGTTATGTCCATTTCCTGAACAGTCAAGCTTATGTTTTGATCCGCGTTGTTGGCAGATTTAGTAAACAATGGCTCTTTCGGCAATGGACAAGCCGGCAGGCTGATGGTCAGCCTCCTGGAACTGGTACTGTTTCCGCAGTTATTGGTTCCCACCACACTTAGCGTTCCGCTGATGGCTGTGGATGCGTATTCAACAACGATGCTGGTGGTACCTTGACCGGATATAATGGTTCCACCTGCAGGTACCGTCCAGGTTGCACTGGTTGCATTGGCTGGCAATGCCGGTATGCTATAGCTTACCTGTCGAACCGGGCATGCGCTGAGATTTGTAACAGTCAATAATCCCGGAGTGGATGGCAGTCGCCTGGTTAAAGTCAGCGATCGTACCGAACTGCTTCCGCATGGCGCATCCGCGCGTGCCGTAATGCTTCCCGAAACAAAATCAGGGGTATAAGTTACGATGATGATGGTATCATTCACGCCCGGAGGATTAGGATGGAATGCGGTGGCGCCAACTGCGGGAACCGTCCAGGTATAACCGGTTGCATTTGCAATTTTATTGATGGTATAAGTGGCGCCCGGAGTGCCTATCCATGGGCATGGGTCTGTCGGTCCGCTGATAACTGGTGCACTTGTCGGGAACAATGACCTGACCGTTAATGTCCTGACCTTTCCATTATTGCCACAACCATTTTCAGCCATAACGGATATATCTCCATTGCTGTAATTCGTATTGAATACAACCCCAATAATGGTATCATTAACACCGGTACCTGCAGGATGTGATACTATGTTTGCGCCTGCCGGAACAGTCCAGGTATAAAAACCTGCATTAGCCACCGGGCTGATGCTATAGAATACAGTTTGAGCATTAGCTACAAAAGCACAAACATTCGTTGGGCCTGTTATGGCGCCGGGTGATGACGGAACACCACTCCTGTTGATGCTTAATGACCTTGCGGCGCTGAGCCCGCAACTTTGAGCCTGTACAGAAATGGTAGTCCCTGAAACAAAGTTTGCGTCAAATTTTACAGTAATCACGGTATCATCCACACCTAAACCTGCCGGGTGGCCGGTAATGGTAACCCCTACGGGAACAGTCCATACATAACTATTGGCACCGGAAACTTTATTTGTGGTATATGTTACATCCACATCTGCATCAATAAACGGACAAGCATTGGTTGGACCCGTCAGGCTAACCGGGGCCGCTGTTGCGGTAGCCGTTACCGTTAGTGACCTGAAACCACTGTTACCGCAAAGAGATAATGCGCGTACGCGGACATTGCTACTAACGTATCCTGTTAAGAATTGTACCTGGATGCTGGTTGTACCCTGGCCTGAAATAATGGTAGCGTTGGAAGGGACAGTCCACTGATATGATGCTGCATTTGCCACAGGCGCAATGGTATAAGTGGCAAAATTGCTGGTGCCAATGAACGGACAAGCATCTGTTGGCCCGCTGATGGTTCCCGGTACACCGGGTTTCGCTCCAGAAACGGAGAGTGAGCGGGGGGCGCGGCTTCCGCAATTTGATACGGATGCCACTTTGATACTTCCTGTCACAAACGTATTCAGGAAGCTGACTTCAATACTGGTGGTACCCTGTCCGGAAATAATAGCCGTTCCATCGGGAACAGTCCAGATATACGATGTGGCATTTTCAACCGGCTGGATTGAATAGGTTGCTGTTGTTGGCTGTCCGATAAATTCGCAGGCGCTTACAGGGCCGCTGATGGCTCCGGGGATATCAGGCAATGTTTTGAATACCGCCAGGGTACGTGGCAGGCTATTGGTACATGGGCCCGCAATGACTTTGATGGAATCAACGGTTGGAAAGTTTTGATCAAACAAAACCTGAATGCTTGTAGTGCCCTGTCCGGATACAATGGTCGAGCCCGTTGGTACTGTCCAATTATATGTTTGCGCGTTTGGCACAGGCGATACAGAATAAGTTACCTCATTATTGGCACCCACAAACAAACAGATATTTTGTAAGCCGTTGATATTACCCACACGAGGCGCGATGGGCAATACCGGCACGGTGATCACATTTGAGAAATCCACATTGCTGCCCGTACATACAGCGTTACCGGTAAGTACGCAGGTAATCTGGTCGTTGTTTAATAATGTAGTGATGAGCAACGTATCTGCTGTGGCACCATTGATATTTACACCGTTGCGTTGCCATTGGTATTGCGGACTATCGCCACCATTCACGATTGAACTGGTAAACCTAACCCTTGATCCGGAACAAACAGGCAGGCTGTTGCTTGTGGCAATGTTGATCTGCGGGCTGCATGGTAATACAGGGATGGTGATATTGATGTCTATAACATTTATATAGCCAAACGGACTTGTTCCACCTACCCTGATATCGAATGTCATTTCCGTTTTACCAAAGAAAGTAAACACAGCCGCGTTATTGTAGTTGCTGTTATTTCCACCATCATAAGACTTCCAGGTAGTTTCATCCTCCCTCTTGATTTCAATGATCCTGGGATCGGCCACCGGGCTCCTGTTACCCCAGAACTTGATGCTGTACTCTTTGGTAGAATCCAGGCCTGCTATTTTCCAGCGGCCTGTAGTAGTTGATGGGTGCGCGAATGCGAAATCGGTAGTAGCAGAAGCAGGATAATCCTGCACATCACCCACCGTATTACCAGTATTGGTTCCTGGTCCGGCAATATTAAAAGTACCATCTATGCGCTCAATAATTTCGAGTGAAATACCTGTTGGCGTATTGCCGGTACTTACGGCATTCGATACTTTCAAGCCGGCCAATCCATTGGCTACATTGTTCCAGTAATTACCATTCACATCAGGGCCTGTGGTTGTGGTCGGACCAAAATCAAAAAGGATGCGCGAGCTAACGGTCACTTTAACGGTATCCCTTGAAACAGCGCCTTCATTATCCGTTACTTTCAATTCAAATGTATATGAACCAAATACCAGGTTATTCACAGCGGTAGTTGCAGCGTTGGGCGACACAATGCTAAAGGAAGCCGGGCCCGTGAGTTTTGACCATTCGTAGCTAACGATCTCACCATCATCATCCGTGGATGCCGATCCGTTTAAGGTAGCAGATGAATTCGGCAGTGACACGGAAATATCATTTCCCGCACGAGCAACCGGCGGGATATTGCCTACATTCGGCGCTGTAGAATAAGTGATATCAACCAAACCGATATAACCAAACGCGCTTCCGTCTTTTGTGCGGATGTCGAATGTCATTTCAGATCGGTTATTGATGATGAACACCGCGGCGTTATCAAAACTGGTATTGTTGGTAGCATTATATTCCTGCCATAAGGTTAACTGGTCTGCCCTTTTAATTTCAATAATTCGCGCGTCGGTGATACCGGTACGTGAACCCCAGAATTTGATGCGGTATTGGCGCAATGGATCAAGGCCTGAAATCTTCCATTGGCCTGTTGTGGTAGACGGATGCGAAAACGCATAGTCAACCGTGGCACTGGCCGGGTAATCGCCAATATCACCGGTTGTATTTCCATTATTGGTGCCCGGGCCAGCAGGGTTGAAAGTACCGTCGATGCGCGACAAGACTTCAAATCCAAGCGGGCTTACAGTATTGGCTACGGTAACCGCGTTGGTCAGTTTCACACCAACCGTAGTATTCGCTACATTGTTCCAAAATTTACCTCCGGCATCGGGTGATGCGCTGTTATCCGGGCCAAAGTCGATCAGCACCCTGTTGCTGACAACCACATTCATGGTGTCGGACCTGCTGAGGTTATTATTATCCGTGACCGTTAAAGCAAATACATAGCGGCCTTCCACCATATTGGTAACGGTGGTAGTGGCAATATTAGGATTGCTGATGGCACCATTGGCAGGGCCGGATACTTTTGTCCAGAGGTATGTGGTGATGGTTCCATTTAAAGAACTCGACTGGCTTCCATCAAGAGTGACATTGTTGAGGGGCAGGATAATTTCCTGGTCATTTCCCGCCCGGGCCACTAGTTCCTGCTGATCAAAACGGATACATAATGAATCAATGATTGTTTCCGCTTTCATACGCTGATAAAACAGGTCGTGACCGAAATCATTCACATGCACAGCATCAAAATCGTAAAAGGCATTAATCGACCCATCCGGATTGGCAACTGTTTCATAAAATTCGACCGCCTTATTGCCAAACCTGTTGAGTATCCAAGTTCGCATAGCCTGTATGTTGGCGATTTGCGAGGCGTTGAGGAAGTTCCGGGGCTGCGTGGTGGTGACCCAAACAGGCACATTGGCGGCATCCGCAATGGCAATGGCCGCTTCAAAATTGGCCTGTTGTTCTACGAGGCTGTAATCATTGATCGCATCGTTTGAGGGCATGTTGATGATGATGGCATCCGGATCAAGCGCCATGGCATCGGTAATACAAAAACCTGATACCGGCGAAGGCCTTCCCGGAGGCGGCGTATAGCCGATAGGGCGCAGGTTGTTATAAGTGGTAAAACCCGGTATACCCAAGTTATATACTTCGTTCTGAATATTTTTTCGCTTCATGTAGGCCGTAAACTTACCGGCCCAGGAGCTGTCATAATTGGTAGCGCCCGTTCCAAAAGCAGTAGATGACCCAAGGATCACCACTTTAAATGCACGGTTACAAACTACCAGGTCAGAATCGTTGGCACGTACTTCCTGTGTGAAACCGGATAGAACGGAAATAATAAGAAAGAGACGGATAAAGAAGCGATGCATATGCTTATCGTTAGTGGGTTCAAAACTCTGTTTACCGGCCTTTGGCAGCACGAATTTTGGTCATCAGCAATGGATGGATGGATCTGTGATTTGTTCCAGGATAATTGTGAGGATAGATGGTAAGCGTTCTTATGCAGAAGTCTTACCGACAAAAATAAAATTTAATATTGGTAATTTATAGCATTTGTCTAAAAAAATCTTACCCTTCCCCTTTTCAACCCAAACAAAATGGGCATTTCAATGGACAATACCGTAAAAAATCATCTAACCCTTTCAGGTACAAGCTACAGTATATGCGTCTTATGTTCATCTGAGACTGGTTGCTGAAATGGGATTTTCCGAATAAAAAACAGGATGAGCAGGGAAAGTTGGCCAATGGGCGCGATATCCATCAGGAACCAATTTGCCAGGTGAAAGGCAATCAAACCGAATCCAATCAGCTTGTCGTACCTGCGGGTGAAAAACCCCAGTACCGGCAACAACTCTGCCAGCACGGAAAGGTTAAACAACAAGGCGCCCAATCCCGGCCTGTTTGCTAAAAACTGGTTGACTGATAACCGCAAGCCGGATTGTCCTTCTAGGTAGTATGGGATAAACTGGGCTTTCAAAATATTTGACATATGCTGGGGCTGAAGCCACTGCCCTTCCCATATTTTAAAAACCGCCGCGGAGAAATAGAAAAACAAAACAAAATACCGGAGCGCTTCCCAGGCCATTTGCTTTGACTGCTGTTTCGCGAAAATATATGGGTACCAAACCAGGAAAATCCCGGTTTGAAAATTCCGGTGGCCCAGGTATGCGGTGATGGTTAAGTACCATAACAAACAGGCCAGCATCATCCCTTTTCCCCAACCTGAACGCATGGGACTTATTAACGCGACAAGGATGCCTACTGCTATAAAGGCATCTGATAACAGACAAACCCATGCATGGCCCGTGAGCCATTGGGGGAACCCGGTTACAAAAGGCAGCCAGGCCAGCGGGTCAACGCCCAGGCTGAAAAAACCATTACCGGCTAATCCGGAAAAACCTGCACCGGGAATCCAAATGATCAGCCATTCGCAAAATAACATGCCGAAAACCATGCGGTGATATGCAGATTCGGATATCATTTCCGGGAAATGTCAGATTGATAGATGATGATGGAATCAGAAACGATTGGCCGGCCGGAAGCCCATGACATGTCATATTTCACTAACCGGAAACTCGCTCCCGGCCCAGCTTCCAGCCCTGCTTTGCGGGCATACCACACCGGCCATAACCCTATACCTGATGTAGCAGGGATGAGCCTTTCCTGCCATCTGCCTGCCCAAAGCCAGTCTGATTTTTTTTGATCGAAGTATGACCGAAGAAATGTGGTATGGCTGTTTTCATGAAACCGGGCATAGACAGACAGGGAAGTCTCCATCAAATCTTTTTTCCAATATGGGTATTTAGTATAATCCGCCGGTTGATCGTTTACCCATAACCGGTAGCCTGTTACAGGCTTGTCATTAGGCCGCTCATATGCGAACATCGCATTGAGCGGAAAGAGCGCCATGTCCATTTTTTTATATAACAGTAAGGCATAGACGAATATGAACAGGATACAGGCAATGCCTGCCGGTTTTGAATGCGCGAACAGCCTCGATAAAAAGTTTTTTCTCATACGCCCGCATCTTTAATGCCTGACGGTAACACAGGCAATGTGAATTGCTTTTTAAGGCCCGCCAGCATGTACAGGAAAAGCCCCATATAAGCCAATGAACTGACCCAAGCCGCAGCCACCGCGCCCTGTTCAGGTACGAGCAATGCATCCAGGCTGCATACTATTACCAAGCCTGCAAGGTCACCCCAAAACATATACCGGATGCTGCCCCGGCTGATATAAACGGCATTAATCAAGGTCAGCATACCCAGCGAGATATAGCCGGGTAACAGGATCATCAGGAAGGTATACATTTCAGTAAACTCGGGGCCGAACAACCATGGGAAAAACCAGTAACCGCCCAGCGCGAGAAAAACGGCTGCCACTATCAGCATCAACACATAAGGCTTCATCAAACCGTTCCACTCACGGTAACCCTTAACCGCATCTCCGCCCGATAAAAATGGCAACAATGTGGAACTGATGATGGATGAGAAATACAGGAAGTATTGCCCGATTTTACCGCATTGCACATAATTCCCCAAAACAACCGGCTCATCATATTTTTCCACAAAAAAATTATCAACCCTCAGGAACGCGAAATAGACTAAAGCGGAAACCATGATGCCTAATCCAGATCGAATAAAATGTATTTTATTCCAGCCAGGGACATGCTCAGATTGCTGTTTCATGCAGGCGAACCAAAGCAGGAACCCCTGCAGGATGCACATCAACCCATACCCCACCGCGATGGATTCTATGGATACGGGATGATGGTTTACATAATGATATCCCAGCCATCCCAGAAATGCCAGGTGCAGCAAAGCGAGGACCAGGTTTTGCTGATTGAAGCGTTTCAAAGCGGATAGAACGCCCTGCGCTAAAATCAACATCAGGTTTCCAATGCTGAAGACCAATATGGCCCAGTTGGGTTGCCTGAACCATTCATTCCATGTATGGGTAAACAGGAACAACAGGGAAACCAAGAGTATGGTGAAACCCAATACCCAAGCGCTGAAAAACCGCATAATTTTTGCCAGGAGGCCTGGATGAACAGACAATACCCTGACCGCAGCGTAATCCATCCCCGCGCTGCCCATAAAAACCAGGATATTCAGCAGATATAGTTCATTAAAATAATGGCCGCTGTCGCCGGCTCCGGCCATGCGTACGATCAGAATATTAATCAGGAATACGAGGCCATGGTTCAGCAATTTACCGATCAGGTTATGTTGTACGGTCCTGGCTATGGCCATCATTGCCATGGGATTATTTTTTCAGGCTGTTCATGATGCCGACAAATTCTGTAGCCACCAGGCTGGCCCCGCCAACAAGCCCGCCATCAACATCCGGCTTTCCAAAAATATCAGCCGCATTGGCTGCTTTTACACTCCCGCCATACAGGATTGATATACTGCCGGCAACAGCATCACCGTATTTCGCGGCGAATACAGACCTGATATGCCGGTGCATCTCCTGGGCCTGGTCGCTGCTCGCTGTCTTACCGGTACCGATGGCCCAGATGGGTTCATATGCGATGATGAAGCCTGTTATTTGATCGGCGCTGAGGTGAAACAGGCTTTCCGTAAGCTGCTGCTCTACATAACGGTTCTGCGTACCCGCTTCCCGGATATGCAAAGGTTCCCCGCAACAAAAAATGGGACTGACGCCCGCTGCAAGCGCGAGATCGGTCTTGCGCGTCAGCACCTGGTTGTCTTCATGGTAATACTCGCGGCGCTCGCTATGGCCGATGATCACATAAGGTATATTCATGCCCTTCAGCATGTCTGCGCTCACTTCACCGGTATAAGCCCCATTGCCAGTGGCGGCGCAGTTTTGGGCCGCGGCGTAAAGGCCTTTGCGGCCCGACAGTTTATCCTGTACCATCAATAAATACGGGAATGGGACGGCAAAAATGGCCTGGTGCCCATCGGGCATTTCCTGGTATTGCTCAAGGATTTCATCCATCAATTTTTCCGCGCCTTTAAGGTCAAGGTTCATCTTCCAGTTAGCGGCTGCAATTTGTTTGCGCATATGCGTAAGGGTTATTTTATGTTTACGTACAATTCGTAAAGTAACTGCTTTTCTTCATCGTTCATCTCCAGTCCTTTCATTTTTTTCCAGTTTGAAATGTCCTGGATCGCTTTTTCAATATCATACCGCTCATCGCCCCAGGAAAAACTTGGTATGAGTTTTGGCGGGATATCATATCCAAAAATATGGCAACACACACCAATGATGGTTCCGGTATTGAATGAGGTGTTGATGGCCGAACGGCTGTAATCACCCATGATCAATCCGGCCTTGGGCCCTGCTGTTACAGGTTCAAGGTCATCGGCGATATGGTATTTCACCGGGCTCCCCGTATTTTTTACATTGCTGTTGCTGGTACCCGCGCCCAGGTTGCACCAGGCGCCAATCACGCTATCGCCCAGGTAACCGTCGTGCGCTTTATTGCTGTATGCCATGAGGATGCTGTTCCTGATTTCGCCCCCGCCTGTGCAAAACGGCCCCAATGTGCTGGCACCATACACTTTCGTACCCATTTTCAATACCGCGCCTTCGCATAAGGCCAGCGGGCCACGGATCATGCAGCCTTCCATCACCGTAGCGTTTTTGCCGATATAAATCGGGCCGGTGCTTGCATTCAGTATGCAGTGTTCCATGACCGCTCCGGGTTCCATGAAAATTTGGTCAGCGCCGGTAACCCGGTTTGATTCGGGGATGGGTGCGGATTTCCGGTTTCGGGTGATGATTTCCATGTCCTGCCGCAAAGCCCAATCGTTATATTGAAACAAGTGCCAGGGATACATGATGCGGCGGGTTTCATGTTCAGGGGTATCAAGGAAGCTGACCTGGTCCTTCGCGGCTTTGAGGATGCCATCAACATTATGTATTGTAGGGATCATGCCGGCAGGAACCACCAGGTCGCCGGGTTTTTGTAAAGCCGGATCTGTGACGATCCCGACACCCGTCAGCATTTGCCATTTCTCCCGGATGCTGAGGATACCGATGCGCAGGTCGGCTACGTGCCTTGTATGGGTCAGGGGCACCAGGCTATGCCTGCAACGGCTATCGTCCAAATAAATCCTCACCGCCTAAAAATACAGAAAATAAGGCATGCCCGGGGCTTGCATATGTACAAAAAAAATCCCCCGGAGAACCGGAGGGATCTTAAAGTATAGCCATGAAAAACAGCGTTTGAGGCCGTTCGGCCGGAAAATTATTTTGCTTTCTTCTCGTAACGCTTCTTAAACTTGTCGATACGCCCTGCAGTATCTACCAGCACGTTTTTACCGGTGTAAAAAGGGTGCGACGTATTGGAAATCTCCAGTTTGATAACAGGGTATTCCTGTCCATCTTCCCATACAATTGTTTCGCTGCTGTGCGCGGTGGAGCGGCTGATAAAGGAATAGCCGTTACTCATATCCTTGAAAACCACTTTCCTGTACGTTTTCGGGTGAATACCTTCTTTCATAATTTGACGATTTTAATGTACGGATTTTGCCGTACCGGTTGAATAAGGGTGCAAATGTACAAAAAATTCCAATATTTGGAAGTCCTAACTTTTCATATTTATATACTGGAGGGGTATCCCCAGGTTCCAGGATTTTGAAGCCTGTATAACTTCCTGTAAATCATCGATTTTTTTCCCTGTTACCCGGATGATATCATCCATGATGGCAGCCTGTACTTTCAGGCCGCTGTCCTTGATCAGTTTCACGATTTTCTTCGCGTCATCCTGTTTCAGGCCGTTGCGCACCGGCACTTCTTTCTTGGTCACTTTTCCGCTCGGATATGGCTCTTTGCTCAGGTCGTACACCTCCGCGGCCAGCCCTTGTTTCATGCTCCGGCTGATCATCACATCAATAATCTGGTTGATTTTCATGTCGCTGTCGGCCTCCAGGTTCACCTTGAAATCCTTTTTATTCAGGTCGATGACCACGTGAGAGTCTTTGAAATCGAAACGGTTGGTGATTTCTTTTTTCACCACATTGATGGCATTATCCAGTGTCTGGATATCCACTTTGCTGACCAGGTCGAATGATGGCATGGGATAAATTTTGGCAAAGATAAAAAACGCGGCCCAATCGAGCCGCGCAGATTATATGCATACCCAGATTTATCCAGCCGATTTCACCCGGTTTTGTTCGTCTGATGCACCGCCTGTTTTCCGCTTCGGACTTGCCTTTACCGGTTTTCCGAACCTGTAGGTAAATCCAATAACCACCTGCCTGGAATCATTAAATTCCCTAAACTTTACTTCGGTGTTTTGAAACGACATTTCACCTCTGGCCGGACGGGTGTAAAAAATATCCCTGAACGTCATCCTGACACTACCCTTTTTCTTCAATACCTGTTTTTGTAAGGCCGCGTTCACTTCACCCAATGGCAATATGCTCATTTGACCTTCTATGTTTTTTGTACGGTAAAAGCCTGCCAGTTCCGCGGTCCAGCCTTTACCAAGGTCGGCCTGGTTGTTGACATGAAATAATACAGCGGATTGAGACTGATTAAACTCTTCGCCATACAATATTCCTGAGAACCAGATATGGCGCGCTTCGGTAAAGAGAACAGATTTTAACCATTTAGCCGGCGACAACTGCGCGCTCACCGAAATATTGACGTTTTGCATCAGGCCATAATTGCCTACCCGGACGATGGTCGCGAAACCACGCTCTTCAAAGGTTTCATTAAAGAGGTCCTTGGTCCGGGCATACTTCAGGGTTGTTGTCAGTTTTTGACGATAGGTATGGCTGAATTCCAGCACATCGGAAAACATGGGCCTGAGGTATGGGTTGCCGCTGCCATACGTGTATTTGTCGAGGAAGAACAGGAATGGGTTCAGGTCTTCATAATCAGGCCTGTTGATCCGCCGGCCATAATTAAAACCAAATTGATGATTCGTACCCGGCTTATAACTCAGGAACAATGTGGGGAACACACTAAAGTACTGACGTGAAAATGACGAATCCGATTGCATGGGGTTACCAAACTGGAAACCTTTGTAGTTGGTATGCTCCGCGCGTAAACCCGCCTGGAAACCCCATTTCTTAAACTCCCTGCTGAGGTTTACATATACGGCGTTGATGTTTTCTTCGTACCGGAAGCTGTTTGTTTTATCATAGTCCGGAGTTTCCAAGCCATTCGTTATATTAAAGTAACCGGCCGTGTTATCTGTTTTCACCAACCCGGATTTCGCACCAGCTTCAAAGAGGTAACCGGCTAACGGTTGCGTGTAATCGATTTTTGCCGTGTATATGCGGATGTCTGAAGGCAGGTCACCCCTGAGTAAGTCTTCATATCGCAGCAAGCCACCAGGGTTTAAGGTGCGGTTATGAAACAACTGGTCTTTAACGGAAACATAACTGAGGTAATCAATATCTGCTGTTAATTCCTTGCCCGTGCTGTCGAACTGGTGGCGCAGGTTGAGGTTAGCCGAGAAGTTGCGCCAGTTGGAGCTTTCCTTGCTGGCTGCAGTAACAATGGAATCGATGGAGCCGAACTTATCTTTGAGCAGGGTCTGGTTCTCTCCCTTAATATCACCCGGGGCCGTCATGCCACTTACCAGGAAGCCCAAAGTTGTTTTTTTCGTCGCGTAAAAATCCATGCCCAGTTTGGCCTGGAATGATTCATTTGATTTTACCCTGTTGTTTTCCTGGTTGAAAATGGCTTTGGTTGACTTATCGCTGAATGTATAGCGCCGGTCAATGAATAAATCCTGGAAATTCTTCCGGTAATTGGCAGACAGTGTTGAAAACAGGTTCACTTTACCCTTACGCATATTCAGGTTCAGGCTGTTGTTTGTTTTCGGGTAAACGCCAAAAGCAAGGGCAGTACTGAGGTTTCCATTGAAGCCCATTTGCTTGTTCTTTTTAGTGCGGATGTTTATGACACCGGCAGATCCCGCGGCATCGTATTTGGCAGGTGGGTTGGTCATCAACTCTACCTGGTCGAGTTGAGATGAGGGTATGCCCCGGAGGTAATTGGCTAGCTCTTGCCCGGTAAGGTATGCGGGTTTGCCATCGATCAATACCCAAACACCCTGACGGCCATTCAGGCTAATCACACCATCCTTATCTACCGAAACTCCCGGTATGCGTTCCAGTACATCCAGGGCCGAACTGCCGGTATTGCTGATCATGGCGTCTACATGCACAACGGTTTTACCCATTTTTTGCTCTAACATGGGCTTTTTGGAAGTCACGGTTACTTCCTTAAGGTTTTTAGGTTTTGGCGTTAATTGGATAGAACCCGCGTCTGTTAATCCGGAAGGCTTTACCAATAAAGGCTTGGAATATACGGGTTGGTACATGGCGCTATGCGGTTTCAACAGGTAGCTGCCTTCAGCTATGCCCGGGAACCGAAACTTCCCTTCTGCATCAGTTAAAACCGTTTTAATCTCCGAAGAATCTGCCGCTTTGAGTAAGGCAACCGGAAATGCGGACAATTTCTTTTCAGACCCGTTTTCGTAAATGGATCCGCTGATTTCACCGGCATCCTGGGCAATTGACCAGGTACCCAGCCCAACCAGGCAGGCTGACAAAAACATTTTTTTCATGGCTAATTGTTGTTTGGCTATACAATAAATACTACCAAACAAACTTAGGTACTTTGCTAAGCATAGTACATTGTTTTAGCATGGGCGGTGCGAGAAAAGGATAAATGGGTTATTGATGGGGTATCATATACTGAATTGGTTCGCTAAGTCCGCGGTTTACCTGACCATTTCGCGTATAAAACCAGGAGGGCGCCCGATAAGAAGAGCATAACAGCTATGAGTTCTGCCTGGGTGAGCCGGATGCCCAATAGCGTAAATGTATTGTTCACCCGCATGGTTTCAATAAAGAAGCGTTCCGCCCCGTTCAGCATCAGGTAAACCCCAAACATGACCCAGGGTGTTTTGATGGATCGGCGGAAGAACCACATGCCCAGGAACATGAGGGTGCAAATTATGGTTTCGTAGAGAGGAGTGGGAAAAACGGGCTGGGGCAACACGCGGTTATGTTCCTGCGAATTGCCGGGTATCAATACGCCATCTATATTGACATTTTGGGGATAGGTATAAGCAAAAAACCAGTTAGGCAAAAAGCCGGGGCCCTTGAAGGATTTATGCGGCACCTGGTCTAGTCGTCCATATTTGCGATTTGTAATAAACTGCCATTTATCGCCTTCGAGCAGTTTTCCATCCGTGAAATATGTGCTGTATTTTTCGAGCCGCTGTTGAAAATCACCAGGCTTTGCGACGCTGACTTTTCCCATTTCGTCGCTCGTATAGGCGCTGTTGAAAACTCCCCAATCCCCGTCGCCCGATACCTGGCAGCCAATGCGGCCAACCGCGTATGCAATCATCAATGCAGGAGCTGTGGCGTCAACTAAATGTTTAATTGATATGCCTTTTCTGTATGCATACCAGCATATTACGATTGCAGCAACAATGAGTCCGCCATAAAATGTCAACCCACTGGCCGAAAACAAACGCCCAACGGGATCTTGCAGAAATTCATCCCAGTTTTCAAAGCTGTCGAACAACTTAGCACCGATGATGCCAAAAATCAATCCAAGGATAACGAAGTCTCCCACCCTGTCGTGTGGCCAAATCCTCACCAAACGCTTTTCCGGAGCCGGCAATTTCTGCTTATTTTTTTCCCACCATTTCATGCCAGCCATGATGGCTGCCAGGAGGATGCCACCAGCTACACTACCCTCACCGGAAAATACATAATCCTGTGCGGGCACTTCATCCGGCTTATTCAGGAAAAGCCCCAGCACTTTGTATCCAAAAAAGAACCCTACCAGGGCGTTGACCAGGAGATCAAAAAAAGAAGCAGGCTTCCCCACTACAATTACTTCTTCCCGCGGGCTCAACAAACCCAGCTTCTCTTTGCGCTTCAGTTCCGAGCTCATAGCAAGGGCTGCAGCCACAAACGCGATGGCCACAAATAATCCAAACGTATTTAAAAAACTCAGGAATTTCCATTCCACACCAAACCAGTCGCGGAATACATAATATAGGTTGGGATACATGTATACAATTTCGTTTAACCTGTTTGCAAGATATTCTTTTATTCAGCCAAATACATAAAAAATCCTCCTGCGGTAAAGCAGGAGGATAAAACAAACAATGGCTGAATTAATTGCAATAGGTATCAAAAGCGCCAATCAGGTTTTCGGCGATCATTTGTGCGGAACGGCCTTCAATATGGTGCCTTTCGATCATGTGCACCAGTTTCCCATCCTTAAACAAAGCAATGGCGGGGGATGATGGCGGATAAGGCAGCAGGTGCTCCCTTACTTTCTTCACCGCATCGATGTCGAAACCGGCGAAGCTGGTGGTCAGTTGATCAGGTTTTTTCGGACTGTTGTGCACGGCCATCAACACGCCAGGACGGGCGGTACCGGCGCTGCAACCGCATACTGAATTGATCATAACCAGCGTAGTCCCCTTTTCAGCAAGGGCTTTCTCCACATCGGCTGCGGTCAGTAATTCTGAGAACCCATTTTCCGTGAGTTCTTCTTTCATTGGTATTACAATTTCTTCGGGATACATGTGTTCTGATTTATGTTTTGAAGATGCAAAATTACAAGTAATAGCAATTAAAACATCGAATATGTTCAATCGTTCAGTAAGGCAGCCTGTTATATTGTCAGCCAGAGTATACGATGTGCGCCTTTTTGTCTGTTTGTTTTTCATTAAAATCGACAGGCTGTCTGAAAAAATGGACTGGAACAGGGTTTGATCTGATAACCCTGAACACAAAAAAATTAAAAGCCATGACACTTGTAAAAGTAAACAACCCCTTAAGCCGCTCATTTGATGGACTGATGAAAGATTTCTTTGAAGATTTTCCCGTAACCATGGGCAAGAGCCTTCGTGAGAACGTACTTCATTTCCCGCCTGTGAACATCACCGAAAAAGAAAATGCATACTTGTTGGAGATTGCGGCACCAGGCTATGAAAAGCAGGATTTCCAGGTGAAGGTTGACGACAAAATGCTGCATATCAGCGTAGAAAAAACGGATGAGAAAACAGAAACCACCGACAAAATGGTCCGCAGGGAGTTCAGCAAACGCAGTTTCAAGCGCAGCTTTACCATCGACGAAAAAATCGATGCCCAGAACATCAGCGCACGTTATGAAAACGGAATCCTGAAACTGGAACTACCCAGGAAAACAGAAGCAAAAGCTTCAGCCACCGAAATTTCGGTTCAATAAGATTATCATAACTTCTCATACAGTTGGTCACCTTTTTTAAAAGGTAATCCTCCCTGGTCGCAGGGAGGATTTTTTTTAACCGGCCATCACTTGATGTTGTCTTTGTGATGAATGGCAAGCGCAAACAAAAGCATTAGAGTATTTTGTTGCCAAATACATGATTATGCCATTACCCAAATACACATTGCTGATATTAACCCTTACAGTTTTTTCATTTACAGCACAGGCACAAACCGCGGAGGATTCCGTGAAAGCCGTCATCAATGAATTATTTATGTCGATGAAAGAAAGTGATAGCGGCCGCTTGTCAACATGTTTTGCAGACAGCGCCATTCTGCAAACCATCAGCAGGAACAAACAAGGGGCAACCATGGTGCGCACCGATGCGATTGGTGGGTTCAAATCTTCTATTACCGCAGCCCCGAAGGGCGCATTGGATGAACGCATCAGTTTTGAAAGCATCCGCATCGACGGGCCGCTGGCCATGGCCTGGACGCCCTACTCCTTTTATTATAATGGCAAATTCAGCCACTGCGGCGTGAACTCATTTCAATTGGTCCGCTTCAACGGGGTTTGGAAGATCCAGTACCTGATTGACACCAGGAGAAGGAACGGATGCGAGGGCGGTTAAGGAAATGTATCATAAAAAATCCCTGTCATCAACCAACCCATGAGGATAGTGCAATGACAGGGATCACATTCATTAAAGAGCCTGCATCAATAGCCCAGGATCTTCAGCATGCTTTGAGCGGATTGTTCTTTCGCGTACAACCAATCAACCAGCTTACCATTTTTATCATGCCCGATAATCACGTGTTTGGGTGATGGGATCAGGCAATGCTTGATGCCCCCATAGCCGCTGATCTGGTCCTGGTAGGCACCGGTATGAAAGAAGCCCACATACAAAGGCTCGTCGCCATCTAATTTAGGCAGGAACACTTCATTGATATGTTCTTCTGAATCGTAGTAATCGTGGCTATCACAGGTAATGCCGCCCAGTACCACCCTCTGGTATTCCGTATCCCATTTGTTGATGGGCAGCAGTAGGAATTTTTCACCAATGCCCCAGGTATCCGGCAAAGTGGTGATGAACGATGAGTCGATCATATACCAGGTTTCACGGTCGTTCTGGCGCTTTTCCGCCATGATGCTGTACACATGCGCCATGCTCTCTCCTACCGTAAAGCTTCCAAACTCCGTGAAGATATGCGGCATGGGCACTTTTGATTTCTTACAGGCCACTTTGATATTGCGGATGATTTCATTAATCATAAACTGGTAGTCGTAATCAAATCCCAATGAATGTTTGATCGGGAAGCCGCCGCCGATATTGATGGAATCCAGTTCGGGGCAGATCTTCTTCAACTGGCAGTACAGGTTGATCACTTTATTCAGCTCGCTCCAGTAATAAATATCATCCTTGATGCCTTTATTCAGGAACAGGTGCAGCATCTTCAGGTGGTAGCGGTGTTCATTCCCTTCAATTTTATCTACATAAAATTCCAGGATGTCTTTTGCGCGTATGCCTAACCGTGAGGTATAAAACGGGAACGATGGTTCTTCCTCCGTTGCCACCCGGATACCGAGTTTGAAATGCTGTTTCACCGATTTTACATAGGCGTTCAGCTCTTCGATGTTATCGAGTACAGGGATCACATTTTTGAAACCGGTATTAATCAGGTTCGCGATGCGGCTGGTGTATGCCTTCTGTTTATATCCATTGCAGATGATGAACGTTTCCTTATTGATTTTGCGCCGGGCATAAAGCTTTTTGATAATCTCGATATCGTATGCATAAGATGTTTCGAGATGGATATTGTGCTTCAGGGCTTCCTCCACCACAAAGCTGAAATGCGAACTCTTGGTGCAATAACAATAATTGTACTGGCCTTCGTACTTATGTTTTTTCATGGCCAGTTCAAACATCTTCTTGGCCTTGTTGATTTGCATACCGATTTTAGGCAGGTATGAAATTTTCAGGGGTGTGCCATATTTATCAATCAGGGCTTTTACATCAAGGTCGTTGTACCGCAGGTAACCATCTTGTAATCGAAAATCCTCCTGGGGAAAGGTGAAAGTTTGCTGCACCAGGTCGGAGTAGGTATTATTCATGTTCATGTTACACTGCGTGTATGGGTGAAAAATTATGCAAATGTATTATTTACACAGAATTACGGCATAAAAAAAGCCCTGTCGGTTCAGACAAGGCTTTCATGTGTCAGGTGTTTATAAAAATTACTTCACAGACTGAACCAGTGAGCGGAAAGTTTCCGGCTCGTTCATGGCCAGGTCAGCCAGAACTTTGCGGTTCAGGTTGATGTTCTTTTCAGACAGTTTGTGGATGAACTCGCTGTACTTCATACCCTCTTCACGCACGGCGGCGTTGATACGGGCGATCCACAGCGCACGGTAATCGCGCTTCTTAACCTTACGGCCCACATAGCTGTAAGTCAAACCTTTTTCCATCACGTTTTTCGCGACGGTGTATACATTTTTACGTTTGCCATAGTAACCTTTGGCGGCTTTCAAAATCCTTTTGCGGCGGGCGCGGCTGGCTACTGCATTTACTGAACGTGGCATATCTGAATAATTTTGTAGTTAATGGATAAAATGATGGCTTCCCGGATTATTTCATACCGAGCAGGCGCTTCACGAAATGCAGGTTGGCATCGCTGACAACTCCGTCCTGGCGTAAACTGCGCTTGCGCTTGGTTGATTTTTTGGTGAGGATGTGGCGTTTGAAAGCTTTCTGGAATGTAATTTTTCCGGAGCCGGTCACTTTAAAGCGCTTCTTGGCGCTGCTGTTGGTTTTAACCTTTGGCATCTGATAACTTGTTTTTAAGTTACTCCCTGCTGGCGTTCCCGCACGGGCGGGACTCTTATGGAGCCTTGTGGGAATTTGGGGTGCAAAAGTATGTATTTTTTTTCAGTTTTAAGCAATTCGGCAGTTCTTTCACAAAAAAAGCCGGGAAAACCCGGCAATTTTCATATAAAAAGCTGATAACAACTTGTTTATTCCGCTTTTTTCTTGCTCTTGGCCTTAGGCGCGAGCATGATTTGCATTTTTTTACCTTCCAGCTTGGGCATGCCTTCGAGGGCGCCCACTTCTTTCAGGCGGTCGGCAAATTTCAGCAAAAGCAGTTCGCCCCTCTCCTTGAACATGATGGCGCGGCCTTTAAACTGTACATGGGCCTTAACCTTATTTCCTTCCTGCAGGAATTTTTCGGCATGCTTTGATTTGAATTCAAAGTCGTGGTCATCCGTATTCGGCGTGAAGCGGATTTCCTTAACCTCGCTGGTTTTGGATTTGGCTTTGAGTTCTTTCTTCTTCTTTTTCTCGTCGTACAAAAACTTGTTGTAATCAATCACTTTACAAACCGGGGGATTTGCCGTTGGTGATATTTCAACGAGATCAAGCGCCTGCGCCTGCGCCATTTTGAGGGCCTCCGCGGTGGGATAGATGCCCACTTCCACATTATCGCCAACCAGCCTGACTTCAGGCACCCTGATCATGTGGTTGGTTCTGTGTTCCTGTTGTTGTTCTTTTTTAAACCGGGGGTTAAATGCGCCCCTGTTCGGCCTGGGTGGAAATGCCATTTACTTGTTTTAGTTATCAAATTGTGTATCGACCAGGCAGCTAACCTGCCCTGATTCCTGATTAATCCGACCTTCTTTCGCTGATTTCAGCTTTCAGGCCGTTGATGACGTCGGTGACGGGTAATGCGCCTAAGTCGCCCTTGCCCTGGCGGCGAACGGATACTTTTCCTTCCAGCATCTCCTTTTCGCCAACCACCAGCATATACGGCACTTTCATCATTTCTGTATCGCGTATTTTCTTTCCGATTTTCTCGTTCCGGTCATCAATTTCAGCACGAATATCCGCTTTTTTCAGTTTTTCCAAAACGGCTTGTCCATATTCCATGAATTTATCGCTGATGGGCAGGATTTTTACCTGCAAAGGCGCCAGCCAGGTTGGGAATTTTCCCGCGTAATGCTCCAGCAGGAACCCGATAAAACGTTCATGCGTGCCGAGCGGCGCCCGGTGGATGATCAGGGGCACTTCGGTGGCGTTTTGCTGTGTAGTATAAGAAAGTTTGAACTTATTGCCACTATTGAAATCCACCTGGTTGGTGGCCAGGGTAAACTCGCGGCCAATCGCGCTCCAAATCTGCACATCAATTTTGGGGCCATAGAAAGCGGCTTCGTCCTGCACTTCTACAAACGGGATGTCTGACTCGATCAATACCTTACGCACCATCGATTCTGTTTGCTCCCAGAGTGCCGGTTCGTTTACATATTTCTGTCCGAGCTTGGCCGGATCATGCAAACTGAGCCTCATCACATATTTATCGATCCCAAAGATTTTAAAATACTTCAGGTACATGTCGTTCACCGCGCGGAATTCCTGCGCGAACTGTTCCTTGCTGCAATAAATATGCGCGTCGTTCATGTGCAGGCAACGCACCCGCATCAATCCAAACAACTCACCACTTTGTTCGTAGCGATAACAAGTGCCATATTCGGCTATGCGGTAGGGTAAGTCTTTGTAGCTCTTGGGTTCCGCATCAAAAATTTTATGGTGATGCGGACAGTTCATCGCTTTCAGGTAGTATTTGGTGCCATCCAATTCCATGGGCGGGAACATACTATCCGCATAATATGGCAGGTGGCCGCTGGTGAGGTACATGCTTTCCTTGGCGATGTGCGGGGTCACTACCCTTTTATAACCGGCCGCATGCTCAGTTTCTTTGGCCAGTTTTTCCAGTTCTTCAATAACTACGCCGCCATTAGGCAACCACAGTGGAAGCCCCTGGCCGGTATCATCATCCATGGTATAGATGCCGAGTTCTTTGCCGAGTTTTCGGTGATCGCGTTTTTTGGCTTCTTCCAGCATCAGCAGGTACTCATCCAGTTCTTTTTGATTTGGGAAAGTAACACCGTAAATGCGGGTAAGCTGCTTGTTGTTTTCATTGCCTTTCCAATACGCACCGGCAATGCTGGTGAGTTTGATGGCTTTGATGAAACCCGTATGCGGGATATGCGGGCCACGGCACAGGTCAGTGAAGTCGCCCTGTGTATAAAAAGTGATCTCACCGTCGTTCAGGTTTTGGAGCAGGTCGAGTTTATACTCATCACCCTTTTCAGTAAAATATGCCACCGCTTCCGCTTTAGGCATTTCCTTCCTGGTGTACGCGTTCGATTGCTTCGCGAGTTCGCTCATCTTCTTTTCCAGGCTGAGTAAATCATCGTCGGAAATTTTGCTGTCGCCCAGGTCGATATCGTAGTAAAAACCTTTATCTATGGCAGGGCCAACCCAAAACTTGGCTTGCGGGAACGCGGCTTGTATGGCTTCCGCCATAAGGTGGGCAGACGAATGCCAGAATGTGGATTTGCCATCAGCATCATCCCAGGTTAAGAGGGTGAGGTTGCTATCCGTACGAATGGGCCTTGAGAGGTCCCAGACTTCTCCGTTCACTTTTGCTGCCAATACTTTTCGGGCCAGTCCTTCACTGATCGACTTGGCGATATCCATGGAGCTAACCCCTGCTTCATATTCCCGAATGGAACCATCGGGTAGTGTAATCTTGATCATGACTGCTGATTCCTTATGCTGCTTATGTGGTAAGGACTGCAAATTTAACGAACTCTTAGCGATTCACCACGGAAATTGCCTATTTTAGAGAACCAATCGTGCTATTTTTGCGATAGGCAAGTTTGTTACCTGATGAAAAGACTTTTACCCTTCATTCTCATAACGTCCCTTTTTTGCGACCAGGCCCTGGCCCAGAAACTCACGGGCCAATGGAAGGGCGAGTTTACCGATGAAAGCAGCAAATTTTCAGGATTGGGCGGCGAACGTTGCCGCTATGTACTGGACATTGACATCAAGGGCAAACAAGTCTCCGGTTTTTCTTATACCTATTACGATGAGGATGGTAAAACTTATTATACCATCTGCAAATTGAGTGGTTTTGTCGACCACAAAAAAGGTTATGTAGAAGTAGAGGAAGTGGAGCGTACCAAAACCAATGTACCCGTTACCGTTAGGAACTGTTTCCAGGTGCACAGGCTACATTACAACAAGCAGGGCGACCGGGAATGGATGCAAGGTACCTGGCAACCCGCGCCCAACCAGGGAAGCGGTTGCGGTTATGGCAATACCAGCCTCGCCCGCCGTACTTTGAACTCGGAGTATAAAGGGTACTTATCTACCAGCCCTAAATCAGGCCAATCCGCCACAGCATTTGCGGCACGTGAAAAAGCCGGTTCCGAACACCGGGAAAAGAAAGTAATCAAATCCCCTTTTGCCGCGCAAAAGCCCTCCCCACGACAAGAAAATGTACAAAGCCTTACCCCACACACGATGCTGGCCGAAAAAACCCTGCCCATGGATTGTGCGACGCCATCCAGGATCAGGGAAATGAGAGATGATGAAAACCCTTTGCTGGCCAGGTTTGAAAAGAGGAATACCTCATTAATTAAAACCATTTTTGTACAAAACAGGAAAGTGAAAGTTGATTTGTATGACAATGGTGAAATTGATGGCGACAGCATCTCCGTTTTTTACAACGGAAACCTGTTGCTGTCCAGCAAAAGGCTCACCGGTTCCCCCATTAGCCTGGTAATCCCGGTGGAAGACGATTCACATGTGAATGAATTGGTGATGTATGCAGAAAATCTTGGCAGTATCGCGCCAAACACAGCCCTGATGGTAGTGACTGATGGCAGCAAACGTCATGAAGTGCGCATCAGCTCCGACCTGCAAAAAAGCGGTACCATACACTTTATCCGGAAAGAACAATAACGGGATCTTCCTTCCATCATTCATTTCATCAAACCGAATTAAAATTTGAAGTTCCAGGTAACTGATGGGATGATGGGAAATATCGACACTTTTTTTGCCTGCACTTTCAGGTCACCATTCACAGGGTTTCCCTCCTGGTCAAAATAAATGAAGTACGGGTTTTGGCGGCTGTATAAATTATAAATGCTGAAGACCCATTCAGTTTTCCATTTTCTTTTTTGATTGCGCACAGGAGTGTACACAGCCGAAACATCAAGCCTGTGGTAAGCCGGTAACCGGTACGCGTTGATGCGGGAATATTCCTGCGATAATATGCCACCTATCAGGTAAAAGCGCTGGGGCAATGTAGTAGCATTCCCCGTTCCGTACACGAAGTTTGCGGATAGTTTCCAACGGTCGTTCAAGTTGTATATCCCCACAATGCTCAGGTCGTGTCGGCGGTCATATTTTGCGGGATATTTAAGGCCTTCATTCAGGTTCGGGAATCGGCGCCAGGTCCAGCTCAGGGTGTATCCTATCCAGCCCGTCAACCGGCCGCGCAGTTTATTAATAAACAGTTCGCTGCCATAACTCCATCCCTTTCCGAAAGTGAAAAAGTTCTCAGTATCTTCCAGGGTGGTTGGCGTGTAGCCTTCTTCATACTCGATCTGGTTTTGCATCCCTTTGTAATAAACTTCCAGCGAGGTTTCGTACATATTGTTTTTAAAGTTCTTAAATAAACCGGCTGCATACAACCAGCTCACTTGCGGCTTTACCCGGTAAGTACTGGGCACCCAGATATCGGTGGGCAATGTGGTTCCGGCGTTGCTGACCAGGTGTATGTATTGCATGTTACGGGTGACGGAGCCCTTAACGGACGTATTTTCGTCTATGCTGTACCGTAATGTCAACCTGGGTTCGAGCCCGGCATAAGTTTTCACCGAATTGCCTTTGGCGAATTCGAGGCTGTCGGTGCGGTTCCCGTTAATGTCTTTATCATAAATTTTATAAGGGCCTACCTGCGTGAACCCTGAAAAACGCAGCCCCATATTGACCTGGAACTTCGGGCTGACCTCCCAATCATCCTGCACATACAATGCATATTCCCGCGCGAATTTCACCTGCGCGTTTTGCGGATTGAATTCAATGCTATCCTGGCGGCCGCTGACAACGGATGGTGTAAAGCGGTGGAAGGTGTACTGTCCGCCAAATTTGATTTTATGATTCGCGTAAGGATAAAAATCATAGTCCTGCTTGACCGTCCAGTCACGGATGCCCGAGGAAAGCCCCACTTCAAAATTATTCTGCGCGGCCGTGAAGTTGAAATTGTAATCGTTGTACACCAAAGTGGTATTCGAAAACAATTTCCTGTTGAATACATGGTTCCAGCGGATGGTGCCCGTTGCATTGCCCCAGGGGATGTTCACATCGAGGCTTTGGCGCCCATTCACAAAATCAAACACATCGCGCCCGAAATACCCTGAAATATAGAGCCTGTCTTTTTCGCTGAATGTATAATTCATTTTGGCGTTGAGGTCGTAGAAATAATAACCTGACCCGGAAAACTGGCTGCTCTTTGGAATGAATGGTTTTGTGAGGGCGTCGATATATGTCCTGCGGGCCGATAAAATAAATGAAGCCTTGTCTTTTTTGATGGGGCCTTGAATGCTAAACCTTGAAGCGATTAAACCAATCCCTCCTTCCGCCTGCATTTTCTGCATGTTCCCTTCTTTCATGGAGATATCGAGGACGCTCGACAAACGGCCGCCATATTGGGCCGGCATACCCCCTTTGATCAGGGAAAGATTTTTGATGGCATCTGAATTAAAAATGGAAAAGAAACCAAAAAGGTGACCGGTGTTGTACACAATGGCATCATCAAGCATGATCAGGTTTTGGTCTGCACCACCTCCCCTCACATAAATACCGGCACTGGCCTCACCGGCATTGCGGATGCCCGGTAATAACTGCACCACTTTCAGCAAATCAACCTCACCCATGAATTGCGGCACGGCCCTGATTTGTTCAATGGGCAGGCTCAGTTTGCCCATCTGCGCCGTTTTGATGTTATTATCCCTCTTGCGTGCGGTGACTATGACTTCCTGTGACAGGTTCACCCCGGAAAATAAATTGATTTGGATACTGGTATCGGAAAGCAGGTCAATATCGCGTTGATCTGACCGGTACCCAACATAACTGGTCACCAGTTTGTATTGGCCCTTTTTGAGTGTGATGGAATAGTATCCGTACTGGTTGCTGCTGATCCCTTTGCTGATGCCTTTGATCGCGATGCTGGCGCCAATCAGGGTTTCACCGGTGGCAGCGTCGCGGATGTAACCTGAGATCGTATAACGATCCGAAGTTTTTGCAGGTACCGGCATAACACTATCCTTTTGCTGGCCCCATACCGTGAAGCTGAAACAAAAAGCCAGGAAAAAACAGAAAATTTTCATGGAGGGTAAACGAATATCCGGATGAAAGGTTTGATTTAACGGATGGAGTCTTTTACTTCACCGCAATGCAGCATACCTGATTTATATGTGGGATGTTTATGGCCCATATACGGGTTCATGATCTCGGAAGAAAGGCTAAGCCAATTTGCACCCTGGTCTTCTCCAAATGCCATTGGGCAATACTGCAGGTAGAGTTTGCGGCCTTCGTAATTGATGGCTTTGAAAAAGCCCGGGTACATCATATCGGTCACCATCCTGAAATCCTTCCGCATCTCCATGATATCTGACTGGTTCAGTAATGATGTGGCATTTGATTTGATATCAGTAATATTCGCCTTTACGGTTTCAATAATTACAGCGGCATCGCTTTTCAATTCATCCACCGGAATGCTGTCGAGGCTGTTCATGAAAGCCTGGGTAGATTGTTTGGCAATGCTGGTATCGTCATTCACCAGCGCGTCTTTCATTTTTATATAAGCATCAATCACTTCATCCACTTTTTGGTTGAAGGATGCGGAATGTTTTTTTAGGGCAATAGGTTCCTGCTTGGGTGGACGGCCACCTGCGCCCTTATCGCGCTGAAAATACCAGTAAGCCCCTGCGAGCAATGCGGCAATAAACAAAACATAAAGGATTCGCTTCATTGTGGAATAATTTTGGCGAAATTACTACAATTGGGGGCTGCAGGGCCCGATTGTTCAGGAAAGATGGCAAACGGTGCAGGTTAAGCGGTAACGGCAAGCCAATATATAGTACCTTTGCGCGTCGCAGAAAGGATCAATTTTATTTTATGTTATTAGGATTACAAAACGTCACTTTTGAATTTGGGGCCAGGACGATTGTCCAGGATGCAACCTGGCATATTCAGCCCAATGAACGCATCGGCCTTATTGGATATAATGGCACCGGCAAATCAACCTTGTTGAAAGTGCTGACCAATCAATACACACCGTCAAAGGGTACTGTGGAAAAAGGACGGGAAACCACCATCGGTTACCTGCACCAGGACTTGTTAGGCTTTGATACGGAAGATTCGATCCTCGAAGTGGCACTGGGCGCTTTTGAACGGGTGAAATGGCTGGAAAAAGAGATTGAGCGCGTGGGTGAAGAATTATCGAAAACAGGCGATGAGGCACTGGCACATACTTATGCCGACCTGCTGCATGAAATGGATGTGCTGGATGGATACAGCATCCATCACCGGACAGAAGAGATTTTGCAGGGACTTGGCTTTGCGCCGCAGGAACTGCAAAAACCGTATAAGCAATTTTCCGGAGGATGGCGGATGCGGGTGCTATTGGCAAAAATGATCCTTCAAAAACCGGATGTGCTGTTGCTTGACGAACCAACGAACCACCTTGACCTGCCGAGTATTGAGTGGCTGGAAAAATACCTGATGCATTATCCGGGAGCTGTTGTGATTGTATCGCATGACCGTTTCTTCCTCGACCGCATGGTCAATAAAATTGTAGAACTGTACCAGCAGGAACTTCATTTTTATACAGGCAATTACAGTTTCTACGAAAAAGAAAAAGCCTTGCGCATCGACATGCAAAAAAAGGCTTACGAAAACCAGCAGGATTACATCCGGCAACAGGAGCGTTTTGTAGAGCGGTTTAAAGCCAAGGCCAGTAAGGCGGCGCAGGCACAGAGTATTGTCAAGCGCCTTGATAAACTGGAGCGTATAGAAGATGTGGAACTGGAAAGGCCGAATATCCGCATGAATTTCACGGTGAACAAGCAACCCGGAAAAATCATCTGTACCCTGAAGCATATCACGAAACGTTTTAGCGACAACCTGATTGTACAAGACACAGGAGCGGAAATTGACCGCGGCGATAAGATCGCGCTGATCGGCGCCAACGGTAAGGGTAAGTCTACCATGCTTAGGATCATCGCGGGCGTAGAAAGTTTCGACGGGCAACGCGAATGGGGGCATAATGTAGTGGAATCCTTTTACGCGCAGCACCAACTGGAAGCACTCAACCTGGAAAATGATATCCTCGAAGAAATGAAAGAAGCCAGGAGCGGCAAGAACGACCTCGAATTGCGCGCGTTACTGGGCGCTTTCCTGTTCAGCGGTGATGATGTGGAAAAGAGAATCAAAGTGTTGAGCGGTGGCGAGAAAGCCCGTGTGGCATTGGCTAAAACCATTGCGAGCCAGGCGAATTTCCTGATGCTGGACGAACCCACGAACCACCTCGACATTCATTCAGTTGATTTACTGGTAGAAGCTTTGAATAAATATGAAGGCAGTTTGATCCTCGTGAGCCATGACCGTTATTTTATCAGCCGCATTGCCAATAAAATATGGGAAATCGATGACCACCGCATCCGCGAATTTAAGGGCACTTACAGCGAATGGGAAGAATGGAAAATAAGGATGGCGGAGCGAAAAGATAAAAATGAAACAGCCCAGCCGGTGAAAGCCGAAAAAAAGGAACCGGTGAAGGAAACCGCGCCCAGCCCCGTGCAGGAGCAACCCAAAACGGGCGATCCCAAAAAGGAATTACAGAAATTAAAAAACCGGTTCAAACAACTGGAGGAAAAACTACAAAGCCTGAACGATAAAAAATCGGCATTGGAACAATCGCTTGCCGACCCTGCCATTTATGGAGATAAAAACAAGTTCCTCGATACAGAGAAACAATACAAGGAAGTAACATCCAGTTGTGATCAATTGAATAAGGAATACGAAGCCCTGTTTGAAGAAATTATGGAAAAGGAATCCTGATCCGGGGCACTAACGGCCAAGCTCACCCGCAGCCCATTGAACGGCAATGACCGACTTGTATAATTTTGTTTTCAATTCGATTAGTTTCTGCCGCGCTTCCAGCAGTTTATTTTCACGGGCATTGAGCAGGAACAAAGTACCCTCACCCGCCTGGAATCGTATGTTTTCGCCCCTGACCAGTCGCTCATAATTTTGGTTGGCTTCTTCGTATATGCCTACCTGTTTGATCAACCCGTTCAGTTCGCTGAAATAAGCGTTGAGTTTGTTGATAATCTGCTGCCTTTTGCGGTCAAACTCAAGGTTTGTTTCCTGAATTTTTAATCCGGCCAGCCGGTACGATCCCCTGCCCTCGCTCAGGCGCAACGGAAGGCCCAGGCTGAGCCCGAACTTATTGTTGTTCTCATAAAAATTCCCGCCAATTTTACTGAATACATTGTATCCCCTGTTGAGTAGGTTGGCAGACAAGTTAATGCTGGGAAGCAATTCCTGGAATTTAAGCTTACGGTCGATGCGCAGGCTTTTCAGTTTTTGCTCGTACATCTTCAACTCTGGGTGGGCGGTGGAAGCCTTCGCCAGCAAATCTGCGTATGAGGGCAATGCCAGCGCGGCCGAACCCTGCATCCAGGAACTGTCGGGCCTGGTGATGCTGTCGAGCTGATAAAATTTATTTTGTTCCTGCCAAAGAAAATTGGAAAGTTCAAGGGCCGACACTTTTAAAGATACTTCCGCATCCGATTGCATGAATTCAAATTGCTGCAACTGAGCCAATGCTTCCGTGGTATCGAGCGCGGGCCTGTCGCCCTGGCGGTAGCCTATAAGTATGAGCTTATAACGTGTACGGTTCACCGTTACCAACTCATCCAGCACCTGCTTGTTCTGCCAGGCACGCACCCAGTTCCAGTATGATGAACCTGCATCAAAGACCAGGTCGTTGATCAGTTTCCTTCTCTCTTCCTCAGAAAAACCAACCATGATCTTTGCCTGTTGCAGGGCAGCCCTGCGCTTATCCATCAGCAGGTTTTTGGCCAATGGTACAGACACCCCAAGGTAGCTTGATTGACCGATGGTAAGCTCACTGTCGGCAAACAAACCGTTATTGCTTTCCGTTCCCGCTTTGATGTCGATCCCGTACCAGGTGGGTATTTTCAATTCGGGGTTGATGTATCGGTAGTAATTTTTTCCGTCAAATGTTTTTTGATCATTGCTCAGGCTGATGGTTGGGTCAAACCCTCCGCGCGAAGCCAGCAAGGCAGCTTTGGCCTGGTCGACGCCAATATTGGCCTGTTGCAGTACCGGGTGATATTTTTTCAGGATCGCGAAAAAGCCTTCTTCTGTCAGTACTTTTTCCGGAAGCACGTTATCCTGTGCATGGCCCGGTAAGGCTTGCATCACCCATCCCAACAACAACAGAAACTTGTACAAATGTTTCATATTCCGGTACAGTAAGCTTTAATTGGACGATCCAATTATTTTTTTTCAGCAGCATTGGCTGCTGCCGTATTTGGTTTGTAATAATCCGGCGGGAAGCCATTGATGTTCCGCCAAAGTTCGTACCAAATAGGCACGTCTTTCAGCAGGGCCATCCCCTGGGCGCCGGTACCAATGCGCAATTGCGTGGGCCATGGCCTGTCGGTACTGTCCTCTGCCACCAATATGCGGAACATGCCGTTAGGGCTCACCGACCTTTCGATCACGGCAATTTTTCCGCCAAAGGTTCCATAAGAAGCCTGGGGCCATCCGCTGAACACCACAGCAGGGAAACCGTCAAACATAAACCTGACCTTTTGCCCGTTTTCCAAAAGAGGCAGGTCAAGGGGGCGCACAAACAATTCCACCGCGTATTGTACCCTGTTCGGTACAATTTCCACCAGCATCTCACCTTCCTTCAAAATCTCCCCAATACCCGCTTTCCTGGCTTTTGTGATTTGTCCGTCCTGCGGCGCAGTAACATAATAGAGGTTATTTCGCGCATCGTAATTGCTGTACATGTTCTTCAACTTCGACACATCACCCTGTCCGCTGGCAACCTGCGACAATGACTGGAATTTATCGCCCTCTGCCTTTGAAATCTTCTCGTTATAATCCTGGATGGTGCCGCTCATTTCCAGTTGCAAAACAGTCAGTTCCTGCTTCGCGTTCATGAACTTGATGTCGGCGGAAGTGCTTTTCGCCTGTGCATTCTGGAATGTTATATTGCGTTGTTCCAATTGGGTTAGGGAAACCACCCCGGAATCATACATGTTTTTCTGGCGCCGATATTGTTCCGTGGCTATTTTCAAATCATTCCTTGCGGCTATCATCTCCATACTGTCGGCACGAACTTTCATTTGCTGCTGGCCGATTTTGTTTCGCAGTTGGGCCATCTTAAAGTCTCTTGCCTGGAGGAGGGCGGCAACCTGCTGATCAGCGGCAGACGCTTTTTGCTTATAATTCTCGACCGATAGTTCCTTGGCTGTCATTTGTTCTTTGGTCCTGTCGAGCAGCTCCGGGTCAAAATAATCCTCTTTTACTTCCGCCAGTTGGATGATGGTATCACCTGCTTTTACAAAATCACCTTCCTTTACATACCAGGCAACGACTTTACCCGGGATGACGCTGTTCACCTGTTGCGGACGCTCTTCCTGGCGTAAGGTGGTGATGGAACCTGATGAGCGTATATTCTGCGTCCATGGTATAAAAAGAAATACGATCAATCCCAGGCCGATACCCATCAGCCAGAACTTCACCTTACTGCGTTTGGTAATGCGGTAAATTTTTCCAAAAGAGCGTATACGCGTTGACGGTAGCTCTTCTTCTATTTTCTTTTCAATAAAACTCATGGTCCTGACTAG
Organism: Chitinophagaceae bacterium UBA2375; assembly: GCA_002343985.1. Taxonomy (GTDB): domain Bacteria; phylum Bacteroidota; class Bacteroidia; order Chitinophagales; family Chitinophagaceae; genus Ferruginibacter. The sequence goes on along the minus strand of DDTB01000010.1, from coordinate 32,115 downwards.
TGTTTAATCAATTGCTTTATGTCGTTCCAGTGTCCGTTTGCCTTAATACGTCCATTCTCCAAGAATATTACCCTGTCGCATTTTTCAGCGAAATCAATCTCATTGCATGAAATCACCATGGTTTGGTTTTTATCTTCATGGAGCAAATAATCAATGATTTGCTTTCTTGGCTCGTCTTCAATGCCTTCAAAAGGTTCCTCCAGCAACAATAGCCTGGGGTGGCTGACTAATGCCCGGAGCAACAATAGTTTTTGCACGAACTTCTTGGGCAGGCGGCTGCCATTACTGAGCAGTTTGGTTTCGAGGCCTGCAGGCAACTGGGAGATAAAGTTTTTCAACCCCAATTTGCCGGCTTCTTCCATCACATCATGTTCATCGATATTATCGCATCCCATGCTGATATTTTCCATGAGTGTGCCATAGAATATATCATGCGAACTGAAAACTACGCCTGTTTGCGACCGCAGTGATTGCAGGTTATAATTGGTGATAGGAATATTGTCGAGGATGATGGTACCGTCGAATTGCGTGTAAGCGCCGGTGAGCAAGCGGAGTAGTGTGGATTTTCCAGATCCCGCCCTGCCCATGATGCAGACTTTTTCGTTTGGCTTGATATGCAGGTCTACATCGTTCAGCACCTGGTGCAGGTCCTCAGGATTATATTTAAAACTCACATGGTTCATGTCGATGGCAAACCCTTTACCGGTATCTGTTGCCACAACGTTTCCGGAATGTTCAAGAGGCAGTTCTACCACTTTGCTCAGTTTCTCAACTGCCGTCAGTACTTCGTACACTTTATCGAGGTTGATGATCAGTTTTTCTACGGATGCAATGACCATTAAGATTACGATTTCCGCAGCAATAAACTGGCCAATATTCAACTGCTGGTTTACCAGTAACACACTGCCCACAATCAGCATGACAGCCGTAATCAGGATTTTCAGCGCAATGAGGGTCCAGTACTGAAACAATAACACTTTGAAATGATCCGTACGGTGTTGCAGGTATTGCTCTACCAGGTCATCGGCCCTTTCGATATTCAGGCGCGTATTCCGTGAATACTTAAAAGATTTCAGCACCCTGCCCATTTCCTCAAGCCAGCCCGCGACGGCGTATTTAAAATCACTGGCCCTCAGGCTGGTTTGCATCCCCCTGGCACCTGTAACACGGAGGATCATATAAGTAATCAGTAAAAGGGCAACCCCGAAAAAGATAAAGACAGGATGATAAAAAGATAAAAGCAGGAGCCCGAAGATCATCTGGATCGTTGCAGCGGGCACTTCCAGGAGCAGTTTAGCTATACTTTTCTGGAGGTTATCAATATCAAAAAAGCGGTTGACGAGTTCAGGAAGGTATTTGTTGTCTATAGCGCTAAGGTCGAGGCGCGGGATGCGGTCTGAAAATTCAAAAGAGTAACGAACAAATATTTTTTGACGGATTTTCTCGATAAGCCTCATTTGGTTTACCTGCAGCAAACCGGTTAGAAATACGCCGACCACTACAAGGATGATGAGGATGACAAGGGATGTAGAAATGGTACCCCCCAAAACAAAACTGATAATTGACTGGATGCCGAGGGGAAGGGTAAGTTGTATTAGACCCGCCAGGATGGCATAAAAATAAATAGACGATATTTCATTTTTCTCAAGCCGGATGACCCGCATGATACGGGATATCGGGTTAGAAAAATATTTCTTCAACTCATTCGAGGCCATTCGATCAGGTTTAGTCCGTTCAAAGAAAGTTAATCCATACTCAGGTATCCGCTACCGGGCCTGGTTTATCGGGTTGCAAATATAATGGGTTGCCAATCACCTGCATACACCCATATTGTATTAACCTATGAATTTAACTAAATCTTAAATTGTTAAGCAACAAAAACAAAGAAAACCTGATAAAGTTCAACAAATTCAGTGTCTATTCAAACAATTCGGCCTGTTGGTCGTTTTTAGGCTGCCTGACCTCCCATTCCATTTCAACCGACTTGTTATAATCTACCAATTTAGCGCCTACGGCCTTCCAGCCCATGACTTCCACCAGTTTATCTACTTTAAAACTGGCTTTCTGGATTTGCTGGCCCCTTCCGGATTGCACCTTTAATATCGGGGCTGATTCGGTGGTTACAGTTTCCAGCCTGTTGTCTTTTCCTTCCTTGATAAAAAAGAATTTATTATGCAAGGTGGATGTTTCGATGCGGAAACGCTTGATATTAAATTGCAATTTTTCATGATCCAGGTAAACGGCAGTGATGATTTTATCCGGGTCGAATTTCTCCATCAGCAGGATTTTTTCCACATCAAAACGCTGCGATAGTTCCTGGTCGGTGATCTCGTAAAACCCATCCGAAAAGATCACTAAAATACGGTCTTCGGCTTCGAATTTGCCCAGGTATTCCCCTTTTTCCTCTACATTTAAACGGCCATAAATATTATCGAACCAAAGCTTTTTGGCATCCAGGGTTGACCGGCCGGCTTCTTTAAACTTCACCGATTTGATGGGGTACTTGGTGACCTGGTTGCCGATGCTGCCCCTGTTTTTTATTTCCAGTTCCTCGAAATAAAAGTCGAATTCCTTTTTCTTGGCGCTGCAATTGGGGCTTAATACAATCTTCACCACTTCCGCTTCGCCATTTGGGTTGACAGAAAGATAATGCACTTTGCTCTTGTCTGACCCCTTGGTCATGTCATACTCCTTATCCCTTGTGATCCCGGTTACATTAAACCGCTTGGCAAAACTGACGCCAGTTTTACCATCCACATAAATCATATTATAGGTAGTGCGGTCATCCCCTTTCCGGAATACGCCAACATGCAGAATGTCCTTCCCAATAAATACTTTATCTGACACGCGCACAATTTTCATGATGCCCGACTTGGTGATGGCGATGATATCATCAAGGTCCGACACTTCAGCCACAAACTCATCCTTCTTCAAACCCGTACCAACAAAACCATCGGCGTAGTTTACATATAAGCGTGTGTTTGCAATGGCAACCGATTTAGCCTGGATGACATCAAACAACTTAATTTCCGTTTTGCGCTCGCGTCCTTTTCCGAATTTTTTCAGGAGGTTTTCATAATAAGCTATCGCAAATTCAACCAGGTTGGCCAGGTCGTGCTTAACCTGTTTGATATCGGCTTCCAGGTTTTTGATCTGGTCGTTCAGCTCGTCGATATCAAGGCGGTAAATTCTGCGTACAGGCTTCTCCGTTAGTTTGATGATATCTTCACGGGTGATCTCCCTTTTCAGTTTCTTTTTGAAAGGGTCAAAGGCCTTATCAATGGCTTGTATCACCTTATCCCATGTTTCGTGTTTCTTCTCCAGCTCCTTGTAAATCTTTTCCTCAAAGAAGATTTTTTCCAGTGAAGTGTAGTGCCATTTCTCCTGGAGTTCCCCCAGGCGTATTTCGAGTTCTTTCTTTAATAATTCCTTGGTATTGTCGGTCGCGATTTTTAAGAGATCGATGACAGAAACAAAACGTGGCTTATTCTCAACAATTACACAGGCATTGGGCGAAATGCTCACTTCGCAATCGGTGAACGCGTATAGCGCATCGATGGTGATATCCGTGGAAATACCGGGAGCCAACTCCACAAAAATCTCCACATTAGAGGCCGTATGGTCAACTACTTTTTTAATCTTGATCTTACCCTGGTCGTTGGCTTTTACAATGCTTTCCATCAACTGGGTAGTAGTCACGCCGTAAGGAACATTGCGGATGACGAGCGTTTTTTTGTCAACCTCTTCAATAACCGCCCGCACCCTGATCTTTCCGCCGCGTTTACCTTCATTGTAGTTACTGACATCCATGCTGCCACCTGTTTGAAAATCGGGGAATATTTCAAACTTCCTTCCTTTGAGGTATTTAATGGACGCGTCGATGAGTTCGCAGAAATTATGCGGAAGGATTTTTGTTGCCAATCCTACGGCGATACCTTCGGCACCCTGCGCCAGCAGCAAAGGGAATTTCATGGGCAAGGTTACAGGTTCATTCTTCCTGCCATCATAACTCAGTTGCCAGTTGGTGGTTTTATGGTTGAAAGCCACTTCGAGCGCGAACTTGCTTAGCCTGGCTTCAATGTACCTTGGCGCCGCGGCTTCGTCGCCGGTGCGCACATCGCCCCAGTTTCCCTGGGTTTCGATGAGCAGGTCTTTTTGCCCCATGTTCACCAGCGCGTCACCAATGCTCGCATCGCCATGAGGGTGGTACTGCATGCTTTGGCCGATGATATTGGCCACTTTATTGAAACGCCCGTCATCCATTTCCTTCATGGCATGCAGGATGCGCCTTTGTACAGGCTTCAGGCCGTCTTCCACAGCAGGCACAGCCCGCTCCAAAATCACATAACTGGCATAATCGAGGAACCAGGTTTTGTACTGGCCGCCAATGCCGGTATCGGTATGACTGTATGCTTCCTTCTCTTTACTTTTTGCCATAATTTTTCACATTTCCGTTTGCCCGCAGGCACTCATTATACCTGGTACAATTCGAGTGGTTGCCCGCTTGGGTCTTGAAAAAAACAAAACATTTTTCCTGTCAGTTCATCTGTTCGTACAGGCTCTACCGTTACCCCTTTCGCCGATAATTCGGCAGCCGCTTCCTCCACATCATCCACTTCAAATGCCAGGTGCCTTAAGCCTTGAGCTTCGGGCCAGGATGCCCTTTCTCGGCTATCGGGGAATGAAAATAATTCTACCTGGTATTTTCCGTTAACCGACAAATCAAGTTTATATGAATCCCTGTCCTGACGGTATGTTTCACGGATGATACTGAAACCCAGCACTTCCGTATAAAATCGTTTACATGACGGATAATCGCCCGCGATGATCGCTATATGGTGAATGCCCCTGATCCGCATCAGGACTTCCATTTGATTTCAAAATCCTTCATATGTCCAACCTTACCCTGCACATCAAACAAGCCGAGGGCAATCATTTTTTTCAATCTCCAAAGCAGGTACGCGTCACCGGTAGTATGCTTCGCCTTTGCCAGAAACTGGTGGATGATTTTCGAGGCTTTTTGCCAATCGGCCATCACAAATTTTTTCAAATCGTTATCGTAAAAATCCTCATCTGCCTGCACCAGCTTTTTTCCTCCTTCCAACAACCTGACCATTTTTCCTTCTGAACATAGCTTAAGCCATTCATCCGGGTCCACTTCAAACTCGCTCAATGTAATGTCCCTGGCAAGTTTGCGGGCTTTTAAAAATTCCTTGGCGGGAATTTCATACAGATTGACCGGGTAAAAAATACTGCCCTTTTCGTTGATAAAAGGCAGGTTATTCAGGTACAGGATTTGCACCCTACCCTGGAACTCTTTCATAAAATGAAGGAGCCAGTAATAACCGCATACATCATGTTTATTTTGGGCGGCCCAAATCCAAACCTGTTCCTCTTCGCTCCTGCGCATCCTGCCAACCACCTGTGCAATGGTTTCATAATCATCATACCCTTCTTTGTCGACCAGGTGTTCATAATCACCTCCCGCAAGCACTTCCCGCCACCAGTCTTTCCTCGCCTGCCTGCCTTCCGCAACATATATATCCGCCAAAGGCCCTACTGCATAATCATCCCTGATTAAGATCACATCGCCTGCCATGGCCGGTTCCAATTCAATAGCCTGCTGGAGAACAGCTACATCCGCTTCATTAAAAACTATATGAATCATGCTTTGTATACGCTTTAAAATAATGTTAGACAGTTTTATCCCGCAACCGCCTTTTCTTCCACCAGGTCTAGTTCCACTTTCAGGTTATCAATGATGAAATCCTGGCGTTGCGGTGTGTTTTTGCCCATATAATATTCAAGTAATTGCTGAATGTGCTCGCCCTGTTCCATGATCACGGGTTGCAGGCGGATATCAGCATTGATAAACCGCGCGAATTCATCCGGGCTGATTTCACCAAGCCCTTTAAACCTTGTGATCTCCGGTTTATTTCCCAGTTTTGTCACAGCGGCCAGCTTTTCCTGTTCATCGTAGCAGTAAATGGTTTCCTGTTTATTACGCACCCTGAACAATGGCGTTTCCAGGATATACACATGCCCGTTTTTCACAAGGTCAGGGAAAAACTGAAGGAAGAAAGTTAACAGTAGCAACCGGATGTGCATACCGTCAACATCGGCATCGGTGGCCACCACAATATTGTTGTACCTCAATCCTTCATAACCTTCTTCAATATTGAGGGCATGTTGCAGCAGGTTGAACTCCTCGTTTTCATACACCACTTTCTTGGTTAAACCAAAGCAGTTCAGTGGTTTTCCGCGCAGGCTGAAGACCGCTTGTGTATCCACATTCCTGGCCTTTGTGATGGAGCCACTGGCGCTATCGCCTTCTGTGATGAAGATGGTCGACTCTTTTTGTTTTTCTATAATGCGGTCTTTGTCTTTTCCGCTGGGTTCGTCATTGTAATGATATTTGCAATCGCGGAGTTTGCGGTTATGCAGGTTTGCCTTCTTTGCCCTTTCATTGGCCAGCTTCTTGATGCCTGCCAATTCTTTTCGCTCCCGCTCGTTTTGCTCAATGCGTTTTTTCAACGCTTCGGCTGTGGTTGGGTTCCGGTGCAGGAAATTATCCAACTCCCTTCCCAGGAAATCACCCACAAAATTTTTCATGCTTGGGCCGCCTTCAAACACGGTTTGCGAACCAAGTTTTGTTTTTGTCTGGCTTTCAAATACAGGCTCCTGAACCCTTACGGATACAGCCGCACAGATGCTCCCCCTGATATCGGCTGCATCATAATCTTTCTTAAAAAACTCCCTGATGGTTTTTACAAACCCTTCCCTGAATGCCGCGAGGTGCGTTCCACCTTGTGTTGTGAATTGTCCGTTTACGAAACTGTAATACTCTTCACCATAGGCGTTTTCATGCGTGATGGCCACTTCAATGTCTTCGCCTTTCAAATGAATGATGGGATACCGAATTTCATCTTCATTGGTTTTTCGTTGCAGCAGATCGAGCAATCCATTGCGGCTGACATATTTTTTGCCATTGAAATTGATGACCAGCCCGGCATTGAGGTAACAATAATTCCAGAACTGGTTGTCGAGGTATTCCTGAACAAAATGAAAATTCTTGAACACAGATTCATCCGGAATGAAATGCACCATTGTGCCGTTTGATTCCTTTGTGGCGCCTTCTTTAAATTCTTTCACAAGTACGCCCTTTTCAAATGTCGCCGTCTTCTCCTTTCCATCGCGAAAGGAAGTCACTTTAAAAAAATGGCTCAATGCGTTCACAGCTTTAGTTCCCACACCGTTCAAACCAACGCTTTTCTGAAACGCTTTACTATCGTATTTGGCGCCCGTATTAATCTTGCTCACCACATCCACCACTTTACCCAATGGTATGCCGCGACCATAATCGCGCACAGTGATTTCCTTTCCCTGGATGCTCACTTCCACCTGTTTGCCATACCCCATGGTGTGTTCATCAATGCAGTTATCGATGACTTCCTTTAATAAAACATAAATGCCATCGTCGGGACTGCTCCCGTCCCCGAGTTTGCCAATGTACATACCCGGGCGCAGGCGGATATGTTCCCGCCAGTCCAGGCTACGGATGCTCTCCTCGGTATAATCCACTTGTATTTTCTCTTTCTCAGACATGCCGTTTGATTCTGTTTTCAAAACCGGGAACCCGGTTGTTTAAGCCTGCGAATATATAAGATTCAACCCGGTTGAGGTTGGCAGGTTTTTTCCACAACGTTTTGTAAAATGTGCGTAAGGGGCACAAAATTACCCAGAATACCCGGTTTAGAATCAATCTGATGCTGCAATCATGTAAAATGTGTACTTGATACCCCGGAAATGCATGACATATGATAAAATCATCCTATAGCATAAGAATCAGGCTGATAACTGCGGAAATGAATAATTTTGCTGCATAATAAATTGATATGAACCTACAACTGGGAGGAAAGAACGCGATTGTTTGCGGTAGTACGCAGGGCCTTGGTTATGCATCGGCAGTGGAACTGGCTTTATTGGGCGCAAATGTGACTTTGCTGGCAAGAAACGCGGAAAAACTGGCCGGGGCGTTGAAAGGACTTGACCTGTCAAAAGGCCAGGTACATGATTTTATAGTGGCTGATTTCAGTGATATCAACCAGGTAGTCAAAGCTGCCAACCAATTCCTGGATAGCGGCCGGGTGGCGCATATCCTCGTCAACAATACCGGTGGCCCCCCGGCAGGTAAGGCCATGCAGGCCACGTTGGATGAATTTAGTGTGGCTTTCAGCAACCACCTGCTATGCAACCATGCCCTGGTTAAAGCGCTTGCGCCCGGTATGATGGAAGCTGGCTTTGGCAGGATCATCAATATCATTTCCACATCTGTCAAGCAACCCATTCCAGGGCTGGCGGTCAGCAATAGCATCAGGGCGGCAGTAGCCAATTGGGCCAAAACCTTATCGGTTGAATTGGGCGCTTATGGCATTACGGTCAATAACGTATTACCCGGTTTTACACAAACCGTTAGGGCCGATTACGTGATTGATAAAAAGGCGAAAGATTCAGGGAAAACTCCGGAAGAGGTATTGCAAGACCTGATTTCAGAAATTCCTGCGAAGCGCATCGGCAAGCCGGAAGAGTTTGGCGCGGCAGTGGCATTCCTTTGTTCACCCGCGGCGGCTTATATCAATGGCATTAACCTACCTGTTGACGGTGGCCGCACCGGGTGCCTGTAAAACGCATTACGCCCATTTCGCATATCAAATCATACATCACACATCATACATCACACATCATACATCACACATCATACATCATACATCACACTTCATACATCACACATCACACATCATACATCACACATCACACATCATACATCATACATCACACATCATACATCACACATCTACATCATACATCAAAAATATCAACATGAGGATACAAACGATTATCACAATATGCGGCATGGTCTTTTTCCTGCATGCATGCCAGGCACAACAAAAAAACCTGATAGATGCCCAACAGTTTGAACAAGGCATCGGCAGCGGAAAAGACATACAAATTCTCGACGTGCGCACACCCGGAGAATTTAACAGCGGGCATATCAGCCAGGCTTTAATGGCCAACTGGAACGACCCAAAAGAGTTTAACCGCCGGGTTTCATTTATGGATAAAGACAAGCCTGTGTATGTGTATTGCCTTTCCGGTGGCAGGAGCCGCGCAGCCGCGGAGAAATTAAAAGCGGATGGCTTTAAGGAAGTGTATGAACTTAAAGGAGGTATCATGGCATGGAAGTCGGCTCAGAAAAAAGTGGAGGGCGCATCAGATAAGCCGGGCATGACCGTGGAGCAATTCAACGGGGCTATCACATCGCATAAGATTGTGTTGGTGGATGTTGGCGCGAATTGGTGCCCACCTTGCAAAAAGATGGAACCTGTTGTGAAAAAATTACAGGAAAAATATGGCGACCGTTTCCTTTTGCTGAATGTAGATGGTGGAAAGGATGAAGAAGTGCTGCAGCATTTCAAGATACAGGAATTACCGGTTTTCATGGTGATGCAGAACGGGCAACCCACATGGCGCCGGGACGGAATCGCCAGTTTTGAAGAACTGGAAAAAGCGCTCTTCCCTTAAATTTATTTTAAATCATTGGCTTTAATGAAATCGCTGACCAGGTAACTAATGAGTTTACCGGTTGTTTCATCTTTTCTTCCATCAGCCAACTGGCAGGCACCTTCGCAAATATGCAGGTAGGCCACTTTACAATCTGTCGCGGTGAAGTGAATAAACTGCCTTGCCTGCAAAGCGGTAATGCCCGAAGGCGTGAGCGCGCTGCTGAGGATATATTCAATACTGTCAAGGTCTAACTCAATACCTGTGTACGAATCTTCCGTAAACCCGGTAGCATGCGCAACAGACTGGATGAAGTTTTTCTTTTCATGAATAAAAATATCTTCGAATGTGCTGTACTGCACAAATGGATCTTCATGCATTTTCATCAGTACATTTTGCGGGACATAATTTTCATGAATACCAATGACCGCATATTTACCCAGGAAGCCATCCTCGCTGGCATAGGTAAACGCATTTCCGCTATGCCTGCCTTCCGAAGGCCTTAGGTCGCTTTGGGCGTCGAGGTTGATGCTATTGATTTGAGCCAACGGGATCTTTTCAGATTTATGCAATCCTTTGGCAGCGCCTTTAATTAATGGGTATGCATTGTTGTGGCCACCACCAATGGCGATGGGTATCTTTCCGCATGAAGTGATGGCTTTAATGACTGATTCCACTTCGTCATCAATCATCTGAACTGAGTGGCGGTAAGCATCGACTTTTTCCTGGTCGTTATACGCATTGCTTTCAATCAGGAATTTGATATCACCAAAATCGAAATGGCCGAGGAGCAATATTTGTTCCCCACTCAAGAAATCATTGCTTTGGATATTCAGGAATGAATGCAGGAAAGGCAGCCAGGCGGTTTCTGCGCCGCCCTTGCCCAGGTTGGCTTTCACACCAATATCTTCGGGGATCCCAACGATCACGTATTTGGCATCGGAGGCTTTTAATTCTTCCTGCCATTGATCGGCATGGGCAATGAACCTGATCCGCTCACCAAGTTTGGTTTCGAACCTGCGGACGCGCGTGATGGAAAGTATATCCTGCTTTGTGTAAAACTTCACATGTTTCATGCAGGGAAGGTAATAAAAAACCTCTGATCAAAAGAATCGCGGGCATCGAACGGCATCGGTATCAGGGTTGTATTTTTTCCCTCCTTTATATATTAGGGTCAACTCAAAACCACCCCGGTGCTGGGCTGCTGCGGCCATTTTGCTCATACTGATATCATAGGTAACGCCAATGCTGGTTGACCGGTAATCGAGCTTCACAACCGGTATCAAAGCCTCGTTCAGCCTGTAAAACATACCTGCTGAAATGGCGGTTGAAGGCTCATCTTCCGTGCTGTTCAGGTCACGCCTGATCATAAGGCCACCCTGAACCATTTGGCTGCTGCCCTGCCTGAAATAATCGGCGTAAACAACCAGCGTGCTTACATCAGAAGTCCTGGATGCCACACCCGCGTTAATGGCATATTTAGGCAATAACGATATATTTTGCTGGGGTTGAAATGATACCACGGGTTTTGTAAAATGGAATAACCCTACTCCTATGTAATAATTGGTTGACTCCCCTGCTGTGCTGCTGAAACTCAGTCCAACCGCCGGGTCCCAATAGGTTAACCTGGTATTGGTAAACGTCTGACGGGTAGGGTTAGACGAACTATAGGCGCCATTCTGGTATTGGTCATCGAAACTTAGTTTGGTCGGGTCAAATTGTTGCATGACGGGCCCTGCCATAAAACCGGCAGACAGATAGCTTGATTTATCTCCACCTAATGATTTATGATAGTTTAAAACCGGGAATACCTGTGTCCGGCTCAGTCGCGCATCACCCGCCTGGTCGTGCGTGGCCTGCAAACCGAAACTGATAAAATCATCGCTGTTGCGCCCTACCTGTTTCTTGATTTCAAGCCCCAGGGCCATGGTACGAAATGGTACCGTAAGTGATTGCCATTGGTTCCTGTACGCGGTCGTGACCCTGACATTTCCGTTAAAAATGCCTGCCAGCGCGGGATTGCGCAACATGGGCAAATCGTAAAACTGGGAAAAATGAATATCCTGGGCCACCGCTGTCCGGCAGATGCTGATGAGCAGCACCAATACAACCGTTCGTAAGCTGTAGTTTTTCATGAGTCAGGATATTTGGATAATGCTATAACGCTTATCTGATCAATGTAGTATTTCCTTTCAGGGTACTGACTACCCCATTGTCACAAATAATTTCCACCACATACACATACACGTCCGGGCTTACCGGCACCCCTTTCCATTTACCGTCCCATCCATAGCGGGCGTCGTTGGGTAACCCGTTATTTTTTTCAAACACCAGGTTGCCCCACCTGTTAAAGATGCGGAATGATTTCACCTGTATGCCCGAACCCCGAACCATTAGTACATCGTTTAAGCCATCATTATCGGGCGTAAAACCTGTTGGGATAAAGACCTGGGCCGATGTACAGAAGGCATTGATCTTAATGCTGTCTTTTCCGGTGCATCCCCATCGGTTGGTGGCGCTCACAACATACTCCATATCCTCCCTTACCCGCAATAACGGTTGCGCGCAATCTGTGCAGCTCAATCCTTCGGGTGGAGACCATGACCAGTTGACGACAGGCCCCTGTTCAAGCTGAGGTATAAGCCTGATATCTGTGCCTGTGGGATGGCTTTGATCCGGGCCAAGCTGCACACGCGGTATGACACCAACCGTTATGCTGAGGTATGCCGTATCGGTGAAACACTGGTATTGGTCTGACCCTACCACACGGTAACGCGTAGTAGCAGTTGGGGCCGCTACAGGATTTGCAATAGTAGAATCGCTTAAGCTTTCGGCAGGCGACCAGGCATAAGCGTGCGCACCGCTGGCAGAAAGCTGAAAAGCAGACCCGGCGCAGATTGTATCGGAAGCAGGCACATGTACATTAAACCGTTGCACTACTTTTACCAGGATCGTATCCGAGCCTGCACAACCATCTGCACTTATACCCTCCACTTTGTACCGGATGGTTCCAGTTGCCGAACTCACCGGCGAAGGGCAATCGGTACAGGAAAGATATTGAGATGGCGTCCATTGGTAACTGCTTGCCTGCGCGGCCTGCAGGCTGATGCTGGCACCCCTGCAAATGAGGGTATCCGTTTGCTGCAACAAATCAGGCGTTGGGAAAACACGGATGCTGAACGCCTGGCCGGGCCCTGCGCAACCCGGATTAACGGCCTGCACGGTAATGTTTGCTTCAATAGTTGATTGCCCCTGGTTCAAAACCGCAAACGCCGGGATATTACCGGTACCGGCAGTATCAAGCCCAATTGAAGGCTGATCATTTTGCCAGGTATACCCATTAAAACCCTGGTGGCCCGAAAATTGTATAGAATCTGTTATTGAAGCATTGCATAATGCCTGGTCTGGCACCGGGTTTACTAACGGTATGGGATAGACGGAAATTGTCAATGCCTCTTCCCTGCTGCTGCAACTATTGGCCGATCCTGTAATTCGGATGATGGCCGTTATTGGAAAATCGGTTTGATTGATTGCCGTAAACGGCGAAATATTACCCGTACCATTGGGCGCAAGGCCAATGCTTGTAGTATTATTGATCCAGGTATAACTGGTATTCGCAACAGTAGATGAAAAATCTATAGATGGGGTATTTGATCCGTTACATACCTGCACATGCCCGGGTATGGATAATTCAGGAGTGGGGTCAACGGCAATTTGAAATGTCCTTGACACACCTATGCATGACTGGTACATAGCCGTTACCGTTATCTGCGCAACCACTGCCTGGTTACCCGTATTGCTGGCGATAAAACCCGGCACAGGACCGGTTCCCGAACTGCCCAAACCAATGCTGGTATTGCTGTTCGTCCAGGTATATGATGTGGCCCCGGTTGTGCCAATGAAATGAACAGTCCCGGTTTGATCGCCATTGCATAAGAAACGATTCAGCGGCTGCACCAAACTTGCCATAGGGTTTACGGTAATTTGCATTTGGCCTGAAGGCCCAAGGCATCCGTCTAATACAGGTTGTACGGTTATAGTTGCCGTAACGGGTTGCAATGTATTGTTGATGGGATGAAATGCAGGTATATCGCCAGTTCCATTTGGCATCAAACCAATGGAAGGCAGATTGTTGGTCCAGGTAAAAATTGTCCCGGGAAAATTCCCATTAAAGTCGATGGTATCAATCGCGGCGCCGTTACAAACTACCTGGTTCACAAGACTGTCCATATCCGGGGCGGGTTTGATGGAAATAATAAAACTCACGGGGGAACCCTGGCAACTGTCAATACTTGGTATGATGGTAATAGTTGCCTGGATAGTGGCGGAGCCTGGATTCTGTGCAACAAATGAAGGCAAATGGCCACTGCCGGATGCCGGCAAACCTATAGAAGGATTGCTGTTCGTCCACTGATATGTGGCTTGGGCAACATCGCTGGAAAATACTACCACCTGTGTAGCAGTGCCATGGCAATAAGTTTGATGCGCCGGGGGCTGCATAACCGGTATGGTACAGGAATTCTGTTGATTATTGTGAAAACTGGAATCAGGATTGAGGGATTTCGCAGGATCGCTGTTCACAGATGGAAGCGCATGTAGCGTTACTGTCAGTACCGACAATAACCCGATCAGCATAAAAGAAAGGGGCGTTTGGCGCTTCATGTGTTGGCAAAGCAGCTTGATGCTGCCTGGTTTTTATGGATAACATGGATATAACGTCAATTTTGCCGGTTTATTTTTATGCAATGGACAGAAATATAATTTTTCTCTTATACCGTAAATTCAGCTGAGTTTTAGGTACATGAAAAAAGCCGGGAAAATCCCGGCTTTAAACAATATTATCACTTGATTATTAACCTTTTACAGGAACAGCCTTTTTAACAGCCTTTCGAGTGGGGGCTGGTTGTGCTTTCTTTTCAACCGGCTTTACGGTTTGTTCTACTTTAGCCCTTTCCGCATCCCTCATTTTCTGGTATGCTTCCTTTTTTTCCTGTTCAGTCATGTTGCTGTTCATTTCAACCTGGCGTTTGCGCTCTGCCCTTTCGGCCTGGCGTTCGGCTTCACGGCCATTGGTAATGGCTTCTGCCTCGGTCATGCTAACAGCCTGGGGCTGCTGTGATTCCTGCATTTTCCTTTTTGTTTCTTCATCAGAAACCGCTTCACTGGCAGGTAATGCTTCCGCTACAGCGGCCGACGTTTGCTGTTTGGCCTGCTTCTCCTGGGCATGTATTAATTGCGTTAAACCCAAACTGGCAATCGCCAATAACAATACTTTTTTCATGTGCAAAAATTTTGAGCTGTTTGTTTGCCGAAGTTAACGCTATAACTCAATCCTTCCAAATCAATTCTTCCTACGATGTGCTCAAACATTTTGCAAAATACGTTGACAATCAAGTTGTTGCGAACTCAGTATGGTCATTTCCACTTTTCCACTCACCGGCTCCATTCCCATAACAAGTGAAACCGGCCTCCAGGTATGAAAAAATCTACCGGGTAATATATAAAAATCTCACGGTTCAGGTATGCTTCAAATAAGGCATCATGAAGTGTTTTCCGTACAGGTTCACACATTTCATCTCCCCGGAACACATCACACAAAAGCAACGCGCAAAATTCAGAACAGTATAACCGGTTCTGCCCCCCAATCTGAAAATCATAATCGAATGATACGAATTGCAGTGAAAGGGCTTTGACCTGCTCATTGATTTTCTGCAATTCGGAACGATGGATCAACCTTCGCCATACGGCAGCATAGCGGATACCGGGTACCAACATAAAATCATTAACAGATTGAATCCATAATGCCGATTCCCTGTTGCCCGCATCATTCACCACATGCGCAACCGCGATCCCGGTGTCAACAACAACTCCAATACCCACATGCGATATGAGCGAACCGCTGATGTTAAAATGCGCGGATAAAATTGCGGATTTCGCATCTGATCCCCTGCCAAATATGTAGAGGTACACGGAATCATTACTTTCAGGCCCCGGTTCCAATGACGGAACTACCGGTTGGGCATATCCGAAAATAGAAGCCAGGAGGGAACAGGCGATGCACAAAGCCCTCATAACTTACGGGTAAAGTTGACTTGTAACATCTGCCTGTTCTCCTGCCAGACAATCCTGTTTTTAGCGCTTCGGGTAGCCCAGATATCGGATCCGAAACCAAACCCAAGTTCTATCTCCATGAAACTGTCTAATGGCCTCTTATACCCCACCTGTATAATAGCACCTGCACTAAATGCTCCCACAGACTGCCGTTGCAGTCGCTTTGTTTGATTGGCCCGGAACTCCACGCGGTTGTGATAACCAAATTGTGGCTGTATACCCAGGTCCATATACAGCCTGGGATTAAACTTGCCAGGCATGATAAAATATTTCCTGGCCATAATAGGTACGGAAAAAAAACGGGACGTGAAAAAGGCCTGGCCATCAGCCGTATGGTCGAAAGCGTATTTCATTTGCATATGTTGCAGCATCAGGATGCCATATAATTTCCGGCGAGACGGAAACTCATACCCCATTTGAAAAGAAGTGCACCAAACAGGTTTTTTCCATTCCGGGGTTGACGCGATCAGCATACCTATTCCGGTATTAACCCTGATTTCCTGTGCCGTGCAGGTTGTAACTGCCAGCAAGGATAAACAAACGAAAAACTTTCTCATATGTGGATGTAGTTTTAACGAAATGCCGTGCCCAAGTTGCTAATCTTTTGTTCCGGATATTGAACCAACGGTACCTACAACTGCACCAATTACTGCTCCCGCAACAGCACATTTCAATCCACACACATGGTACCCTATGTATGCACCAGCGACCGCAAAAGCGGCAATACAAACTCCATTAGATACATTCAATGTGTATCCGCTTGGTAACTCCAGGTCGCATAAAGACCTTCTGGCACTTAAGTTTGTTTCAAGTTCATACCTGAGCGCGTTTAAAGTCAATAACGTTTCCTTTTCCAATGGATCGAGGCTGGTTTGATTCACCTGCTCTGTTAGTTTGGTTAAATAGCCCTGCATGGTCTCCCCTTTACCCAGGCTGGGATTCAACAATTGATACGTGAATTTCTTTGTTGCGTCAGACACGCGGGCGGTTGAAATCAACCTGTCGAGGTTAAAGGCTGGATCATGCAATTGCTTATACACTTGAACGGCCAGCTCCAGGTTAGCCTGAACAGGGAAAGGCACTTTTTTTGCATAAGCCTGAATGAATTCTTCGTTGAATTCCTTTACTGAACCACTTTGGATATTTTCTCCGATCATCAACACCGATGAAAAAAATTCAGCACCCCTTTTCTGGTATGGGTTATTGGGTTGGGCAAATGATGCGAATCCCAAAAGGCTGAGCAAAACACTACATAAGGTTTTCATTATTTGTTTGTTTTTGGTATGTCCTACGATACAGATCAGACGCTGTTGTAGCCACAGGGAAAAGCGATCCCCTGTTTTCCGTCAGTTCCTGCATCATCCCCTGCTCATCATATCCCGGGTTAAACGACCTGAAGGATGCATCCAGCAACTATCACAAAACTGCATCCCTATCGAAACAGCAGCAAATGGTTTACACCCCTGATTTTTGCCTTTTACCTCTTGTAGTCATGAGAAAAAGCCCAGACTCCATTTTCAATTCCGGAGAAAAAAAAGGGCCGCCCTAAAGAACAGCCCTTCCTCATAAACCAAAACGCGAACCATCTCAAACCCTCGCGCTATCAGCAACGCGAAAGCAAGACTGGGCGGCAAACCTAATGGCCCAATGGAAGGCGAAAAGGGGAAAATCAACGCCAAATACGGTTTTTTTTCTGCCCGAATGACCAAAATATTTGCAGACTTATAACTATAAATGCCGTAATTTTATAATGAATTCAACTCCTCTGAACAGCTCCTCCGCTCCCCTTATTTTATTTATCAAACCGTCCTGTTATGACAGATTTTTTACCCAAAGCATGGGTTGCCCTATGTGCAATCCTGTTATCCACACAAGTAACATTCGCCAATACCTGGTACGTAAATGATGCATCCCAAACCGGTGATGTGTTCACCACTGCCATTGGTAATGATGCAAACCCGGGCACGGCTGCACAACCTTTTGCCACTATCCTCTTTGCCATAAATGCCGCGGCAAATGGGGATACCATTTATGTTGACGCAGGATCTTACACTACTGTTTTTGAAATCAATAAACCACTCACATTAAGGGGTGCGAAATTTGGCATACCCGCAGGACCTGCGGCTGTTCCGATCAACAGGGGCACAGATGAATCCATCATCAATGGCGCCATTTATTATGGCCAATCGAGGGATAACATCACTGTGGATGGTTTCACCGTAAACGCGGGGACCGAACTCAGGGGGATTGAAGCCAGGGGATTGAATACGGTCATCATCAACAACATAGTCATTGGTATCCCCACACCTTTGGTGCAACAGGCAGGCATCGCTACAAGGGCCAATGGCCCGTTGCGCCTGCATAGCTACCTGGTAAAAAACAACCACGTGACCGGCTTCCGATTTGGGATTTATTTTGACGGTAACCTCGAAAACAGTTCTGAATTCAGTTACAATTATGTGGCCAATTGCAGCACCACAGGCATCGTGATTACAGGCAGCAATGGCCACCTGTTCAGGGCCAATGTTGCTGAAAATAATTTCCAGGGCATCAGCATCCTGAAAGGCAATCAAACCATCCTCGAAAATACCATAAAGGGAAGTTCGTTTATTGGTATCCGTTTGGTTGGTACGGCTACCAATTCAGGCAATATCATCCTCAACAATTTCATACAAAACAACGCGGCAGGCATCGCGCTGACCGACCCCAACCCAGCCAGCGTGAACAACCAGGCCCACTTTAATTCATTCACCGGAAATACCGTTAATATCGGTAACACGCATGACGCCACTTTCGACGCAACCTGCAACTGGTTTGAATCCACCGACCCGGTAGTAATCGCCGCCGGCATTTCAGGCCCCGTCACTTTTGCGCCGTTCTTAACTGATGGCATTGATTCTGATCCCGGACTTGACGGATTCCAGCCCACCACTTCCTGTGTAGTACCTGTGTTGCTAACCAGTTTTACAGGACAAGCAAAAGACTGGACGGCAGTGTTGACCTGGTCAACCAGTTCTGAGATAAACAGCAGCCATTTTGTGATTGAAAGAAGCACCGACCAGGTTCGGTTCAGCAGCATCGGCAGGGTCCAGGCGCAGGGTTTTAGCCAGACAAGCCATGCATACCAGTTTACTGATGCGGATATCCTGTTTGGTCAACCTGTTTTTTACAGGCTCAAAATGGTTGACCTCGATGGCACATACCAATACTCCAAAGTCATACGACTCACATTCAACAAGGGCGCGTCCTTTGTTCAACGCGTATTCCCGAATCCTGCAAGGGCGGGACAGTCCATCCAGGCCGACATTACATCCGACAGCAACCAATGGGTTCAGGTAAGCTTATTAAATACGGCCGGCCAACGGATCATGCAACAATCTATCCGGGTGCAACCTGGCCAGGGCCGTTACCAACTCAATATCCCATCAAGCGCCAAAGGGTTCATGATCCTGATGATACGGGCGGAGGATGGCACATTACACACTGAGAAAATGCAAGTCAATTAAACCTGTCAACAGCATACAAAAAAGCCACTGAATGTTCAGTGGCTTTTTTTATCGGGAGCGACAGATGTATCTTACAAGTTATCAACACGCGCTTCTATGACTGCCTGGATAGATGTGGGCAATTCAGATAACAAATCATAGCCGGTTACTGCTTCAATATCGTCTACAGATACCCGGTAGTTGCGCCAGTTGTTTTCAATCTGGTTGGTATTTGGCATGATCACTGAGATCACGCGTGTGCTGGTGGTAATGCGGTTCAGGTCATCAGAACCATTGGGCAATAACACAATCACTTTCCAAAGGAATGCGGGCACGGCCACACGGTCGTTGTCGATGCTGTTCAACAATCCGGCATTGCCTAAACCTCCCACGCCATAAGCGCCGGCGATGGTATAGGTTTCATTGGCGCCACTGCTGATCAAACCGCGCGAATAATCTTCTAATGCCGCCCAGGTTACCTGGTTGTGGTATGGGGCCTGTGGCACGATATTGGTCATGAGGAAAGTAGAAGAATTTGCCAAAACCGATGCGGTACGGTCGGCTGAAGGGCAAAGGTGCCCCCTGTCGAAACCGCCGCCATTATAGCTGAAATTCTGTACCTGGTACCAACCTGAAGGCAGGGATGGATTGGCACGGAAGTCATCCTGGCGGGGTATATTACCCAGGTCGTCGGCCGATAAATGCCAGCTTACCCAATTGGGTATCCCGCGGTCACGGTCATACGATAAGGTATAATATGTTTCCCTCATCAGGTAGTCGTTGGCGTTAGACGGATCTGTTGTGGCACCGCTTGGGTTACCCAACACCAGGCTACTGTCTGAATTAGCAGGTGGCACAACAACGGGCAGGATTACGGGAGGCCCCGGGGGTTCAGTTGTGTCGACATAATCCTTTTTACAAGCTGCGAAGCTCATGGCCAGGATGGCCAGGGAAAATAAACGGGTCTTCTTCATACAAACTGGCAGAAAAAAACTGCCTTTTTTGAGTTAAATAATCCTTGCCCTCCAATTCAAATCACTCCCCAAAAATAGGCTATTGTTCCCGAAAATCAGCCTTTGGGGCTGTGACTATTATGTAACCAATTAAACTGAATTATTGGAAAAAGGACCGAATTTCAGTAACTTAACAAGGATTTGGGGCAGGTTTCCTATACGGTAATAACCATGGGTACCCCAAATTCTTTAACCCCCTCCTGCTTGCACAGGTTTATTGCCATATGCATTTTTTCCATGTTCAGTCTGACAATTAGCGCCCAGGCTGTGGATGATTCCGTGTTTTTATCGAATGCCGACCGTTTTGCCGAATCGCTTTCCAAAGAGAAAAATTTTATCACGCTGGCTGAAAAGATAGTGGACGCTTTCCCCGACGACCTGAGCAGGGCGAGGGCAGCTTTTAGATGGATTACCGACCAAATCAGGTACGACTACAAATTTGTGAACCGGGGCGATGAACTGGATAAGCCTGATTGCGGGAATAACCCTGAATGTGGCATGCTTATGAAAAACTGGGAAACAGGCTACCTCCGGAAAATTATGTCTTCGCGAAAAACTACCGCTGAAGGATATGCGAAATTATACAAGAAATTATGCGACCTGATGTACATACCCTGCGAGTACATACAAGGCTACGCCCGCACAAAACCATACCAGATTGGAAACAATATGGGTGCGAACCATTTCTGGAACGCCATTTACATCCACTCATCCTGGTACTACTGCGATCCAACCTGGGCCGCCGGTTATTGCACGGAGGACGATGAAGGTTTGCTGACGTCCTATGTCAGGCAATTTGAACCTTACTACTGGTTGCAGAAACAAGACCGTTTTTTTAGGAACCATTATCCCAAAAAAGGCTTCCAGGTTGAACCTTTACCATTCAGCAAGGAACAGTTTTTCAATAAGCCATTTTACTTTTCCGCAAAAGTGCTTGACCAGGTAAATGAAGTTTCACCTGCAACAGGCGTCGTCAAATGCAGGAAAGGCGATAGCATCCTGTTTTCATTTTACTATTTGAAAAACATTGAAAAGATCCAGGTGAACAGCAATATTTTCAGGAACCCCCCGGTGAAGGTTTGGCAAAAAACGGGGAAGAAAAAATATGAATGGGTAACAGACGAATGGGCCATGCGCAAACAGCAATACGCGGCTTTTGCACGCGACGGGAACCTGTATTCATTGTATGTGCCGGTTAAGCACGAATCTTTGTATTATATTGAGCTTGTCTTTGATGGCACCACAGCCATCCGGTACAGGATCAGGGTT
The DNA here is from genome assembly GCA_002343985.1 of Chitinophagaceae bacterium UBA2375. Lineage (GTDB taxonomy): Bacteria > Bacteroidota > Bacteroidia > Chitinophagales > Chitinophagaceae > Ferruginibacter. Next base: position 10,676 of record DDTB01000010.1, on the reverse strand, counting down.
GAACCTTGAATGTTAATTTAAACGCCTGGTTGAAAGAAACAAATATGGGTTAATGGATAATTCACTGACCATCCTGCCGGGGCATTCCGCGAACTGTAAATCAAGAAAATTTACGGCCCTGCTGATCTCCCAGAGGCTTACCGGTTGCCCGGCCGACCTGACAGTCAGTTCCGGAAGCGCGTGTGGAATCAACCCTTTCCAACAAGCATCTTCCAGCATATCATGCCCGGCGCCCATCAATGGCATACCTGGCTGATGTTCAGTGAACCCAATCCTCGCGCAGAAACGGGTATTGGTAAACAATAAAATTTCCTGTTGTGTAGAAGTCATTTTCATGGTACAAGTTGTTTGGATGGATACCTGCAAAAACATCAGGCATGTAATTTTATCTGATGGATTTGTTTAATATCAATTTCTTAACGAATATTTTTATATATTATTTTATGGTGGACACAGTAAATAGCGGAATTTTGGAATAGACAAACCTTGCCCATGAAGATATTGCTACACATTTCTACAATTTGCTGGCTGCTCCTATCCTCTTTGCAGGGAAATGCCCAGTCGATCACGGGTACCTGGGAAGGTGTGATGGATGATGAATGGCTCCAACTGAATATCAGGCAGGAAGGAAACAAAATTTGCGGCTACACGTACGACTATCTCCTGATGAATAAAAGAAGCCATTGCAGGGCTTACTTTGAAGGATATTACGATAAAACAGAAGAATACTGGGTACTCAACGGTACAGGCTTTTATGAAAATGAAGGCCAGCATGTGCTGATGCGGATGAAGTTCTGGCTCGACAAGTCTACTTCCCCGCACCGGTTAAGGGGCGTGATCGGTTTAAAGAACAGCCCTGGGTCCTATATGGGCATCAGCCAGGCAGTGCGTGTAAGCCTGAGCAAAACGTCCGGCAAGCCAAATACCATTCCGGGATCCGACAGCCCCTGCTTCGAACCTGAAAAATATATTACGAAAGAAAAGGAGCCACAACCCGAAGCCCCAAGGGCAACCGAACCGCCTGTTGCAGTAAAGCCACCGATTGTTAAGCCAAAACCAAAGGTACCAGTAAAGCCTAAAGTGACAACGCCGGTAAAACCTGTCAGGCCGCAAGCTCCGGCACCCCAGGTTAAGAAACCTTCAAAACCCGCGCCACCCATCAAAAAGAACCCTGTGGAAGCAAAGCCAAAGCTTGACACAACGGTAAAGCTTACCCGAAAAGATACGGTTCAATTAAAACCCCTCGCGCAAAATCAGCCTAAACCGGTACAGAAACTCCTGGAACGGAAAAACAAGGAAATGAGCCGGTTGGTGGTAAATGTCCGGAATATCAACATCAAAGTGTATGATAATGGTGTGGTGGATAACGATACCGTTTCCATTTATTATAATGGCAAACTACTGGTCAATAAGAAAAGGCTCACGGAAGATGCCATTAACCTGAATATCACATTAGATGAGGATGCTGACCTGCACAAGATCACGATGTATGCCGAAAACCTGGGCAGTATACCCCCCAACACAGCCCTGGTAGTAGTTACAGCCGGTAAAAAAAGATATGAACTCTTTTCCAGCGCGAACCTTGAGGAAAATGCCGTTCTGGTATTTGAGTATAAGCCGGTTGAATAAATTACCCGATCCGGTATATATTCATCTCAGGCCGGGAAGCCTTGAAAAAACTGGAATATAATTTCCGGCAACCTTCCAATTCTGAAAAAACAAAATCATGTTTGGGGTTCAGGTAAATCACAAAAACCGGCGAACCCGTATTTTTCGCATATGCATTTACGTTAGCAAGTACCTGTTTAAGGGTTAAGATGCCAAACGGGTTAAATAAATATACCAGGTTCACGCCATGGGGAATGTCAAATACACTGGCGTCACCGGTATGCAGGTGGTAACCGGTATCGCTGCCATATGCACGCATTTGCGCGCAATTATGCTCGGCCTGCTGTAAAGATTCCAGGTCAAGGTCAACCCCGGAAACTTCTTTGAACCCATGCTTCATGCCCATCACCATGGCCTTACCGGACCCGCAGCCAATATCGAGCAAATGAATGTCTGAAAACCGCAAGGGGATTTTGTAAAACGCCTTATTGATCAGGAAAAAAGATGACTCCTGGTTTTCATGCGCATCATGATGGATCGACTTTAATACCGTATCCTGCACATGGCTGGAAAAATCGGGAAAGAAAATGTCCATTTTCCTGAACTGGCGCTTAAAGTACCATTCGTAGGTAAAATTGATCAGCCCTTTTCGCAAACCTTTGGCCTGGCAATCATTCCTCAATGAGGATAAGCGTATTTGCCATACCTGCAATGCTGCAGACATAGTGATAAATTTTAAGGTTAATTCTTGCGGGCAACTGTAATTTACATGAGTTTTTTGTTTAATTTAGTACGTAATTCGTGTGATTGAACCTTATACATGCTTGATTGTTAGATCATACGTCCCGAACCCTTCGATTTCCCATCCCCCAAATACATAAGTTAAACTTATACAAATGATTATCAATTATGTAGGTAAGCCCAACAGGCCCCTATTCTGTATGCAAATGGTTATCGGACTACTGATTTTTGCCTGCCTGTACAGCATTGGTGCGTCTGCGCAACAATACGCGGTCGGAAAAAGAAATATCAGTTTTACCGATCCATCCCGTAGTAACCGCAACATACCTTTTGAGTGCTATTATCCGGCAGACCAAGCGGGGAATAATGTACCGCTTGCATCGGGTGCTCAAAAATTTCCCATTGTGGTGTTCGGGCATGGCTTTGTCATCCCGGCATCAGCTTATGCATGGCTTGGTGATTCCCTTGCCAGGAATGGCTATGTGGTGGCAGTTCCAACTACTGAATCAGGGTTCCTTCCATCACACGGGGCTTTTGGTAAAGACCTTTACTTTTTATGCGCCCAACTGAAAGCGGAAAATAGTAACAGCAGCTCATTTCTCTACCAGCGTGTTTGGCCCAAAGCTGCAGTGGCCGGACATTCCATGGGGGGCGGGAGCAGCATACTGGCCGCTGCAGAAGGCCCTGCCGTAGATGCCGTATTTAATTTCGCGGCCGCCGAAACCAATCCTTCGGCAACCAGCGCGGCGTTGCTGGTGAATAAACCCAATTTATTTTTCTCCGGGAGCAACGATTGCATTGTGGCTCCATCGGTACAAACAGCCATGTTCAATAATATCCCCAACTCCTGCAAAACACAGGTGAATATCACAGGCGCCACGCATTGCCAGTTTTCGAATAACAATGGCACCTGTGTATTCGGACAAATCAGTTCTGGTTGCAACAGCTCCCCCATCAGCACAACCCAGGTATTCGGAAATATCATGGACATCCTCCTGCCCTTTCTTGATTACCATGTAAAAGATATTTGCATCCGCGGGCAATCTTTTCTGCAGGCCCTGCAAACCCAAACAGGATCTGTAATTACTAATAACTGTACATCCTTCCCATCTTGCGGCGTAGTACCGGTCAGGCTTATTGACTTCAGGGCCCATAAGTCAAATAACCGGGTACTGATGCAGTGGACGGTTGACCAGGAAACCGGGATGGATGGTTATGCTGTGGAAAGAAGTTTAGACGGAAGGACGTTTCAGCAGATAAGTTTCTGGCCGGCACGGAACCGTACCAGTTCCTTGGAACGCTATGATGCCCATGATCAAAACCCTGCAGGAAACGGCGTCTGGTACCGCTTACATATGAAGCAAATGGATGGCAGGGAATCATATTCACCAATTGTACGCTTATCGGCAACTACTCAAAACCTGGAGATTTTATCATCAGGCCCGCTTACTAACGGCCAGGCATACCTGACCGTTTACGCGCCTGTTCAGCAAGTGGCGGATTGTATGCTGATTGATATGACGGGAAGATGCATTGACCGTAGCAGGTTCTTAATAAAGCCTGGCACAAACAAATACACAATTGCAAGGACTGCTTCATTGTCACCAGGAATTTACCAGGCTATGTTGATTGCTGAAGGCGGAAAGAATATCTCCAAAACTTCGCTCTTACTGCTTTAAAAAGACTGAGTTACTTCTTCGTGTATCCCTCGAGGTTGAACAATTGCGAAACATTTGTTATCCTTTGTATCTCATACGCATAAACCCTTGGTTTGGTGCCATCCATTTTTGTGATGCTGAAATCGAGCACCAGCCTCCCATCCACTATCACAGGCTGATAACCCAAGAAAGCGTAATCCGTCATGGCTGCATGCATGTATTCAATGCTGCCCTGGCATTCCACTGATTTTATGGATTTACTGTCTGGCGGGGCCTGGTACACAAAACTTAGCCAGCGCTCTACCATTCCATACCTGTTGGTATTCCTGAAAGGGTAAACCCTGCTCATGCGCACGCTGTCTTCCACAAAAGTTTTTGTAGCCGGGTCAATGCGGAGGGAGCGGCCCGATGCCAGATCCTCCACATACACAATTTCCTTTGGCGGGCTTCCGGCGGAATCCCCGGGTAGAAACATCTGCAACCTTGCACGCATGCCGTCTATCCATACAAACATGGAATCCGTCCTTGATTCCGGGCTACCCTCCACCGTTAGTTTATACTTGATAAGCCCCGTAAAATCCTTTTGGGCCTTTGCCTGAAAAATGCCAAACATGCAGCATATCAAAACCATGTTGATTCCTTTCATGACGCGGATATGGTTTTGTTTACAGATTCGAGAATTTGCTGCTCCATCAACATGGCTTCCGCTTCAATGGCTGTGCCTTTCCTGAGTATCTCAGACACATATTCCTTATCATCATACCCTGAAGCGTTGATCTTCACATTTAAAAATGCGCCCATAATGGCAGCCCTCGCGCACAAAGCGCCTACACCCGCATCAGACACGGAATTGGGGTTGCCGGTTTCAGCCATGGCCCTGATCAGTTGCATGGATCCATGCGCCAGTTCCATAACCCTGAAGGGTATGTCGATGGCCTTTTTAGTGGCGAGTTGTATCGCTGCTTTCCTGGCCTGCTTTTCCTCTTCCGAAGATTTAGGCAATGCGAAAGCTGCCATGATGCCGTTAAAAGCTTCGGTGTCGGCATCTACCAACTGCAATAATTCTGTAGTATAAAACTGGCCGGTATCTGCCCAATCGCTGAATTCTTTCCAGCGCTCATCCCAACCTTTTTTATGAGAAGAGAGATTCGCCACCATCGTGGCCAGCGCGGCTCCCAATGAACCCATGTATGCGGAGATAGAGCCACCTCCGGGCGCCGGGCTTTCGCTGGCTGTTTCATACGCAAATTGCGATAGGTTCATGCCGATGAGTTTCTGCTTGCCCCTATCCTTGAGGAGGTATTCAATAACGCGCTCCTCCGGGTTAAATGGCGCCAGTTCATCAAGCCCCATCGTTTTTACGGCAATCCGGATCAGTTCATCTTCACTGACACCGGTTGACCTTTGTTGTTTGTGCAGGAAATAACGGCCCGCGTCTGTCAGGCATTTCAATGGTACCAATCCCACCAACTCACTACCGGTAACGCGTATCCCACGCGCCTCCGCTTTGCGGCAGGTTTCATCAAACGCGATATGCAATGGCGTTACATTGATGTTGGTCAGGTTCATGGATATCTGGGCGATGCCATATTCTTCGATGAACCAACCAATGGCCTTTACAGATTTCAAACTGCCGGGAATCGTTACGGCCTTGCCATCGGCATCTGTTACCAGCTTACCGTTTTCCCGCTTTACCCTGCCCGCTTCCCGAACATCAAACGCGATGGCATTTGCCCTCCGCGTGGATGTGGTATTAAGGTTCACATTATATGCCACCAAAAAATCCCTGGCACCGATCACCGTCGCGCCGCGTTTGGCATCGAATGCGGCCGGGCCATAATCAGGCTTCCAGGATGGGTCTGTCACTTTTTTGGGTAACCCTTCATATTCACCTGCACGGATCACCGACAGGTTGCTCCTATCCTTATTGGGTTGCGCCGATTCATACATATATACAGGCAGGTTTAATTCAGACCCAACCCTTTTTGCGAGCGCATGCGCATACGCAGCTGTTTCTTCCATGCTGATATGTGCAATGGGTATGAGCGGACAAACATCGGTTGCGCCCATGCGTGGGTGTTCGCCGCTGTGCTTACTCATGTCTATCAATTCGCCCGCTTTGCGTATGGCGCGGAAAGCGGCTTCGATGACCGGTTCAGGAGGTCCCACAAATGTCACCACAGTCCTGTTTGTAGCTTTACCCGGATCCACATTTAATAACCGTACGCCCTCCACTGCTTCAATTTCATCCGTGATCTGCCGGATGATCTGCATATCGCGACCTTCTGAAAAATTGGGCACACATTCAATCAATGCTTGGCTCATATGTTTTGCATTATTTTGGTATGATACGAAAGATAACAGATTGGCGGCATTACACAAAGACGCCGTCAATCATGACCTGTTCAATATGGTTTGATCCAAAGGCATACGGCAGGTATGCAAGGGATGGCACGGGACGGGTCATGATCAGGTTCGCACGTTTTCCCAGGGCGATACTGCCCAATTCGCGCGATAACTCCATGGCACAGGCCCCATTGATGGTTGCCGCGTTGATGGCTTCCTCAGGCAGCATTTTCATTTGTATGCAACCCAGCGAAAGCACAAAGTTCATATTGAAACTGGGTGATGACCCTGGATTAAAATCTGATGCCAGGGCGATGGCCGTACCGGCATCAATGAGCTGGCGTGCGGGCTGATACGGCATGCGCAGGAAAAAAGCCGCGCTGGGCAATAATGTGCCGATGGTTGATGAAGCCGACAGTATCCGGATATCATCATCCGTCATGGTCTCCAGGTGGTCTGCCGATACCGCGCCCAGCTTAACGGCCGCTTCAATGCCACCGATGCTGTTCAATTGGTTGACATGCAATTTTGGCTTCAAACCATAAGCGGCGGCCGCCCTGCATATTCGCTCCATCTCATCCACGGAAAAAAATCCTTTCTCACAAAACACATCCACATAATCAGCCAATTGTTCCGCGGCGATCACGGGCAGCATCTCATCAATGATCTGTCGGATATACCCTTCATGGTCATCCCTGAATGCTTCCGGGTATGCGTGCGCTGCCAGGAAACTGGCTTTGACCGTTACAGGAGATTTTTCCTTTAGTTTTTTTATCACCCGTAACATCTTCAATTCCGACGCTACCGTTAACCCATACCCGCTTTTTATGTCAATGGCCCCTGTACCTTGTGCCGCGGCTTCCTGCAAACGCTGCCAGGCCAAACGGAACAGTTCATCCTCTGATGTTTCCTGCAACCTTCTCGCTGAATTGAGGATACCGCCACCCTTCGCGGCAATCTCAGCGTAACTCATCCCCCTGATCTTATCAATAAATTCATCCTCCCTGCTGCGTGCAAATACAAGATGCGTATGGCTATCGCACCAGGCAGGCAAGATGATCCGTCCGGATGCATCAATTACATGCGCCGGTTGTTGGGGCACCATTAATTCCAGTTCATACATGTGGCCAAAAGCGGCTATAACGCCGTCTTCAATCAATAAAAACGCGTCTTCAATGGATGCCAAAGAAGCAAGGTCTTTGCCGCGCAGGGGTTCATGTCCTGCATAAATACCAGCTAATAATTTGATATGGGTGATCAGGGTGGTCATGTTGGTAGGTTATGCGCCAGACAAGGATTTCCAAACTTCCTGTCCAAATGATTCAAGCCCGGGGTCCCGGGCGCCCATCAGCAATAACACGCAGGGCGGTTCTATATGCGGTTTCACAGCCTGTATCCATTCCTGCCTGTCAGCTACAAAAAATGCCTGCCTGCCCAGGTCACGGATACCTGACACCAGGTCGGCCGATGAAATGTCTTTGGTTGCAGTGCCCCCGGCATAATATATTTCGCTCATCCAGATTTCATCCTGGGGCCTGAGCGCTTTGGCGAATTCATGAATAAAATCATCTTTCAAAAACCTCGTGGGCCCGTAACCGTGAGGTTGGAACCAGGCCACCAGTTTGGGCGCAAGGGGTTGGCATGCCTGGATGGATGACGCGCATTTCACCGGGTTGTGGGCGTAATCATCTATCACGATTAAACCGTTGGCATTTCCCAAAACCTGGTGCCTGCGGTAAATCCCTTCATATCCCGATAAGGCTTTTGATGATATTTCCAACGGAACCCCAAGTTGATGGGCTACGGCCGCGGCTGCCAGCGCATTTTCCATATTATGCCGTCCCACAGTATGCAACAAAAATGCATGCCCGTTGACCGTAAACCTGATTTCATCGCCGGCCTGTTCAAAACCGGCAGACTTGTAACCGGCGTCAATGGCTTCATCAGCCGAAAAATCATGTACAATGTTCTTCGATAAGTTCGCAGCAAGCGGATGTGTGCGGTTGACGATAAAACGGTCTTTGCAATGGTCCCTGAATTGCGAAAAAATATGATTAAGTTCTTCGAGTTCCTGGTGGTCTTTATCAATGTTTAACAACACCCCGATTTCCGGATGGTATTGCACAATGCTCCCATCACTTTCATCGGCCTCAATCAGCAGCCAGTCGCCCTTACCCACATGCGCGTTTCCGATCAGGCCCTGCCTGATCAGGCTTGTGAGCCCTGCGCCGCTAATGATGCTGGGGTCTTTTCCTGCCACCGTAAGGATGTGAAACAGCATCGCGGTTGTAGTGCTCTTACCTGAAGTGCCACCGATGGCAACTGTTTTCCGGCTTTCGGCAATGATGGCCAGCAATTCGCTGCGCTTTAAGATTGGTATGGATTGCTGCATCGCGATCTGCACTTCCGGCACGGTACTTTCCACTGCGGTTGATACCACTACCAGGTCGGTTTCAGGGCTGATGCCGGAACCGTTTTGTTCAAAACACCTGATACCGGCGGCTTCGAGTTTATCTCTCGTTTCGTTCTCGAGCCCGGGTACAAAATAACGGTCGCTGCCACTAACCTGTTTGCCGGATCCTGCGAGGTATTGTGCCAGCGCACTCATGCCCGCGCCTGCAACGCCAATAAAGAAGATATGATGGAATTGATCAAGGGTATATTTCATATATGAAAAAACCAAGTGGTACTGTTGGCTTGCTAAGATACAGGTTAATCGCAAACGGGAACCATTGGGCATAGATATCCGCTTTAACATGATCTATACAACCAAATCCTGCGGCAACTGTTATATTGCTGAATATTTGTAACATGAAAATACTCCTGACCAGCATTGCAATCAGCCTTTCGCTTTTGTCATGCGCGCAGCGTTCCCCAGACCTCCGTATCCCCGTCGGCGATCAGCGGAAACCCACACAAAAAGAAGCGGTCGCTACATTCGCACAGGGCTGCTTCTGGCACACTGAAATTGTTTTTCAATCGCTCAAAGGTGTACGTGATGCCGTTTCCGGTTATGCAGGCGGACAAACCAAAAACCCGGGTTATGAGGAAGTATGCAGCGGTAAAACCGGGCATGCGGAATGTGTTCAGGTGTACTACGACCCATCCCAAATCAGCTTTGAAACATTGGTGGATGCTTATTTTGCCAGCATGGACCCAACCAGTTTAAACCGCCAGGGAAATGATGTGGGAACCCATTACCGCTCCATCGCTTTTTACCGGAATGAAAAGGAAAAACAAATCATTGAGGAGGCCATCAAAAAAATCAATGCAAGTAAGAAGTATAAAAAGCCCGTGGTGACGGAAGTGCAGCCTATTGAACGTTTTTATCCCGCGGAAGCCTATCACCAGGAATACATTTTTCATCACCCCGACAACGGCTATGTGCAAAACATATCCATACCGGAGTACCTGCATTTCCGGAAAACCTTCAGGGGGCCTTTCAAACCTTAGATGCGTATTGCGAGAGCTTACTTACGGGAGAAAGCTTCGTCCATGCGAAGGCCAATATAATGTCCGATACCCAATCCCGCCAACGCACCGGCTATGATCCATAATACGGAATCCCCCGCGGCGAACCACCCTATGCCTGCGCCAAACAGGGCGCTGATGGGCATGGTGAAAGCCCGTGCCGAACGCGGCGTCTTAGGCCCTGTATCAAGCGTGCTGTTTGATTGGTTGGGATGATGATGTTTATGCGCTGATCTTTGTCTGGATTTAGGCATATCATAAGTTTTATAAAGCAATGCTACAACATTTTGGCTGACACCCTTATTACCGGAATCAGCTATTTTCCCTGATACTTATCATTGTATACATAAAAAAACCTTCCGGGGAAGGTTTTTCATAGCGGGTGTCCGTTAAGGTTAGCAACGGTTTTCTGACAAATGTAAGCGGTGTAAGCTTGTCTTTCCCGCAGCATAAAGATGGAAAAAATAAATGGAAATTCATGTAGTAAAACTACCTGATTTTTTGTCGATTATGTAGTAGTGTAACTACAATGAAAGCAGCTCACAATTAACGGTTGCCTGCCTGCATGTTTGAGGATTTGCCCGTAGCGTCTGACGGGCCGATGATAATGCGGATATTTCGTATATCCTCATCCGTTATAGTGTCATTGATATCTGTGAGGTGGCGATGGATTTTCTCATGGGTAGTTTCATCCCGGTAGTATCGCAGCGGTTGAACAGGTAAATTGGAATGATCTGTTGGAGAAAATTGATTCATACGTTGAGATTCTCCTGTAAGTTACAACCAATTCTGAAACCATACTAAACCCATTCAGTTGGTAACAATTCCTTAATATTGGACGTGGAAAAAATG
>DDTB01000035.1 GCA_002343985.1 Chitinophagaceae bacterium UBA2375 | reverse complement strand
GATTTACTATTTATATGAAAAAATGAAAACTGAAGTATTACGGCCATTGTATCAAAGCATTGTCTTTTGGATATCAGTTGGTCTGTTTATCTACTTTAGTGGAAATTTCTTTTATTTAATTTTTATCCAATCGACAACTGATAAAAATGTAATGAACCAGCTAAAAATCATTTATGGTATCATTGCAATTTGTAAAGACATATTATTAAGCCTTGCTTTACTAGCTAATGAAACAATTAGCAATGATACAGAAGATCTATATATCCCCGAAGAACTCCATTTAGACAGTTTTAACCCTAAAAGCACCCTAAGCTAATGTTCTTCTTACAGGCCGATACTTCGGGGATTTCAAGACTGATGTTCATTGGAACATTGGGTATGCTGACCCTGGCCATTGGGATCATTGTATTTGTTATTTTCCACCAGCGCAAAGTGATCCGTTACCAGGCACAGATGAAAAAGCTGGAAGCCGAGAAACAGCAAATTTTGCTTGACGCTTCCATCAGGTTCCAGGAAGAGGAAAGGCAGCGCATTGCAGCAGATTTGCATGATGATGCAGGCCCTTTGCTGGCAACGGCACGCCTTTACCTGAACGAAAACCTGGTGAACCAGGAAAAAGCCCAGCAATTGCAAAGCATCTTCAGCGCCAAACAAATCATTGATGACGCCATCCTGCTGATCCGCAACATCAGCCATAGCCTGATGCCGCCAACCTTAAAGAACTTTGGCCTCGAAAGCGCCACCAACGACCTTTTCCAGAAAATCAGCGGCAGCGGCAGCCTCAATGCCAGCGCCCGTTTCCACGACTACCGGGAACGCCTAAAGGTAGAACAGGAATTGCTCGTATTCCGCATCATCCAGGAACTGGTCAACAATATCATCAAACACAGCAACGCGGGCTTTATCCACCTCACACAAAACGCCAACGCGAATTTCCTGTACCTGCGCCTGCACCATGATGGAAAAGGTATTGTACAATCTGAGTTTGAAAAACTGAACCAAAGCGCGCAAGGGCTAGGTTTGAAGAATATCGCCAGTCGTATGAAAGTATTGAATGGCAGGATTTATTTTGAAATTGACCCAAGCCAAACCTATTACAAGATTACCCTGGAGATCCCGAAACAAGGTATTATCTGATCTATTATAAGCCTCTTATGTAATTTTTAGGCAATTGCTGCACAACATGTTCAAGTAGTTCCTAATTTTACGACACTGCTATGGTACCCAGTCAAATAAAAGTGGCTATTGCCGACGATCACAAGATTTTCCGCAAAGGAGTCATCCTCTCACTGAGGCCATATACCAATATCAAGTTTGTGATGGAAGCAGATAATGGGGAAGATCTCCTCGAAAAGCTTCCAGAGTCCCTGCCCGATGTGGTGTTGTGTGATTTGAAAATGCCGGTAAAGGATGGTATTGATACCACCAAGCTTATCACCAAGCGTTTCCCGCAGATACGTGTGATCATCCTAACGATGTATGAGGATGAACGTTTTGTGGGACACCTCATGGATTGCGGCGCAGCGGGTTACCTCCTGAAAAGTACAGAACCCGCGGAAATCAAACGCGCCATTATGGACGTGATGCGTACCGGGTTTTACCTCAACCCATTTGTGAATAAGGTACTGATCAAGAAAAATTATTCCAAGCAGAAATTCAATCCCAACCTCAGTTCAGAGATTGTAATCAGTGAGCGCGAAAAAGAAGTGCTGACACTGGTGTGCATGGAATTCACCGCTGCGGAGATATCAGCTAAAATGGATATCAGTCCGCGTACCGTGGAAGCCATCAAAGACAGGCTGATGGAGCGTTTTGGTGTGAAAAATTCTGTTGGGCTGGTGTTTTATGCGATGAAAAACCAGTTGATTGATTAGCCGTTGTTTAGAAAAGCCCAAACAACATCGCGTCAACTTTTGAAATGACTTTACCCAGGTCCTCCTCGTTTTCCGCGAATTTATTGCTGTCCGCGTCAATGATCAGCAATGGCCCTTCGTTATAACTTTCAATCCAGTTATTGTACAGCTCATTGAGTTTCTTTAAATAATCAAGACGTATATTTTCTTCATACTCGCGGCCCCTTTTCTGAATTTGTCCAACCAGTGTTGGTACAGATGCTTTGAGGTAAATCAGCAAATCCGGAGGCTTTACCATGCTCTTGAGTGTTTCGAAGAAACGGTAGTAGTTGTCGAAATCCCTTTTGCCCATCAAGCCCATATCATGCAGGTTGGGCGCGAAGATTTTCGCGTCTTCGTAAATCGTGCGGTCTTGTATAACGGTTTCCGTGCCCCGGTGAATATCGAGTAATTGGTTCAGCCTGCTGTTTAAAAAATAAATCTGCAGGTTGAAACTCCAGCGCGGCATGTCTTCATAAAAGTCATTCAGGTATGGGTTATGGTCCACATCTTCAAACTGAGGTATCCATTTATAATGTTTACTCAGCATTTCCGTTAATGTGGTTTTGCCCGCACCAATGTTGCCGGCAACAGCTATGTGTTTTGGTTTCTTGATCTTTGCCATAGAAGCCGGTCAGCTTTTATGAATTTGAATGATTATGTATTGTGTTTCCTGGATTCCGGGTAAATATCGGTAAACTTCCTGAGCCTTGCGATGAAATTAAAAATATTTCAGTCCCATAGCCGTTCTCACCAGTTCCATTGTCTTCGACGCGCTTTCCCTTGCTTTTTCAGCGCCTGTCATCATCACATTTTTCAGATATGTTTCATCTGCCAGGATATCGGCGGCTTTTTGTCGTATCGGACTGATGAACCGGATCATGTCTTCCGCCAGTTGTTTTTTCATGTCGCCATACCTGATGCGGCATGAATTGTAATCCTCGTCAAATTTTTTCAGCACATCTTCTGAACTTACCAGCTTCATGAGTTGGAAGATGTTTTCGATATAATCCGGTTTCTCCGCGAACTCAGTGGTTGGGCCATTGTCTGTTTTGGCCTTCATGAGTTTTTTCCGGATCAGGTCATCGTCATCAGCCAAATATAGCGTGGCCATATTGTTTTCGCTCTTGCTCATTTTGCCGGTTCCGTCGAGGCTGGGCACTTTCACCAGCTCTTCATTAAAATTAAAAGCCTGGGGTTCGGGGAAAACATCCCCATACCTGTGGTTGAAACGGTTTACGTAATTCCTGGCCATTTCCAGGTGCTGTTCCTGGTCTTTGCCAACCGGTACATAACTGGCGCGGTGCAGGATGATATCGGCTGCCTGTAACACGGGATATGTGAGCAACCCTGCATTGACATTTTCCGGGTGTTGCCGCACTTTGTCTTTGAAAGTAACGGTTTTTTCCAGTTCGCCTTTATAAGCCAGCATATTCAGGTAGAGGTATAGCTCCGATGTTTCGGGAACATGGCTCTGGCAGTAGAATGCCGCTTTTTCAGGATCCAGCCCACAGGCAATATTTTCGGCCAACACCCGCATTACACCTGATTTTAATGCGGATGTGTCGGGGTGAGTGGTGAGCGAATGCAGGTCGGCCACCATAAAGTAACAGGTGAAGTTTTCCTGCATGCGGATATAATTCCTGATGGCGCCGAAATAGTTTCCGAGGTGCAGGAATCCTGTAGGACGGATCCCGCTCATCACAATATTTTCAGGGAATGGCTTTGCGCCCGGAATCACCCGTTGTGTTTGCTCTTGTTCAGGCATACTGATAAAAGTCGTAAGGATCGCGAAGATACAATTTGCCGTTTAATTATGGCGAACAGATCATAGCGCCCGCCTGGTTGCCATTTGCACAAAAGCCTGAGGGCTATCTTCCGAAAACCGTATTTTTGTTGCATGGAGATTACGGCACAATTGATGGATAAACTGGCTGCATTATCGGGTTTGCATTTTGATGATGCGCAAAAGGCCGCCCTTCAAACAGATCTTCACCGTATGATCCGGTTTGTGGAGAAATTACAGGAGTTGGATACAACCGGTATAGAGCCTCTGTTGCAGGTAGGTGCCGCCGAAAATGTACTCAGGGATGACCTTCCCGGAACCCCTTTTTCCATGGAGCAGGCAATGGCGCCGGCGCCTAAAATACATGAGGATTTTTTCCAGGTTCCCAAAGTGATTCAAAAATAATTCCCAATATTTGCCAATACCACATCGCACATGACATCCATCCTTCACCTGGAAGACATCAGAAAAAGTTATTACCTCGGTAAGCACGAGTTGCCGGTGTTGAAAGGGATCAGCTTAGATATTTTCAAAAACGAATACGTTGCGCTGATGGGCCCCAGTGGTTCCGGTAAGTCCACTTTGATGAATATCCTGGGTTGCCTGGATTCACCTACATCCGGTCGTTATATTTTGAACGGAAAGGATGTGAGCAGGATGGAGGATGATGAACTGGCTGCTGTGCGAAACAAGGAGATTGGCTTTGTTTTTCAGCAATTCAATTTGTTACCCAGGCTGACGGCTGCGGAGAATGTGGCTTTGCCCCTGATTTATGGTGGTGTGTCAAAAAAGGAAAGGATGGAACGGGCCGCGGAAGTATTGCGTAAAGTGCGTTTAGACGACAGGATGCACCATAAGCCAAATGAATTAAGTGGAGGACAGTGCCAGCGAGTGGCCATTGCCCGTGCATTGATCAATAACCCATCCATCATCCTGGCGGATGAGCCTACGGGTAACCTGGATTCCAAGACATCGTATGAAATCATGGAGATGCTGGGCAAGATTCATGATGAAGGCAATACAGTAATTTTAGTGACGCATGAAGAAGATATATCAGGCTTCGCGCGACGGATTGTGCGGCTTAAAGACGGTATCATCGAGAGTGACCGCGTGAATGAACGTCCGACAATTATAGAATCCGTTACGAACTAAACCCGATTCTGTTTGTTGCTTTACCTGTTCTCATAGAATATCTGTATGGCTTTTAAAATATATACTAAAACGGGCGACAAGGGCGCTACCAGCCTGATTGGTGGAACAAAGGTGTCGAAGAGCCATCTGCGTATCGATAGTTACGGTACGGTAGATGAACTGAACGCGTATATTGGGCTTGTTGCCGACCTGGTAAAAGATGAATCCATTGTGGCTGTGATAAGGGAGGTGCAAGACAGGCTCTTTACCATTGGCTCATCCCTGGCCTGTGACCCTGATAAAGAATCTTCACTTAAGATACCCGACCTGAAGGCTGAGGATGTTGTTTTCCTGGAGCAGGAAATGGATCGGATGGATGAACAGTTACCCATGATGAAATCCTTTATTTTGCCCGGAGGGCACCCAACGGTGTCGACCATTCATGTAGCCCGTTGTGTATGCAGGAGGGCCGAACGCATTTGTGTGGAACTTTCTGATTCCAATGGATTTGTTGAGCCCCTGGTGATACAATACCTCAATCGCTTAAGCGACTATTTATTTGTACTGTGCCGGTTTGTGGGCCAGCAACTGGGTGTACAGGAAATTCCCTGGAAGCCAAGGGTCAGTTAATCAAGGATTTCCCTCATTTTTTTACTTTTTGATTTTTTGATCCGGGCGAAATTTGTATTTTTGCAGCCCGAAACGCGGAAGCCCCGCCAGAGTTATTTTATAGATTGATGGGCTAAAGAGTTTCATGTGTTTGTCGGGGTAGCTCAGCTGGTTAGAGCATCGGATTCATATCCGCCACGGCGGACGGCAGTTCAGTTAGGCAGTAAAAATATTTGTCGGGGTAGCTCAGTTGGTTAGAGCATCGGATTCATAACCCGAAGGTCGGCAGTTCAAGTCTGCTCCCCGATACATGGCCCCTCACAAGAGGGGCTTTTTGTATGTATTTAGTTTACGTTTTGTATTCTGATGTTGGAGGGTGCCATTATGTTGGCTATACCTCCAATTTGCCAGAGCGCATGATTTCTCATAATGAGAAAGGTAAAGGTTGGACAGCCCGTTGGCGCCCATGGAGAATTATCCATACAAAGGAATTTTCTGATAAGTTAGAGGCGATGCGTTATGAGTGTTGGTTGAAAACCGGTGCAGGCAGAGACTTTATAAAACAAATAGTTCATTGAGCATCGGATTCATATCCGCCGCGGCGGACGGCAGTTCAAGTCTGCTCCCCGATACATGGCCCCTCACAAGAGGGGCTTTTTGTATGTATTTAGTTTACGTTTTATATTCTGATGTTGGAGGGTGCCATTATGTTGGCTATACCTCCAATTTGCCAGAGCGCATGATTTCTCATAATGAGAAAGGTAAAGGTTGGACAGCCCGTTGGCGCCCATGGAGAATTATCCATACAAAGGAATTTTCTGATAAGGTAGAGGCGATGCGTTATGAGTGTTGGTTGAAAACCGGTGCAGGCAGAGACTTTATAAAACAAATAGTTCATTGAGCATCGGATTCATATCCGCCGCGGCGGACAAGTCCTATGCGGGAAACGGCAGTTCAAGTCTGCTCCCCGATACATGGCCCCTCACAAGAGGGGCTTTTTGTTGATAGTGCATCCCTCATGCAAGAAGGCATAAAAAAAGCCTTGTCTTTCAACAAGGCTTGTAATGATAATTTATGAACTACAGTGATGCGAAGTACTGGTGGAAATAAGGTATTGTTTCAATGCCTTTATAATAATTCGCCAAATCAAACTTCTCATTCGGACTGTGCAGGTTATCGCTGTCCAGGCCAAATCCCATCAGCACAATTTTGATGCCCAATTCTTTTTCAAAAAGGGCACAAATAGGGATACTTCCGCCACCCCTTACAGGTATTGGTTGCTTGCCAAATGTAGCCTCAATGGCTTTGGCTGCGGCACGGTATGCTTTACTGTCGATCGGTGTTACATAAGGCTCGCCACCATGGTGCAATGCGGCTTTAACAGTCACATAAGGTGGCGCAATGCTTTCAAGGTGCTTAATCAGTTTTTCGGTGATTTTATCTGACTGTTGATTGGGCACAAGGCGTGCGGAGATTTTAGCGAATGCTTTTGACGGCAAAACTGTTTTTGCGCCTTCGCCTGTATAACCTCCCCATATGCCGTTCAGTTCCAGGGTCGGACGGATGCCGGTGCGTTCATTTGTGGTAAATCCTTTTTCGCCCCACAATTCTTTCACACCAAGGTCTTGCTTATATGCTTCTTCATCAAACGGGGCCTGAGCCATCAATGCGCGTTCTTCAGGTGTCGCCACCAATACATCGTCATAAAATCCTGGAATGGTAATATGATTGTTTTCATCATGCAATGAAGCAATCATTTTTGCCAGGATGGTAATGGGGTTTGCCACTGCGCCGCCATAAACGCCGCTGTGCAGGTCACGGTTTGGGCCGGTCACTTCCACTTCAATATAACTTAAACCACGCAAGCCTGTGTCGAGGCTTGGAGTGTCAAGGCTGATCATGGCGCTGTCGCTGATCAGGATGCAATCGGCTTTGAGTAATTCCTTGTGTTCAGTGACAAACTTACCGAGGTTGGGCGATCCCACTTCTTCTTCACCTTCTATGCAAAATTTGATATTGCTGCCCAGGGTATTTGTTTTCACCAGGGTTTCCAGGGCTTTCACATGCATGTACACCTGGCCTTTATCATCGCAACTGCCCCTTGCGAAAATTTTTCCATCAACAATCACCGGTTCAAAAGGCCCGCTTTTCCATAATTCGAGCGGTTCGGGCGGTTGCACATCGTAATGGCCATATACCAAAACTGTCGGTTTTGACGGGTCAACAATTTTTTCACCGTAAACAATCGGGTGGCCTGCAGTGGGATAGATTTCTACCTTATCTGCACCGGCTTCCAATAACCTTTGTTTAAAAGCTTCCGCGCAGCGAATCATATCGGCTTTATGTTCCGATTTTGCGCTTACACTCGGAATGCGCAATAGTTCCAATAATTCATCGAGGAACCTGTCTTTATTTTTTTCCTGGTATTCTTTCCAAGCCTGCATGAATGATGTTTTTAATAGTGATTGATGAGGGGTACAAAAGTAGTTGAATTTTAGATTACTGTGCCGGGATGTGGAGCTTGTAAAAAAAATGTAAAAAATCAGGCAGGATTTGGCAAACTTTCAAACGCCCATTAGATTTGTACCACGATTGCGTGTCAATTCATCAGCCTTTGCCTGGTTACCTCCCATCTGATTTCGGGATGTTTCCTTGCAAAGGCTGAGCCAATTTTAAGCGAACCTATTTGTATAAATCCCTAGTTGATTTTTTTCAGGCAGAGTTTCATTGTAAGCGCTGAGCCGAGGTATAGTAAAATGAGGCCTACCAGCATCCATTTCAACAAGGCGCAAATAAAAGTTGAATAAATAACCCATGTTTGGATATAACGATGCAGGCTTACCAACATTCCGATATTTTCCAAAACATCAAGTACCCCGGTGATTATGCAAAATGAAATGACCAGGGGCGACACGCTGGCCAAAAAAGATCTTTTATGAAACCATGATTTCACATGCCAAACAGATAAAATAAAAAATGCTGTATAGCAAAAAATAAATACGAAATCCCAATAAATGTTTTGCCGTGCAACTTTAATATTGTCAACATTTTCATTGTGCCCGTTTGGGGTACTCCAGATATTGAGGATATTCCTGACACTGCTTTTCGAACGGGCCATTTCCAGGTTTACAATACCAAGCGGTGTGTATGCAGATACGAGTGTCTTGCCGTTTTCTAACAGCAAAATCATCATGGCCAGGGTTAAAGCCAATGCCAGGTACCAGTATTTAATGTGCATCAATATGCCAGGAATCTAGATTGAACATAATCCCAGTTGACAATTGTCCACCAGTTTTTAATGTAGTCAGCTCTTTTATTCTGGTATTTCAAATAGTAAGCATGTTCCCAAACATCAAGCCCTAACAAGGGGAAACCCTTGATATCACTGATGTTCATGAGTGGATTATCCTGGTTGGGTGTGCTGCCGATGCGCAGTTTTTTGTCTGCCTGCAAATACAGCCACGCCCATCCTGATCCGAATCGGTTTTTCGCGGCATCAGAAAATTCTGATTGCATTTTTTCAAAGGATCCGAAGTCTTTTTGTATGGCTTCCATTAAAGCACCCGTTGGCATATTGTCGCCCTTGGAAACAGCCTTCATGGATTTCCAAAACAATTCATGATTATAATGTCCGCCGCCATTGTTGCGCATCTTCATCGAATAGGAAGAGATACGGGAGAGTACATCTTCCAATGGCTTTGTGCTGTCAACTTTTTCCGCGACCGCCGCATCCCTCAGGTTGCTGGCATAAGCAGCCGCATGTTTCGTGTAATGGATTTCCATTGTCTGGGTATCAATTACAGGCTCAAGGGCGTTATAGGCATAGGGGAGCGGTTCCTGTGTAAATCCTGTATTCAGGTTGACGGATGCTTTGCCCGGCTTCGAGGCCGTGCATGCCGCCGCGATTGTAGTTAATCCAGAAGCGCCAGCGGCTAAAGCCAGTGCGGTGCCTGCTGAATGTTTTATAAATGACCTGCGGTGAATTTTATTCTTTTCTTCCATTAGTCCTCTTTTTGCGTTGCCCCCCGGGACTTAAAAGTAGTGAAAAATGATTTTATTTTTTGATAAGATCTGTGATAAAATTCTTTGCTGAAAAGTTGGGAATCATGCATGGCTTTATAGGTCAGGAAAATGCCTACAGGGATCAAAACCATAATGGCCAGCCACATGCCTACAAACGGTGTAACAACTGCCTCTTTCACAAATTTCTCCCCAAACATATTCAGGAGATGGAAAATCAGGAAAAATATGATCGCGATCACAAGTGGCATGCCCATTCCTCCTTTTCGGATGATGGAGCCCAAGGGAGCGCCGATAAAAAATAATACCAGGCAGGCCAGTGACAGGGAATATTTCCTGTGCCATTCCAGTTTGTGGAACCTGATGTCCCTGGTTTTTCCTTCGTAATCCATGCTGTGGTAATCCACCAGGTTTTTAATGGAGATGATCGCGGAAATCGCACGGTCTTTTACAAAAGTGACCGATGAGTCGGGGATTAATCGGTTGCCCGTTACCGTTATAACGGTGGAAGGCTTGGCCAGCGCTTTATTCCAAAGACTGTCGGGCAGGTCCTGGTAATGAAAGTTGTACGACATGTTTTTATTGAACCTTTGCTGCAGGCTGTCTGTAGTGACTTCCATCGAATCAATATTCTTTCCCAGTTGACGGGAACTGAGCATTTTATAATTATTCCTGAACATACTGTCGCTCGTATTTTGCTTTTTCAGGATGCTCAGGTCAAACAATTTTTTGAAAGAAGCAAACCTGATCCGCGTGAACTCCGTATTGCTGTCACCCATATTCCCGTTCTCCTGGTACCGGTAGCCATTTTCCAGGTTGAATTCAAGGAAACTCTGGTCTTTGCTGACCGTCATTACGCCTTTTTCCGCTACAATGCTGTTGTCCTGTAAAGGATTGGTTTGCTCATAGATCAGTACGTTTCGGATGGTTTTTCCATCATTGTCTTTTTGCCCAACCCTGATGGCGTAATTGGGGATATGGGTGAAAAACACGCCTTCGCGTAAATCAAATGCGGGTTTTTTCAGGTAAATATCGTTATACAGGGTAACGAATTTCAGGTTGGCGTAAGGGATTACGTAGTTGGCAAAAATGAAAGTGACGCCACAAAGCAGGATTGATACAAACATCAGCGGCCTCATGAAGCGCAACAGCGAAATACCGGAACTTTTAATGGCCACCAGTTCAAAGCGTTCCCCGAGGTTTCCGAATGTCATAATCGAGGATATCAGGATCGCGATGGGCATGGCGAGCATGAGCAGGGATGCGCTCGCGTACCATAGAAACTGCCCGATCGTAATAAAATCAAGCCCTTTACCCACCAGGTCGTCGAGGTACTTCCAAAGGCTCTGCATCATCAACACAAAAAAAGCGATGAAGAAAGTGCCTATAAAAGGACCAATGTAAGCTTTTATGATTAATATATCCAGTTTTTTGAACATACCTGCCGGTATCTGTTGCCGGTTCTGAAAATGATGTAATTTGTCTTTATGCCGACAAACGCAAAACTAACTCTTTCTGATCATGAACTGGCCATAGCCTCAAATGCCGACTGGATTTTAACGAAGCATTCGGTCATTGACACCGTTTACAACCTGTTTGGCTTACAGGTGCCGGTCATCCAAAAAGTATTCCTGGGGCCACATGATTTCCCGGAAGAAATCAGGCAATCATCTCCCAAAATATCCAGGGGCGAACAATACCTGAAACTGCCTTATGTTGTGCTCGATTACCCGCGCATGTTCCAGAAACAAGACATATTCGCGCTGAGGACATTTTTTTGGTGGGCAGGCTTTGTCAGCATTACCATACAGGTTTCCGGAAAGTATAAAGGGCTTTTGAAAAATTTCATGTGTGCAGATGTCCAAACCAAAGCGGATCTGTATTGCTGCGTAAGCGATGACCCATGGGCGCATCATTTCGGCCCGGATAATTACCAGCCTTTCAGCGAACTGACAAAATCCGAAAGAAGAAGTATTTACGAAGGCAGGGATTTTGTCAAGCTCGCTATAAAATATCCTTTGTCTGAATGGAACCAGATGGGGTTTCACCTGGCGGATGGATATGCCAGGATAGCGTGTTTGTTTGCTTAACTGCCCAGGCGGTGAAAGAGTTCCTTCACCTGATATTCCCATAACTGGCTCTGGTCTTTGATGTCTTTTTTATCGGCAAAATCCTTCACCAGTAAAATGGTTTGATTGGTTACTTCCGAACGTTCAATCCTGAATTCAAAATATTCGTCCTTGGGTGCATGCAGCCAATGAAAACGGATGTATTTATCAAGTTCTTTTTCAAGCAACTCCGCACGCTCAGTTGTGCCATTCCAGGAAAAACTAAAAATCCCGTCACGCTCATCCACTTTATCTGCAAACCATTCCTGCAAACCGGCGGGTGTACTCAGGAATTCAAAGAGGATCGAAGGAGAGCATCTCACAGGGTACTCTAACGTATATAAAACTTTCTTGCTCATGAGGGAATTTTGATGACCTTATAGCTGCAATAATAGAAAATATATCAACCCGACAAAATATTTGAGAAATTAATTTTCCCTTCATCATACAACTATATACAATAATTGGCCGGATTTCTCGTTTTGGCTGCACAGACAGGATATAATGCCTGGTTTGAAACGGGATTCGTATAAAAGGGAAAGGGCAATGGCCCGGCCGCTTGAAACTAACCCAAGTGTAACCAATTACCGACAATTATGAGTATGCGCCAGTTAAAGATTTCGAAATCAATTACCAACCGTGAAAGCCAAAGCCTGGAGAAATACCTGCAGGAAATTGGCAGGGTTGAACTGCTTTCCGCGGAAGAAGAAGTACGCCTCGCTGTATTGATCCGAAAAGGCGACCAGGCGGCATTAGACAGGCTGACCAAAGCCAACCTGCGTTTCGTAGTGTCTGTAGCCAAGCAATATCAGAACCAGGGCCTGACCTTGCCCGACCTGATCAATGAAGGGAACCTCGGACTGATTAAAGCTGCCCAGCGTTTTGATGAAACCAAGGGCTTTAAATTTATCTCATACGCCGTATGGTGGATTCGCCAAAGCATTTTGCAGGCATTGGCCGAACAATCAAGGATCGTTCGACTGCCTTTAAATAAAGTGGGATTAACCAACCGCATCAGTAAAGCATATCAAAAACTGGAGCAGGAATTTGAAAGGGAACCCACCCCAGAGGAACTGGCTGAGTTGTTAAATGTGGAAACCGATGAAGTGGCATCCACGCTCAACGTATCGGCACGCCATGTGAGTGTGGACCAACCCATGTTTGATGGGGAGGAATCAACACTGATAGATGTGCTCGAAAATCAGAATGCCAGCTATGCCGACAGCAAGCTTGCCGTGAATGATTCCCTGCATACCGAGATCGAACGCTCACTCAGTTCCCTGACCGAAAGGCAAAAAGAAGTGATTTGTTTCTTCTTTGGAATTGGCATCGACCATCCATTGAGCCTGGAGGATATCGGCGAGAGGTTCAACCTGACCCGAGAAAGGGTGCGGCAAATCAAGGATAAAGCCATTTCCAAACTCAGGGCTACCGCCCAATCGCAGTTGCTGCGCGGTTTCCTGGGAACCTGATCAGTACTAACCCCCAAAGCATAACACGTGAGCCCCGGCTCACTTTTTTATTTTATGGATGCCCCGTTTAAGTGTTTTTAAGCCTTAGCGCCAAGGCCTTAATTTCTGCATTGTAAATCCATATTTTAACCGAAATTTGCAGCCAAATATTCAGATTCAATGGCTATCGAAATAAAAGTTCCAACAGTAGGTGAAAGTATCAACGAAGTGACCCTGGTGCGCTGGTTAAAGAAAGAAGGGGAATGGGTAGACAGGGATGAAGTGATTGCAGAGCTCGAAAGTGAAAAAGCTACGTTTGAAATCAATGCCGAGCAGGCAGGACTGTTGACGCAGATTGCCAAAGAAGGTGATACCCTCGCCATTGGCGATGTGGTTTGCCGTATCGATACGGAGGCCGAAAAGCCGGCCGGCCAGGCCCCGGCAGTTCCCGAAGCGCCAGCCAAACAGGAAGCTGCGCAAGCCGCCCCAGCACCCGCAAAAACCGCGGAACCGGCACCTGCCGTAAAAGCTACGCCCGTAGCCGCGGCGATGATTGCGGAAAAGAAAGTGGATACAAAGCAAATTCAACCCTCCGGCTCTAATGGCCGGATATTCAAACAGGATGTTCTGGAAGCGTTAAGCCGTCCCGGTCGTAAACCCGGCATTGAACTGTTCAGCAGGGAAGACCGGGCGGAAAAAATGAGCAACCTCCGGAAAACCGTGAGCCGCCGTCTTGTGGAAGCTAAGAACACCACGGCTATGCTCACCACTTTCAACGAGGTCGACATGAGCGCCATCATGGAGATCCGCAAAAAGTATAAGGATAAGTTTAAAGAAAAGCATGGCGTTAACCTGGGTTTCATGAGCTTTTTCACGAAAGCTTGTACTTACGCGCTCCAGCAGTTCCCTGCCGTGAATGCGTATATAGATGGGGAAAATATCATCTATCACGATTACTGTGATATTTCAATCGCTGTCAGCGCGCCAAAAGGGCTGGTAGTGCCTGTTATCAGGAATGCCGAGAGCCTGGGCATGGCAGAGATTGAGGCCGCCGTTGTTGACCTGGCCACTAAGGCAAAAAATAATAAACTTACCATCGAGGAAATGACCGGTGGCACATTCACCATCACCAATGGAGGTATTTTTGGCTCGATGATGAGTACGCCCATCATCAATATCCCCCAAAGCGCCATCCTGGGTATGCATAATATCGTGGAGCGACCGGTTGCCGTTAACGGACAAGTGGTGATCCGCCCCATGATGTACGTGGCACTGAGTTACGACCACCGCATCATTGATGGCCGCGAATCTGTCGGCTTCCTGGTTACTGTCAAGCAACTGTTGGAAAACCCTTCCATGCTGCTTTTCGGTAAAGACCCGATGGATAGCCTGCTGGAAATGTGATGGCCAACGGCTTCGGGCCGATTTTATTTCATATGAGCCGTTTCCATTCTTATTTGCAAACCGCAACCAGGCTGATCCGCCAGCATCAGGCTCCTGAGCCATTCGCCGTTTACCTCAAAAAAGCGTTTGCGCTTGACCGTAAGTTTGGTTCGCTCGACAGGAAAATTATTTCTTCTATCTGTTACTCATATTTCAGGTGCGCCGGCTATATGCACGCGCAGCCAACCGAAGAAAACTTCCTGAAAGCCATGTTTGCCTGCGGTGAAGATGGGCATGGGTTAATGGCGTCATTATCACCGGTACTTTTCGAGCAATTAGCTGTATCTGCAGATGAACGGTTGTCGATCCTGGACTGGGATGCCGGCCAGCTTTTCCCATGCCGGGAAGAAATCGGTGCGCTTGCTGATAAAGAAGCCTTTGTCAGGGCGATGCTGCAACAACCATTATTATTTATCCGTATCAGGCCGGGCCGGCATGCGTTTGTTAAACAAGCTTTGACAAGTGCGGGAATCAATTACAGTGAATTATCAGGCGATTGCCTTGCGTTGCCTCCGGCTACAAAACTGGAATCTTATGTAACCATCAACCGTGATGCCGTAGTGCAAGATTGGGCATCGCAGCAAAGCCTCGGCTGGCTGGCATTGAACAGGGGAATGTTGGGAAGTCAGCGCCCTTTGCCCGTATGGGATTGCTGTGCAGCCAGCGGCGGTAAATCTATTTTATTATATGATATACTGGATAAACAGGTTAGGATAACGGTATCGGATATACGCAAATCTGTTTTATCAAATTGCAGGCGGCGATTGCAGGAAGCCGGGGTCAATGTCGACCGTTTTGTTCAGGCAGACCTGAGCCAAGCCGTGGACATGATAGATGGGCAGCGATGGCCGCTGATCATCGCGGATCTGCCCTGCACCGGGAGTGGTACATGGGCGAGGACCCCGGACCAGGCATATTATTTTATATTATCCCAGCTTGACGAATATGTATCAAGGCAATCGGCTATTATACGCCAGGTTATGAGGAAACTTGAACCGGGTGGCATTTGTGTGTATATCACCTGTTCCGTTTTTGCCAAAGAAAACGAAGGGCAGGTTAAAAATCTCGTCAGGGACTATCCCGTTACGGTATTGCATCAGCAATATATCGAAGGCGCCGCGCAGCAGGCCGATACCATGTTCGTGGCTATCCTGCAGAAATCATCGTAAGCTGTTCGAAAACTTAACGGATGGCTTTTCTCGTTTTGATTTTCCTGTTATTGAAATAGGCTGTTACAAAGTAAACACCCTTTGCCATGCGGCTGGAGTTTATGCGTTGTGTTTTCCAGCCGGGTGACTGGTTGTAGCGGATGGTTTGTACATGCTGGCCAGCACTGTTATGAATCACCAGGGTGACATCTGTTGCTTCTTTGCTGAACGTTTGTATCGTGAGTTCGGCGCCGAATGGGTTAGGATTGATGACCATATCATCGGCCAGGTTGCTCAGGCACCCGCCGAAATTGACTGTTAGTGAATCCAGTACATAACTGGTATCAGCGCCGATTTGCATGGTTAAGCGGTAACGGATAGACGAAGCTGTCCGCCCCTCCAGGTTGTCCGTGTAATTGAATGTCTGCATGCCCCAGTTACCCACTCCCTGTAATTCATCCAATACAAAGAAAGTGGTATCGGTTTCCATTTTTCTTTCAAGCAATATCCTCATGCCGTTACTTGCTTTGATCGAAAAATCAAATTGATATGTGCAGGGGTTAATGGAAGAGCGGTTGCTGTAGCCGGCCCTTTGCAGCATGACAAAAGCTTTTTTAGCATCCGGGATGCCATATCCTGAACGGTCATCCGGTTGCGTGAACCTGTTGGCAGACGCACGCAGCACATCCATGATTTGCTGATTCCTGGCTTCCTGGAAAGCTTGCCACAAACAGGTGGCAATTCCGGCCATATTCGGGCAGGCAAATGAAGTACCGTTGTTAAACCCCGGCATCCCGTTAAAACTGTTGGCAACAATCGCCAACCAGCCAACAGCCGCTACATCAGGCTTTACCTGCCCGTCGCTGTTAGGCCCGTAGCTGCTGAAATTGGCTACACGGCCCGTGCTGTCTACAGCACCAACCGTCAGCACCTGGTCGGCATCGCCCGGCGTAATCACAAACCGCCAAGGGCCATTGCCCTCATTTCCTGCGGCTACCACCATCAGCATGCCCCTGGAACTGGCTATGTTGGCAGCACGTGCAGAGATGCTCGTTTGGCCATTCATTTGGGCATATGTGTAATTGAAAAAAGGATTGTCAAACTCGTAATAACCCAGTGAAGTAGAGCAAATGTCAACCCCGAGGCTGTCGGCTTTTTCCGCTCCGGCTGCCCAGTATTGTTCTTCAATAGGGTATTCGCTCCGGGTATCTTCGGTGCGGAACAGGTAGAATGAAGCTTTAGGCGCTGTGCCTACAAATGATCCGGGCATATTGGCGGCGATGGTGCTGAAACACTGCATACCATGCGGATGGTCTTCATTCACACTTTCTTCCTGTTCCACAAAATCCCAGGTACCCAAAATGCGGTTTTCATTGCGTACGCTGTCGAATGTAGGCAGTGTCAGGTAATTCAGGAACCCGCCATCAAGCATGGCCACTTGCATCTGGTCGCCCCGGAACCCAAGGTTATGCAGGAAGTCGCCGTTATGAATGCGCACCTGCGCTTCAGACCGGCCATATTGGTAATACCCGTTCAATCTTTGTTGCGTTTGTACCTGGCCGTTAGTGGCCGGCAAAGTTTCAGCGTTGAATTTTTGCCTGCTTCCTGTGGGAAGTTCCCTTGCAGCGATGGGGTCTGTAGCGACCACGAATGGAAAGGAGTTTATTTTGATGAGTGCTGCATTGTCTGTTGTTTCAATCGCCACCTGGTTCAACCATTTGGAAACGGAGAGGATGCGCACATTACCTGACTGCCGGATGCTGTCGATATACCTGGGTGTCACCGGAAGGTCAAGGCTATCGATGCCAACCTGGTGCCTCGCCCTTCTTTCTAAAGCCCTCGGGCCAAGATAAGCAGACGGATTGCCCAGGCTGAAGGGGTTTGACCCTTTATCCTTCAACTTTACAATATATTTTGTGTATTGCGCTTCTGTTTGGTAAAAAGCCAAAAAGCATAGCAGGGTTAGGATTGATTTCATCCTTATTGGTTTATCTAAATGTACCGAATATCCCGGGCTGCATGATGTTTTGTGTAACTACGGTGTATCATAAGCCCATTTCAGCCAGGTAGCGCCCCAGGTAAAGCCCCCGCCAAAAGCGGCCAGGATGATATTATCGCCTTTATGCAATTGCTTTTCCCACTCCCAGAGGCAAAGCGGAATGGTGGCTGCCGTGGTGTTGCCGTATTTCTGGATATTGATCATGACTTTTTCCTTGGGCAGGTTCATCCTGTTCGCCGTAGCGTCAATAATACGCAGGTTGGCCTGGTGGGGCACCAGCCAGGCGATATCATCAGCGGTTAGGTTGTTCCTTTCCATGAGTTCATAACTCACATCCGCCATACCTTTTACGGCAAACTTGAATACGGCCTGGCCTTCCTGGTACACGTAATGTTCTTTATTCATAACAGTTTCAACCGAAGCAGGTTTTATGGAGCCACCCGCCTTCATGTGCAGGTACTGGCGTCCGCTGCCATCGCTTTTCAGGATGCTGTCTTTTATGCCAACGTCTTCAGTGGTCGCTTCAAGCAGGAGTGCGCCTGCGCCATCACCAAAAATGATACAGGTGGCACGGTCACTGTAATCGACAATGCTGCTCATTTTATCGGTACCCACAACAATCACTTTTTTATAGCGGCCGCTTTCAATGAAACTGGCGCCGGTGGTCAATGCATATAGAAAACCTGAACAAGCCGCGCCTACATCAAAGCTGAAAGCGTTTTGGATACCTGCCTTGTCGCATATAATGTTGGCAGTAGCAGGAAATGTCATATCTGGCGTAACCGTGGCACAAATCAGGCACTCGATTTCATTGGGGTCAAGGTTTTTTTTGCGGAGGATTTCTTTGACCGCCTCTACGCCCATATCGCTGGAGCCCAGGCCTTCGCCTTTCAGGATCCTTCTTTCCTCAATACCTGTCCGGGAACGGATCCACTCGTCATTGGTATCCACCATGGTTTCCAGGATCTGGTTGGTCAACCGGTATTCGGGTACATAACCTCCAACAGCCGTAACGGCCGCGCGCAATTGTTGCATGAACTGATATTTTGTTGAATTCCTGTTTAAGGGTATAAAAGTAATGTAAAATTCAATCTTGTCTTTTTTGATGGGAGCTGTAAAATAATCCTTATTTTCGCTATCGGCTCATTTTTAGTTATGTTGGCTTATCTGCAAGGAAAATTTACATATAAATCTCCGGCCCTTGTCTACCTGGATGTACATGGCGTTGGTTATGAAGTAAATATCAGCTTACATACGTATGAGGCAATCCGGCAACTGGATGAAGGCCGGCTCTATACTTACTGGCAGGTTAAAGAAGACGGAAATGCCCTTTTTGGCTTCGCTGACCGCCAGGAAAAGGATATTTTTTTGCTCCTGATAGCTGTTTCGGGGGTGGGTGCAGCAACTGCGCGTATGATGTTGTCTACACTCAGGCCCGCAGACATTCAGCAAGCAGTACTGGAACAAAATGTCAAACTCCTTGAATCCGTCAAAGGGATTGGCAAAAAAACAGCTGAAAGGTTGGTTCTGGAGCTGAAAGACAAGTTGTTGAAACATGCGCCCGCATCGGATATAACAACGATAACGGGCAATAGTTTACAGCAGGATGCGTTAACTGCTTTGTCGGCCCTTGGAATATCCAGGCAACAGGCAGAAACCGCCATTCAGAAAGTTTTGCGTACAGAGCCGGGAACTAAACAGTTGGAAGTATTAATAAAAAAAGCCCTACAAGCCATTTGAGAGAATTCTACTTTAACTGACTTGCTGAATGTTTGTAAGACGGAATCGCCTCTTTCATACAACATTAACTTGTTGTATTTCAATGGCTTTCTTGCTTTTGGGCTTGCTGGCGGCTAATGATGCCGATGCCGGTAACCACCCTTATGCATATAGTCAGCAAGATACCATTCCCCCAAATTTATCCGATAGCTTACGATTCCCCATCCACGACAGGAGAGGAGACGGGCTTTCTTCGGGTTATGGCAGCCCATTCGACCTACGGTCACCCTCCAACATCACCGATTCAGTAGTATATGACCCGGATACACGCCGCTATATCCTATACGAAAAAGTAGGTGACAGGTATTATCGTACCCCCACATCCTATTCTTTTGAAGAATACTGGCAAATGAGGTATAGGCAGTCGGAAGTGGAATATTTCCAACGCCGCTCCAATACTACCAGCATACTGAACAGGGGTAAATTCCTGAAACCTAAATTATCACTGACAGATAACCTGTTTAACCGGCTTTTCGGTACAGGCAAGATTGATATCAGTCCACAGGGTAATGTAGACATTATGGCCGGATACCAGGGCCAGCGCATCGACAACCCCACCTTGCCGGAAAGGGCCCGGAGGAATGGCGGGCTTGATTTCAACATGAATACACAGTTGAATGTAAATGCCAGCATTGGCGACAAACTGAAATTTCCCATCAACTATAATACACTGGCCAATTTCGACCTTGATAATCAACTGAAACTGGATTATACGGGTAAGGATGATGAAATCCTGAAACGATTTGAAGCAGGTAACGTAAACTTCCCGGCCAGGGGAACATTGATCCCGGGCGCGCAACAATTATTTGGTATCAAAACCCAATTGCAGTTTGGTAAACTCTTTGTGACCGGTGTAATCGCCAACCAAAAATCTCAACGGCAATCGGTGAACCTGCAGGGCGGCGCGGCTTCCCAACCTTTCCTGTTAAAGGCTGATGAATATGAAGAAAACAGGCACTTCCTGTTGTCAACTTATTTTAAAGACAATTATAATAAAGTCATGCAGAACCTGCCGGCAATCACAAGCCCGGTGCAGGTACTCCGACTTGAAGTATGGGTTACCAACCGGAACGGAACTACTACGGAAACACGGGATATTGTTGGGTTGATGGACCTCGCAGAAACAAATCCTTTTTTGCAGCCGCCGTTGGTGAATGTATTGACAGGTTCCGCCATTCCCGCAAACGGCAATAACGATTTATACAGCAAAGTACTTGGACAACCGGATGCCCGCAACCCGGCTTTGGTGTTTAATAACCTGCGCAACCTTGGCTTAAGCCCGGTGCAGGATTTTGAAAAAACATTCGCGCGCAAACTTGATTCCACACAATATATCTATAACCGGCAAGTGGGTATGCTGTCGTTGAGCCAGCCCCTGCAAACGGATGAGGTATTGGCAGTGGCTTTTCAATATTCGTATAACGGCCGTGTTTACCAGGTTGGTGAATTTTCGCAGGATGTGCCACCGGATAGTTCTTCCGCTACACAAAAAGTGCTTTTCCTGAAATTGCTGAAAGCTACATCGCAGCGCACCAGCTTGCCAATCTGGCAACTAATGATGAAGAATGTCTACACCATCGGGTACGGACAATTATCACCCTCAGATTTCAAGCTGGATGTATTGTACCAGGAACCAGGCCTGGGTGAGAAACGTTATTTCCCATTTGGCGATAAAAACCAGGGCGCGCCCATCATCTCCCTCATCAACCTCGATCGCCTGAATAACCAGCTTGACCCGCAACCGGATGGTGTGTTTGACTTTGTGGAGGGCTTTACCGTAAACTCGCAGTTCAGCAGGGTCATGTTCCCGGTATTGGAACCATTTGGGCGTGACCTTGCGACGCAGATCTATAACTCGGTACCTGCTACCGCTAAGGACACTTTGTTCTATGCATTGTACGACTCCATTAAGGCGGTCGCGCAACAGTACCCCAACCTCAACCGTTTTGTATTGAAAGGCCTGGCAAAAACATCCGGGTCTTCCGAAATCAGCATCGGGTATAATATCCCCAGGGGGTCAGTAACGGTAACGGCTGGGGGCAGGACCTTACAGGAAGGCGTAGACTATGATATCAATTATGACCTCGGCACCATAAAGATGACCAACCAGGCTATCCTGAACGCCGGATTGCCCGTGCAGGTGAACTTTGAAAACAACGCCACTTTTGGATTACAACAAAGAAATTACCTGGGCCTGCGCCTCGATTACCTCGCGAAGAATACCATCAAGGAACAATTATCAATTGGCGGTTCAATTGTGCGGTTGGGAGAGCGTCCATTCTTTACCAAAGTAAATTACAACGAAGACCCCATCCGCAATACCATGTATGGTCTTGATGTGAATTACCGGAAGGAAATGCCAAGGCTGACGAAATTGCTGGACAAGCTTCCTTTTTATAGCACTACTGCGCCATCTTCCATCAATGTTTACGCGGAAGCGGCGGCGCTTAAGCCCGGGCATGCGCCACAAATTGGAAGGGGAGAGAATGGATTGGTATATATCGATGATTTTGAAGGAAGCAAATCAGGCATCGACCTGCGCTTCCCTTTGATCAGTTGGGCGCTGGCCTCCACGCCGGTGGGCGCAACCGACCGCAACGGAAATATATTATTCCCTGAAGCTGCCGTCAGTAATAACCTTGATTATGGCAAGAGCAGGGCCAAATTGGCCTGGTACCAGATCGAACAGGCATTGCAACAAATCAATGGCCCGAATAACCCTATTGATTCCAGGGAGGAATTGAGTGATCCAAGGGTAAGGCAGGTATATCAAAAGGAAATTTTCCCTCAGCGGACAACAGGTTTTGGCGAGAGCCAGTTGATCACATTCGACCTGGCCTATTATCCTGAGGAAAAAGGCCCTTACAATTTTGAGAACGATCCTTCAAAAATTAACGCCAACGGCCGTTTCGTGAACCCTAAGTCCAAATTCGGCGGTTTGATGCGCGCGCTTGATCAAACTGATTTTGAAACCAGCAATATCGAATTCATTGAGTTTTGGGTGCAGGATCCCTTTATTGAAACGCCCAACAGGCCCAATATCGGCAACTCATCGGGCGGTAAACTATATTTCAACCTGGGAAATATTTCAGAAGATGTTTTGAAAGATGGCCGTCGTTTTTATGAGAATGGGTTAAACACGCCTAACGCGCCATCGCCTGAAGATACCACCATCTGGGGCAAAGTGCCGCGCAACCCTATCCAGGTAACAAACGCTTTCAGTAATATCCCTGAAGACAGGTTGTTCCAGGATATTGGTTTTGATGGTTTGAACGATGAAAACGAAAGAACAAAACGCCAGTCATACCTTGATGTTCTCGCTGCGAATTTTGGTACTGGATCACGCATATACCAGGATGCGCTGCGCGATCCTTCCAGCGATAATTACCGCAACTACCGCGATGCGGCATTCAGTTCATCCGATGGTATTTTGGCGCGGTATAAAAACTTCAACAACCCTGATGGCAACTCGCCGATCAATACCGGTGGCGAGTTTACATCGGCCGCTACATTGTACCCTGATACAGAGGACCTGAACCGCGATAATACGTTGAATGAAATTGAAGAATATTTCCAGTACTCGGTTGACCTGAAACCCGCGTCGGCACCGGAAATGACGATCGGTACAAATTTCATCGTAGATAAAAAAGTGGTTCCCGTGAACCTCGTGAACGGCACTACAAGGAATGAAACCTGGTACCAGTTCAGGATACCTATTGGCAGTTATGAAAATAAAGTGGGCAATATCCCCGATTTCAAATCCATCCGGTTCATCCGCATGTATACCACCGATTTCTCCGATTCCGTGGTGCTGCGTTTTGGATTGCTGCAACTGACTCGTAATATCTGGCGTAAGTTCCAGTACCAGATCGATACCACAGGAAACTATACGCAGACCACACAGGGCACAACATTTAATGTAGAAGCCGTGAACATTGAGGAGAATGATAAACGTGTCCCATTACCTTACCGCACGCCGCGTGAAATTCAGCGTGTACAAACGCTGAGCAATAACGGTGTAAACTTATTGCAGAATGAACAAGCGATGAGCCTTGTCTTCTGCAACCTGCCACGCAATGAAGCCAAGGGTGTTTTCCAGACATTTGCTAACCGCGATTTGCGCCAGTTCAAGCGTTTGTCGATGTACATCCATGCCGAAGAAGCCGCTTTCCCCGCGAATTCATTCAACGACCGCGACCTGACTGCCATTGTGAGGCTGGGAACCGATTTCGTAAACAACTATTATGAAATCAGGATACCATTGATTAAAACGCCGTTGTCGGTTAACCTCAACCCGGATTCAGATGCTTATAATGATACGCTCTGGAACCCGCTCAACTCGCTCGATCTTGATCTTAACGCCCTGACAAAACTCAAACAGGCAAGAAACGTTTCGTCCGCTTCGCTCTCACAAATATTCCGCCAGCTGCAGGCTAACGGCCATGTGTACTCGGTAATGGGTAACCCGAACCTGGGAGAGATACGCGGCATCCTGATTGGTTTGGAAAATACAAAAGCCACTAATGCATGCGGACAAGTTTGGGTGAATGAATTAAGGTTGTCGTCGATAGATGAAGAAGGCGGCTGGGCTGCATTGGGAAGGGTAGATATGAACCTTGCCGACCTGGGTACCTTATCGGTTTCAGCCAATATGCATACCCAGGGTTTTGGTACTTTGGAACAACGTGCCAATGAACGTTACCGGGATAATTTCCTGCAGTTTGACGTTGCGGCCAACCTGGAGCTCGGCAAGCTGCTGCCAAAGAAAACAGGGTTATCCATACCTGTATATGCCAGTTATTCACAAACGGTGAGCAGGCCGGAATACGATCCTTACGACCAGGATATCAAGTTGAAAGATAAAATCCGCGATGCGCAAACAAGGGAGCAAAGGGATTCGATCCGTAATGCGGCTGTTGACTTTACATCCGTAAAGACATTGAATTTTACCAATGTGCGTAAGAACAAAACAAATGATAAGAAGCCTAAGATTTATGACATAGAAAATATTGACCTGAGCTACTCATTCATTCAAACGGTCAGCCATAGCCCACTGATTGAAAACAATGAAGTCACGCGGCACAGGGGGGCGATTGGATATAATTTCTCGCCACAGCCAAAATATATTGAGCCATTTAAAAAGTATTTCAAGAAAACAAAAACAAAATGGTTCGACCTCGTAAAGGATTTTAATTTCAACCTTGTGCCTTCACAGTTGAGTTTCAGGGCCGATATCAGCAGGCAGTTTGGCGCCATCAGGCCGCGCAGCATCGGTACTTCAAAATACCAGATTCCGGAAACATACGACAAGTATTTCACCATGCAGCGCGATTATATCATGCGCTGGAACTTAACCCGATCCATCAACTTCGATTACACAGCCACGAATAACTCAAGGATTGATGAACCGTTTGGCAGGCTGGATAATAAATTGAAAAAGGATTCTGTTTGGAGGAACTTTATCAAGGGCGGACGAAACACATTGTTCAATCAAACCGCGAACTTCTCATACACGGTCCCAACGAATAAATTGCCATTGTTAGACTGGACAACCGTAAACCTGAAATACCAGGCGAATTACCGTTGGATCGGCGCGTCAAGGCTGGCTGTGGAATTGGGTAATATCATCGAGAACGGCGTGCAGAAAGAAGCCACCGTGCAAATGGACCTCACCAGGTTGTACCAGAAATCTAAATGGCTGAAGCAACTGGATGTGGCATCTAAGGCGGAAGATAAGGACCGTTGGAAGAGCCGCATTACGAAAGTGAAAGACTCTGTGTTACTCAAGAGCGGTAAGAAAGTATTGCGCACCAAACGCATCGTGGATAAGGGCGCGGTGCCTTACCTCGGAACCGGTGCGAGGATATTTGGCAAATTGCTCACAAGCGTGAAGCAGGTGAATTTCTCTTTATCTGAAACAGGCAATACCCGCCTGCCAGGTTATATGGATAGTACCCGTTTCTTTGGACAGAACTTCCGAAGCATGGCTCCGGGTTTTGATTTCATCCTTGGGCGCCAGCCAGACACTTCCTGGCTGAACAGAAAGGCCAGGGAAGGGTTGATGACGAGGGACAGCAATTTCAACGCGCTCTTCCAGCAAAACTATGAACAACGGTTGACGTTGTCGGCCCAGTTGGAACCGGTGCGCGACCTAACGATTACGATTAACCTTAATAAATCGTTCTCAAAAAATTACAGTGAAACCTTTAAGTTCATTGATACCACGGCATTGGGCCTTAACCCATCATTCAAACACCTAAGCCCATATACAGGGGGTAGTTTTGATGTATCATATATAGCGTTTAAAACGCTGTTTGGAAAGTTTGACCCGAACCGGGTTTCGCAAACCTTTAAAACATTTGAGAACTACAGGGTGATTTTGTCTGAACGCCTGGGTAAGGCAAACCCTTACAGCAATGGCCAGCCTATTGGTGCGGATGGATATTATTATGGTTATGGAAAATATGCGGTGGATGTATTGATCCCATCATTCATTGCCGCGTACACCGGTCAGGATCCAAATAAGGTTGGCTTGATCCGTCAGAACAATCCGAATATCCGCTCGAATCCATTCAAAGCCATCATTCCAAGGCCAAACTGGAAACTTGATTATAATGGCATAAACCGCATTAAGGGATTGGAGAAAATTTTCACCAACTTCAGCATATCTCATGGATACACCGGTGGGTTAAGTATGAACGGGTTTACATCAGCCCTGCTTTACCAGGATGTGTCACAGTTTGGGTACCCTTCATTTTACGATACCGTATCTAAGAATTTTGTGCCTTATTTCCTGGTTCCCAATGTGAGCATACAGGAGCAGTTCTCTCCTTTGATTGGTTTTGACATGATGTTCACCAACCAGTTACAGGCTAAGTTCGAGTATGCCAAGTCTAGGCAGTTGAGCTTAAGTTTATTTGATTTCCAGTTGAGTGAAGTTAGGAGCACGGAATTCATTATTGGTGCAGGCTACCGCAAGCGCGGCATGAAATTGCTGGGTGGTTTGAAACTGCCGAAATTCCTGAGTAAGAATCAAACGGGTAAGCTGGATAATGAGATCAATTTCAGGCTTGATTTGCGCATACGCGATAACGTTACTGCAAACAGCCGCCTTGACCAGGATAATAATTTCGCGACAGGCGGTAGCAAGGAAATAACCATTAGTCCGACCATTGACTATTTCCTGAGCAACCGGGTGAACATCAAACTCTTCTTTGATCAGCGTAAAGTAAAGCCATATATTTCATCCAGCGCGCCTACAACCAATACCCGCGCCGGTGTACAGTTAAGGATTTCATTGCAGCCTTAATTAAGGGGATGATAATTGTTTATGGACGTATTGATATCCATGCAATTTTTGATTATCAAATCATATTCGACCCCTTCGGGGTCGCACAATACAAACCCACTATTTCATGGTGGTCTTGATATTGAAATGACCATGATATCAAATTGGTCTTACTTCAAATCCTTATCGCATACAATTGTGCTGGCATCTCAGAAAAAAAATACCCCGCGATGCGGGGCGTTTTTTTGTAGGGGGTTTGCGTTATGAAAAAAAACTATTGTTGTACTTTTTTCAGCAGCATCACATAGCCGCAGAGTTCATTTTTCTTTCTTTTATTCACCTGTACCGGTTTCATCATGTGGTACTCGCTGAATTTCGGTATGTATGAAAAGCTGATTACATTGCCATCCACATCACCCCACATCTTCTTTTCATAGGCTACCTGTTTTTCATTCCAATCGTACATGCGTACCTCGTACAATTTCGAACTGATATCTCCAATGAATACAAACTGGTACCAGCTTCCTTCATTTAACGGTACGATCACCGGCATCTCATATTCACTTTCCATGGTCATGGAGGCTTCTTTCACCACCACAAATCCCTGGCGCGACATGATCTCTTTAACACTATCGGCTTGTCGCATCATCACGTCATTGGTGCAAGGCACCTGCCTGATTACGTTTTGCGCCTGGCTCAGGCCCGAAAACAGCAGAAAACTGCAAATAAGTAAGGCGAATGGTTTGGATTTCATAGACAATTGTTTGGCGTTGAAATACCCGAAATTGCTGTTCAGGTACTCCTTAACGGGTAAAAAACGCCCAATTGCCTCATTTATTGTATGTTATCCGGAATGAATAAGATTTCAACCCTGATTTTTATAGAAATAAATGGCATCAGCCTGTTGCAGGCAGGTTATGGTCAGGTCATTGATACAAACATGCCCAGGCAAGCTGGCGCAATAGAAAACGGTATCTGCCACGTCTTTTGCGCTTAGGGGTATGTAGCCCTGGTATGCGGCTGACGCTTTACCGGCATCACCTTTAAACCGAACCAGCGAAAAATTGGTTTCAACGGCCCCGGGGTGTATGCCCGTCACTTTAATACCATGAGGCAGGAGGTCGATCCTCATCGATTGGCTGATGGAGTCAACAGCGGCCTTGCTGGCACAATACACATTTCCGTTTTCATACACCTGCTTCCCTGCAATAGAGCCAATATTGATGATATGGCCCTTTTTTCGACTGATCATGTACGGCAAAACAGCCCTGCTCACGTACAATAATCCATCCACATTGGTATGC
Source organism: Chitinophagaceae bacterium UBA2375 (assembly GCA_002343985.1). Lineage (GTDB taxonomy): Bacteria > Bacteroidota > Bacteroidia > Chitinophagales > Chitinophagaceae > Ferruginibacter. Next base: position 27,184 of record DDTB01000035.1, on the reverse strand, counting down.
ATCATTGTATCCCAATCATCGATGCTGGCTTTATCAAACGGATCCCTGCCCAATGCCAGGCCGGCATTGTTAATGAGTATATCAATATCCTGCCATGCTTCGGGAAGCTTGCTTAAACAGTTGAACACTTCCTCGCGCTTACTAACGTCGAAGCATAGGGGCAGTATTTTTACATGATATGCCGATTCTAATTTTTCGGCCAGCGCATCCAGTAAATCCTGTCGCCTGGCTGTGATGATAATTTGGTGGCCTGCCGCTGCAAAAGCGTGGGCGCAGGCTTCACCAATGCCGGAGCTGGCGCCTGTAATGAGGATCGTTTTCTTCATACCGCAAAATACAAAATAGACGTGCAAGAAAAACGCCGGCATCAACCGGCGCCATAAATGTAAATTTTAAGAAGCTATCTGATCAGCACAACGGTACCCTTGCGCTGGATCTTTCGGTTGGTATAATCTGTACCTTCTGCATACCAAACATAGGTGCCGGGGGCTTGTTCTTTACCGGCATAACGGCCATCCCATCCTTCGCCAATATTTTCCGTCCTGTACAACAACTGCCCCCAACGGTTATATACCTGGAACACATCAATAGACCTCATGCCCAGCGCCAGCGGACGCAGGATTTCATTTAAGCCATCGCCGTTCGGACTAAACGCTGTGGGCACATATAAATCCGGTTTAACCCTGAATAATTTCACACTGATGGTATCTGTACCCGCACAGCCTATATCGTTCGTCACCCGAACTATATATTCAATATTATCTTCCGGTAATGAAATAGGGCTCGCGATGCCCGGGTTATTCAACCATTGCACGGGTGTCCAGCTATATCTTGTACCACCGGTGGCATTTAATTGCAAAGGTTGACCGATAACAACGGATGTGTCCCTCGGGCCCGCATCGGCAAGGACAAAGTTCACACTTACTAAAACCGTATCCCTGGAAGGTTTCGGGCATCCTAAGGTATCATATACAGACACGATGTATGCAATAGTGCTATTCGGGTTTTGCACGGTTGGCGTAGCGCTGAGCGGATTGTCGAGGTTCACGGAAGGTACCCATGAATAAACAACACCGCCTGTGGCTGAAAGCGGGACAGGGTTGCCCCTGCAGACCGTAGTGTCATTACTTGCACGCGCCTGGGGATAAGGAACTGTTTTCACAGTAATCGAATCCCTGTCGAAACAGCGTCCAATCCTTGCCGTTATGTAATAAGTGGTAGATGCCATTGTAGGCGTGGCCACCGGATTTTTTATATTCGGATCGCTCAAAGTTGCCGGGGGTGACCATTCATAAGCCAGGGCATTGCTGGATGGTTGAAGGATCAGATTATCGGTTCTGCATATTGTAGTATCCCGAGCTATGGATAAACTGACCGAATCCACCACATTCACAGTAACGGAATCTATGGCTTCGCAGCCCGATCTGTCGAGGAACCTTGCCACATAAGTTGTGGTTACATTAGGCCAAACCCTTGGTGTAAAGCTGTTGGCATTATTGATCCTGAAAGCGGGTGACCAGGTGATGGATCCGGGCGTTTCGGCGGTAGCCTGAAGTTGCAGCGTGTCGATGGAACAAATCAACGTATCATTCGATATGCTGAATGCCGGCCTTTCCACAATCACAACCTGCTGTTGTATGGTATCAGTACAGCCTTTATCGGATGCCACGATCAATGTTGCCGTATAAGTTCCCGGCGTGCTATACGCGTATTGCGGGTTCTGAACCCGGCTAGTGTCATTGCTGATACCGGATACGCCAAAATCCCATTTCCAGAAATTGACAATGCCGTAGCGGGCAAATGTGGTGTCGGTAAATTGCACGGACACATCTTTACAGGCAGGGGAGTTGTTACGGAAACCTGGCCTGAAACCCGGGTAAACCCTAACCGGTGAAGTTGTGGAATCAGCGCATGGAGTGCCTTTGTTCACAATCAATTTGATGATAAAGGTACCTGTGTCGGAAAATGTATGCGTTGGATTTTCTTCGTTGGAGATATTCGATGCTCCGGAACCTGGATCGCCAAAATTCCATTCGAATGTATTGTTCAGGGGGGAGTTGTTCAGGTTCGCGAATGATAATGTATAACCATCGCAACTGATATAATAGGGGGTTTGCAATTGCGCTCCCGGTAAGTCGCATGGCGCGATCGTCACAATAAAATCCTTACGGTGTGTGCCAACCAGGTTACCGTTCCTGAATGCACTCACGCATACCGAAATTACATACCGGCCTGCTTCCGGTGCAATCCCGGATACAATGCCGGTTTGCGGGTTGATGGAAGCATTTGGGCCAAGTGGAGATGTGCCAGTATAGCCATTGGTATAAAGCGTTTGACCGTAATCGGGGGCGCTTGGTATGATATTGCTGGCATTTACTGCAGGGCCGCCATTGTATGCGCCGCATAAACTATACACCAGTTGGTCTCCATCCGGATCAGTGGCGCTGAAGTCTAGTGTAAATGGCCGGTCAAAACAGGCTACGGAGATGCCCTGGTTAAATCGTGGGCTGAAGTCGGTAATGCCGGGGCCAAGTCGGTTTAAACCCGGTATATCGGTAGTATATGTGGCACCCACCGAATTGCCCACATTCATGATATTGTCAATCCTGCAGCAAGTTTGATAAGCGGCCGTGTAACCGTTGCTGTTATTGGGTAATGTAACGGTAAAAGAGTAATAGCCTACCCTGTATTGCAGGTTGGGTGGATTGGTGATGCAGTCTGGCAATGGGTTTAACGGAACCACATCCTGGCGCGAAATAGGGATATCGTAATAATTATTGCCACCGGATCCTCCAAATAGTGTATTGTTGTCCCTGTTATATACGCCTATCCACACATTGGCCGGCATATCTGCACAGTTAAAGCAATTCTCATCCCTGAAAAGCAATAAAGTGATGCGGTATGTTTTACTGGTTGCATTCGAACTGATAAAATCATAGATCATTTCCCCGCCAGTAATGTGGGCGGCTTTAGTGACCAGCGATGCGCACAGTAAGAAAAAGAATAGTAGTGTTTTCTTCATGAATCCGGTTCCATCAATGGATGAGTGTAAAATAGGGCAAAATGCTGCCTACTATTTGTTAATCATCAACTTATTATGTAAAAAATTTGCCAAAATTTCATTGGTTAGCCCCGTTTGCTCGAGCATGCCCATGTGGGCAGTTTCCCGTAATATATGGACTTCAGATTGCGGGGCCAAGTAAGATTGCTGCAGCCCTTGTGCAAAAGGTACAGCCTGATCGTGCTGTCCGAGTATCCATAAAACCGGTACACTTGCTTCACGTAAAATATTTGTCCTGTCTTGCCTGCGGATCATCGCTTCATAATATTGTACCAGGGCTTCGGGTTTAAAACCGGTTGAACCGCGGCTGATAAGCCGGTTGATATTTTCGTGGTTTTTAGCCTGGTCATAAAATAATCCGGGTATGGCTGTATCTAAAAACGCTCCGGAACCGTGCTGGAGTATGAAATCAATCGATTTTCTGCGGGCATTTTTTTTATCATCGCTGTCGGCATATGCCGTTGAGTGAAAAAGGCCCCAGGAGGTTAAAAGTTCAGGGTATTTTTCCACGAACGCAAGCGTTATGTAACCACCCATACTATGCCCGATCATCGAGCAGGATTGTATGGATTCTTCCCTGAGTACCTCACGGATGCACTCCGCATAATCTTCAATCCCAACTTCACCCGCCAATAAACCCGAAGAGCCGCTCCCGGGCAGGTCAGGTATGATGAGGTGGCATGTGGATTCCAGTATGGGGAGCTGCCGGTCCCAAATGCCGCTATCTTCCCCAAAGCCATGCAATAACAATACAGGCACACCGTAACCTTGCACCTTATACACAATGTTTGTGCCTCTGAACTGTATGCTTTTTGTTTGAACTGACATGTTAGGGCAATGATTTATATCGCGCGTAAGACCTGTATATTAAAAGTAAAACAAAAGGAATGAGCGCCGGGTTCAATGACTGGGGCAAAAAATACCAGGCCAACAGAAGCGCACTGAGTATGATCGATGATGCCAGCCAATACTTACGTACCCATGCAGACCGGTTGTTGAGCAAAAAAGCCATAATGGCATGCGTAGGCCAGGCCCAGAGCAGGTTGTAATTGTTTTTTGTCATGCTATGGTCGGTGCCAAACCACATAAAACATAATACAATGCCCAATAAGCCGGTCATAAAAAATATCAGCCCGTCGAGCCTGTGCAGGAAAGAAAGTGCAACCTTATTCCTGCTCAACCCCATCATGAGCATCAGCGCGAACAGGAAAGAAAAGAATATACCCGGCGTTATCCTGAAACCGCTATAATCCGGTATTGTGGGTTGAAATAGATTGATTTTGGTCTTGACCAGTTTCAGGTTGCCGGCACTGTCCACCGAATACATCAGGTTGTCTGGTAAAAATTGTTGCTGGGCCGGGGTCATGATGGCATCCGTCGGGGCGCCCAGGAGTATGTCTATACCCAGTTTGCTCCAATATTGTTGTCCTTTGTCGAGATACAAATGGATGGCCTCACGGAAACGTGTCCCTTCGGGCATGACAGGGGGGAAGTCAGGCGCCGGTTTTTTAAATTCCAGTAACAGGTCGCGGAGCCTGGTGGTGCAATTATCGAAAAAGAAGTCGTACTTGTAGTATTTGTTCTCTTCTTTCAGGTTTTCGTTTAGGTATGACCGTAAGGTAAGTTTTTCATCCTGTGTCAGTTCAAGCACTTGTTCGGTAATGCCCCTGTTTTCAACCCTGTACGCGTACATGAAATTGCTGAACATGTCGAGGCTGATGTAATAATCTAACTGTCCCCTGACAAATTTCAGGTAAAACCCTTCGTCTTCAAAATTGAATGTTCCGTAATTGTAGACGTAATCGGTCAGGCTGGTGCTGTCGATGATCCTGATCGCGCTATGACCGAAGATGGAGTAGAGCTGGTCTCCGGGCGTGCAGGTAATCAGGGAAATGCGGAGCCGCGAACTGTCCTGCGCCGACGTGCGGGCAGGTGTGAACAGTGCGCAGGAAAAAGTGACTATAACGGTAACGAGTAAACGAAAATTTATCATGGTTGTCTGCTGCGGTTTTCCCGTTAGCTTTTACCGGCTGTAGTTCGGCGCTTCTTTGGTGATGGCGATATCGTGCGCATGGCTTTCCTTGATGCCGGCGTTGGTGATTTTAATAAATTTCGCTTCCTGGAGCGATTTGATATTTTCCGCGCCGCAATAGCCCATGCCTGCCCTTAATCCGCCCGTAAACTGGTGCACCACTTCCCGCAGGTAGCCTTTAAAAGGTACACGCCCTTCAATGCCTTCCGGTACAAATTTTTTCACATCATCTTCGGGATCCTGGAAATACCTGTCGCTGCTGCCCTGGGCCATGGCGCCCAGTGAGCCCATGCCCCTGTATTGTTTAAACTTCCTGCCTTCATAAATAATGGTTTCGCCCGGGCTTTCTTCGGTGCCTGCAAAAACATTGCCCATCATCACGCAACTGGCGCCGGCGGCCAGTGCTTTCACCATATCGCCTGTGTACCTGATGCCTCCGTCGCTGATGATGCCAACGGGCCTTCCCTTTAAGGCTTGCGCGGCTTCCATCACGGCGCTGATTTGCGGTACGCCGGTGCCTGCAACAATACGTGTGGTGCAAATGGAACCCGGGCCAATGCCCACTTTTACCGCGTCGGCACCCGCATCGGCCAATGCTTTGGCACCCGCTGCCGTACCTACATTGCCGGCAATAACCTCAATCCCTTTGTATGTTTTTTTGATGCTTTTCAAGGCATCCATCACGCCCTTTGTATGTCCATGCGCACTGTCAAGGCAAACTACGTCAACGCCTGCCTGGTGCAGGCTGGCTACTCGGTCCATAATGTCTGCAGTAATGCCAACACCGGCGCCTACCAACAGTCGTCCGTACTGGTCTTTCACAGAATGCGGATGGCTTTTAAGTTTGAGGATATCGCCAAATGTGATCAATCCCATTAATTTTCCGCCCCTGCCCACAACCGGGAGTTTTTCAATCTTATTTTTCTTAAAAATCAATTCCGCTTTTTTCAGGTCAGTGCCTTCAGGAGCGGTAATCAGGTTTTCTTTGGTCATCAGCGCGCTTACCTTCAGTTTCATATTTGATTCCAGTCGAAGGTCACGGTTGGTCAGTATCCCCACCAGTTTCTGCTGGTCATCCACAATCGGTATCCCGCCTATTTTGTGCTCACGCATTAACCTGATCGCTTCGCCAATTGTAGCATCCGGTTTCAGGGTTAACGGGTCTATGATCATGCCACTCTCGCTCCGTTTCACCCTCCGCACCTGCTCTGTTTGCTGATCAATGCTCATGTTCTTATGTAAAATACCCAGGCCTCCTTGACGGGCCAACGCGATGGCAAGCTGGGCTTCCGTAACGGTATCCATGGCCGCGCTGAGCATGGGGATATTGAGGCGTATGTTTTTTGTGAGTTGTGTACTGATATCAACATCCCTTGGCAACACTTGCGAATAAGCAGGAATAAGGAGTACATCGTCGAAGGTGAGCCCTTCGGGAATGGATGCGGGGGCTTGTTTATTGATTCGTGGCATAGGCGAAATTACATGGATTTCCCGAATTCAAAGGGCCAGAAAATACCCTGCTCATGATTTTAGTTTGTACATCTTGCCCGGCAATGACTGGATCAGGCCTTTGATTTCAAGATTTAATAACATTCCCGCCATATTGCTTGCACTCATGGGGTAACCCATCAGCAACTCTTCCAGGTGCACCGGGGACTTTTGGCTGAGAAAGCGTATGATGCCCGATTCGTCGGCGGATAAGTCTGCAAAAAGGCTGGACTGTATGGTTTCCCGTACAGGCTTTTCGCGCAGCCAGTTCAAGGATTCAAGGATATCGGAAGCCGATGTAACCAACTGGGCTTTATGCTGCCGGATGAGCTGGTGGCACCCTGATGATTTTTCAGCATGCACAGCACCCGGATAAGCAAACACATCCTTGTTATAACTGTTGGCGATATCGGCTGTGATTACTGATCCGCCTTTTTGCCCGGTTTCAATCACCACCAACCCGTCGCATATGCCTGCGGTGATGCGGTTCCGTCGGGGGAAATGCTTCCGGTCGGGTTTGGTGCCGCTGGGGAAATCAGTGATCAGCCCTCCGTTCTGCAACATTTGTTTGGCAAGTGATTTATTTTGGGATGGATATATGCGGTCGAGGCCATGGCCCAGCGCCGCAACGGTGGGTAAACCATGGCTGAGGGCGTGCCGGTGCGCCAGGGTGTCAATGCCATAGGCAAGGCCACTGACAATGAGGATGCCGCTGCCTTCCAGTTCCTGCATCAGCGTTTTACAAATATCATGGCCGTACCGGGTATGGTTTCGGGTACCCACTACCGATAGTATCCTTTGCGCATTCAGGTCTGCTTCGCCTTTGTAGTATAAAAGGATCGGCGCGTCATAACAGCTGTGCAATCGTTTTGGGTAGCATTCGTCTGTAAACTGCAGGATACTGATCTGGTATTTTTCCGTGAAAGCGAGTTCATCCTCGGCTGCCTGGAACCCATCAAAACTGCGGATGGCCTTTGCCCTGACAGGACCAAGCCCTTCCAGTTTTTCCAGCTCCCTCCGGGATGCCTTAAAAACCGAACATGCATCTCCGAAACGGGATAACAGCATCTTCGCGTGTACATCACCGATATGTGGCACCATGGTTAGTGCAATCCGGTGCAGGATATCATTGCTCATAATTGGCATGAGCAATATTAACTAAGGGCTTAGTTGGAAATGACGTTTAATTCTGTCCGCCTGTTGAGGGATTTCCCTTGTTCGGTGTCATTGGTAGCGATTGGTTTACTGTCGCCGTAGCCTTTTGATTGCAACCTTGCGGCTGAAACACCTTTCGAAACTAGGTATTGCAAAACAGATTTAGCCCTGCTCTCGCTTAAGGTGAGGTTGTCTTCCTTGCGGCCTACTTTGTCGGTATGCCCGCTGATTTGAATGCGCAGTTTGGGGTTTTCGTTCATCAATGTCACAACCTTTTCCAGTTCGTTCATGGATTCGGGGTTGAGATTTGATTTGTTGCTGTCGAAGAAAATATTTTTCAATACGATGCTGGCACCCGCGGCGATGGGCTGCAGGGGTATATTCACCGTCAGGAAAGAATCGGCAGGCGAAGGGCTGATCGAAAAATAATCGGAGTAAAACAGGTAGCCCTTCCGGTTAACATTAAACGCGAAGTCCCTGCCTGCGGGCAATGTCACCAGGTACCTGCCATCTTCATCGGTTTGCAACCGGCTGTGAATATTTCGTGTACGTATGTCCGTTAGTTCAACGGTTGAAGGCAACCCATTCCTCGTAAGGCTGTCGAACACTTGCCCCTTCACCCATATGGTTTTAGCCGCGCGGATATCTTCACGCAAGTTGAACTGGTACAGGTCGAGGCCGCCCCTTGTATCGCCCCGGTCGCTGGCATAATAAGACGTAATGCCATCAGAAGCCACAACCAGTGAGCCTTCGTCGTCAATGGTGTTGATGGGATAACCGAGGTTGACGGGTGCAGACCAGGTACTGTCATTGATTTTTTTGGAGAGGAACAAGTCTGTCATGCCATAACCCTGGTGCCCGTTGCTGTTGAAGTATAAAGTTTGGTTGTCTGCATGCATGTACGGACAACCTTCGTCGCCTGAACTGTTTACGGCCGGGCCCAGGTTTTCGGGTTCGCCCCAACCGCCGGTGGCAAGTCGCCTGGAGACCCAAATATCTTTACCGCCATATCCGCCGGGCCGGTTGCTGGAGAAGTACAGATCTTTTTTATCCGGTGAAAGGGAAGGGGATGATTCCCATGATTCCGTGTTGATGCGCTTGCCCAGGTTTTCCGGTTCCGTCCATCCACCGTTTTTCCTGCGGTAGGAAATATACAGGTCACAACTGCCCTGGCCTTCGGGATAATTGCAGCCGGTGAACACAAGCCAGTCGCCATCCTGTGATATGGCCTGCGCGCCTTCATTCAGGTTGGTATTGATTTTGCCTTCCAGCGGTTTCGCGGCAGACCATCTTCCCTGGACATAATCACTGTAGTAAAAATCCTCATCATTCTGCACGCGCCTGGTGAACACGAGTTTTGAACCATCAACAGTAATGGATGGAAAGTACTCGAGGTGGGTGGAATTGACGGAATCGCCCAGGTTAAGCGGTTTGAAATGATATCCATTGCCAGGGTGGGATTTGCTGTATGCAATGGCAAATTCGTATACGCTTTTCCGGTAGTTGGCCGCCTTGGTGCTTTGCTGGTTCAGGCCGGGTATCAGGAGGAAATGATTGATGGCCTGCAGGGCTTTGTCAAAGTTTCCCATTCCGGCAAGGGATATGGAATAGGGTAGTTGATATGTGGCGGAGAAAACGGCGTCTAACAAAAGCGCTTTTTCAAAATCCTCCACGGATTGTGCGTAGTTTTTCATTTCTGCGTATATCCCTGCCCGTGAGAGGTATGCTTCTACGTATTTTGGTTCTGCCTGGATCGCGGATTCGAGTGATTTAAGCGATGCCGCATAATCCCCTTCCATCGCCTGTTCATAGGCTTTCTCATAAATCGCTTTGGCTTTTTTGGGCACTTTATCGGGATCGTACCACTGGGACTGGCTTTGCATGCCGGTTAACAGGATGCATGCAGTCAGGAAAATGCGAAGGAAGCGAAACAGTTTCATTGGATCTGGGTTGGCATGAAGGTATATATTTTGCCGGTAATGCCCGTATTCAGACTGTTAAATATCCGGTTAAGGAACATGGATGTATTTATGGATCTGCAATGATAGCCGCCATTCAGGGTGGTCCTTGATGTAATCTACAATAAGCCCGGTCATTTTTTCGGACCTGTCCCATTCCGGTTGCAGGTACAGCAAACAGCCCGGCTTTACTTTTTGCGCGTGCTTCTCCGCCCATTCAAAATCCGAAGGGTGGTAAATCACCACTTTCAGTTCGTCGGCGTGAGCCAATACTTCATCCAGCGGTGCTTTGAATTTTTTCGGCGAAACGCAAATCCAGTCCCAGCGGCCACTCAATGGATGCGCGCCAGATGTTTCTATGTGTGCGGGGTAGCCTGCTGTGCGGATGGCGGCGGTTAGTTCGTCGAGATTGTGCATCAGGGGCTCGCCTCCTGTTACCACTACGAAAGGTTTTGTTTTTGAATGATTATCCTGTACATATAATTGTGTGCCGGAAAGTATGAATTGCAAAATTTCGTCTATACGTACACGTGGGTGCGCGTTTGTATCCCAGCTTTCTTTCACGTCGCACCATACGCAACCTACATCGCATCCTCCTAGCCTTATAAAATAGGCGGCCCTTCCCTGGTGGAACCCTTCGCCCTGTAAGGTGTAGAAATGCTCCATGACGGGTAAACTGCCTGTGATCGTTTCCTGGACTGTCATTTATTTGCGTTTATATATAACCGTTACGAATAACCGAAAATCAGGTATTATTCCTCCTGCTGTAAGCGTGATATGTATTTTGCAGCAGGGCCGCAATAGTCATTAACCCAACACCGCCCGGAACAGGCGTAATGTAACTGCATTTGGATGAAACTTCAGCAAAGTCCACATCTCCCTGTATCGCGAATCCCGTTTTTTTTGTAGTGTCGGGTACCCTGGTGATGCCCACATCAATAACGACGGAGCCTTCTTTTACCATATCTGCTTTCAGGAAACGGGGTTTTCCGAGCGCGGCGACAATGATATCAGCCTGCCGGCAAATCTCCGCGAGGTTTCGGGTGCGGCTGTGGCAAACAGTTACGGTGCAATTGCCCCTTGGGCCATCCTGGTTTAATAAAACACTGATCGGCCTGCCCACGATATTGCTGCGCCCGATCACAACGGCATGTTTGCCCTGCGTATCGATCTTGTAATGTTCCAGCAGCATCATGATGCCATAAGGCGTTGCCGGTATGTAAGAAGGCAAACCCTGCACCATCCGACCGGTATTCATGGGATGAAAACCATCCACATCTTTATCCGGGTCTATCAGTTGGATGATATTATCTTCCCTGATCTGTTTGGGTAATGGCAACTGTACGAGGATACCATCCACGGAATCATCCTGGTTTAACCTTGCTATTTCCGCTTTCAGCGCTTCTTCAGATACGTTTTCGTCCATGCGCACCAGGCTGCTCCTGAAACCGGTTTCCGCGCAGTTCCGGATTTTGCTGGCAACATAGGTTTCGCTGGCGCCATTTTGGCCAACCAGGATAGCGGCCAGATGGGGAGGCCTGAGGCCCCTGGAAACTAATTTTTTCACTTCTTCGGTTAGCCGGTCTTTAACAGATTGGGCGGCGATTTTACCATCTAATAATTGCATGCCGCAAAATTAATTCAATGGAAGCGCTTTCTGAAGAAAGTTTACAAATGGGTAAGAATATTCATAAAGTGAATTTTGGGTCTTGGGCAATGTAGTTTGCGGAAAAAGGAGGGATTGGTATGAGGTGGAGGAATCTATTTTTATTTTGGTTACTAACTGCTTATGTATGTGCTAATGGGTTGATGGTAAAAGCCCAGGCGGATGGGAAATGGTTGTCGATGCCCGCTTTGTCTGCAGGCGCGTATGTTCCGGCCTTCACTGATATATTTTCATTTACGGCCAATAAAGCGGCCCTTGTGTTTATGCAGGAAACTTCCGCCGGCATTATGATGGAGCGGAGGTTTATGCTTGCGGAACTCAGTAATTACGGATTCGCGCTTGCTATTCCCCGTACATGGGGTGCAGCAGGATTGCAATGCCGGTTTCAGGGCGGAGGGAACTGGTCTGCGTATGCGGTTAATCTTGCTTATGCAAAAAAGCTTACAGCAGGAATGGCCCTTGGCCTTCAAGTGAACCTGGTCAATGAACGAGCCGCGGGATATATGCCATCCCGGCTTTTAAGTGCGGATTTATCACTGTTGATGCGTCCGGCTGAAAACTGGTCAATGGGCCTGGATGTTCAACACCTGGTTTCGACACAATCCACACAAGACAAAACGAATCCCCAATCTGCCATTTACACTTTTGGTACCGGCTTTAGCGCCAATCCGCAAACCATGCTGGCTGCATGGGTCAGGCATGAGTCAGGCAAGCCTGTGCAGATGGCCGCCGAAGCCCGCTACCGTTTTGCAGACCGGCTCATGGCTTCAATAGGGTTTACCAGCGATACCGGAAGCTTTTTTGCCGGTGTAGCGTTGAGCTGGTCTAAATATCGTCTATTCGTTTCCGGTAGTAAGCATCCTTTACTGGGATATACGCCAGGACTGGCCTTGCAGTATTCATTTAAAAAGAATCAGCCATGAGGGCCATGTTCATGATTTGTTTTCTATTGATGAATGGTTTTGTGTTGGCGCAGGTTTCCACGCCTGACCAGGTATCATCTGAACAACAGGCTGAAGCGCTTGCCGAACAGGATGTGGATGCGGAGCAAAACTTTGATGACTGGCAGCAGGTCCGCGAGCGGTTTTTAAAACATCCCTTGAACCTGAATGTGGCAGGTGCGGATGAACTCGCTGAATTACAAATGATCAATCCTTATCAAATCCGTTCATTGCTATCGCACCGCGCATTATTCGGGCCCTTGCTGCACCTGCATGAATTGCAGGCAATCCCCGGTTGGGATGTCAACCTGATCCGAATGGTAAAGCCTTTTGTCGGGATTTCGCAGGAAAGCAAAGTCCCACGCCAAATAAAAAATCGTATCAGAAATGGTGAGTACCATGTTGTTTTTAGGATATCGCAAATACTTGAAAAATCTGCTGGCTATGTAAAGGATTCCACAGGTTCCGGTGATTATGCAGGTTCGCCCCATAAGGCATTTGTTCGATTCAGGTACCAGTATCAGCAACTCCTGCAGTATGGCTTTACGGCGGAGAAGGATGCAGGTGAAGCATTTTTTGGAAAAGACCAACCAATGGGGTTTGATTTCCTGTCTGCGCATCTTTTTATCAGGAATCTGGGTAAGATCAGGCAATTGGCCATTGGCGATTATTCAGTGAACATGGGGCAGGGGTTGATCCAGTGGCAGGGGCTTGCTTTTAGGAAATCGGCGGATATTATCCATGTCAAACGACAATCACCAGTGATACGGCCATATACCTCCGCAGGGGAGAGCAGGTTTTTTCGGGGTGTGGGGATGTCTGTTGCAGCCGGGAAATGGTCGGCTACATTGTTTGGCTCGGTTCGTCGCCTGGATGGCAGCCTTGCACAGGATACGGTGAATGCCGTTAATCAGGTGGTATTCAGTTCCATCAGGGAATCAGGTTTGCATCGGACGAAGTCTGAGCGGGAAGGACGTTCGGTATTACCGGAAACATTTTTCGGGGGACAAATCACAAAGGCATTCAACAATTCACACATTGGGTTGAATGTTTTGTACCGTAAACTGGGTAACCAGGCAAAGCAATCTGAAACGCCATATCAATATTTTAACCGTCCACAATCCCGCATGATGTGGGTGAGTGTTGATTTTAGTTATACTTACCGGAACCTGCATGCATTCGGCGAAACCGCTGTGCAAAGGCCCTATTCATGGGCAACGGTCGGAGGCTTGCTGGCCAGTTTGTCGAGGGATTTGGATATGAGCATCTTATACCGGAATATGCCGGCTGCATTTCAATCGGCTTATGGACAGGCATTTTCAGAGCGGTCGGGCACGGGCAATGAGTCGGGCTTGTATATTGGGTTTATCCAGCGCATGAAAACCGGATGGTCGTTTGCTATGTATGCTGACCATTACAAATTCCCCTGGTTGGCATACCGGATAGACAAACCTTCTGCAGGCAAGGATTATAGCCTGCAGCTACGTTACCAGCCTAATCGGCAGTCGGGCATTAGCATGCGCATCCGTATGGAAGAGAAAGCGCTGAACCAGGATATGCAGGATGAGGCTACACATTGGGCCAGGCAAATCAAGCGATGGCAGGGCCGTTTGCATATAGAACATAGCCCTGTCAAGCCTATATTGTTGAATATCAGGGCCGACCTGCATTTTTATGATAAAGGCGGCGCTTCAGCTTCCAATGGCTTTTTGTTATATACCGATCTCCAATTTAAACCGGGATTCAAAAATTATTCTTTACGCTTCAGGTACACATTTTTTGATACGGATTCTTATGATTCAAGGTTATATGCATATGAAAATGATGTGTTGTACAGCCAGGGAATGGCGGTTTTCCAGGGGAAAGGCCAAAAAGTATATATATTATTAAATTACAATATAAATAAAAAATTTCGCTTTTGGTTACGGTTATCCAGGGTAAATTATCATGGGATAGAATATTTAGGCTCCGGTACTGAAACCATTGAAGGGTGCGCCAGGACTGAATGTAAGCTGCAATTTGCGTTGGGTTTTTAACTTTTTTTTGCAGGGGTGCAGCAGTTGCGGTTATGTCTGTGTCATTAATGAAGGATAGGGTAATGGTTAAAGGTTAATTAACAATTTTTTGGCTTAAATATCATTCATCCCTATTTTTACAATTCATTAAACTAATAATAACCGCACATGAGAAGATTTTTCACGATGTTCCTCATGCTGATATTCAGTGGGATATTAGCATATGGCCAGACCAAAACCATCTCTGGTCAGGTACGAGATGCGCAGGGCAACCCTGCAAAGTTTGTGACAGTTACGGAGAGCGGAACCACAAATGCTACTACTACCGATGAAAACGGTAATTTCAGCATTCGGGTAAAGCAATCAGCCGCTGCCCTGGTTGTATCAGGCGTAGGGTATGAAACCCAAACTGTTAACGCTACCGGAAGTAACGTATCAGTAACCCTGAAGCAGGGTACAACTGAACTGGCTGCCGTGGTAGTTACCGCCCTTGGTGTACAGCGCCAGGCAAAGGAACTGGGTTATTCTACAGCCAAAGTAAAGGCTCCGGAACTGACCCAGGCTAAAGTAGTTAACCTGGCGAATGGTTTGACCGGTAAGGTTTCCGGTTTGAACATTCAGACAGTTAACAACGGTGTATTTGCCGACACACGTATCACCCTCCGTGGTATCCGTTCACTGACTGGTAACAACCAGCCAATGTTGATTTTGGATGGTGTGCCCATTTCATTGGGTCTCATTTCAACCATCAACCCGAACGACATCGCTGACGTAACCATCCTGAAATCTTCTTCAGCTACTGCTGTTTACGGTCCTGATGGTGTGAACGGTGCGATCCTGATCACTACTAAGAAAGGTTCTAAGAGCAACCCAACTGTAACATTGAGCCACACTACTCAATTGGAGCGCGTTGCTTTCATGCCTCGCTTCCAGTCTCAGTTCGGTTCAGGTTCTTCTGAAGATCAATTCTATAATGGCGTATATGACCCAATCGAAA
Organism: Chitinophagaceae bacterium UBA2375; assembly: GCA_002343985.1. GTDB lineage: Bacteria > Bacteroidota > Bacteroidia > Chitinophagales > Chitinophagaceae > Ferruginibacter. The sequence goes on along the minus strand of DDTB01000035.1, from coordinate 11,871 downwards.
ACCAGGGTTATGGTCCAAGGTTCGGTGACCTGTCTCTGGCTACTACTGACCCAGACCATTTCCGCATCGTTGATGGCAAACTGTTCTCTCTGATTGGCCGCGACGGTCCCGGTGGTATCCAGGAGTGGGTTCCTTACTACGCTCAACCTAACGAAAAGAAAAGGTTCTGGAATACCGGTATCACCAACCAAACCGACCTCTCTTTCGCTGCCGGTGACTTCTACATGAGTTTCCAGAATGTTGACATCAAGGGTGTTATGCCAAAGGATGTAAACAAAAGGATTTCAGTTCACCTGAGTTCACAAAAAGAATTCAACAAGAATATCCGTGCGAACTTCAACGTTCAGTACACACAGGGTAACTATAATGTAAACGCGGGTTCTTCATTCGGTAACGGCCGTGACTACAGCCCTTACTGGAACCTGATCAACACGCCAATGCATATCCCCATCACGAAGTACAAAAACTGGCAGAATGATTTCTTCAGCAGCCCTGATGGATTCTATAACGATTACTACTACAACCCTTACTGGGCTGTTGACAACTTCCGTCAAAGGGGCCGTACTGACGATATCGTTGGTAGCTTGGAATTCAACTGGAAGATTGCTTCATGGATGAATGTTACTTACCGTTTGGGTGCTACATATTCTGGTTCTTCATACAAAGCAACTCAGGGTGCGCTTAATTACAGCCTGTTTGCTAAGAACAGCGGTAAATCTTCAGCACAGGATGGCGACATTCCTTCAGCTGTATTTGATAACACAGGTTGGAGCAGCCGTTTGAACTCAGAACTTTTTGCAACATTCCGTAAAGAAGTTGGTAAATTCCGTTTTGACGCCTTATTGGGTCAGTCATTCCGCGAAATCAATTCAAAAGGTCAAACAACAGGTAGCAACAACCTCGGTATCCCATCTGTATTCAACACAAGCGTACGCCGCGGCGAACCAACTGCTGTTGAATCAAATACAAAAACAAGGTTGCAGCGTTTCTTCGGTAAAGTTTCAGTTGGATATAACAACTGGGCATTCCTTGAATTTACCGGTAGTAATGATATCGATAGCCGCCTGGCCAATCCTTACAACTACAACTACAATGATATCAGCTTCTTCTATCCTGGCTTAAGTGCTTCAGTAGTACTTTCTGAAGCCATCAGCAGCCTGAAGAACAGCAATACATTGTCTTACCTGAAATTGCGTGGTGCGGTTTCTAAAACCGGTAACGTAAACCTTGGTGCATATAGCCTGGAGAACACATATTCTCAGGTTGGTGGTTTCCCTTATGGTAACCTCCTCGGTTTCTCAGCAAACAACACACTGCGTCGTACAAGCTACGAACCTGAATTCGTTCAGAACACAGAAGCGGGTATCGAAATCGGTTTGTTGAAAAACAGGATTAACCTCGAAGCAACTGTTTATCAGCAAAAGAATACCAACCAGGTGATCACTGTTGCTTATTCTTCTTCAACTGGTTTCCCAAGCGCTCTCTTGAACGCTGCCGATTTCACCAACAAAGGTTTCGAATTGGATTTGAAGTTGACCCCGCTGGTGAAACTGGGTGATTTCAATGTTGACTTCAAAGTAAACTATACCTTCCAGGACAATAAGGTTAATGGCCTGATTGATGGTGTGGATGAACTCGGTATCGGTAACGGTAACTTCGCTATCGTTGGATATCCTGCTTACACCTTTAAGCTGACTGACTACCTGCGCGATTCACTGGGCCGTGTGATTGTTAACGGTCAAACTGGTATGCCTTCACTGGATCCGGTAGCTAAGATCTTTGGTCAAACACTGCCTAAGCACATCCTCGGTCTGAACCTGAATGTATCTTACAAAGGTTTAACCCTGAGCGCTGTTGCTGACTATCGCAGCGGTAACCAAATCTACCACGGTATCGGACCTGATATGGACTTCTCTGGTATCTCTTATCGTTCAGGATCTAACGACCGTCAACCATTTATCTTCCCGAATTCAGTTATCGAGACATCTCCTAAAGTATATGAGCCTAACACAAGCGTGTATACTCAGAGCGGTGGTTACGGTTTCTGGTCACAAGGTGCATTCAACACCAACATCAACTCAAACTACCTGACAAGCGGTGCTTTCTGGAAGTTGAGGGAAGTTGCCCTGACTTACACTTTCCCTGCTGACATGTTCGGTAAGAAAGGTATCAAGGGTGCTTCAGTTACATTCACCGGTAGGAACCTGTTCACTTGGTTGCCTGCAACCAATCAGTGGACTGATCCTGAGTTCTCAAACACATTGGGTAACGCTCAAGGTGTTAATACTCGCGACAACAATCCTCCAACAAGGATCTTCGGTGCTAACGTGACCTTAACCTTTTAATTAAACAACTAGATCAATATGAACATGAAAAAGATAACACAACAACTTTCCATAGCCATATTACTGGTTGTTGGAGCAGCGAGTTGTAAAAAAGAGGCATTTAACATCAACAAAAACCCGAATGATGTGACGGACAGTACCATTGTGTACAACCTGATCCTTCCTTCGGCGCAAAACCAAACCGCCCGTTTCGTTACCCGTAACTGGGGTTGGTTGCAAAACTACATGAGCTATTGGGCTCGTTCAGGTACGTATGCTCCTAATACACAGGAGGAAACTTACCAGTTAACCACGAACTTCCAGGCTCAGATCTGGACTGCAGTATTCGACAATAACTTCGACTACGAGGTAATGCGGATTTCTGCGGAGAAAGCGGGTGCCGATTTCTATGCCGGTATCGCCCGTATTATGAAGGCACACAATTTTGGTATCCTGGTGGACATTTATAACAATGTTCCATATAGCCAGGCATTGAAAGGTGGTGCTAACGTAACGCCAGCGTATGATAAAGGAGCTGATATCTACAAAGACCTGCTCAGGCAGATCGACACTGGTATCGCTTTGATTAAGAATGCAAACGTTTCTGATATCGGTCCAAATAAGAGTATCCTGACTGATGACGTAATGTTTGGTGAATTAAGCGCAGCTTACAACAACACTCCTTACACACAACAGGAACTCTGGGCTAAGTTTGGTAACACGCTGAAACTCCGCCTGCTTGTTCACCTGATGAACGGTGGCGTAGAAGCTAACCCTTCTGGTACCTTGGGTACACCAGGTTCAGTTGTTCCAGGCTTTGATATCGCCGGTGAAATTGCTGCCATCGAAGCTGAAGGCAGCGGATACCTCGATTTCAACGCTGAAGTACAGCCAGGATATGCTGCTGACAAGCGCAACCCATTCTATAGCTCTTATGTACAGGACGAAGCTGGTACTGCTACCGCTAACTCTGTGTACTACAAAGCCAACAAGTGGGGTATTGAATACTACGATTATGATGGTGACGCCCGTATCAACCGTTTCTATGTGGCAGGTTCTCAGGGTCTGCGTGGTGTAGAATATGGTGCACCTTCTGATAATGCTAATGCCGCTGCTACTCTTGCCGGTATCGGTCCTGGTGTAACTCGTGGTATCACTGCTCCAGCCTGGATCATGAGTGCTGCTGAAGGTTACTTCCTGCAAGCTGAAGCAATGCACCGTGGTTTCATGTCTGGTGACGCGAAAGCAACCCTGGCTAACGGTATCCGTTCTTCATTCGTGATGCTTGGTTTGTCTGCTGCCGCAGCCGACAACTACATCGCTTTCAACGCCACTTACTCTGACGTTGACTATGATGCCGCTTCACGTTTCGACGGTGCCCCAGGTGGTTTGTTCACCATCATTTCTCAGAAATGGTTTGCTTTGAATGCCATTGCTCCTTATGAGGTATGGACTGACTTCCGCCGTGTAGAAATGTCAGCTACCAAAAAGACTTTCACTTATGGTGAGTCTGTTGGTTACGCCCCTGGCCCTGCCATCTCTATCCAGCCTGCAGTTCCTGCAAACCAGCAATTGCCAATACGTTTGCTCTATCCTCAGGCTGAATACCTGTACAACCCAGCTAATGTAGGTGCTGAAGGTACAATTAGTGCATTCAACAACAGGATTTTCTGGGACCTCAATTAATCAAAGTATAAACGAAACAAAATATGAAAAAAGTAAAATTCTTATCACTCCTGCTGGGCGCTACGATGGTAGTAGCTACAGGCTGTCTGAAAGACAAAGGATATGAGGATAATGAATATGGTATCAATGATGCCAATAATTCACCAGCAGGTATCGGTTTCCACAAAGGTGTTCAGTTCCGTGTTGGCCTGGGCCTCGAGTTGACTGCCGATCCGCAAACCATCAACAACCAGGCTGTGATCATGCTGATGGGCGCTGTTCCTTCACGTGACGTATCAGTAACTGTTGCCATCGACCCAACCATCGTTTCTAATTACAATACCGAAAACGGTACGAACATTATCAACATGGTTGAAGGCGTTGATTTCAGCATTCCAAGCACTACATTTACCATTCCTGCAGGCTCACGCCAGGTAAATATTCCTATCAGCGTTCCAACAACTGCAGCGTTTAGCTCAAACGAAACGTATGGTATTGGTATTAAAATCGCTTCTGCTGACGCCGGTTATGTATTGTCATCTAACCAAAACCGCCTGTTGATTGCCATCAACCTGAAGAACCGTTGGGATGGTATCTACGACCTGCGTGGTTACCACAACCGTGTTCCTTACACATTCCCTTATGAAGTGGAAATGCACATGGAAACATACGGCCCAACTTCAGACATTTTCTACTGGCCTGACGTAGGTACATACGGTCACCCAATTGGTGTTGGTCCTAACAACTCATTGAGCTGGTACGGTACTGCCGTTCAGCCTGTGGTTGTGTTCGATCCGGCTACCGACCTGGTAACTGATGTTTACGGTGTTGGTGCAGGTGGTCCTCCAATCACCATGCTGACTGGCGCCGGTGTAGGTGTTAGCCGCTACGACGCTACAACAAAAACTATCTACGTTAACTGGAACTATAACAACAACCCGTTGCGTGCATTCTTCGATACCCTGACGTTTGTTCGTCCACGCTAATCGAAGTGTGAAATTTATGAAAAGGGTTGCCATCGATGGCAACCCTTTTCGTTTTAATACTGTAAGTTTACATAAATAATCATCCCATGAAGTATGTATTTTGTATGTTGATGGCAGGCCTTTTAGGCATGCAATCGCAATTATCCGCCCAGGCCCTCAGTTATGTGGATCCTGCTATATCTTATCAAAGAATTTTATTGGAAAAAAGCGGGGAAGGCAGCTATAAACAAATCGGAAATTTTAAAGTCATTGGCACACCGTATTTATATGGGAATTCCTTTAAAGGAAATGTTTATACTCCGGCAGAGAAAGCCGAAAATGCGGATATCAGCTATAATACTTATAACCAGCAGGTAGAAGTGGTGCAATCGGGAGCAACTAAGCCTTTAATGATGTCATTGCAGGATGTGGATTCTTTTAAATTGATCATTAAAGATAAAAATGGCACTCCTGAAGTATTAAGTTTTATCAATGCCTCCCAGGTTGATAAATCTAAAAAGTTATTCATGCAGGAAGTATATAACGGCAAACGCTTTTCACTGCTTAAGGCATACTCTTCAACGATGGGTTATGTTTCCACCAATTACGTACAAAGTGAATTGAGGCAATTCGATTTAATCGTTGATTACTATTATTTTGATGTACAAAAGCCGGGAATCAAAAAACTTAAGATCAGTGCAAAGAATTTAAAATCTGAATTTTCTTCCGTTGCAGATATTTCTGCGATCACATCCGGTGATGATTTCGAAAAGAATACGGAATTTGCATTGAAAGAAATATTCGCATTGTTAAACAGTAAATAAGCAGTACATGTCTGACCAGCAACAATCCCAACCCAACCAGTTAAATATCGAAATCAGTGAGGAAGTTGCCGAAGGTTCTTATGCCAACCTGGCCATCATCACACATAGCCACGCTGAGTTTGTGATCGATTTTGTAAATGTAATGCCGGGTACACCCAAGAGCAGGGTTAAGAACCGCATCATCCTTACGCCATTTCATGCCAAAAGGTTTATGAAAGCGATGATTGATAATGTGAAAAAATTTGAAGCGGTGAATGGCAGCATCCAGGACCTGGAATCAGTTGAACTGCCATTTACTTTTGGTGGGCCACCCGCACAGGCCTAGGATGGATTCAAGCATGTTGATCAATCTCCCTGATACAAACATCATAACAATCCTTCATCCGCGAAGCTATAATAACCTTCATCGCTAACGATGATATGGTCCAGTACACGGATGTCCATAAAAGCGGCAGCCTGTTTGATTTTTTGCGTAATCTCTTTATCGGCCTGGCTTGGATGCAGGTTGCCTGAGGGATGGTTATGGCAAAGTACAATGGATGTGGCTTTCTCTTCCAATGCTTTGCGCAAGATGACCCTAGGGTCGGCAACGGTTCCTGTAATACCGCCCTGGCTGACAAGTTCCAACCTGTTTACTTTATTGGCCTGGTTCAGGTAAACAACCGCGAACACTTCATAAGGGTGGTCTTTCAGGGATATTTTCAGGTATTCAGCAATATCACGGCTGCTTCTAACGGAAATCCTGGGGAGTTTGGCGGCGCCGTATCTTCTTCGGCCCAACTCAAGCGCGGCCAGTATCGCTACCGCTTTTACATTTCCCACTCCTTTTATAGCTCGGATCTCAGGAAGTCCCATCTTTCCCAGTTCGTCAAGGTTCCCATCCACCCTGAGCAATAAATCTTTGGCGATATCCAAAGCCGACCGGTCTCTTTGCCCGTGATTGATCAGGATGGCCAGCAATTCCGTATTGCTTAATGCCTGTACACCTTTACCGATCAATTTTTCCCTTGGCCTGTCATCAGCCAGCCAGTTTTTAATGGACCCGCCGCTCTTTTCTAATTTTTCCATCAGTTACTTATTAAATGTTTGAAACTAACTGTATTTTCGCGCACGAATCCGATGACAAAATCACGAATTCGCCGTTTTTTTCCCGATCAGTTTCTTCAATCCTTTATAACTTCATCCCATGGAATCCAATGCCAAAATCTTCTCCGGTACAGGGTCGCAATACTTGGCCGAGAAAATCGCCAAGAAATTCGGCGAACCACTCGGTAAAGTCAAGGTCAGCCGCTTCAGTGATGGAGAAATAGGGGTTGAGTTTATGGAAAGCATCAGGGGGCGTTTTGTATTCCTCATACAAAGCACATTCGCGCCCACCGAAAACCTGATGGAATTGCTCCTCATGATTGATGCCGCCAAAAGGGCATCCGCTTACAAAGTCATTGCCGTGATACCTTATTACGGTTATGCCAGGCAGGACCGGAAAGATAAACCCAGGGTTGCCATTGGCTCTAAACTGGTGGCCAATATGCTTACGGCAGCCGGGGCCGACAGGGTCGTTACCATGGATTTACATGCACCGCAGATACAGGGTTATTTTGATATACCGGTTGACCACCTCGACTCTTCCGCCATTTTTATCCCTTATATCGAAAGCCTGAACCTCAAAAACCTCACATTTGCAGCACCCGACGTAGGGTCTGCCAACCGCATCCGGGAAGTGGCATCCTTCTTTGAATGTGAAATGGTGATTTGTGACAAACACCGCAAAAGGGCCAATGAAATCGCCAGTATGGTGGTGATCGGGGATGTAACAGACCGGGATATTGTGTTGATTGATGATATCTGCGATACAGGAGGGACACTGGCAAAAAGCGCCGGCCTTATGATGGAAAAAGGTGCAAGAAGCGTAAGGGCCATGTGTACGCATCCCGTTTTAAGCGGTAACGCATACGAAAATATAGAAAACAGCGTACTCGAGGAACTGGTGGTCAGCGATACCATTCCCGTAAAGCCGCTTTCAAAGAAAATTAAAGTAGTGTCAGCCGATGAATTGTTCGCCGTTGCCATCAGGAACGCTTACGAAAATAAAAGCATCAACAGCCTTTTTATCAAGGGCCGCATTAAATCAGGCAAATAGGAAGCCATAGTAGTAGTCATAGTTGTAGCGGGTAGCAGGTATATACAGTTGCTCATAGTAACTTATTGACAATAAGATACTTGCGTGCCATCAACCCGTTTTCCATACCATTCGTTCATCCACCGTTTTTTATTGCCCCGCATTGATTTTTTCACTACCTTTGCGCCTCATTAAAAAATTAATCATGAAAGCAATTACAATCGAAGGACAACTGAGGACCGAAAGCGGAAAAAAAGCCACCCGCCAACTTCGCTCTCAGGGTATGGTGCCAGCTGTAATTTATGGTGGTAAAACTGAAATCAATTTTGCTGCGCCGGCAACATCATTTAAAAACATCGTGTACACATCCGAGTTCATGCTGGCGAATGTTCAGATAAACGGAAATGCTTACCGTTGCATCCTGAAAGACCTTCAGTTTGATAAAGTTACGGACGAGCTCACCCACGTTGACTTCCTGGAACTGGTGGAAGATAAAAAAGTAATCGCCACTTTGCCATTGAACTATGTTGGCACGCCTGTTGGCGTTAAAGCTGGTGGTAAACTGGTAACGAAGATGAAAGCCATCAAAGTAAAAACCCTGCCAAAATACCTGAAAGAGCATATCGATGTTGACCTGAGCAACCTCGAACTGAACGGTAACCTGCGCGTGGAAAATATTATTGCTGAAAATATGGAAATCCTGAACTCACCGAGGATCCCCATCGCTTCAGTTACCATGACCCGCCAGTTGAAGCAGGAAGAAGCTGCAGCTGCCGCTGCTGCTCCAAAAGGCGCTGCTAAAGCCGCTCCAGCCGCTGCCGCCAAAAAATAATTGACGCTATTTAATATAACCAGGTTGCCACGGTATTCGCGGCAACCTTTTTTTATAGGCTGACTTATGATTAATGGTGGCCACAGCCGCATAATTTGGTTTACATTTGCACTCCTTCAATAATTGATTACACATGGGAATGGATAGAAATACGGTGATTGGCTTTGTTCTGATCGGCCTGCTCCTCTTTGGAATGTTTTACATTAATAGTAAAAGCCGGCTGGCACTCGAAGCGGAAAAAAAGCGCGTCGAGGACTCTATCGCGGCCACCAAACCAAAGATAGACCCGGCGATCGCCAGGTTGGATTCGCTCAAGCGCGACTCCATCCGCCAGGCACAAAGCCCTGTTCAGGCATTCACGGCGCCAACTGCACAGGAAGAAATGCTGAAAGTAGAAAACGATGTGATGAGGATTGATTTTTCTACCAGGGGCGGACAGCCAAGAAGGGTTGAACTGAAAAAATTCAGGAGGGCCGATGGTAAACCGGTGATTTTGTTTGATGGAAAATATAACCGGTTTTCCTATGCATTCAATGCCGGAAATAACCGAACGGCCGAAAGCGGCGATATCATTTTTACGGGTTCACCGGTAGAGGAGGATAAGGATAAAAATAAAATCATCAGGTTCCGTGCCACGGATTCAGCCGGTAAATCATTGCTTCACGAATACCGCATCCGCCCTAATGATTACATGATTGACCTGAATCTGCAATTCAATGGCGCTGATCAACTCTTTACGCAGCAGCAACTCAGCCTGGTATGGAATACGGAAGCACTGCAGAACGAACAAAGCCATAGTTATGAAATCACCCAAAGCCATATCGGTTATGTAACAGATGGTGAGTTCGACTTTGAATATGTTGGAACAGGTGATGAAAAAACATTCAGTAAATCCACAGACTGGATCAGCATCAAGCAACAGTTTTTTGCCAATACCCTGATCGCGAAAAAGAAATTCCGTTCTGCCAGTACAAGCTGGACCGTACCTTCTGATACCAGCCTGAGCTATTTATTGCATGCCAATACGCAGGCAAAGCTGGCTGTAGAAGGTACCAATGCCGTTGTGCCGATGCAGTTCTATTATGGCCCGAGTGATTACAATATCCTGAAGACATATCAAAATCAAATGGAAAATATCGTTCCTTACGGTAACGGGATTTTCGCTTTTGTGAAATATATCAACCGGTATTTCCTCTTGCCGGTATTCGATTTCCTCAGGCAGCATGTTGCCAGCATGGGTATCGTGGTATTGCTGCTGACCCTCTTCATCCGGCTTATCACTTCTCCTATTTTGTATAAAAGTTATCTCAGCGGCGCCAAGATGAAAGTGCTGAAACCCGAAGTGGACGCTTTAAAGGAAAAGTATAAGGATGACCAGCAGGCTTTCGGCCTCGAGCAAATGAAACTATGGAGGAGCGCCGGCGTAAACCCGCTGGGAGGTTGTATCCCCGCGCTTTTGCAGATACCCATCTTCATGTCGCTCTACTTCTTCTTCCAGGCAAATATTGACCTTAGGGATAAAAGCTTCCTCTGGGCAACCGACCTGGCTGCTTATGATTCCATCGCGCACCTTCCATTCAAAATACCATTTTACGGAGATCATGTTAGTTTATTCACACTAACGGCAACGGGTACCAGCTTGTTGATTTCGATATACAGCATGAGCAACATGCAGGATAACAGCAACCCGCTGATGAAATACATGCCCTACATTTTCCCGGTCATCCTGTTGGGCGTATTCAATAACCTGCCTTCGGCTCTGACATGGTATTATACCGTGTCAAACGTGATCACCCTGATCCTGCAATTTGTTATTCAAACCTATATCATCGACCACGACAAAATCCTGGCGAAGATGGATGAATACCGGAAAAGGCCGGTGAAAAAATCTAAAATGCAGGAACGCATTGAAGCGATGCAGGAAACGCAACGCAAAATGCAGGAGATGAAAAAGAAAACCGGCAAATAACTTAAGGAATCGTTAACAATAGGCCTGTCCATTAACCGGACAGGCTTTTTTTATGATTTCATTCTGTATACAGCCCTCTGAATTGATATATCTTTACAAGGTAAAACAGGCTTATGAAAAGATTTCTGGTCATTGCCGTTGCAGCCTTTTTGCTTCCGGTTTCTCTTTGGGCACAAAGAACCGTTCAGGAAGCGGCACTTACATACCGGATTGGGGTCGAAGGGCAGTCTTCGGCACTCATGAAGGATGCCAGCCTGACTGTTTTTGTAAAAGGGAACCTGAGCCGTACAGACATGGTGAGCAACCTGGGTACGGAAACCACCATATTTGACCATAAATCCGGTAAAGGCGTTGTTTTAAAGGAATACAGTGGCCAGAAGCTGATGATCACGATGACACGCGATAATTGGGAACAGAAAAACCAGTTGATGCATAATATGGTTTTTGGCGAAGCCAAACCCGGGGAGAAAATTGGTGATTTTACTTGTTCAAGGGCCAATGGTAAAACCAATGATGGCAGGCAGGTATCCGTATGTTATATGCCCGATATCAGTTTAACCAATAACACATATGCCAACGCGTTTGGTAAACTGAGAGGGATACCCGTTCAATATGAATTGGAAGCTGGTAAAAGCAAGTTTACATATACGCTCTCAAACATATCGTACGAACCTGTGCCCGTATCAAGATTTGACATCCCGACATCCGGGTACCGCGTGATGACTTATGAAGAGAACCTGCAACTGAAGAGAGGGTAATAAAAAAACGCCCGGCTGGACGTTCAAAATATGTAATCGCGGTTATATTCGATTAGCGGGGCTTTATGATCAGCTTCATCCCTGTATAACCCTGGGCCATTTCGGGAACCAATACTTTTTGTTTGTAGGGAAGGATGTACACGGTATTGCCTTTTTGGTAAGTGACCAGTGTATTGGTTGACAGGTAAGATTGATCAGGCGTATTGCGTACAATCAGGCTGCCTTTATACCTTAAACCGCTGTTGATATTAAAAATCTGCTGGCGGAAATTATTATTGGGAACATTGAGGGTAACGCGGGCTTTCGCTTTTTTACGGATACCCCTGTCGGCAAAAGTCACCAACGCAATCCCGGCCAGGATGGCGGAAATGAATATGCTTTTGGTGATTTGTTTCATGTTTGCCCTGTTAACTTG
>DDTB01000008.1 GCA_002343985.1 Chitinophagaceae bacterium UBA2375 | reverse complement strand
TTTTCTGACTTGGCCCTTGCAATTGGTTTGCAGGGGCTTTTTTGTGCGCTCCCTGTAGGTTGAGGCTCGATTCTCTTACCATTTTTTGCAATAGCAACTAGCCTCGTGTCCCGATTCGATCGGGACCCCTACAGCATGGTTTTTCTGACTTGGCCCTTGCAATTGGTTTGCAGGGGCTTTTTTTATGGGGCTACTGGTACTTTTACCATTTTTTGCAATAGCAATTGGCCTCGTGTCCCGATTCGATCGGGACCCCTACAGCATGGTTTTTCTGACTTGGCCCTTGCAATTCGTTTGCAGGGGCTTTTTTGTTTTTGTTCCACTTAACTCTAAAAAATTCTTCATTTACCTTTGCCCCATGGGCCAGAAAAAACTCATCCGTTTCGCGCAGATCAAGGCATTTCCTCATGTATTTGAATACCCCGAAAACATGGCCGGGCAATGGCATGCTTTCTTCAAAAACAACCATCCCATCGTACTCGAACTGGCCTGCGGCCGCGGTGAATATACCGTGGGTATGGCCGGTTTATACCCTGATAAAAACTTCATCGGCGTTGACGTAAAAGGAAACAGGATGTATATCGGCGCTAAAAAAACGATGGATGCCGGTCTTTCCAATGCCGCCTTCCTGCGTACCCAAATCGAAATGCTGGGCCAATACTTCGCGCCCGGCGAGGTCAACGATATCTGGATCACCTTCCCCGATCCCCAGCTCCGCACTTCAAAAGCCAAAAAACGGCTCACCCATCCGCGTTTCCTCAGGCTATATAAATCCATCCTGGCTCCCGGCGGGTGCATCCACCTCAAAACCGATTCCCCTGATTTATACAGGTTCAGCCTCCTGGTGGCCGACATGTATGGACTCACCGTGCACGACAAGTCGGATGATATCTACGCGCGCCCCAACATCGCCCCCGAACTCCATATCAAAACCCATTACGAATCCCTCGATATTGCGGGCAGCAACCGCATCCATTACCTGCAACTCAGCCTGCCGGGGCAAATTGCCGATAAAGACGAGGAATTGTATAAAATCCTGCGTGAAACCGAACAATCCGGGTCCTCAGTTGTCATATAGGGTTCCTGCTAAAGAAAAACAGCCATGCCCGACCACCTCATACCCGGGGAGGATTACTACCTCAATGAAGATGGGTACATTGTACTCACCGCCGCCTACCACCTGAAAAAGGGGTATTGCTGCGGCAACGGGTGCCTGCACTGCCCTTTTAACTATGATGCCGTTCCGGAACCCAAACGTTCCGAATTATTGGCTACCTTGAAGCATGAAAAAAAGCAGCGGAACTAAGGATTACCATTTTTTTGAAGATGTGTTCGATGTGGTCCGACAGGTTCCCAAAGGAAGGGTAACCACTTATGGAACCATCGCTGCTTACCTGGGCACCAAACTCAGCGCCCGAATGGTGGGCTGGGCCATGAATGCCTCACACAGTGCCAAACCCAAAGTGCCCGCCCAAAGGGTGGTCAACCGCAACGGCATGCTGACGGGCAAAATGCATTTTGCCAGCCCAACGGAAATGGAAGAAAAACTCCGTAAAGAAGGCATTGAGGTGAAAAACGATACTGTTGTCAATTTCAAGGAAAAATTCTGGGATCCCGCGATAGAATTATCTATCTAAACAATCCATCCGCGTCAATAATAAGGCCTGATCATCACATAAATAATTACGCCGGTTACAGCTACATACAACCAAACTGGCCAGGTGATCCGCGTCAGCTTCACATGGCGGTCATATTCCCCGATCAACGCCCGGTAAGCTGTAAACAGGATAAACGGCAGGATGATGCCGGCCAATGGGATATGTGTAAAGAGGATGAAGTAATATATGATGCGCGTACTGCCCGCCCTTTCTTTTTCCGCTTCACTTAATATGCCATCGGCGTTGAGGTCGCCGTAGCGGGTATCGCCAGCGAGCAGGTGGTGAGCGATATAACTCAGCAGAAAAAACACAGACAGCACAATCGCCGTGAGCATGATTTTTTTATGCGCTTCAAATTTTTTCATCATCGCCGTAAACAATCCTGCCAGCAATAGCAGGCTGACGGTGGAATTGATCCCGGCATTGATGGCGGCGAAAATATGAACGTCGAACGGAAGGCTGACGTCAAGTTTCACGCGGCTCAATACAATCACCGCGATGAACACAATCAACGATACCGCGTAAATAAGCCTTTGGGCAAGTTTATCGTTTTTACGGAGGGTTGGAGCCAGCATAGGTTTTTGTCTTCTTTTTATTCTTGTTTAACAAACTGACCATGAATATGGTTAAACCGATACCCAGGAAAATCACCGGCAGGTAGGGTATGAAGGACCTGAAAATGGATGGGCTGGTACGGTCTTTCTCCAGCATCAGGGTTGGGATATCATGCGCGAGTTTGGCCTGCTTCACCGAATCAAATGCATTGTACCATCCGCGTACAATTTTGTTGCTGTCGAGCAAAAACAGGTTTTCCGTGTGTATAAAGGCCGTATCCACTTCCGCATCGGCAATGCTCGCCTTCATCTCCGAAAACGCGAAATCATATATATCTTTTTTATCGCCGGTTGTAAACCACCAGTTATCGTGGTTCACATTAAACCTGTCGGCAAAACGGCGCAGGGCCGGCACGCTGTCGCGTTCGGGGTCGATACTGATCGACAAAAAATGTACAATGTCGGGGTTCTTGACGTAGGAGTCCTGCAGCTTTTTCATGGCCCTGGTCATGCCCGGACAAATAGAGGGGCAGCGGGAGAAGAAAAAGTTGACCACCACCACTTTATTCCGCAGGTCGTATAACGATACCTGCTTGCCCATTTGGTTGGTGAGCTGGATATCCCGCACTTTATGCCAGATGGTATCGTTGGTTTTTTTGCCCTTCCGGTCTATGACATGCACACTGTCGTAGAAATAGCGCTTGGGCATCTGCACCGCATCCCGGCTGTAATATTTTACAATCATATAACCGATCAGCGGGAGGCTGATGGCAATCAGCAAAGAATAAATCGCTCTCTTATTCATAATGCACGGTATCCTTTATTTGCAAAAAAAACCATCGTTGGCAACAGGCAAACGATGGTTTATAATAATGTAAATGCTGAACGGTAATTAGTCCTTCGCGCCTTTTTGTTTTGCCGCAGGTGCCACTTTTTCAATATTCGGACGGCTTCCCGCATCGGTATTCCTCAGGTTTTTCCAGCTATCGCCATCCCACAAAAACGCGATGATGAACCATATGAAGAGCAACAGGGGCACAACGATCGTCATGATAAAATTGCGGATCTCATCGCCCAGGTGCATGAAGATGGCAACAATGTAATAGGCTTTTGCCAGGGTCAGGATACATACCATGCCCTTAAAAAACAACACCAGGTTTGCGTTCGGGTTTTCGCCTTCGTGTATGTTATAAATGGCCAAACCAATTGCCAGTTCGATGATGGTGATGATGGAAAGGATCCAAAACGTTTTCCAGATCTTCTTGGTTCCTTCGGCGTGTTGCGGAGGGAAGCTGATTTCCGGTGATATCGTGTGATGTTGACTCATGATCTTGTATCTCTGTTGGTTGATGTTGTTAGAAATTTGGTTCGGCTATTAGATCAGGTAGAAGCAAAGGAAAACGAATACCCATACCAGGTCTACAAAGTGCCAGTACAAGCCCGCTTTTTCGATCATTTCGTAATGCCCGCGCTGATCGAAATGGCCCAGGCGTGTTTTGATGTACATGATGATATTGATCACTACCCCACTGAATACGTGGAATCCGTGGAACCCGGTGATACCAAAGAAGTACCCTCCGAAAGCGATGGGCCCGGGTGTGGATACCATTTGTCCGTTATGTAGTACCTCCGGCCCGAATGGGTTGCGGGTTACCGTCGTTCCCCATTTTTCGATTTGTCCGTTCACCAGCACCGCGTGGTCGCCGGTGATCAGGTGCGTCCATTCCCATGCCTGGCAACCCAAAAACGCGAGGCCACCGAGGATGGTGAGGATCATATATTTCTCAACGCCCTTTCGGTTCATCTTATGGCCTTCATGCACCGCCAGTACCATGGTTACGGAACTGAAGATCAGGATGAAGGTCATGAGGCTCACAAACGCGAGCGGCAGGTTGGCATGCCCTGCAAACGGGAACGCGTTAAATACATAGTTTGGGTCGGGCCAGTGGTTCACACTGAAGCGAATGGTACCATAGCTGATCAGGAATGCGCCGAATGTGAAGGCGTCACTCATCAGGAAGTACCACATCATGATTTTGCCATAGCTGGCGTTGAATGGACTCTTACCTCCGCTCCACCATTTGGTTCCCGCCGGTATTGCTGTACTTGCCATAGAATTGGTTGTATTCAGGTTACTATTTTCTCAAAAACTTAGTTTTTTCCTATCGGATCATCAATAGGAAAATCAGCAGATAGATCCACAAGAGGTCTACAAAATGCCAGTAGGTGCTGATCAGGTCTACCGGTAATTGGCTGTATACCCTTGTTTTGGTTCCGAATGCTTTCAGCGCCATCACCACCAGCGCGATCACCCCTCCCAGTACGTGCAGGGCATGTAAGCCCACAATCACATACAAAAAAGAATAGGCTACCGTACTGGTTAGCGTGAGCCCCGATTGCCAGAGTTTGTTAAACCCGATGACCTGCAGGGCTACAAATGCGAGCCCGAGTATCATCGTGGCCAGCATGAGCCTGCGGTACTGCGCCATGCTCCGCTCTTTAAAGGCCTTTGATGCCATATAAAGGCTCAGGCTGCTTAAAGCCATCACGGCCGTGCTGTACCAAAAAGCGACGGGGATATCAAAACTGATCCAACCCGCCTGGTTCCGCTTCACCACATAGGCACTCGTCAGCCCCGCAAACATCATGACAATGCTTCCAATGCCCATCCACAAGGTAAACTTGTGGGGATGAATTTTCTTTTTCTGTTCTAACGCCACGGTATTCATGCTATAATCTTAAGAACTCGATTCTTTAATAATCAATCCACTTTTACTTTATCGGCGTACAGGCTGAGGAATACGATCATCAGGTAGAAATACGACCCGAACATCACTTTCCTCGCGCTGGCCACATCCATTTTCTGGTATAACCTGATGGACAGGAAAACCATCGACAGGTTACAAGCCAGTACCACCCACATGCTGAACTGCCCGCTGATATTGTAATAATACGGCAGGATGCCCACCGGTATCATCATCACACTATACATCACGGCCTGCAGGGCGGTGAATTTGGTTGGGCCCTTATCGCTTGGCAACAGTTTGAAACCGGCCTTGGTATAGTCGGTATGCGCTACCCAGGCAATGGCCCAGAAATGCGGGAACTGCCAGAGGAACTGTATCGCGAACAGGATCCAGCCACCCGCGCTGAAATTGTCTGTACCGGCCACCCAGCCAATCAGGCAGGGCAAAGCGCCTGGTATGGCGCCGACCAGTACCGAGACTGAATTCACTTTCTTCAAAGGGGTATAGATAAACCCGTAGATGAACAAACTGAACAGGCTCAGCAAAGCGCTGGGGAGGTTGAAAAAGTACCACATCATGCCTGCGCCCAGCAAACCGCTGATAATGGCGAAAGCTGTTGCTTCCTGCACACTCATCCGGCCGCTGGCTACCGGCCTGGAAGCCGTGCGCCGCATCATGGCATCGGTGTCTTTTTCAAAAACCTGGTTGATGCTGTTGGCCGATCCGGTTACCAGCATGCCCGCTGCAAAAAGTAAAAGAACTTGCAGGCCGTTGAATTGCACGTTCGGGGCAAGCAGGTATGCTATCACCGTACTGAACACCACCATGAAACTCAAAGTGAACTTCATCAATAAAAAGTAGTCCTTCACTTTGCTGGCCAATACAAACGATGTTGAATTGGATATGGTGTTCTTTTCCTGCATGTCCGCTCCCGCGTAAACGCCGGTGAATCCGGCCGCCAACGGGTCCTGTATTTAATGAACTTCGTGTACTGTTAATTAATGTTTGCTCTCATCAGCGCCCACCGGTTCGGTTTGCGGGATGAAGTCTTTTCCGTCTTTTGAATAATCATAAGCCCAACGGTGTACTTCGGGGATCTCTCCTTCCCAGTTACCGTGGCCAGGACGGATCGGTGTTGTCCACTCCAATGTGTTCGATTTCCATGGGTTTGGATCGGTTACTTTACGTCCTTTCCAAATGCTATAGAAGAAGTTGAACACAAACAGCAGTTGCACGGCAAATACCACCAATGCCACCACGCTGATGAATTCGTTCAATCCGTTAAATTGTTTGAATGATTCCCAGTTGCTGAAATCATAGTAACGGCGCGGTACACCTGCCAGGCCCTGGTAGTGCATTGGCCAGAAAATCAGGTATGCGCCCACCAGCGTTACCCAGAAGTGGATATACGCCAGGGTATTGTTCAGGTAGCGTCCAAACATTTTGGGATACCAGTGGTACACACCGGCGTACATGCCAAAGAAGGAAGCCACACCCATTACAATATGGAAGTGCGCGATAACGAAATAGGTATCGTGCAGGTGGATATCGAGTGCAGAGTTGCCCAGGAATATACCTGTTAAACCACCGCTGATGAACAGGCTCACGAAGCCAATGGCGAAGAGCATGCCCGGTGTGAACCGGATGTTTCCGCGCCAGAGTGTGGTCAGCCAGTTGAAAACCTTGATAGCCGATGGCACCGCGATCAGCAGGGTAAGCAAGACGAACACGGATCCCAGGAATGGGTTCAGCCCGGTTACAAACATATGGTGCGCCCATACCAGGAAGGCCAGGATACAGATGGCGAACAAAGACGCCACCATCGCCATATATCCGAAAATGGGTTTGCGGCTGTTGACCGACAAAATTTCGGATGCCATACCCATCGCAGGCAACAGGATGATATATACTTCGGGGTGGCCCAGGAACCAGAACAGGTGTTGGAAGAGGATGGCACTGCCACCTTCGTTAGGCAATACTTTACCGGCAACGATCAGGTCGCTCAGGAAGAAGCTGGTGCCGAGGTTACGGTCGAACAACAGCAGGATGGCTCCTGACAGCAGCACAGGGAACGACAATACGCCCAGTACAGCGGTGAAGAACAGGGCCCAGATGGTCAACGGCATCCTGGTCATGCTCATACCCTTGGTACGCATGTTGAGGATGGTGGTGATATAGTTGAGGCCTCCGAGCAGCGATGATACAATGAACATTGCCATACTCACGAGCCAGAGGTCCATACCAATCTTACTGCCTATCGATGCGTCGCCGATCGCGCTCAGCGGCGGATAGACCGTCCACCCACCCGAAGCCGGGCCGGTTTGTACAAACAGGGAAGCCACCATGATCACCGAAGCCAGGAAGAAGAACCAGTAACTCAGCATATTCAGCAGGGGCGATGCCATATCCCTGGCGCCGATTTGCAGCGGGATCAGGAAGTTGGCGAATGTACCGCTCAGGCCGGCCGTCAATACAAAGAATACCAGTACGGTTCCGTGCATGGTTACCAACGCGTAATAAAATTCAGGGCTCAGCTTTCCACCCGGGGCCCATTTACCCAACAGGTCCTCCATCCAGGGGAAGCTGGCATCGGGGTAGCCCAACTGGAAGCGGAAAATCACGGAGAACAAGCCTCCGATGATGGCCCAGATGATACCTGTGATTAGGAACTGCTTCGCGATCATCTTGTGGTCCTGGCTAAAAATATATTTAGTCAGGAAGGTTTCATGATGGTGGTGCTCGTGGTGAGCGTCATGAACCCCGTGTACCGCTGTTTCCTGTGATGATAGTACGTTACTCATTTTGATATGATGATATGTTTCTTAAATTAGGTTAGTCTACTAGTTGCTTACCACCTGTGCCAATGGCTTGTCGGTGGCTGGTGTTGGTGCCGGTTCTACCGCCTGGGTAGCTTTGGCCGGGTCTTTATCCGGGAAAAGCGTCAGGTATTCAGGCTTTTGATCTGCCAGCCATTTTTTGTATTCCTCTTCTGTTTCCACCACAATCACACCGCGCATGGAGAAGTGGCCCTTTCCGCACATCTGGTCGCAACTGATTTCATAAGTGAAATTTGGGTTGCCGGTGCGCTGGCGCATTTCTGCCGTTGTGTATTTCGGCGTAAACCAGATGGTGGTTGGGATGCCGGGAACCGCGTCCATTTTCAGGCGGAAATGCGGGAGGCCCACGTCATGGATTACGTCCTGTGCATGGATCACCAGCTTCACGGGTTTACCAACGGGCAGGTGCATTTCGGTTGCCCTCAGGTCGTCCCAGCTATCCGGATCTTCAAAATCCACTGCCAGGGTGTTACCATTTGGCTTGTTGTACAATTTGTAATTTTTCTTTCCCAGCACACCGTCCTTTCCGGGGTAGCGCATATCCCAGGCAAACTGGTGCCCGGTGATTTCCACCACTACGGAATCCTTAGGCGCATCGTCGGTGATCTTAAACCAGAAACGCAGGCCGAACACCACCAGCACCGTCAGGAAGATGGCCGGTACGCTCGTCCACAACAATTCAAGTTTATTATTATGCGGGAAATAGAATGCTTTGCGGGTATCGCTCTCCTGGTATTTATAGGAGAACCAGAACAACAGTACCTGAGTGATCAGGAATACCACACCGGTGATGGCAATGGTGATATACAGCATCTGGTCGATCTCTTCCCCTTCCACAGAAGCGGAGCCCTGCGGGAAAAGCGTTTTGCCGAAATATAATTCATTGCAATACCATGCGCCGATCAATCCCAGCACCAGGAATGCCATCATCAGGAATCCGTTGATGCGGTTATTTTGTTTGCGGGTTTTTTCCTCACCCTTCAGCACGCTGACATACTCGCTCGCCTTGGCAATCTGGAAGATCACCACGAAAATCATGACAACTATCGCTATCAGAAAAAAGTCCTTCATCGTTCCGGTTTTTTGTCCGCCTCAGGCAGACGGTGAATTAGGTTATAAAACTTTTTTTCAATCGCCCTGTAAAATTACAACAAGGCTTTGTTTGGGTTTAATTTGTTGAATCTTAAGTGTGGTGAATCATACTTTCCTTGAGGAAAGGATGGTTTTTGGCCACCAGGGAATGGCTACCCAGGTAACGGCCCACGCCCCACATGATCAATCCAATAAACAAGGCCGCGATACCAAATTCAAATGGCATCAGTTCCGGGTGGTTTTTCACCGTGCCGGGCATCACCATTTGATAAAAATCGATCCAGTGTCCGAAAATGATCAGCACAGCCATAAAGGTGATCATCGTCCAGTTACGCTTAGACCCCTTCCTCATCAATATCAGCAATGGCGCCAGGAAGTTGATGATCAGGTTGAACAGGAAAATGCCTTTATACGGACCCGCTTTTTCGGCGGTACCAATACGCTCAATGAAATACTTCGTTTCTTCAGGCTGGTTCGAGTACCAGATCAGCATGTACTGGGAGAACCAGAGATAGGTCCAGAACACGGAGAACGCGAACATGAACTTGCCCAGGTCGTGCAGGTGCTCTTCGTTCACATATTCCAGTTGGCCGCGGTTTTTCAGGAAGATCACATACAGCGCTACAAGCGACATACCGGCTACAAATGTGCTGGCGAATGTGTACCAACTGTACATGGTGCTGTACCAATGCGCATCGATACTCATCAGCCAGAGCCAGGGGATGGTTGAAGCTACGGTCAAGCCAAATACCACGGTGTACAAGGAAGCCCACACGGTATTTTTCCAGATCCATTTTTTGCCTGATTCGTAATCCATCGGACCGGTTTTATCTGTTTCCAGGCTCATGCTGCGCATTTTCTTACCCAGGAACCACCAGAGGAAAATAGTGATAGCAGAAACAATGGTATAGAACATGGGGTTCAGGAAACCTTTTTTACCATTCAGGATGCGGTCTTTGGCCACCGCTTCCTCATCCAGCCAATGATAGATGTCGGTGCGGTCGCCCCAAACAATCGCCATCAAAATCACGAAAGTGATGATACCGAGGATGGGCACTACGCTGGAAATGGCTTCGGGCACACGGCGCAGGGCAACCTGCCAGCCACCCATGGCCATGGTTGTAACACAAATGAAGAACATGGAGGCGTTCACCACCAGCAGCCAGAACACGCTGTTTTGCAGCAATACCGCCCAGAAGCGGGTGCTGTTCACATCGCCATGCCCGCCACCATGGCCGGGGCCATGCGATACATGCGCGAACGGATGATACATGATAAATCCATATATCAGAGCTGCCACACCGGCAATGATTAAACCGAGGGTCCACTTTTTGTAGCTGGCCGGTAATTCAAATTGATGGTTCATCTAGTTCTGTATTTATTTATTTCCAAACCGGCTGTGCCGGCGGATATGGTTAGTTGTTGTTTCGGGTACGCGTCACCGTTATTCAGGCTATGACTTTGCCGTAGCCGTTGTGTCTGCCGGTGCCGCCGCTGGCGCCGCTGCAGGTGCTTCTGGCTTTGGCTGCAAGGTGCGGATGTATTTAACAATCATCCAGCGCTGCTTCCTGTCTAACTGTGATGCATAGCTGCCCATGTTGTTTTTTCCATAAGTGATGGAATGGAACATGGTGCCATCAGCCATCTTCACATAGGCATCGAGGGTCAGGTTGGCGATACCACCGATTTTTCCTGAAGTGCTGAGCGGGCCGTCACCTTTTCCTTTTTCACCATGGCAAATGCCACAGTTTATATCATACAAACGCTTGGTTTCAGATAGTTCAAAGCCCGTCATGAAATCAATCGGGTTTTTAACATTGGCGCTCTGGGCGTATCCCGCGCTGTCGTTGGGCAGTGTGTATGGGAACAGTTCACCGCGCTTGATGGTTCCGGACACCGGCTGGCTGTTGTAGTACACACGCTTGCCGCCTTTCTTCGACGGGTCGTTGGTAAACAACAGGGAATCCCTTTCGGCGTATGTTTCGTATGCGCGGCTGTAAGCCATATCGGGCATATATATTTTACCCGGCTGCGTTTTGTCTTTACAACTGCTGATCAGCATCACTGCTCCCAGCGCCATCAAACCACCTGTTATGTATTTCGTCATTTTCATCCTGTATAACTTCTGTTATTGAAGCAAAAATGTTTAATATCCTTTTTCGTCGCGGTACAGTTTCTGGTCGCGGTCGTAGCGGCCCAGCCACCAGCCTGTTTCAGCCACCTGCACATTCACTTCCTTCGCGCCTGTGCGCTCCAGGAACTGCTGCAGTTCGCTGTCGTTGGTTTTATCGGTGCACTCAATGGCCATCACAAACAGGTCATCGGTGGCACGCGGGTGAAAGTGGTGCTTTTTAATGAAAGGCGATAACTGGCAGAGGTAGCAGAATGTCAGCACCATGCCCACCGCCGAAAACAGTACCGTCAGCTCAAACGTAATGGGTATCCATGCCGGCAGCGCGAAATACGGTTTACCACCGATGTTCAGCGGCCAGTCTTTGGTAAACACCCAGGTCATGAACGTGAGCGCGGTTGTGGTTCCCGTGATCGCGTAAATGAAACCCGCCGTGTGCAAACTGGTCTCGCGCAGGCCCAGCGCATGGTCCAAACCATGCACGGGGAACGGAGTGTACACATCATGGATTTTATATCCCGCTTTGCGTACATTCTTCACCGCGGGGAACAGTACAGCCTCATCTTCAAATGAGCCTACTACAAACTTTTTAATTCCTCCAGCCATATCTTAATTAATTCAAAATTTATAATTCAAATCGCATCTGAATCATCATCGCGGCCATCAATGCCTGCCATGATTAGTGCGCGTGCTCCACTTCTTCATGATAAAACTTCTCGCTATCCGCTTTCTCGATATCGGTCATCTTCCGCTTATAATTCTCACCACTCGTCTTCAAAATCGATTTGATTTCCGCTACGGCAATTACCGGGAAGTATTTCGCGAAGAGGAAGAAGCAGGTGAAGAACAAGCCGAATGTACCGAGGTAGAATCCAATCTCCCAGATCGTCGGGCTATAGTATGTACTCCAGCTTGATGGCAGGAAGTCGCGGTACACCGATGTTACGATGATCACAAAACGTTCGTACCACATACCGATATTCACAATGATGCTCATGAAGAATGTCACGGCAATATTGCGGCGCAGCTTGCGGCTCCAGAACAACTGCGGGCTCACTACGTTACAGAACATCATCAGCCAGTAACTCCAGCCGTACGGACTGAACGGGTTGGCCCTGTTCTCTTTGAACACATACCATTCGTAAGGGTTCTGTCCGTACCAGGCAATGAACAATTCCGTCAGGTAAGCGCAACCCACGATGCTACCCGTAAGTACAATCACCTTGTTCATCGCGTCGATATGCCCGATGGTGATATAATCCTGCAGGCCCATCACCTTACGTACCACAATCAACAAGGTTTGCACCATGGCGAAACCACTGAAGATGGCGCCCGCCACGAAGTAGGGAGGGAAGATGGTGGTATGCCAGCCCGGGATTACCGATGTGGCGAAGTCGAATGATACGATTGTGTGCACCGACAATACCAGCGGGGTACTCAAACCGGCCAACACCAACGACAATGATTCATGGCGCTGCCAGTGCTTGGTACTGCCCGTCCAGCCAAAGGAGGCGATACCGTATAATAATTTACGCAATTTGGTTTTGGCACGGTCGCGTACGGTGGCCAGGTCAGGAAGCAAGCCTGAATACCAGAACAGGAGCGACACGGTGAAATACGTAGAGATCGCGAACACGTCCCACAGCAGCGGTGAGTTGAAGTTCACCCAGAGCGGGCCGCGGCTATTGGGGTAAGGCAGTACAAAGAAGGCCATCCACACACGGCCCATGTGCCAGATCGGGAACTGGCCCGCGCACATAACCGCGAAGATGGTCATCGCTTCCGCCGCACGGTTTACGCCGGTACGCCATCCCTGGCGGAACAGCAGCAGGATCGCGGAGATCAGGGTTCCGGCGTGACCAATACCAACCCACCATACGAAGTTGGTGATATCCCAACCCCATCCAATGGTTTTGTTCAGGTTCCACTGGCCGATACCGTAGGTAACCTCGCGGTACACACTGTACACACCAAAAAGCAGGAGCACCACACTGATGTAGAAGCCAATGTACCAAAGGCGCGACGGCTTCATTTCAATGGGCTTAATGATGTCTTCCGTTACCTGGTGGTAATCCTTATTACCATCTACCAGCGGTTCCCTAAGCTGTGATTCGTATTTCAGTAATGACATATTCTGTATGATTTGGCTTCCGGTTTACACCCTGGCCTTTTTATGTTGAACCAAACTTGATCTCATTTCCCGGCTGCATGGGCGTCGCACACTTGTACGATATCAACCCGCTCAGCATGTTTCTTTACGCGTGTGCCTTCGCCGGAGCGCCTTTCTTTTCTTCGTGGTGCTCTTCGTCGTGGTGGCCAAGCTGCCTGTCGGTGTTGCGGATCTTCGCCAGGTAGCTCACATTCGGCAGTACGTGCAATTGCTCCAGTACATAGAAGGTGCGGTCTTTCTGATCCACATTCCTGATCTTGTATACATCGCTCTCCTTATCATTCACGTTACCAAAGCTGATGGCATGTGTCGGGCAGGCCTGCATACAAGCCGTCTTCACATTGCGTACAATCGATGGGTCCTGGTTCTTCTTCGATTCCAGCTTGCTTTCCTGCAAACGCTGAACGCAGAAAGAACATTTTTCAATCACACCACGGGCACGGACCGTTACATCAGGGTTCAATACCATGCGCGTCAGGTCTTCGTTCATCTGGAATACAGAGTCGTCCAGGTCAGTGCCACGGAGCGGCTCCTGGTTATCAGCGAAACTGTCTGATCCTGTATAGTCGAGCCAGTTGAAGCGGCGTACTTTGTACGGACAGTTATTCGCGCAATAACGGGTACCAATGCAACGGTTGTAGGTCATCTGGTTCAAACCTTCGCTGCTGTGGTTGGTAGCGGCTACCGGGCAAACGTTTTCGCAAGGCGCGTTATCGCAATGCTGGCAAAGCATCGGCTGGAACACCACATCCGGGTTTTGCTTATCGCCCGTGAAGTAACGGTCGATCCGCAGCCAGTGCATTTCATGCGCGCGCTGCACCTGGATCTTACCCACCACGCTCACGTTATTCTCCGCTGTACAAGCCACCACGCAGGCGCTGCAACCTGTACAGGTATTCAGGTCAATGCTCATACCCCATTTGATGCCCGGCTTAACGTGGTCGGGATAAATGGTGGCATCTTTTACGAAATCTGTTTTACCGTCAACCAGCAACAACTCACGCTCTTCGCGCGGGTGCTTCAAAACGTTTCCGGGTTCTTTGCTGTAATCGCTCAGGCTGGTTTCATAAATCACCGGGCGCCCTTCAGATGAACCGTGTACCTGCGTTTGCGCCAGTGGATATACATTGCCTGTTTTCTCGGCGCTCGCAACCGCGTTATAAACCACCGTGCTTCCGTTGAATACCGCCATCGGGAAAGCGTTCTTTCCGGCGCCTGTTGCGGAACGGCCTACGCGGTCTTTCGAATGCTCAGGGTTGGCGCTCTCGCGGCCATAACCCAGGGCGATGGCAATGGTGGAAGGGTTCAGGCCCGGCAGGATCAGGGCGGGCAACTCGATAGATTTGCCGGCCACCGTTACCTTGATCACCGGCTTTTCCGGTGTTACTTCATAAGTATCGGCCTGTTTTTGGTTGTTATATACATCAATGCCCAGGAGGGTTTTAGCCAACTCGGGGCTGATCATCGCGTAGTTGTCCCAGGTTACTTTCGATACCGGGTCGGGGAGTTCCTGCAACCAGGGGTTATTGGCTTGCGAACCATCACCCATGGATACTTTCTCATACAATACC
The DNA here is from genome assembly GCA_002343985.1 of Chitinophagaceae bacterium UBA2375. Classification (GTDB taxonomy): domain Bacteria; phylum Bacteroidota; class Bacteroidia; order Chitinophagales; family Chitinophagaceae; genus Ferruginibacter. The sequence continues at coordinate 97,681 of DDTB01000008.1, read as the reverse complement.
ACTTCGATATTGCCGGATTTCGCGGACGACAAAGCGGAGGCGGATGTAGTAACGGCGCCCGCATTGAAAATAGCAGGTGCGGCTGCAACAGCGGCTTCCACCACACCATCCTGCAGGGCTTTGTTCCATAAATCTTCGCTGCCCAGTTTGGTTACCCAGAACGATTTCAGGTAATTATGGTAATCGCTGGCATTGCCCGACCATTTCAGGAGCGAATCCTGGAATGCCCTTGTTTTAAACAATGGGTTGATCAGCGGCTGGATCATGCTGAAATACCCAGACTTAGGTTCCGCGTCGCCCCAGCTTTCCAGCCAGTGGTGGTGCGGAATGATATACTTGCAGCGCTCGGCTGTTTCGTTTAATGTAGGGGAGAAGGAAACCGTTACAGGCAAACCGGCCAGCAAATCGCCTAACTTTTTGCCATTGGCATGTGTGTACACCGGGTTGCAGTCGTACAGCAATACCGCGCCCACAGTACCCGCGGAGATATCGGCAGACAATTTTTCCAAATCTGCGTCTATGCCTTTCCGGTAGTTAGAGGTAACGGCCCAGTTGATGGTGTTTCCGTTCGCGCCGATCACTTCGTTGATGGCGTTCACAACCACCTGGATATTCATATCGTTGCTGCCGCAAACCACCAGCGATTCGCCTTTGCTGGCCATCAGGGCCGCTGCCGCCTGGTCGATGCCTTTGGCGAGGCGGGCGTCTGAAATAGCAGGTGCGCTCACGCCGCCGCCCAGTTTTGCCAGCAGGGCCAACGCGATGGCGCCTGTTTCAGAAGGCTTATGCGTGAAGCGGTCGTCGGCGTTACTGCCTGTCAGGCTCAGCATGCTCTCAAACTGAATGTGGCGGCTGATGTTGGGGTTCTTTCCTTTCACACGGCGTGTTTCAGCATACTGGCTGCTGAATTCCACCGGGCTCAGCCAGGTACCGAGGAAATCGGCGCTGAGGCTCACGATGGTTTTAGCCTTATCAAAATGATATGATGGCAAAGCGCGCTTTCCATAGCAGGCTTCGTTGGCCAGGAGCATACCGCTGTAGCTCACGCCATCGTATTGCACGTGGCGGCTTCCGGGGTACTTGGCCAAAAATTCGTTGATGAGTTGTAAGGTAGAAGGGGAGTTTATGGTGGATGTCAGCAATACCACTTGTTTGCCGCCGAGTGACGCGAGGGCGTCGCCCACCATTTTGTCAAATGCTTCAAAAGTGCTGACTTCCTTAAACCCTTTTCCGTCGCGCTGCAATGGGTGGCGCAGGCGGATGGTATCATAGAGGTCGAGTACGGAAGCCTGTGCGCGTGCGCTGGTACCACCTTTGGTAAGGCCCGACATTTCGTTGCCCTCAATCTTAATCGGGCGGCCGTCGCGCTGTTTCACCACTACGCTGATGGCGTCGCCGCCATTGATATAGGTAGAGGCGTAATAGTTAGGCACACCGGGGATCAGGTTGTCAGGCTTTTGCACATACGGAATCGCCTTTTTTACCGGCATCTCGCAACTGGCTGCCAGTGCGGCCGCGGCGGTGCTGAATCCTAAATACTTCAGAAAATCCCTGCGGGGGGTCTTGCCCTCGAGCAATCCCTCTTTCGACAATTCCTCTACCGGGAGCAATTCTTCCTTGAACTCGTTTTCAGTTTCTTTCCTGAACGCGTCAGTTTGATTTAACTCACCGAAACTCTGCCAGTACTTTTTATTCATATGACAATTTGAAAATTCTAAAAGTGAACATCTTGGTTTAGGGTCAGCCGGCGTTTACACGCGGGCCGGCCAAATTAGTAGTGACATTTCTGGCACTCAGTTCCTCCGATCTTTTCCACCGTTACGCTATCGAGTTTATGGTTCTTGATATCGTTGTGGAATTTCTCGTAGATGCTGTAAAACTTGTTGCCTTCGCCGGTTTCCTTGTTGAAGAAGTCAACCTTCGACTCGCGGTGGCAGTTGATACACCATCCCATGCTCAGGTCAGAGAACTGGTACACTTCGCCCATCTCCTGGATATTTCCATGACAGGTCTGGCAATTTTGCTTACCCACTTTCACGTGTTGGCTGTGGTTGAAATACACGTGGTCGGGCAGGTTGTGGATTTTCACCCATTCAATCGGGCGCGCGCCGTCGGGTATGCCATCATTATTATTATCAGGATTGTATTGCTTGGTCTTGGGGTTCCATCCTGCATAAGAATACAGTTTCTGGATCTCAGCGGTTCCGTCAACCGGCGTGCCGTCTTCCTTCACAATCGGGTCGCCTTTATATTCATTCACCGCCATGTGGCAGTTCATACACACATTCACAGATGGGATGTTGGCGTGTTTGCCATCCTGCGCGCCACCATGGCAATACAGGCAGTTGATCTGGTTTACGCCGGCGTGTACTTTGTGTGAATAGTAAATAGGTTGTTCTGGTTGATAATCTTTCTGGCGGCCCAGCCCGATCGCGCCATTAATAGTATAGTATCCACCTATGCCGAACAACACAAGGATGCCCGCCATGATGTATGCCTTATTACGATAGAAAGGTACAGGCTCACCGCGGAGTACGCCTTCTTTTTCGTCGGAAAGTTTGCGCAGGTTGCTGTTTACCTGCAGGAGGATGAATGCAACAACTGCCAGTACTAATGTGAGGATACCAAACAACAAAGAGTTATCGGTTTCAGGGGCCGCGGCGCCCCCACCTGCAGCCGTTTTGGGGGCCGGTGGCTGGTAGTCGTCCACATACTTCATGATGGCATCAACTTCCTCTTTCTTCAGGTTGCTGAAGCCCGTCATCACCGTGGGTTTCCACTTTTCAAATACCGATTTCGCGTACGCGTCGGTAGCGATCATGGCAGCCGGGTTAGCGACCCACTTATAGATCCACTCCTCGTTCGGCACACGGTCCCTCCAGCCTTTCAGCGCAGGGCCTGTGTAGTCCGCGTCGGGTTTATGACAGTTCGCGCAATTGGCTTTCCAAAGCGCTTCGCCGTCAGCGGCCTTTACATTATTTTGAACGGATACAAGGAGGAGGAAGAGACAACTTGCAAAAATTCTGTTAATGATTTTTCTATAACGACTCATACAGTTATCGGGGCTCTAATGTGGAAAAATTTCCGGAATTCGGCACAAAAATAAGGTAGGACGCCGATATAATATCAACAATGTTAAATTTTTTTTTGCCTTATCTGGCGTGTATTTCAACGATTTGTAAAGAGTTTGGGGCGTCAATTGTCATACGAATGTAAATAAGATTTCACGGCTATTTTAAGGCCTTTTTTTCGGCTTGTTTTGGTTTTTATTTCCCCAATTTTGCAGCATGTTTGAAAAACTTCAAAGCAAGTGGAAGGTTTCCGGGTGGAACCTGTTCCTCGTGCTGGTTACCTTCGCCCTTGGCGGCAGCTTATGTGGATATCTTGGCCGTAAACTGCTATTATTGACCGGCTTGGAGGGTGGGGTCGTCTGGTTTATCCTTTATATTATCCTGGTTACGCTGCTCTGGCCACTCTGTGTACTGCTCGTGAGCGTCCCGCTCGGCCAATTCCGTTTTTTCCGCAACTATATTTCCCGCATCATCGGCAAAATGAAAGGTTCCAAACCCGCTCCCATAGCCATTTTCGCCAGCGGAACGGGCTCCAATGCCGACAAGATCATACAGTATTTCAACGGACACAAAATGGGCGCCATTTCCCTGGTGGTTTCCGATAAAGCCGATGCCGGGGTACTGGAAATTGCCCGGAAAAACAATATTAACACGCTGATAATCAACAAAAAACAACTGGAATCAGGAGATGAACTCCTCTCTGCGCTATCCAAACAAAACATCAAATGGATTGTCCTTGCCGGTTTCCTGCAAAAAATCCCGCCGGCGCTGGTGAAAGCCTACCCCAACCGCATCCTGAACATCCACCCGGCACTCCTGCCCAAATATGGGGGTAAGGGGATGTACGGCATGCATGTTCACCGGGCCGTTTTAGCCAACCAGGAAAAAGAATCCGGTATCAGCATCCATTTTGTGGATGACCACTACGACCACGGGGAGACGATTTTCCAGGCAAGTTGCCCGGTTGCTGAAACCGACAGCCCAGAAACACTGGCCAAAAAAGTGCAATCGCTTGAACATGCCCATTTCCCCAGGGTCATTGAGGAAATTCTGCAAAATCCGCGTTAAAAACCGTTTTTTTATCCTGCACAGCTTATTTTCAGTGTAATATTATGCCTGATTCCTGGCCTATTTCAAATCTATCCGGTTGTCGAAACTTAGCTTACTGCTGATTGGGTGCCTGATCTTTGCCTCTTCCCGGGGCCAGTTCCTGCTGAGCGGGACCGTGTTTGATGCCTCTAAGGTCAATTTTGTGGAAAACGTGCGGGTGGTGTCCACCTCGGGCATGTTTACTGTAACCGACAGCATGGGCCGGTACCGGATATTGGTGCAGAAAGAAGATTCGCTGACTTATTATTATAATGGCAAGCCCACGATGAAATTTGCCGTGGCGCAAATCCAGGACCCAACCCAGTTCGACATCTCCCTGAAAATCAAAGTCAACTCCAAATACCGGCTCCTGCAGGACGTCACCGTTTTTTCCAAAACATTCCGGCAGGATTCCATTGAAAACCGGGAAACATATTCCTCCGTATTCAATTACCAAAAACCAGGTTTGCAATCCAGCCTTTCGCCCGATGGCGTGGCCGGCGCTGACCTGGGCCAGTTGATCGGGATGTTCAGGTTCAGGTATAATAAGAGGATGAGGGCATTCCGGGCCAGGCTCGAAGAACAGGAAAAAGACCGCTTTGTCAATTACCGCTTCAATAAAACCTTTGTCAGGAGAATTACCGGTTTGCAAGCACCCGCTTTGGATACATTCATGGTTTGGTACCGCCCCGAATTTGAATTCGCGCGCGACAGCGATGAACTCACATTCAACCAATACATCCTCAACGCCTTGTATCATTTCCGGAAAATCTATCCCGTACAAACATCCCCCGCACTGAAAAACAACCAGGAGCTTCCCTGACCAAAGAAATTTGCTGCTTTGCCAAATAGGTAATAGCTTGTACAACCTAATCCCAGCCAATGACCGGTATTCCCACACGCCAAATGGAGCGGGAGCATTTCCTGGATGTCCTGCGGGGTTTTGCCCTCCTGGGTATTTTTATCGCCAACCTGGCGCATTTATCCATGTACAAATTCATTGGGAAATTGCTGCCAAACGGCATATACTCTTCCTTCGACGGTTCCATGGAATTCCTTCATACCATGTTGATTGAGGGAAAATTTTATACCATTTTCAGCCTGCTATTCGGATGGGGGCTGGCCCTGCAAATGCAACGGTTATCCGACCAGGACCTCAACCCGCTGGTATTGATCAAGCGAAGGATCTGGGCCATGCTCCTGCTCGGGCTGATCCATCTCTTCCTGGTTTGGCCCGGGGATATTGTGGCGTTTTACGCGATGATGGCTTTTGTATTGCTCCTGTTTCGAAATAGTTCCGGGAAAAAGCTGCTCTGGTGGGGCGCCTGCCTGGTCCTTTCACCCATTATCCTGTATTTCGCGAAAATGCAATGGCAATGGCTGAACGCGCCCGCTTTCCTGTTGCGCGAAACCGGGATTTGGGTTGATGTGCACCTGAACCATTTAAGCGAGAATGATCCCGGCCCTAACCCTGCCAACACAAAAACATGGATCGAAATCTGGAGCCTGAACCTTGGCGGCGCACCTTTCAGGTACGCGTACCTGCTTTTTGTAAGCCGCATACCCAAAGTATTGGGCGTGTTTTTGATCGGGTTTTATTTAGGGAGAAACGGACGGTATAAAAAGATTTTGTCTGACAAGCCCCTTTTGCTGAAACTGGCCATGGCAGGATATATCCTCGGATTGCCGGCCAATTATATGCTGGCGCATTTCAGTTCGTACGGAGAATATTTTCAGTTGAAAATGAATGGATGGTACCAGACCATTTCATACGCTTTTGGCGTAGTTCCATTGGGTATCGCATATGCGTCAACGTTAGCACTGGCTTTTCAGTCGAATGCCCTGCGTAAATTTTTGATGCTCCTGCAACCAGTAGGCAAGATGGCATTCAGTAATTACATGATGCAAAGCCTGGTTGCCATTTTTACATTTTATGGTGTGGGTTTAGGCAAGGGCGGCACATTAGGCCCTACGGCCTGGACCCTCTATGCGCTGGCGGTATTTTTATTTCAGATTTTGTTCAGTTACACCTGGCTACGCTTTTTTCATTTCGGGCCTGTGGAATGGTTATGGCGCAGCATGACCTACCGGAAATGGCAGCCCTTCAGGAAAACGGGTACCGTTGTTGAAGTATGATATCAGTGAATAGCCTCTTGCTTCGCAGCCACCACTTGCCAAAGGCTAAACCATCTACAAGAAGTTTTTGTTATTATACCGATGAAACTCAATCCGCTCAATCCGCTCGAAGAATATGTGATCGTCCATAAAGGGACGGAACGCCCGTTTACCGGTGCATTCACCAACCATAAAGAAAAAGGTACCTATATCTGCCGCCGTTGCGATGCGCCTTTGTATCGCTCAGAAGATAAGTTTGATTCGCATTGCGGCTGGCCAAGCTTTGATGATGAAATCCCCGGGGCCGTTACGCGCGTACCGGATGCGGATGGCCACCGGACAGAAATCATTTGCGCGAATTGTGGTGGCCACCTGGGGCATGTTTTTACCGGGGAAAGATTTACTGAAAAAAACACCCGGCATTGTGTGAATTCTGTTTCGATGAAATTTCGATCGGGGAGTTGAATTATGATGTATGATCTATGATGTATGATCTATGATGTATGATCTATGATGTAGGATATAGGTTATGTAGTTATATTTTCTCGCCTTTTGAATCTTGATTTTATTGTCTTATTGGTTGCAGTAAAAATCGCTGTGAGTTCATATGCTTCCCGTTTGAGTCTGATAAGCTCCGCGTCACGATTAATGTGCGACTCCAGAATTACCTCAAACCAGTATGCACACTCATCGGCCTCCTCAATTACTATTTGAATTTTATTAATAAAGTCTGCTGTTGATTTTGCCCGGGAAGATGCCCTGTAATTTGCGCCGACCGATGACGCAGAACGAATAAGTTGCTTTCCAAGTTCAAATCCTGCTACTGTTTTCGGAAGAAAATTGCAAAAGATAATAACATCAATGTTGAATTTCTTGGTCCGCTGTTGCAGTTCTTGTCTTGTCATGTCATAGCGAAGAAAAAACTTGTTGAGGCTATATTAAACAGTGAAAGCACTTTTGAACACCAGAAAACTCTCTCGCCTGGTAAGTCTTTTTCCTTTTATTTCCCACCTCAAATATCATACATCCCACATCATACATTCCACATCTCACATCATACATCATACATCTCACATCATACATCCCACATCATACATCTCACATCCCACATCATACATCCCACATCATACATCATACATCCCACATCAATAATTCAACAACTTTCGCGTGTACTCCTCCAATCTTGAATACGCCATGAAATTCTTTTCCAGGTCCATGTTAAACGGAATGGGCGTATCGAGGCTTGCGCAGCGCATGACGGGTGCATCGAGGCAGCTGAAGCAATGTTCGGCCACCCATGCCGCGATCTCCGCGCCCACACCGGCCGTCAGTGTGTCTTCATGCAATACCAATACCTTACCGGTACGCATAACCGAAGAACGGATGGCATCGTAATCCAGCGGGAGCAACGACCGGAGGTCGAGTATGTCTACAGATATGTCAGGGTGATTCTCCGCGTATTCCATGGCCCAGTGCACCGCCGCGCCGTATGTGATGATGCTGATATCGGAACCCATGCGCACATGACGGGCCTTGCCGATTTCAATTTCGTAGTATGATGCGGGCACCGCGCCGCTCACGCTGCGGTACAACGCCTTATGCTCAAAAAACATCACCGGGTTGGGATCGTTGATGGCTGCAATCAGCAAGCCCTTGGCGTCCATGGGTGTTGAAGGGTACACGATCTTCAGGCCGGGCGTATGCATGAACCAGGCTTCAGTGCTCTGGCTGTGAAAGGGCCCCGCGCCCACACCGCCACCCGTCGGCATCCTGATCACCACATCCGCGTTTTGCCCCCAGCGATAATGTATCTTGGCAAGGTTATTTACAATCTGGTTAAAGCCCACCGTAACAAAATCAGCAAACTGCATTTCCATCATGGCTTTATGCCCTTCCAGGCTTAAACCCAATGCGGCGCCCACTATCGCACTTTCGCACAAAGGCGTATTGCGCACACGGCCCTTGCCGTACTTCGACATAAAACCTTCCGTTACCTTGAAAGCGCCGCCATATTCCGCGATATCCTGGCCCATCAACACCAGGTTGGGGTGTTGCTGCATCGACATATCCAAACCATCGCTGATGGCGCCAATAAATTTTGTGGCCTCCTTCGCGTCAGGTCCTTCATAACGGTAATGTGCAGACGAATTATCAATCACCAGTGTTTGTGGCTTGCGCAGGTATGGCATATACACATCCGCCATTTCCTCTTCGGTATTGGGTACCGGCTTTTCAGCCATGAAGCCAAGCTCCAGTTCCCTTTCGATATATTGCTTCCACTCCGCGCGGATCTCTTCAATCTCCCCGGCTGTCATCATTTTTTCCTGAATCAGCCATTGCTCGTAATTGCTGATCGGGTCCCGTTTTTCCCATTCTTCAAACAACTGTTTCGGCACATATTTCACACCCGAAGCTTCTTCATGCCCCCGCATGCGGAAGGTCATACATTCAATCAAATATGGCTTTTGTTCGCGGATGCAATAATCCCGCACGCCCCTGATGGTGTCAAATACCGTCAGCACATTATTCCCGTCAATCTGCACGCCTTCCATGCCATAACCCTTCGCTTTGTCTACAAGGCTCTCGCAACGGTATTGTTCATTCACCGGCGTACTTAAGCCGTAGCCGTTGTTTTCAATGATAAAAATCACGGGAAGGTTCCACACGGCGGCCGTATTCAGGGCTTCATGAAAATCGCCTTCGCTGGTTCCGCCATCGCCCGAAAAAGCCAGCGATACTTTTTGTTCCTGGCGCAGGGTATGCGCGAGGGCCACACCATCTGCTATGGCCAGTTGGGGGCCCAGGTGGGATATCATCCCGCATATATGATGGTCGCGGGTGCCGAAATGAAAACTGCGCTCACGGCCCTTGCTGTAGCCGTCTTTGTTCCCCTGCCATTGTTTAAACAACCGGTGCAGGGGCATTTTGCGCGTAGTGAACACGCCGAGGTTGCGGTGCAGGGGCATGACCCATTCATCTGAACGCAGGGCCATGGTGGCCCCCACCGATATGGCTTCCTGCCCAATGCCGCTGAACCATTTGGAAATACGTCCCTGGCGCAGCAGTACCAGCATTTTTTCTTCAATCATCCTGGGCAATACCAGGTTGCGGTATATATCGGTGAGTTGTTCCTTCGAAAAATCTTTACGGTCGAATTGCATGGGGCAAATGTCCTATTATTCGTGCAAACAAACAAAGGGGGACCGGCTTTTGACCGATCCCCCAAAGAAATAAACTATATCCTGCTTTATTTCAATACCAAAAGCTTTGCCCTGCCCATTACCGCTTGTCGCCCGGTGAGCAGGAGTTCATAGGTTCCGGCCGGAACATGGCTTTGCAGCGTCAACGGCACCGCCGCTTTACCGGACAGATAATCAAATGATGATTGCATGATTTCCCTGCCCGATTGATCCACAATTTTCCACTCATATCTGCCCGTGTCAAAGCCCCCCATCTGTAAAACAAATTTTCCATCCACTACCGGGTTGGGGTAAACGCTGATCATTGTTGGCTTCTGCACAGGCTTTTGCCTGATGTATTCCATTTGGTCTGCCCGCGGATCCTTTTCCTTCTTCCTGAAAACCACAAAAAACCTGTCGGGCCTCGCCGAACGAGGGTCCTGTGTAACGGCAAACGAAATAAAACTGCTATCGGTCAATGCCACAGATGTTTCTGTCCTTAAATACCTATCAATTAACCAGGCCTGTATTCCGGTGCCGCCCATTTGTTTTGGCGCGAACGCGAACCTGTACGATTGCCGGCGCAGGTTCCTGAGTTCGTAGTAAATGGTATCGTTGCGTTGCAGCGATTTCCTGGCTTCAACCGACAGAAAATGTTCGCCAGAACGTATGGATAAATTCTCCCCGTCGTTCCACCATTTGCGGGCGTCATCTTCGTCTATGCGGTCGCGATAGTTTTGCGCGTAAACCACGGCGTTGCCATCCATAATCCTTCCATCCGGCGACTGCAGCGTGGCCCGGAAGTACATTTTATGGCGGTTTCCGCCCCGGTGTACCAGCCTGCTTCCATTTGCCTTGCAGGCTTCGGCAAATTCCACGGCCCCGGCCGGCCCCGAGGATTGTACAAAAAATGCTTGTCCGCTTTGTATCAAAGGCGCCGGCACCCCGGATGGATAATATACGGATCCTCCGGCAGTTGGCTCGTAATCGTTGGCGGATGAAAGTGTTTGGTAGCCGCCATAGCCGAAAGAACCAAACAACATCGGGTCCCAAACCACCACATCATTATTCAGGTTGCTGAAAAAGCCATTATCCCTCATGTATTCCACATCAATAGCGGAAGGATAGGGGTTGCCAACGGATGCGCGCTGGCCCGCACCCACAATAATGTCCGGCGGCGGGTTATTGGGCTGATATACGGTTCCCTTGCTGCGCAGGATGGTAGGCACGGGCGATCCGGAAACGGTTGTCACTGTCCTGTCACCCCGTACAAAAAGCATGTATCCGTTACCGTTATTAACCGGGTTTAGCGTACTTGTTTCACCATTCCACAGGTTGCTGGCCGGATTGTATTTTTTCAATGAAGGCAGGCTGCTTGTTGCATCGAAGCCAGTACCCGTGCCGGTGATCCAGGTACCAAAACCGGGCGCGGCGCTGCCGTTTTCCTGCCATGACTGGAATATGCTTTGTCCGGCAGTGGGTGCCGACAGGAACTGCCATGTTTTCGGGTGTGCGCCACCGGTAGTTCCGGTGTTGATGAACCGTTCCACCGTTACCTGGCCGTTGATGATATTGCCCGTGATATCGGCGATGCCCGCTGTGGCGTTCGCGGATGACAACAAGACGAGGTTATTATTCGTTGTCAGTGTTTTACCCGTCAACCCGCCAAACGATAATGTGCCGGCTACCTGCACCCTCGAAGCTGTAGCAACCGGGATGCTGGCATTAGTACCTGCCAGGAGGTTCTTCACACTATTGTTCACCCATGCGGCACCATCAATCACCCAGGGTTCATTGCAGGCATTGATAAGCTCAATTGAACCTTGCACAATGCCAGACTCAATATGGTTAATTTGTCCGGCTCCCGGCACCTGGATCACGGATCCTGCCTGTATGGTCCCGAGGTTTTGCAATGATGCGCCGGCCTGCAGGTAAAGGTCTTTTACCTGGAAGGTTTCGCCAACCTGTATCCTGGGAGCGAATGGCGTGCCGGAAGGAATAAGCACACGGGCATCAGTTGCATTCGCGGCAATACCGGCCGACCAGTTGCCGTCAGCATTCCAGAGGTTGCTCACGGCGCCGGTCCAGATATTCAGCTTACCCACTTCATCCGCGCCGATATCGCAGATCAGTGGGCTTTGCGTCATTCGGTTTTCCAGGTCAACGTCCTGCTGCAATAAGAATACATTAACGCCCTTTCCAATTAAGGAACAATTTGCCGAAGGGTTAAGGCGAAGGAAGCCCGCGTTGCCGCCGGTGGTGCTGATGAATGAAGGATCGGCGCTTACGGATGCATTGTCGCGCGCTGGGCCAATAAATGCCTGGTATGCCGCGAGGGTTTGCATGGAAATACCTCCGTTAAAAAATACCAGGTTGCGCGCGGATGGAGTACCTGCGAAATAATTATTGTAATTGCCGTTTGTGTAGTTGGTTATGTTTGAACCGCTCCTCCAGTACGCGACAGTTCTGCCTGCAGGGCCCGCCGTGCTTTTATTGACCAGGATATTATTGTACATCTGAAAGTTCGGGCTCGTTTCCACCACATAGACGGCGGAACTATTCAGCGAGCCCGTAGAACTTGATGTTTCCAAATACACGGAATTATTATATGCCTGGATATTATCATTGCCATCGAGGTATAAGCCTGCTGCGTATGGAATATTCGGGCCAATACCGGCATTGGGTGTTTTTATATCTGCAACCAGGTTATTGTAAAATTTCAAATTGATGCTGCCCGGGTCCGTCTTAATCCCATAGGCTCGTCCACCAACACCTGCGGCGCTGATATTGTACAGGATGTTCCGTGAAAAATCGGTGTTCTCCGTGCCTCCGTTGACCGGGCTTACATAAATGCCCCTGGCTTCCCCAATACCCGTTGTAGATAAATTAAAGACTACATTGCTGTCAACCTTCGACTGGATCACCGCTTGCAATGTATTCAGCCAAAGCCCATCTACATCGCCCCCGGCGGCTACCAAATTTGAAACAATATTCTTACTGATATCAATTTCAGTATTTGTAAAACTTGATGCAACAATCCCATACATAAATGGGATCCCTGTTGCGGTATTCTGAAAATTGCTGATGCTGTTTTGTGTGATGGAAGCATTGTTCCCGGAGCAGAATTGAACCAGTATGCCAACAACATTGGCAACATCATTGAACTGCCAGTTCGACAAAACATTTCCTTGTACAGTTTTAATGGGATGATTGACTAAATCAGGCGCACTGGATACATTCTGTATGGCATTCACAATGGGGTAACCACTCCCAACAATTACATTACTAAAATCATTTCCCCTGATAACATGATTTCCACCGGTTGCCGTTCCAAGATAATTCACCGCGATACATTCCAGCCTTGCGGTGCTTAATGTGCTGGCCTGAAGACTTCCCACAATCCGGTTGCTGTCTATTTCCAAACTGGTTGTTGTGTTACTTATTGCCGAAACATATATCAGGTAAAAATCCTTTGTCTGGAGGTTCAGGTTATGAAATAGATTATTTGACAGCTCAACCTGGCTGGATATGGAAAATGGTGTGGCAGCCATCGTTAGCAATGACACATAGTTTTCAGTGGAAGCAGATTGTACAATGCCCCGGATATTATTTTCATTCATCTTATACGATGAAGCGCCGCTATTATTGAATTGTATGGCTATTAGATTTCCTGTATTGCCCGTTGGATAATGAACCCATGTATTTGTTGTACTCCCAAAACTGTTTTGGTTGGCTTCAACACCAGCTCCAACAGTGAGCATAGAGCCTGAGGTTTGTATTCCAAATACTGATCCGGTGGCCGACGTATACAACCAGCCCTGTAAGACATTGTTATTGATCTGCAAACTGGAACTGATGGTAGTACTTGAAAGTATGCCATTGATGATTGTCGTGCCATTGGTTGCCGTTGACGCGCCGTTTAACGATAAATTGCCGGCATTGCTGAACAACCCAACTCGGATATTGTCAGCGCCAGTATGTCCAACCTGGTTATTTTGTATGGTAAAACTGGCTGAGCCGCCGGTACTGATGCCGGTAAATGCCGGCGATACAAGGTTGTCCGTACCTGAAGCCGTGATTCCGCCAATCACATTATTTGTAATGGTTGTGGCTACAGAACTTGCCGCCCTGATGCCATATACAATCGCGTTATTCACGCTGGCACATACATAAACAGAAGAGTTACCGGATACGGAGCCAATGATATTACCTTGTATGTTCGCATTGCCTGCTTCCTGGTAAATGCCTGAAAAAATTCCCGGTGCACTTACGGTGGTTGAAGCGGTGTACAAAGCGATGCCCGAAACCTCATTATTCAATACTTGGGATGTTAAGCCCAATACATCAAAATCGAGCGACATGGCCAGGAACCTGACAGCCACACTTGAAGCCGGGCTAAATGAAGTCGGAAAGCCTGGTATGCCCGCACCCACACCGGTGAGCACGGTAGTGCCCGTTCCTGATGCATTGGCAAAACCAATGATGTTATTGCTGATGGTATAATTGTCGCCTTTCACCACCCAGATGCCGTAATGGTCGCTGCTGATCGTTTTATGTCTTTGTGCAGTTTGATAAAAACGGTTCCCGCTGATGGTCCAGTTGGTACAGTTTCCGGCAATATTTAATCCAACAGACCTTCCAGTTGGAAGGAAATAGTCATGTATCAGGTTATTCAAAATGCTGATACCGCTGTTGGTTTGTCCTGCCGAACCCAATGCATAGATCGCGTTGGCAGGTGTGAATGCCCCGTCGCGGATTTCATTGAATTCAACCAGGTGGTCGTCGTTGCCCGTGCCGGCAACAGCAGCTGTGGTAAATGCCAGTACGCCCCTGGAAGTAGATGTGCCGCTCCCACGCAATATCGTGTAACGGATTACGCTGCTTTTGGCGTCATTCACAAATTCGATCGTGTGCGCGTTACCGTTATTTAATATTTCAAGCGACCTGGTGGTTCCCGACGCGTCCTGCCTGCCGTCAATAATGATATGCCTTGCCCCGTTCAGCCTGATGATGGGGTTCGCACTGGTGCCGGAAATAACGGGTGTTGTTCCGGATGCCGGGTAGATGGTCAGCGTATTGCCGGCGCTGGCATCGGGATGGTTGTTGATGCTGATGGGGAATGTTTCCGAAGGATATGTGTTATCCAATAATTTATACCGCACCGGACCTGTAATCGCGCAGGCATTATTATATGTGTTGACAGCGGCGGTGAGGGTCGTAAAATCACCACCGATACCCACAGAATAATCCCCGTTTAAGGTATAGTTCAAAGTATAGGTTAACGGCGTGGTAGGTGCTGTAGTTACGCTGTTAACGGAACTGGCCACCAGCCCATCTGATGGATTAGACCGTACGTTCGGTATGGGCGCTTCGTCTTCTGCAATGATGTAATATGATAATACATCGCCGCCCGACAATCCACCCACATCCGCGACAACGATGGTGAAATCCCAGGTGCCGTTCAATCCCGTTCCTCCTGTATTGGTTCCGGGCTGAGAAAACCAGGCGCCGGCATTCTTCCGGTAATAGATGCGGGGGCGATTGGCTCCGCTTAAAGGCACCCCAAAAATATCGTCTGTAATCACAACCCCGCTGATGGTCTGGTTGCCTGCATTGCAAATGGGGCTCCCCAATGGGGTCAGGCTGATATTCGGCGGATTTAACTCCGTAAATATGCCTTCCATTTCATCTGCGCCAATATCGGGGGCGGTCCCTGTTCCTGTATACCCCGGGTTTCCCTGCCGGATTTGGAAATCATAATCATTATTAACCCCGGTGATGTTAACTGCCCCGCTTTCTGCCTGTGTGGGAACTGAAGGGTCAAGGTGCAAATACGTCGCGTCTGATCCAACCGTACTTAAAAAAGGCGGCATCTCCGTAAATGATCCGGATTCCCTCGTGGGCCCAACGGCTGTTTTATACGCAGCCAGGGTTTGAAAAGACGCTGACCCGTTATAGTAAATCGTCCTGTTGGCAGATGGGGTGCCGGCGAAATAGATATTCTGGTTACTAAGGGTAGAGAAATTGTTGAGGGTTGTCGTACTTCGTCTAATCGCTGCCGTTATCCCTGTACCGTTTGGCGTGGATGTGTTGACAAATATATTGTTTCGCACATCAGCATTTCCTGAAACTGAACTGGAGCTGGCTGCCAGAAACAATGCCGAGCTGCCAAAATTTGTTCCGGTTGAACTTGCGTTCAAATAAACCGTGTTATAGTAAACCAGGTAATTTGCTGTTGCGGGCAAGGAAGTCATACTGATACCCCTGACCAGGTTATCGCCAGATGCCAGCGGGCACTGCAGGTCCCCGATGATGTTATTGGCGATATCGACGGTTGGCGTACTAATGCTGGAAAAAAAATCAATGCCTGTTACTAAGGATGACAAGCTGTTTCCCGTAGCGGATATGCCGTATATTTTATTATGCTTTACATTGATCGTGTACGCCCCGGTGGTTCCTGAAGGTGTCAACCTGATCGCTGAAACCAGGTTGGCGCCCGAACTCGAAATCGTATGAATCACATTTTGGTTAACCCTTGTCAGCGGCACAAATGATGAGCCTCCTGTAATACCATATACCTGCCCGGTAGCCGTTCCCGTCAGGGTAATATTGTTGATTCTGTTTAAAGTGACATTTAACTCTGAACACCTGTTGGTGCCCCCTAAAAAAATCCCTATAATGGCTGGGGCCCCAACCACATTGCTGGCTGAAATATTGGAGATAGTATTGTTTATTAATTGAGATTCCCCCCCGGCATTGTTAATATTAATGGCAGTAACAGTTCCTGTGCCGCATGTCCAGTTATTAAATGTGTTGGTGCTGATATTTTTTGTAGGCCCTTCCGAAGTTGTAATCCCTTCCGTATTCACCCATCCGCGCATAACGGTTGCCCCCGTGATGGTAATGTTGCTGAAATTATTGCTTGTATGGGAAATACTGTTACCTGGCCCGGAAGCGCCTGTGCCTGAATCAAATAATGTAACGGACCCCCCGGCTGCTGTTTTTGAAAAAAAACCCGTAATCCTGTTATTGGTACAAGTTTCAGTATAATTGGCGTTTGCGGCTATGGTACCGCTCTTTAAAATAAACGTGACACTGCTTGTGGTATTCGCGGTAATGTCGATGAATTGGTTGTTTGATATGTTGTTTGAAATAGCCGCATTGGGCGATTGCGTTAATTGTATATAAGTATGCGCCCCGGTTCCTGTCTGGTCTTGGGCAATTCTTGCGATGCCATTTCCTGAAATGCTAACCGGCACGGCATTATTACCATTGGTATTCACCTGTATGCCAAATATTTGTCCGGAGGTAGCTGCGGAAAATGTAATGGCATTTTGGGTGAAACTTCCTAAGACATTTGAACTGATATTGATACTGCCAAAAACTGCGGCATTAGCCCGGATACCAAAAAATCCCCCTGTGGTTGCCGTTGATGTGACACTATGAATGAAGTTAGATTGAATGGTTAGGTTTGCAACAGCCAACGTATTATAAATGCCGGTAAAGTTTATTGATGAGCCGGTTCCACCTACTACACAGTTCCTGATTGTATTTGTGCTTATGTTTAAGCTGTATCCATTGGGCATGGGCGTACCATTTCCGGAAACCTTGATGGCATCCATGTCCCCACTCGTGAAATTATCGGTAATGGTGATGGTATTAAGGCGGATATTGCTGCTGAAGTTGGCAAAAAATGCATCCGGTTGGGCTGTGGCATAATCTTTAAAAATACCCCTGACAGCTACCGCGGTTCCACCACCAATACTTGAACTTGTCAGTATGTTATTATAAATTGAATCGGAAATTTGGTGGTTCGTGTATATCCCGTACGAGCTGCCACTGGTCGACACAAAATTTGAAGCCCTGGAAAAACCTCCCCAATTGGTAATGGTATTGCCCAAACCCGATAAAATACCAATCATATTTTCCCTGTCCATGAGCGAGGTGTTGGCAGAACCAACCATACAAATCCCAACATTGGTATTGGTAATGGTATTCAACCTGATTTTATTCCGGCTGTTGCTGCCATCTATAGATGTAATATCTGAAACTGTTGTAGCATTTGTTGCGGTATGCCGCACATTGCTGTAAATACCGAAAGTATTGCTGTATGTTTTATTTAATGTGATGCTATTACCCTGGATGATGTTGTTCTGCGCGCCGTTGGTGGCGGCAGACCTCAGCAAGGCAATGCCCCATTCGGTCATATTATTGGTTCCGGCTGTTGCGTTAGTGTTAGCGGGGTTTTCCCTGAGCTGGAAATTTTGAATGGTAATATAATCGGCACCTATAATTTTAATGAGGGCATCCGTTAAAGAACCGGAAACCAGGGAAGCGTTCGCGGTGATGAGGTTATTCGTACCGTCAATAACCACATTCCGTCCTATATCAGTAACAACCGTAGGGTTGGTAAACTGAATGGTATAGCCCCCAACAGGCGCCGTCTGCGGGTTACCCGCGTTCAGTGTGATGGTTACAGGGCCACTGATGGATGTAATGGCATTTAACGCTGTTATGGCATTGGCTAATGAGGTATAAGATGCTGCCAGGTTAGGGATGGTATTGGTAGGGTTTGTTACAGTCACTACCTGCGCCCGGGAAACCAGGCCTGATAACATACTTACCACGATGAAGAGATGGACCCTCAATATAAAATTTCGCATAATCACAAGTGCCCCTCGCAAAGGCAATGATTCAATTAGGTGTTTTACGATTCTTGGTTTAGCGGAGGATACAGGCGGGAAAGAGAATGTAAAAATATAAATAAAAATATGTATTCAAAATACCTGTTGTGTGGTATTCCATTGTAAAAAGGATGAAAAACAGGGATAAAGTCTTTAAAACCCGGATTCGGATGATTTTTGTTTAGGCTGGAGGAGGGAAACGAGGATGGAAGATAAAACACTCAGGCAGACGGCAAATAAAAATGCCCACCAGAACCCATCAAACCGGATACTATCCATCAGGTAATCAATGATCAGGATGATCAGGGTATTGATAAAGAGGAGGAAGAGGCCAAGGGTAACAATGGTTATGGGAAGGGTCAGGATGATGAGGATGGGTTTCAGGAGTACGTTCATCACGGCCAGTACCAGGGCAAAAAGGATGGCTGTTTTAAAATTGCTGATATGCACACCGCCCAAAACAGTGGATAAGCCATAAGCGACAAAAGCGGTAGCCAGGAGCCGGATGATAAAATTCATGTTGAAGATTTCCTTTAAGAGACAATGAAAGTACAAAAAGTTCAAAACAAGTCCGATTGCCCTGTCGCCTCGGTTCGTGGCACACCCCCGCCTCGGTTCGTGGCACACGAACCGAAATAAAGCACGGTTTGTAACCGGGCATTAACACGCAACGTACCCTTCGGAAGATGTTGCCAAGAAATAAATAATCATAGTTCTTGTCCGAAAGTCAGCAGGTTATGGTCGGGGTCAAGAATGGCGAACTCTTTCATTCCCCAGGGCTTTATCTCCAATCTCCCGGCAGGGTGAATTTGTATGCCATTCTCTATAAACTGCCGGTAAAGCTTCTCAACATCATTGGTCCGGATATAAACCTGGCCATAATTTTCAAGCGGATTCAAATCCCTGAATTCAAAAAAATGAACCTGGATCCCGTCTTTCTGAATCATCAGGTAAGCATCATAATTATCGACCCCAAATACCTCAAACCCTAACTGATCGAGGTAAAATTCCTTTGTAACCGATTTTCGCCTCATGGGTAGTTTTGGATGTATGGCGGTTAACATATGTATAGTTTTATATGTACCTAACTGGTGCAAGTGTATGCCAATCGGAAACGGTATCAATATAGTACTTAATACAATAGTTATTACAAACATGGTACAGAAAAAAGTAAATGCAACTGCAAAATAAAAAAAGCAGCACTGTCCCTCTCCAATTTACCTGCAGTCAGGTGACAATTTGATGGGCATTTTTGACGGTAAAGCGGCTTAAAAAACTAACTTTACGGATTCACTAAATTGGAATAAAAGACGAATGAAATTATATACAACATTAGAGCAACAACTCAAGAAAGAACCCAACTTCGTGACAGACAACGGAGAACTGAAAAAATGGGTGGTGCTTAATAAAGCACAGAATTTTGATGAAGAATTGATAGGACTTTTGCTCGACAATGCGGACCTGAAAGAGAAGTTTTTTGTAAACGTGAAAGGCACTTTGGTTTTTAACCAAAATTTATTTGTGCAGTTTTTGGAACAGAAAAACTACCTGAATGACAGCTACACGCAATACAAAAACAAGGTTGGACTGACCATTGACGGAAAATACCTGAACCAACGCAACGAAGTGGCTTTGGTTTGGCCATTTAAAGACTGTATTTTGGAAGGCGGACAAAGCCGTGAAGAAGATAAGCGAGAGGAAATTTTCTTCAATGAAATTTTGGCACAGGATGAAATCACCCAACTTTTAGAACCCAAAGTGTTTACCAATGCCAAACGCATTGACAAAGACGGAGAAAAACCACTTGACCAATTTAACCGTAACGAAAACGGCACGATAACCGATAACCTGATTATAAAAGGCAACAACCTTTTAGCCTTGCATACACTGAAAGAAGAATTTGCAGGTAAAGTAAAGCTGATTTACATAGACCCGCCTTACAATACAGGTAATGACAGTTTTAAATATAATGACAACTTCAACCAATCAACTTGGTTAAGTTTTATGAAAAATAGATTAACTGTTGCAAAATCATTCCTTTCGAAGACAGGTGTGATATTTGTACACTGCGACAACAATGAACAAGCAACTTTAAAAATTCTATTAGATGAAATCTTTGGCAAAGAACAGTTTATAGAAACTATTACTGTTGTAAATAATCCACGTGGAAGGGACTATGGTGGAATAGCAAATATGCACGAATACATACATATTTTTTCTAAGGGTCAGTTTGATTATGAAATGTATCGTCTCATTGACGATGAAAAAGAATTTCCATTTACAGATGAAATTGGTGGTTTTGAAACCAGAGAATTAAGAAACCGAAACACTGCTTTTAATGACAAAAACCGACCAAATTTATGTTACCCGTTTTATGTAAATCCAAATAAAGAATTAGACAATGGTTTTCTTGAATTGTCTTTAGAGCCAAAAGATGGCTTTATTGAAGTTTGGCCTGCAAAATCTCAAGGAATACAAACTGTTTGGAGATGGGGAAAAGAAAAAGCAGCAGAAAATCTTAATATAAATATTGCAGGCAAAGCAATGCAAGAGAGTGGTCGCTATATGATTATTGAGAAATATAGAGACAATTCAAGATTGGCAAGGTCTGTTTGGTGGGATAAAGAAGTAAACTCTGAAAGGGGGACTGTTCATTTACGAGAACTTTTTGGAAACAAGGTTTTCAACTTTCCTAAACCTGAAACATTACTAAGTCGAATAATTCAAATATCGACAATTGAAGGTGATATTGTTATGGATTATCATTTAGGAAGTGGAACAACTGCAACAACTGCCCATAAAATGCAACGACAATATATAGGAATCGAGCAAATGGGATATATAGAAGATGTAGCAGTAGAAAGATTGAAAAAGGTAATTGATGGTGAACAAGGCGGTTTAAGCCAGCAAATCAATTGGCAAGGCGGTGGCTCATTCATATATCTCGAACTAAAAAAATACAACCAAACTTTCATTGAGCAGATAGAAGAAGCCAAAGACAGCAAAGCACTTTTACAGATTTGGGATCAGATGAAAGCCAAAGCGTTTTTTAAATACAGCATTAATCTACAGGAATTTGAAGGCGATTTAGAAGCCTTTAAACAATTTGAAATTGACAAACAAAGAAAACTACTTTGCGAACTATTGGACAAAAACCAATTGTATGTAAATCTATCTTCGCTCAATGATGCCGATTTTGCCTGCACCGAAGAAGAAAAGAAAGTAACTCAAGATTTTTACCAAATTAAGAAGTAAGCAAATGGCGTTTTTATATGACATATTATTGCAGGAATTTGGTAAAAGAGCCATTGCACAAGTTACCGTTCCTAATCACATAACCGACAATTTAAAGCCCGGATTTGGTCAGCGACCTTATCAAATAGAAGCTTTTCAGCGTTTCATTCTCTGCGATTCAGAAGATTTTGAAGGCAAACCCAAAAGACCGTTTCACTTGCTTTACAATATGGCAACAGGTAGCGGAAAGACTTTGATAATGGCAGGTTTGATATTACACCTTTACCAAAAGGGCTATCGCAACTTTTTGTTTTTTGTAAACAGCAATAATATCATTCAGAAAACTAAAGACAATTTTCTCAATCCACAGGCTTCAAAATACTTGTTCAACAACAAAATTGTGATTGACGGAAAAGAAGTGCTAATCAAAGAGATTGACAACTTTGAAGAAGCCGACAATCAGAATATCAATTTGAAGTTTACCACCATTCAACAGCTTCACATTGACCTTAACAACACCAAAGAAAACAGCGTAACCTACGAAGATTTTAAGGACAAGAAATTGGTTTTGATTGCTGACGAAGCACACCACTTGGTAGCAGGAACAAAATCGGGCAATTTGTTTGGCAGTTGGGAAGACACCGTAAAGAAAATTCACGACTCAAATTTTGAAAATATCTTATTAGAGTTTACGGCAACTATTGACACGGAAACAGCGGAATTGGTAAAACACTATCAAGATAAGGTAATTTTCAAATACGACCTTGCAGAGTTTCGTATAGACAAGTATTCCAAAGAAATCAACCTTATCCGTTCTTTGTATGACGAGCAAGACAGAATCATTCAGGCTTTGATTCTGAATTTGTATCGTCAGGAATTGGCAACTTCAAACAATATCAATTTAAAGCCTGTAATTCTGTTTAAAGCCAAAAAGACAATCAAAGAATCAGAGCAGAACAAAGAGAACTTTCACAAACTAATTGATGATTTTTCGTTGGCAATGGTAGAGAAAATTCAAAAGACTTCTACTGTTCCAATCATTCAAAAGGCTTTCCGATTTTTTGAAGCCAAAAGCATTTCAGCCAATGAAATTGTAAAACGTATTCAAGCCAATTTCAGATTGGAAAATTGCCTTAGTGCCAACAATGACGCAGAAGCCGAGCAAAACCAAATATTGCTAAACACCTTGGAAGATGAAAACAATCCAATCCGTGCCGTTTTTGCAGTTCAGAAACTGAATGAAGGTTGGGACGTTTTGAATTTGTTTGATATTGTTCGTCTTTACGAAGACCGAGATGGCAAAGACGGAAAGCCAGGAAAAACCACACTTTCAGAAGCCCAGTTAATTGGTCGTGGTGCAAGATATTATCCGTTTGCCTTAGAGGAAGGGCAAGACGAGTTTACCCGAAAATTTGATGATGATATTTCCAACGACTTAAAAACTTTGGAAGAATTATATTACCACACCAAAGAAGATAGCCGTTACATTTCGGAATTAAAGAAAGCCCTTGTTGATTCGGGTATTTATGAAGATGATGAAAACCTCATCACCAAACAACTGACTTTAAAATTAGACTTTAAAGAAACAGACTTTTATCGTGAAGGTCACGTTTTCTTCAATAAGAAAATCCCAAAGAGTTTTGACAACATAAAATCTTTCGCTGATTTAGGAGTTAAGAAAACCAACTTCAGACACACATTATCTTCAGGAGTTGGCAGAATGTCGGGTGCTTTTGCCGAAGCGGAAAGTTCAGAAACAGAAGCTATCAAAACCAAAGATGTAAAGCTGACAGAAATTCCTAAGAACATAATTCGTTTTGCATTAAGTCAAAATCCGTTTTTCTACTTCGAGAATTTATCACATTACTTTCCGAGTGTTGGTTCACTTTCCAATTTCATTGACAGCACAGGCTTTTTAGCAGGTTTAGAAATCACTTTCAGCGGAACATCAAACCGTCTAAAAGAAATTAGCCATTTCGACTATCTGCAAGCTTTAAACGGACTTTTGCAAAGCATTGAAGCAGACATAAAGAGCAATTCAACCGAATACGAAGGTTCGGACTATATCAAAGAACCTATTCACAAAGTTTTCAAGGACAAAGAAATCAAAGTTTACAAAGACAGTGAACGAGAAGACGGTCAAGAAACTTTAGTAGCCAACGAACCTTGGTATGTATACAACGCTAACCACGGCACAAGTGAAGAAAAGAAATTTGTTGAACTATTTTCCAGACGATTTGAAGGACTGAATCAGAAGTTTGAAAACATTTACCTAATCCGAAACGAAAGAGAAATAAAAATCTTCGACAAAATCGGACGTGCTTTTGAACCGGACTTTTTACTGTTCTGCAAACAACGTGACGGAGAACAAATGACTTTTCAGGTTTTCATAGAACCAAAAGGAGAGCATTTAAAAGGACACGACAAATGGAAAGAAGACTTTTTAAATGAAATCAGGACTGAACAAAAGACAATTAAAATCCACACGGACAATTATTTGATAACAGCCGTTCCGTTTTACAATTACAACAACGAAAACGAATTTAAAACAACATTGGAAAGCACATTAAACATATAGAAATGTCAACACAAAATAAAAACTACACAAAATTACTAATAACTAATCTATATAAATGAAGCTCTGCTTACAACAGTCGTTTATCATTGATCATTTTTATTGTTTTATAATCACAACTGGCGCAGGTGTTCGGCACAGCCGGTCACTTCTGCCGCAAAGATTCGCCCGGTTTGAAATTGGGCATTAATACGCAACGTACCCTTTGGGAGTTCTTGCTGGGAAAAGGAGTGTATTTAATACTCTTCGAAATAAAGTGGTTACTTTTCTGTATTGCACAAACGACCTTCCTGTTACTGAAGTTGAAGCTACAGTAGCACTACCGCTTAATCAGGGAACCCCGATGCGCGGCCGTCATGGCGCATCGGCGGCTTTTTTGGTTACTTTTTTGCCGTCAAAAAAGTAACAGAAGAAACAAACAGAACACCTTGATTGAATTAGGAATACTCACAACTCTTGACAAATCAGCCCAGTTTGCAACCGGGCATTTTCGTACCCTATCGGAACGATTCATAATGGCCCCGGTCAAATAAAAGCCCATCGCCCCGGTTCGTGTGCCACGAACCGAAATAAAGTTGCGCTTATCTTATTTAAACAACTGGTACACCAGCAAACTGAAAAGGTAAGCCAGCGCGGTCATGTACGCAACCTGTATCAGCGGCCATTTCCAGCCCTTTGTTTCGCGCTTCACCACCGCAATCGTACTCATACACTGCATGGCCAGCACATAAAATATCAGTAACGATAAACCCGTAGCCAATGTATAAATCTTGGTCCCGTCAGGCCTCACCGCGGCCGACATCTTCTGGCGCAAAGTCGCGTTGTCTTCCTCCGCATCCTCACCCACACTGTATAAGGTGGCCATCGTTCCCACAAACACTTCCCTCGCCGCAAAGGATGTAATCAGCGCGATCCCAATCTTCCAGTCGTATCCCAATGGCCTGATCACGGGTTCAATCCACTGGCCCAGCACACCGGCATACGATGATTGCAGCAACGCGGTCGATTTCTGTTTCTCCAGCTCATCCGCATCAGCCGGGTTGGCCGAAATGCGTTGCGCATACTCCTGCTCAAGGGCATCCATACGGCCGGGCGGACCAAACCTGCTCAATCCCCACAACAGCAAACTAATCACCATAATCACTTTACCGGCATCGTACACAAAAATCCTGGCCTTTTCCAGCATCGTCACCAGCACGTTTTTCCAGCGGGGCGACCGGTACACCGGAAGTTCAAGTATGAAAAAACTGCGTTCCGTTGATTTGATGAACAGGTTCATCACCCATGCCACGGCAAGCGCGATCACGGTACCGAACATATACAAACCCATCATCACCAATCCCTGCAGGCTCAAAAAACCAAAATATAATTCAGAGGGTATCACCAGCGCGATCAGGATCGTGTACACCGGTAAACGCGCGCTGCAACTCATCAGAGGCGTCACCATGATGGTGAGCAAGCGCTCTTTCCGGTTCTCAATATTCCGAGCGCTCATGATGGCCGGCACCGCGCAGGCAAAGCCACTGATCATCGGCATGACGCTCTTTCCGTTCAATCCCACTTTTCGCATAAGCTTATCCGTTAGGAAGCTGATGCGCGCCATATAACCCGTATCTTCCAGTAATGTGATCAACCCAAACAATATCATGATCTGCGGCACAAATACAAAAATCCCGCTCAGCCCCGCAATAAACCCGTTCACAAATAAATCGCTGAACCAGCCTGCGGGCAATACCTTCTCAAACCAGGCCCCGATCTCGCCAAACAACCATTCAATCCCGTCCATCGGGTAGCTCGCGATCCAGAACACACTTTGAAAAAGCAGGAACAACACCGAAATCAAAATCAGGTATCCCCATTTCCGGTGCAGGAGGATATTGTCGAGTTTCTCCGTAAACAATGATTTTTTCAAGGGATCGCTTTCCACCACCGTCTGCTGCATGATATGCCTGATGCGCGCGTACCGCTGCATGATCTCTTCGGCCTGTGTCCGGGTAGGGTTAAACTGGTTGCGTTTCTCTATCTCCTCTATGCGTTCCTGCAACCCATGGGCCAGGCTGAATTCTTCGTGATGGATCAGGTAATGCAGGGCAGGGTATGGTTGCAGGCTGGGCACTTCATCCCTGATATCCTGGATGGCAGGCCCGGCAAGCGCTTGAACGTCTATAAAATCACGGGGCGGGACCAGTTGCTGATTGGCAGCCGTTTGCTCAATGGTTTTCTTTAACGCCTGGATGCCCTTGTTCTTTCTTGGGTTCACAGCCACAATCGGTACGCCCAGTTCCCGCTCAAGGCCTGGAATATCAACCTGGGTACCCTTGCTTTTGGCCAGGTCCATCATCGTAAAGGCAATCACAACAGGTATTTTGAGGTCAATGATCTGCGTGCAAAAAAGCAAATTGCGCCTGAGGTTGCTGGCATCGGCCACCAGCAGGATCATATCCGGCCTGATGCTCTCGTCCTGGTTCAGCAACACTTTATATGATACCCATTCATCGGCACGCTTGGGATATAAACTATAGGTACCGGGCAGGTCAATAAATTCAGCCCTGAGGTTTTCCGATACCTGCGCCATGCCCGTTTTCTTATCAACCGTGACGCCTGGGAAATTGCCCACTTTTTGGTTCAGACCGGTGAGCGCGTTAAACAACGAACTCTTTCCGCTGTTGGGGTTTCCCACTAAAGCTATATGAATGGTTTTACTCAAGCGTTCAACTCAATAAGATGACGAAAGTATGCAAAAGTATGGCCGGGAACATTTGTTCATTTACGAAATGAAGAAAGATGGTTCCGGGGCCCGTGGATGAAAGCCACAGGTTGTACCTTTGCATCATGAAAAACATGACCCGCCATTTTATATTATCTGCCATCGCCTCATTATCCTTTTTCTTAACCGATGCGCAGAATTTGAACCGGGCTGATAAAAAACTGAAAAAAGAACTCAGCGCATCCGTATCCTATTTAGCCGATGATAAATTGCAGGGCCGCCGTACCGGCACCGAAGGGGAACGACTCGCGTATGAGTTCATCATGAAAAAATTTAAAAAGGCCGGGCTTAGCGCTACTTCCGGCGGATACCTCCAGCCATTTGAATTTTCGGATGGGCGGGAGGTGGCGCCAAACAGCCGTTTTATAGCAGGCGACATCAGCTACAAATTGCACGAGGATTATTTTCCCATGGCCTGGTCTGGCTCAGCAAACAACCTAATATTTACATCAAACGCCGATGCTTCCGCTGCCTGGCTGAACCTCGCGCCTACCCTCGAACAACACAGCAACAACCCGCATTTTGATCTAAAGGAATACCTCCTGGCTGCCGCGAAAACTGCGGAAAAAGAAGGCAAAAAAGCGATGTTCCTGTATAACAGTTCAACTACTGACGACCAGTTGCGCTTCGAGGGGTCCGACAAAACCGCAAGGCTCTCCATTCCCGTTGTATATGTAAAAAAACAGTTACCCGCTGAAACGCCGGTGAGCCTGACCATTGACCTGGCCGATAAAAAAAGGAAAGGGCATAATGTGGTGGGGATGATTAATAACGGTGCCGCATACACGATAGTTATCGGCGCGCATTACGACCACCTCGGATTTGGCGAAGACCGCAACTCCCTGTATGCCGGCAAAGATCCTCAGATCCATAACGGCGCAGACGATAACGCCAGTGGTACCGCTGCGCTTATTGCATTAGGAAAGAAACTGAAAAAGAGCGGCCTGAAAAAATACAATTACATATTTGTGGCATTCTCAGGCGAAGAGCTTGGTTTGTATGGCTCAAAATACTTTACCGAACACAGCCCGGTTGACATGAAACAAGTCAACTTCATGATCAATATGGATATGATCGGAAGGCTTAATGATACGGCCCGTGCGCTCACCGTTGGCGGCGTGGGCACCTCTCCTGCATGGAAAGAGGTGATCAGCACCAACCACGACTATTTTACGTTGAAGATTGATTCGAGCGGATCGGGGCCAAGCGACCATACTTCATTTTACAGGAAAGATTTACCTGTTTTGTTTTTCTTTACAGGCACACACAGCGATTACCACAAACCCAGCGATGATGCCGACAAAATCAATTTCGACGGGCAACTGAGGATTGTCAAATACATCTACAGCATCATCGAATGGGCCAATACAAAAGACAAACTGGCCTTTACCAAAACCAAAGAGCCCAACATGGGCCGCAGTTCATTTAAGGTTAGCATGGGCATCATGCCGGATTATACATTCTCCGGGCCGGGTGTACTGGTGGATGGTGTAAGCGAAGGAAGGCCCGCGCAAAAAGCAGGCGTACTGGCAAAAGACGTTATCCTGCAAATTGGCGAACACAGCACATCCGATGTGCAGGAGTATATGAAAGCATTAGGAAAATTCAATAAAGGCGAAGCCGTGAAAGTGAAATTGAAAAGAGGGGAACAAGTGCTGACCCTTGACCTGGTGTTTTAATGATATTGAAAACCTGAAAACTCTTTTCGGTTTACCTGTATGAAACTCAAACTCGACAATGATGTCATAGCGGAAGATTTCTTTCAGCATGCGCACCTGCTGGGTATTGTCGCGCCGGTAAAAGATTATCATTTTATCTGGCACGTGAATAACCGGATGGGTTATCAATTCAGGTTGCATACCGATACCGAAATGCATTTACGGAAAAAAAACAGGGATTACTATTTTCCCGTTTTTGTACACCTCGCGGCGGGTTGCAGCATCGGGCATTACATTTACAACAACCAGAACAAGGGGGAATTCCTGTTGCCTGAATTCAAACACCTCGATTATTTATGGTTGATTAAAGGGGATGAAGACGACCAGATCGACCTTCGCGAAGTGCAGCAAATTCAACAATCCGCCAGGCTGTTCCCATTTGTGCAACTGGTGAACGAACTCACCAACGAAAAGATCAAAAATAAAACACACCTGGTCTTTTAATCCATCAACACCCGTTCATTCATGCGTGTGTAAAAATGAAATGCTATGTGGACCGAAAACAACAACAACCTGTACCAAAAATTCATATTCCGCGATTTTTCAGAAGCCTTCGCGTTCATGACAAGGGTGGCTTTCCTCGCCGAGCAAATGAACCATCACCCACGTTGGACGAACGTTTACCATACCGTAGAGATATGGTTGAATACTCATGATGCGGGAGATGTGGTCACAGAAAAAGACCATCAACTGGCTGCAGCCATCGATCGATTGCTTAAGTAATCTCTGGCACGCTTTATTTCACCCTGCTCCAAATCAAGGTATCGCCGCCGCCCCGTGGGTCCTTATCCACCAGCACCAGTTCCGACGAAGTCAATGAAACAATCTCCGCCTCATTTCGCCTGTCTTTTTTTCCTTCACGATACACAACCAATGTCTTTCCTTCATTGGCAATTTCATACGTCCCCTGGTGGGTATCCGAATCACCGGCGCCCATATTAACTTCCAGGGTTAATTTTTTATCCTGATCCAGGCTCATGAGAACCTCACGGTTACCCATAACCGATTTCGCAGGGCCGGTTACTTTCCATTTTCCCACGATGGTTTTTTCCGGTGATGACCCGCAGGATGATAAGATGGTAATGCTGAGTATGCCGAGGCCTGCAATGATTTTTGTTGCTGATGTCAACATGATATTTGTTTATGAAAATGAACCGTTGCGAACGGAAATGATTTTATCGGATGCGGCAACCATTCTGCCAATCGGCTTCGCGAAAGCCCCAAGGCCTTCCGCTTGCAGGCAAGCTTCAACCGCTTCTTCCTGTCCCGGCTTGACGGTGAACAATAAGCCGCCGTTGGTTTGCGGGTCGGGCAATAAGCTGAAAGCCTCCATCACCGGAACGCCTTTTTCAAAACCCACTTTGCTGCTGTAGCTGTTCCAGTTCCTGAATGTGGCGTCGGGAACCACGCGTTGTGCCAGGTATTCACGCGCCCCTGGGGCAACGGGGATGTCCTGGTAAAATATTTCTGCGCCCAGTCCCGCGCCGGATGCCATTTCGACCAGGTGGCCGAGGATCCCGAAGCCGGTTACATCGGTCATGGCTGTAACCCCGGCGATGCGCCCCAAAGGCTCTCCGGCTTTGTTTAGTTGGCACATGCTCTCAATGGCAACGGCCTCATGTTCCGGTTGAATGAGCCCGCGTTTGATGGCAGTGGATAAAATCCCCACGCCAATGGGTTTGGTCAGGTATATAAGGTCGCCTTCCGTTGCGGTATTGTTTTTCTTTAGCAGGGATACATCTACCAACCCTGTCACCGCTAATCCAAAAATGGGCTCTGCAGCATCAATGCTGTGTCCGCCGGCCAGCGGGATATTGGCTTCCGCGCATGTTTTGCGGGCGCCTTCCAGTACCTGCTGCGCGAGCGATACGGGTATTTTCTCGATCGGCCAGCCCAATACAGCTACAGCCATCAGGGGCTTTCCGCCCATCGCATATACGTCGCTGATGGCGTTGGCAGATGCAATTCTTCCAAAGTCAAAGGCATCATCCACTATGGGCATGAAAAAATCAGTGGTGGATATAACGGCGCTGCCATTTCCCAGGTCATATACGGCGGCATCGTCGTTGCTTTGATTGCCCACCAGTAAGTCAGGAAAAGTCTTCCCGTTTTGTTCCGTCCGCAGGATTTCTTCCAGTACCGAGGGGGCAATTTTACAGCCGCAGCCCGCGCCACGCGAAAACTGTGTGAGGCGGATGGGCCCAGCATCCTGTATGATTTCTGTCGACATGGTTTTATCTTCTTCGTTTCAATAATATCGCGGCATTTCTTTCCAGGTCGCCGCTAAACCGCACTTCGTATACGTCCTGTCCGTCGCGGATCACCAGTAAACCGGTGTTGGGCGGGATGCTGCCCAGGCTTTCGGCGTACATGATAAGCTGCACACTGTCGGCCCCGGCGGGAAGGTACACGGTTTTTCGCATAGCCTTGGTTGTTAGTAACTGCCTGTCGATCAACACTTCCCCGTTCATCAGCACCGATACCGTATCGCCATCCACTTCGCCATTATCATATAAAGTCAGTAACAGGCTGTCGGCCTTCACCATTACCACCTGTTGTACAACATTCTTTCTTTTGTATAGTTCCGCAGCAGGCTTCATGCCGGATGTGCCGGATATTGCCGGTACGCCCTTGGATACGGGTTTTAAGCCGGTATTTTTTTCCGCTTGTGTTTCCGGAGCCATGGCCACCGCTTCTTTTACCCTGTTATCGGTGGGTAAGGAGGCTTCCTTTTCCGTTTGCACCGGCAATGCGGGAACGGGAACCGGGTTAACGGCGGAAATTTTTTCGTCTACGCCTTTCCGTGATGTTTCATTGGGCGTTAATGTTTCCGCGCCGCCGCGGTTCGGGGTTAGCGTTGCCTCCGCCTGTACCGGCTGATCAAGCTCCCTGATCACCGCTACGGCCACATCCGCGCTGGCATCAGGCGGAATGGGTTGCACAAATGACAGTTTCTTCTCCAGGCCCAGCTCCTGCAGGTGCGGAACCAGCGACGACTGCCTGTAATTATGTTTGCGCTCAAGCCTGATATTGCCCGTAACAGAGCTGTACACACGCGTTTGGTTGGTGGTAAACGGACCGCTCAATACCATCAGGCTGTCGCTTAGCTGCAGGTCCAGGATGTTCAATTGCCTGACGCCTTTTGGCGGCGCTACGGGATAATTGTGGCTCACAAAACCATCATCCTCCGTAATCAGTTTTGATCCATCCCTGCGCAATTTGATTTTCTTCAGTCCGAAATATTGCTGCCCTTCAAACAAAAACCAGGTATGCGAATACCCAATAAGTTTGCCCCTCTCTTCACTGATGGCAATTTCATACCGATAATACTGTTGCGTGGAATCATTGTACAATGTTCCCTTCCACAAACCCGTTATGTCTGCCCGTGCAGGATCCGCCGGTTGGGCTTTTAGTGCAGGCCTTACCGTGAGCAGGATCAGGATGATGCTAATGAAACCTGTGAGGCGCATGTGAGCAATTGTTGAATGATGGAATGGCTGTTTGTATTCGTACAGGGAATGGTATGCAATAATTGATCCAGGTTTTCCCGGTTATGCAATGATTTCCGGTATGTTTTATCATAATATACCAGCAGGATGCGGAAAGCCTCGTGGATATTATTTTCCAGCAATAACCCAATGGTTGTCTTTGTTTCCATCGGGCCCAGCCTTTTCTGGATGCGCAATACCGCCTGAACATATTTTTCCTGATAAAAACCCCCGTAGGTTTTTACAATATAGTCAAGCCTTTCCTCAAAGGGTTTGTCAAGAAAAAAAACGGGGCTTTGCCGCATGCTGCGCCATAGGGCATGAGGGATTGTGAGTTTGCCAATGCGCTGGCTTTCATCCTCCAGCCAGCAGGCTTTACCTTTTGCCCCGAATAAAGCCAGGGCCAGTTTATTCTCAAACATTTCCTGGCTGGGTTGCGGTTCTTGCCCCATGGCGCCAAAAGCCGATCCCTTATGATGCGCGAGGCCTTCCAGGTTGATGATGTTGACATCCTCCTGGCGCATCGCTTCCAGGATATCTGTTTTGGCGCTGCCCGTGTATCCTCCAAGGATGCGGAAATCATAGGGATCTTCGAATCGCGACAAAGCCCATTTGCGATAAGCTTTGTACCCGCCCACCAATGTGTGCACGCGGAAACCGTATACATCCAGCAGCCAGGCTACCCCGGCGCTGCGCATACCACCACGCCAGCAATGAACAATGACCGGTAAAGCATCTTCGCCGGCGGCATAGGCCGGGTTTGATTTCTGAAATGCCTTTACTGCTTTTTCCACTTCCTCTACCATGGCCCGCATGCGCGTGCCAAAATAATCGAGGCCGGCTTTAACGGCTTTTTGTTTTCCCTGTTGTTTATAGAGGGTGCCAACAACCGCCCTTTCCTCATCGGTAAATAACGGTAACGAATATGCGCCAGGAATATGCGCATGCTGGAATTCCCCGGGGCTACGCACATCAAAAACAGGCATTGATCCCCGGAGGCTGATAAAATCTGATATGGAAATTTTTTGGATCAAGGGACGCGGCACTATCTTCTTCTGCGCAGCACAATGGCCGCGTTGGTTTTGAGGTCGGCGCTGAACCGCACTTCATACGTTGAGCTGCCGTCTTTTACAATCAGCAAACCCGTATTGGGCGGAATGCTTCCGAGGTTTTCGGCATACATCACCAGTTGAATAGAATCGGGTGTTTCCTCATCGATATAAATAGTGTGTACGTTTGTTTTGGTCGACAAGCCCTGGCGGGCGATGATCACTTTGCCATTCATCAGCACACTTACGGTATCACCGTCAATTTCGCCATTATCGTATAATGTCAGTTGCAGGCTATCGCTCCTGAAAAACACTTCCTGCATGGTGCTCGTCTGGCGGTTGGCAAACTGTGTGGCAGCCCTTCCGTCAGACACAATATTATTTGCCCTTCGCGCAACCGGTTGTTTCGCCGGCGTGGGCGCAGCCGGGGCCTTGGGCGGCGCGGCAGCCGCTACCGGGGCGCTGGCCACAGGCGTGCTGCGTTGCACAATGGCCATGGGCCTTGGCTTGATGATCCTGACCGGGGGGCCGGCAAGTGCGAGTAATTTTTTGCCATCCGTTTTCCGTTCCAGCGCGGCGGCGGGTTTCGTGACACGGCGCACCAGGTAACGCTCCCGATTGGCTTCAACCATAGCAGCTTTCTCCTCCCTGTCCTTCCTGACATAACTGAAAGTGGATGCCATCGATAGGGAATCGAGTTTCTGATATAATGCGCTGTTGCGGAAATCTTTTTCTTTGGTGAGGGATACCGTGCCTGTAGCGGCGAGGTAAAAACGTGTGCGGTTTGTTTTCCAGGTACCGGCCATGCTGAGTATTGAGTCTGACTGGCTAACGGTAACGACCATACGCTTTCTGACATCCTTTGGCTGGCTGATGGTGGACGCCTTCGCGAGTTGCTTCACATCTTCAATCACAAACGAGTCGCCTTCCATAACCACTGTGTGGTCCCGTATGACCACATGCCTGGTGCCTTTTTCTTCAAAACTCAATCGGGAATAACCAATATACTTTCCGTTATCTTCTGAAATGGATAACTCAAAGGGATAGGTTTTTTTAGTTGAATCCACATAAAAATCCCCCTTCCAGATTCCGGTAATATCCTGCAGGCCTGCCGGTTGCCCTGTCGACAACAGCGCCATACAGCAGAGCACTAACGTTATTATATAAACGAAGATTTGTTTCATTGGATCATCTTCAGACTGGCTTCTGCGGCCAATTAACCATTCATGCTCGCGAGGAACTCGGCGTTATCCCTGGTACCCTTCATATTTTTCAACAGGGTATTCAGCGCTTCTTCCGGGTTCATATCTGCCATATGCTTGCGGAGGATCCACATGCGCTGGAAGGTTTCCTTATCGAGCAGGAGGTCATCGCGGCGGGTTGAGGACGATACAATATCAATGGCCGGGAATATGCGGCGGTTCGCCAGTTTGCGGTCAAGCTGCAATTCCATATTACCCGTTCCTTTGAATTCTTCAAAGATCACTTCATCCATCTTGCTGCCGGTGTCTACCAGTGCGGTCGCGAGGATGGTGAGTGAACCGCCGTTTTCAATTTTACGGGCCGCGCCAAAAAATTGCTTGGGTTTCTGCATCGCGTTGGCTTCCACACCTCCAGATAATACCTTTCCGGATGACGGCGCCACCGTATTGTGCGCCCGCGCGAGGCGGGTGATGGAGTCGAGCAGGATCACCACATCGTGTCCGCATTCCACCAGCCGCTTGGCTTTTTGCAAAGCGATGGTAGATACTTTTACGTGTTTCTCTGCAGGCTCGTCGAATGTGGATGCAATGACTTCCGCTTTCACACTGCGCTCCATATCGGTAACCTCCTCGGGCCTTTCATCCACCAGCACCACCATTAAATAACATTCGGGATGGTTCTCGGCGATGGCATTGGCCACTTCTTTCAGCAACATCGTTTTACCGGTCTTTGGCTGCGCTACAATGAGTCCGCGCTGGCCCTTACCGATAGGCGTAAACAAATCCATGATCCGCGTGCTGAAATTATCGGCACGGGTACTCAGGTCGAGTTTCTCATATGGGAACAATGGCGTGAGGTAATCAAATGGCACACGGTCGCGCACTTCCTCTGGCGTTTTTCCATTGATGGTTTCCACCTTCAGCAATGCGAAATATTTTTCGCCTTCTTTGGGCGGACGAACAGACCCGTACACGGTATCGCCGGTTTTAAGTCCGAACAGTTTTATTTGTGAAGGTGATACATAGATATCATCCGGGCTGGAGAGATAATTATAATCGCTGCTGCGCAGGAAACCATATCCATCGGGCATCATTTCCAACACACCCTCGCCAAGCACAACGCCGTCGAATTCGATGTTAAAGACCGGGTTTTCCTTGCGGTGCCCGTAAGGGCGTTGTTCCCTGGCAGGCGCAACAGGTTCCGCGATATCCATCTCCGGCTGCTGCACATCTTCCTGCTGCAACATTTGCGCGATGGCCGGCGGAACGGTAGACTCTTCGTCTGATATGGGTTGTAATTCCGTCTCCTCCTCGGGTTCGGGCTTCGCTTTACGCGCTGCAGGACGGTTGGGGTCCGGCTTCCGGCCGCGGGTTCCTGTGCCGGCTTCTTTTTTCGGGGCCTCTTCCGGGGCTGCTGCTGCTTCTGGCGCATCGGCGTCTTTCTTGTTGATGCGTTTACGTTTTGGCTTTTCTTCGCCGGATTTTTTTTCTGGAGACATAGCTGATTGCTTTTCGAGGATGCTATTGATGAGGTCTTGTTTATTCAGTTTTTTAGCTTGTGCAATTCCCAATTCCTCTGCAATATCCAGCAGTTCGGGAACGAGGAGATCGTTCAGTTGTGATACGTCGTACATAGGTGGGTGCGTTTGTCTAAAACGAGGTGCTGATACACGTCAGACAGATCAATAATAAGTGATAAAAAAGTGGTTGAAATTTTGCTGATGGAAGGGTTGTGTGGGTGGAGGGACTCTTGAAATTGGACTGTCTTCCCAACCTTTTCCGCTGCAATATTAAAGTAAAAATCGGGATTCCAAAGAAAATTTTGACAGGCGGTGGGCCATATTAATATGAGAGGCTGGCCGCCCGGGTGATGCGCTTATTCGTCAAGCTCCGCATGCCCCTGGGCACCGTGGCGCTGATTTGCTTTAATAGGCTGTTCAGCAACTTTTTGCGGGGAAACCCTTGTACTGCCACCAGGCTCACTTCCCGAACCGGCTTGGGGTCGGCAAATGGGCGGAGTTTTTTCTTCTGTTCAGGTTTCAATAAAAGTGTGGCTAAGTACGGTACAATGGTGATCCCGGCACTGTTATCCACCAGGTTGATCAGGGTTTCAATGCTGCCCGCTTCATAATGCAGCCGGTCTGATTCCAGGTCTTTTTTCTTCAACTCACAAAGATCGAACACCTGGTTTCGCATGCAATGCCCTTCTTCGAGGAGCCAGAGTTTGTTCAGGTGGATATCTGCCGGAAGGATCATTTTCTTACCTGGGCGTGCCGGCTCCGAGGAATACGCGAAAAACTCTTCGTAAAACAAGGGAAATTCTTCCAGTCCACCTTCATGCAACGGTGTGGCCAGCAGGCCAACGTCGAGCTGTCCGTCTTTCAGCTTTTGCAGGATATCGCTGGTTACCATCTCCTTGATAAACACTTTCAAATGCGGGTGCTGTTCTGTAAACGCCTGCAGGAAAAGGGGCAGGAGGTATGGTGCGAGGGTAGGGATGATGCCCAGGTGCAATTCGCCCCTCACTTCTCCCCTGATCTCCCCGGCTAAGGCCCGCAGGGATTCTGCGCCTGCCAGTATCTCCCGCGCATGGGCAATCACCAGCTCGCCCTCCCGGGTGGGCTGCACCGGTTTTTTTGACCGGTCGAACAACCTCAAGCCCAATTCCTCCTCCAGTTTCACCACCATCATACTCAACGTGGGCTGCGTCACAAAACAGGCTTCCGCGGCACGACCGAAATGCCGGTGTTCCGCCAACGCCAGCACATATTCCAGTTGCTGCAGGTTCATGATTTTTGATAGATTTTATCTATGTAAAGATAGAAAATATCATTTTTGTTTATGGGTTATTATGGTGAAATTTGTACATATTAAACAGGGAATTGTCAAGCAAGGGATCAACTTATCCCATTTCTAAACCAAACTCATTCTACAATTTATGGAAAGTCAAGCCGCAGAAAACACAAACACCTACCAGGTGAACGGGGAGAGCAAATGCCCGTTCTCCGGGGCTTCCAAACTGCCTGTTGCTGGCCGTGGAACCAGTAACCGCGACTGGTGGCCGAACCAGCTCAAGCTGAATATCCTTCGCCAGCACTCCAATTTATCGAACCCGATGGAGCCGGGCTTTAACTATGCCGAAGCATTCAAAAGCCTTGACCTCGATGCGGTGAAAAAAGACCTCGCAGACCTGATGACGGATTCGCAGGACTGGTGGCCCGCCGACTACGGTCACTACGGCCCGTTCATGATCCGCATGGCATGGCACAGCGCCGGTACTTACCGCATACAGGATGGCCGCGGTGGCGCCGGTACCGGCACACAGCGTTTCGCGCCTTTGAACAGTTGGCCCGATAACGTAAACCTCGACAAAGCCCGACTGCTGCTCTGGCCGATCAAACAGAAATACGGCAACAAAATTTCCTGGGCCGACCTGATGATCCTGGCCGGAAACGTTGCCCTCGAAACCATGGGCTTCAAAACCTTTGGCTTCGCCGGTGGCCGCGAAGATGTTTGGGAACCCGAAGAAGATGTGTACTGGGGTTCTGAAAAAGAATGGCTGGGCGATAAACGCTACAGCGGTGAGCGCGACCTCGAAAACCCACTGGCCGCCGTGCAGATGGGATTGATCTATGTGAACCCCGAAGGCCCGAACGGCAAACCCGACCCCATTGCAGCCGCAAGGGATATCCGCGACACCTTCGCCCGCATGGCCATGAACGATGAAGAAACCGTGGCCCTGATTGCAGGCGGACATACTTTCGGTAAAACACACGGAGCTGCAGACCCCGGCAAGTATGTAGGCAAAGAACCCGCGGGAGCCGGCATCGAAGAACAAGGCATGGGTTGGAGCAACAGTTTTGGCAAAGGCAACGCGGAAGATACCATCTCCAGTGGTCTGGAAGGCGCCTGGACAACCACGCCAACACAATGGAGCAACAACTATTTCGAAAACCTTTTTGGATACGAGTGGGAACTGACCAAGAGCCCTGCGGGTGCCTGGCAGTGGACGCCAACAGATGGCGCCGGTGCAGGTACCGTCCCCGACGCGCACGTGGCAGGCAAAAAGCATGCACCCATGATGCTGACCACCGACCTCTCCCTGAAATTCGATCCGGAATACGAAAAAATTTCAAGGCGTTTTTACGAAAACCCAGACCAGTTTGCCGATGCCTTTGCACGCGCATGGTTTAAACTGACCCACCGCGACATGGGCCCGCGCGCCCGCTACCTCGGCAAGGAAGTGCCTGCAGAAGTGCTGATCTGGCAAGACCCGATCCCGGCGGTTGACCACGAACTGGTAAACGACGCGGATGTTGCCGACCTGAAATCAAAGATCCTGTCATCCGGTTTGAGCATTCCGGAACTGGTGAGTACAGCTTGGGCCTCCGCTTCCACATTCCGCGGATCCGATAAACGCGGCGGCGCTAACGGTGCCCGCATCAGGCTGGCCCCGCAAAAAGACTGGGAAGCCAATAACCCGGCCCGCCTGTCTAAAGTGCTGACTGTGCTCGAAGGCATCCAATCTGCTTTCAATGGCGCCAACGGGTCCAGGAAAATATCCTTGGCCGATATGATTGTGCTTGCTGGCGTAGCTGCCATTGAAAAAGCGGCTAAGGATGCGGGTTATACCATCGGCGTTCCATTCACTCCCGGCCGCACCGATGCATCACAGGATCAAACCGATGTGGAATCCTTTGCGGTACTGGAGCCATTGGCCGACGGGTTCCGCAACTATGCCAAGGGTCATAGCCGGTATGTGGCGGAAGAGATGCTGATCGATAAGGCGCAATTGATGACCTTAACCGCGCCGGAAATGACCGTGCTGGTTGGAGGACTCAGGGTCCTTGGCGCCAACTTCGACCAGTCAAACCTGGGTGTGTTCACCATGACGCCGGGTAAACTGAGCAACGATTTCTTTGTGAACCTGCTCGATTTTGGAACCAAATGGAAAGCCACGTCCGACGCTCAGGACCTCTTTGAAGGCCGCGACAGGAAGACCGGTAACGTGAAGTGGACCGGCACCAGGGTTGACCTGATTTTTGGTTCTAATTCGGAACTGAGGGCGATCGCGGAAGTGTATGCCTGCCAGGATGCCAAAGAGAAATTCGTGCGCGACTTCATTGCTGCCTGGAACAAAGTGATGAACCTCGACCGTTTCGAGCTGGCTTGATAAAACCTGAGTAGATTTTCATGTTAAACCAATACGGGAACTTTTTTCAGGGTTCCTTTTTTTATTATCGGGAACAACCCTGTCGGGGTTATAACCCCGACAGGGTTTAAAGTCCGGTACGCCTTTTGTTATGTATATATTTACATCATCATCATTTATTCATTGCTAAAAAAACACCATGAAAAAACTCCTTTCCGTTTCACTTGCCTTCAGCCTCTTTTTCCTGAGCGCCTGCAGCAACGATAACAACGACAACAACAATAATACTAACAACCCTACGCCTACCACCGTGAGCAATACACTCAGTTCAGGTACCTGGCGGATTACATATTATTGGGATACCGACCACGAGGAAACCAGCAATTACAGCGGCTATGCCTTCACGTTTGGCAGCGGCAACGTGCTTACCGCGGTGAATGGCTCCAGCACCGTAACGGGTACATGGGTTACCGGACTGGATGATTCGCAGGTGAAGCTGATCCTTGCATTCTCAACCCCGGCCGCATTTGCGGAATTAAGCGATGACTGGCATGTTACCGAACGCACCGACACGCGCATCAAACTCGAAGATGTCAGCGGCGGCGGCAGCGGCACCGATTACCTGACGTTTGAGAAGAATTAGTACGTATAGTTTTACGATCTAAGAATGCAGAAAAGCCATGTTACCAAAAGAGACATGGCTTTTTTTATTCCGGTGCCAATCGCCTCCACTTACCCCACCCAAAACCCCAACAGCATCTTATGTTACCCCATAACCCCTTCCTTGCCTATCTTTGCGGCTTAAAACCGCTCGTATGCTGAATAACCGCACCAGGATCAAGGATATTCTTTCGTCTGATAAAACCAATTACACCTGCACCGTCATGGGATGGGTGCGCAGTTTCAGGAATAACCAGTTCATCGCCCTGAATGATGGCAGCACCAACAGCAATATCCAGATTGTGGCGCCCCTGGGGCTCCTGGATGAAGCCACCCTCAAACGCATCACTACCGGCGCCTGCATCAAAGCCACCGGTAATATTGTGCCTTCACTGGGCAAAGGTCAAAAAATTGACCTCGAACTCAGATCACTGGAAATTTTTGGCGATTGTGACGGTGAAGCCTACCCGCTGCAATTGAAAAACAGGCCCAGCCTCGAATACCTGCGCGATATCGCACACCTCCGCTTCCGCACCAATACTTTCGGCGCGGTTTTCCGCGTACGACACGCGCTGGCTTTTGCCGTGCATAAATTTTTCCACGATCGCGGTTTCGTGTACATGCATACGCCCATCATCACGGCCAGCGATGCCGAGGGCGCCGGTGAAATGTTCAGGGTAACCACCCTGCCGCTCGATGGCTCCGCCCCGAGAAACGAAGATGGCAGCATCAACTTTAAAGAAGACTTTTTTGGCAGGAGCACTAACCTCACGGTGAGCGGACAACTCGAAGGGGAACTCGCCGCCATGGCATTCAGCGATATCTACACATTTGGCCCAACATTCCGCGCCGAAAACAGCAACACCACCCGGCACCTGGCGGAATTCTGGATGATTGAACCCGAAATGGCTTTTTACGACCTGGAAGACAATATGAACCTGGCCGAAGCCTTCATCAAATACCTGATCGCGTTTGTGATGGAGAACAACCGCGAAGACCTTGAGTTCCTCGCGCAACGTTTAGCCGATGAAGAAAAACAAAAACCACAGACCGAACGCGGCGATATGGGCCTGATCGAAAAACTGGAATTTGTTTTGAACAACGAATTCCAGCGACTGACCTATACCGAAGCCATTGATATCCTACGCGAGAGCAGCCACAACAAAAAGAAAAAATTTCAATACCTCATCGAGGGCTGGGGCGCCGACCTCCAAAGCGAACACGAACGCTACCTGGTGGAAAAGCATTTCAAAAAACCGGTCATCCTCACCAACTATCCAAAAGAAATCAAAGCCTTTTACATGCGCCAGAACGATGACGGTAAAACCGTTGCCGCCATGGACATCCTGGCACCGGGCATCGGTGAAATCGTGGGCGGCTCACAAAGGGAGGAACGATACGATAAACTGGTACAGCGCATGCATGAAATGCACATCCCCGCGGAAGAACTCGACTGGTACCTCGATACCCGCCGCTACGGCGCCTGCCCGCACGCCGGCTTCGGGCTTGGCTTTGAACGCATGGTGCAGTTTGTTACTGGCATGGGCAATATCCGCGATGTCATCGCATTCCCAAGGTATCCGAAGAGCGCGGCGTTTTAATTTTATTCCTCGATTCCATATCATTTACCCCGGTTTATAAAATATAAACCGGGGTTTTTTATGATTCGCCCATATCAAATTGGGGCCTAAATAGCCTTCCCCATAAAATAGAACTAATGCATTTCCATATTATTGAATAATCGTACCTTGTCCGGAACCTGCAAATTCACCTCCCCGCTTTCCTGTAAAAATCCCTTCACGCTTCTATCCTGTATATAACAGGGGCGATTCCGAAAAGCCTGACGAGTAGGGTAAACCAAAACAATCAAACATGAAAAATGTAAAATTCACCGGGGTGAATATTGCCGCCGCATTATTGATTCTCGCGTATCTTTTTCCCTGGTTCAGTTCCCCCGGCCAATCCATGTCTGGATTTTCCATCAGCACTACCGGGATTTCTCCGGGAATGCTCTCGATGTTTATCAGTGGGTTCGACAGGATCCTGATGATCCTCATCATTGTAGTGCCCGCTTCCGGCGCGCTGATCCTGTATCAGAATATAACGGGAAATAAAAAGTTTGATAAATACTATAAACCCGCGCATTTCATTCCCGCAATTGTCATGATCCTTGGCATGGTGCTGATGTACTTCAAAATGAAACCCGATATCCCTTCGGGAAATGATATGTTTTCACAATCCATGCGAAGCATGAGCTCCATGGCGCCCGGGCTCTTTGATGTACTGGCCATCGGTGCATATATAACCCTGATTGCCTCGCTGTACTTGATGTTGGTTGCGATGGGCAAAGTAAAAGATAAGGAATACTATACGCCGGCCCCGCCTCCCAGTAACGGAGAAAACACAAACAGTTGATGGATCAGTATTTCTTTTGCCCGCCCGGTTATACGGGCGGGTTTTTTGTTTTAGCCCCTTTCTGTAGGTCTGCTTTTGAGTGAATCCTCTTTATATTTACCATCATTTACAACCGGAAGGCATGAGCCGAAAAAACTACCTTGACTATATCCTGAACCCTCTGGAACTGCTGCGCACAAAAAAAGTGCTGCACATAAACCCAACGGTTACGAATAAACGCAAAGAGCCCGAACAATCTTCAATTTTCCTGATTGATTACAGCCCGGCACATTACGAGTCAAAAGAACTGGCTTCACCGGAAGCTTGTTTCCCTTACCTGGATTCTCCGGGCATCACCTGGATCAATATGGATGGCATCCGTAAATCGGATGTCGATAAAATCAGCGCGCATTACGGCATTCACCAGCTCATCATTGAAGATATCCTGAGCGCGGGCCAACGGGCCAAAATGGATGAGATCAACAACGTGATGTTCTGCCTGCTCAATATGATTTATTTCAATGATCAAAACAGCAGCGTGGAGTCTGAACAGGTGAGCATCATCCTTGGGAAAAATTTTGTCATCAGCTTCCAGGAAGATGCCACCCGAGATGTGTTTAACCCCTTACGCGAAAAGCTGAAATTGAATAACAGCAAGATCCGGCAGATGGGCGCCGATTTCCTGTTTTACGCGCTGATCGACCAGATTGTAGACCATTACTTCATTGTCATGGAAAAACTGGCCGACCAGATCGAACATCTTGAAGAAGACATCATCCGCAACGCCAACAAACGGACCCTCGCGCGCATCAATATGCTCCGCAAAGAACTAATCGTATTAAAACGCTCCGTTGGACCCGTCAGGGAATTGCTGAATGGCATCCTGCGGTCAGAATCGGAACTGGTGGAAGAAAGAACGGTGAAATATTTTAAAGATGTGTACGACCACATCATTCAGGCGAACGAACTCGCGGAAAACTACCGCGATATGATGATGAACCTGCAAGACCTTTATATGAGCAACATGAACCTCAAACTCAATGAAGTAATGAAGGTCATGGCCATTGTAACCTGCCTGCTCGCTCCTGCCACCGTTATCGGCGGCATCTTCGGTATGAACTTCGACCGGATACCTTTATTACACAACCAATGGGGATTTTTTATTTCGGTAGGGTTGATGCTGCTGTTTCCGATCTGGATGATTGTGATCTTTAAGCGCAGGGGCTGGTTCTAAACCTTGTCGGCTTTTTTCTTGTACACAGGCACCGTGCTGCATGGCTCACCATACATGATGCTTTTCACCACCGGCCTGAGTTTTATGGTGGCTTCCATATAAGCCTGCTCCGGTATCGGTGTTTCGCCGCAACCTTTCAGTACCACGCGCTTATCCTCTAATGCTGCAATATCTATTCCTCGGATATTCTCCATCCATGCCTGCCTGACCGCTTCCTCACTGTTTCCAAAAACCAGCTTCTTTGCTACGGGCTGCAACAGGCTCGACACCAGCATATATGCCCATATCGGAATAATAGCATCAGCCGAACAAGTGATGGCCACCAGTTTTCCCTCATAAGGCTGCAGGTCAAGCTGCTTTAAGGACTCCCTGAAATCCTTTTCCTTCAAAATCAAACCCATAAACAGGTAATCCTTCAAATCAAAAACCACCGGCTCATCCTTCGGATGATAATCTTCCAGGTTCAGGGTGATGATCCCGCTCTCTGCTACCTTATTGACAAATACCTCTTCCATCTTGCAAAATTAAACAAAAAAGCCGGCCACATGGTTTGCGCCGGCTTATGATGATATAAAGCTTTGTTATGGATGCACGACCACAAAAGCCTGCTTTACTGGCAATGACGGATCTGTTGATACAATATGGTAGCGGCCCGCAGGTAAATCCGACACATCTATCCTGATTTGCTGGTTGCCGGTGGCTAATGTGGCGCTGACGCGGCGAACAATTTGTCCCTGTGCATTGACGATGTGCAGGTTGGTGCGCACCGGCTTGCCCACCAGCAATCGAATATATAATTCCTGGTCGGCGGGGTTCGGGTACAA
Organism: Chitinophagaceae bacterium UBA2375; assembly: GCA_002343985.1. GTDB lineage: Bacteria > Bacteroidota > Bacteroidia > Chitinophagales > Chitinophagaceae > Ferruginibacter. Next base: position 53,246 of record DDTB01000008.1, on the reverse strand, counting down.
CTGAACTTCAGCCACCGTTTCCGAACAGCTTTTTTCCCTGGTATCGCTGAATTGTTCGCGGCCATCCTGGTCAACCTGGCGGATGCGGTAATAAGCCCTTGCCTCGTATGGTGCCATCCATTCGTATTGGATCAGGGATCCCGATTGTCCGGCTGCCGGCCTGCTGCCAATGGCTTCCCAACGGCTCCGGCCATCATAGCTGCGCTGTATCTCAAAATAACCAGACCTGCTTTCAGATGCAGTTGACCATTGAAGCCTGATGCCCTGAGCGGAACAGTTTGCCGTGAACCCGCTGAAACTTACAGGCACCACCGTAGCTCCAAGCGGGAGCGCAGGATCGTAGGTTAATGTATTCACTACATATTCATTTGCCTGGTCGTCCGCTACGGCATAGGTTGTAAACTCCGCTGGGGAACCGCCAGCGCCCGAATTGATCATCGCGTAGCCACCCTGTGGGTAAGTTCCCCCAAGCGTCCACAAAGTCACGGTAAATACATCCACCCAACTGTCTGTAAGGTTGATGATGCCGCCATCCAATACTCCCGATGCCCTGCGGTCAAAGGTTTCTGGGCCGCCGCTTTGCGTGAACACATTGCACTGGTTTGCGAAAAAGGAAAATCCCGCTGATGAAAATGTGGTAGACAAAACAATATTGGCCGGGTTCGATACCGTTGCGCAGCCGGGTGTGGTGGGGACCATCGCCAGGGCAGACTGGTAACTGTACCCTGTGGAAATGGAATTGACATTCGCAATCGTTCCCGATGTGGTCCGTATCTGCAATGTAAAATTTACCTGTCCTGTTGCGGGGCCCGCGCCATCAGGGTCTACATTGATAAAACTCATATTGGCCAGCCGCCACTCGCATACCTGTGCCTGTGCAGGAACCATGACGGTTGCAAACAACAGCAGTAAAAAAAACGGCTTTTGAAAATTATTCAGATACTGTCTCATAAACTTCGTTTATACGTGCCTGTTATACTTGGTTATTCCGTGATCACGGGGTCGGGCAGGTTGGTTTGCACCGTTTCCGTTCCCCTCGCGGGTGTGCCGCCACTGGCGGATGCCGCGATACTTGTACGGGTTAAACTGATATCCGTGGCATTAATGCTGTTGCTGAGGTTCACATCGGTGAACTGGTAACCGCTGACCGATCCGGCAATCGCCAGCCTGATCGCGCTGATATCGGTGGCATTCACAATACCGTTCCTGTTGGCATCCCCGCTCCACATACCATATTGTCCGCCCGCATTCAGTTGCAGCAATGGGTCCGACGCGGCGCCCGAAGGCTTATACGCGTTTGCCAGCACCCTGAAATCGTTGCTGTATGAACCTGTTTCGTTTGACGGCAAGCTGTTGCTCATCACAGCGAGGTGGTTGCGGTGACGGATCACCATGAATCCCGCTCCCTGTTTTTGTAAGCTGACCGAAATAGGGGTTATGCCATCCGTTTCCACCACGTTGCCATTGTTCAGCAAGAAACCCGCTTTACGACCAATGATGCTGGATGACACCGCGTCGGATGCTAAGCCAGACAAGGGTTTACGGAATTCCACCAATACCCAGTCAACCACATTGGCAGGTATGCTGGCTACTGATTCTAATCCCGCATAATTGTATGGCGTGGTATTATACGGTTGGTTTAATGGGATGACCCCCGCATTGCGGAGATTGGTGTTCATGTTGGTACCATTCCAGGCGCCCCGTAAAATCGCAGTGGTATTCATGCTGTACACCGGGTCTGCCAGTTTCCATTCATTGTCGAGCGCGGCCGTGCTGATGCCGGAGACGCGTACAAAATTGGCGTTGGGCTCCCGGGTGATGGAACCGGAAAATCCATTCCATTCATTGTTGGATAAATGCCAGGTAACCAGGTTCGGTTCCAGGTTGTTGTTTAACTCAGTATCTAAATAGGCGAAGCTTACAGATGATTCAAAACCAGATCCACCCGTGCGGGTAATCTGGTAAGCGCGTTTTACTTCACGTTCAGGGAGTGATGGGTCGCCGCCGGCTGATTGCGGCAACATGGAAACCGTTATGGCCGAAGGCGCGGTTCCATTGCTGCTGGCGATGCGCATATTGGGTTGATGAAATACCACATCCGCGCCATGGGCCCATCCGGTGCGTTGCACTTTGCCAATGATTTCCCTGCCGGGAGAAAATTCAAATGGCACGGAAATATTCGCGTTTAATGTAAAGGCCGATGATGGGTTTGTTGATAATGTGCCCGATTGGTAAATCAGTTTAGAACCGATAGTGGTTGACCCGCTTAATGTAACCGTATTTGTATTGGACGATTTATTTACCTGCACAATATTCAATACGGATGATCCGCCGTTGAGGAGTACATTTCCACTTCCGCTTAATATCAATGAGTCTTCTGATGTGGCCGAAGTATAATTGGCCGAGTTGGTAAAACTTCCCTGCACTTCAAGCCTGCCATCGTTACTGATGGTGCCGCCGTTTATATTCTCCACATCGCCGGAAACAAAAACCAAAGCGCCGGGCATGATTGTAATGGAAGCGCCATGGTTTACCAGTTGCGCATGCGAGAAATATCCCGCACAGCAAATGGATAAGAATATGATCAACACCTGTTTCATATCGGCTGATTAATGTGATAAAGCTACAATAATTGATGCAGAGGCCTTGTAAAATTCTATTTTACAGGTATGCGCATCACTTCAATTTGCTTTCCAGTTCGGCTACTTTTTGATGGAGTTCTTTAATGGCTTCCAGTAATACCGGTATCAATCCGCTATAGTTTACACTCAGGTCGCCATTGTTATTTTCCTTCACCAGTTGCGGATATACTTTTTGTAATTCCTGTGCCAGCAAACCAATTTGTTCATCAGGGTTATTCGGGTCCTTCCAGTGATACGAATATCCTTTCAACTGCTGAATGGCGGCGAGTGTATGCGTTAGCGGCTTAATATTTTTTTTCAACCGGATATCGCTGTTTTGGGTTAAAGTGCCCTGCATCCAGGCATTTCCCGTAGTGGTGTTTACCAAAAAACGCCAACCTAATGTACCGGTATATCCGTAAAAGCCCACTTCATTATTGGTTGACCGCATGCCCATAAAAGCCGCTAAGTCTGAATTCGCATCGTTATTAAGGTTGATGCCGGCGCTTAAGCTATTATTGGATTGAATACGCATACGACCCTTTACATCCAATACAAATTCAGGGCTGAGTTCTCCAATGCCCACATGACCATTTCGTAAAACGGTAACCGCGTTTTTACGTGCGTTTAAGTCTGTTCCATTACCGATTTGAAATATCCTGTCGGCATTGTTGAAAGAAGATGTAATTGGGTTGTCAGTACTATCATTATATAAGCCTAAAGAAACCGCACCCCTTGCTTTTGCAATAGTGCCTTCTCCGATGCTTGTAGAGCTGAATCCTCTGGCAAAGGTATAATTACCTAAACTGGTTGATATGAAACCACTTGCGGTAGTGTTATAGCCGAAACTTGTTGAAACAAATCCACTCGCTGTTGTTAATTCTCCAAAACTTGTTGAAGCAGTTCCACTGGCCAAGGTGCTAGATCCAAAGCTAACGGAAGAAGTGTTGGTGGCCCTGTTCAAGTAACCGGTACTGAAGGAATACATTCCTGATGCGGTATTCTGGCTACCAAATGCTGTCGAAAAATCACCAATATTATTCTTATCCCACTCAAAAAATGCGCTACCCGCCCTGAAAGCCGCTTTCGCCGGATACCACATCATACGGTGACCGGGACCTTCCATGGGTGGATTTGCGTAAGGTGCAGTTGTGCCAGTTGTACTGGTACTAAACAACACCGCGCTATCCGCCACATGCAGCCTGGCCTTGGGTTGATTGGTGCCGATGCCCACATTTTGCGCGGTAATATGCAAACCCGGCAATAGCAACATTAAAATAAGTAATGAGGAAAAAATGTTTTTTGATGGTAGCATGCGGAAAAAATTTAGCTGATAAAGCTCCCTTAAATTTCATTACAAAACAATCCCCTAATCATGTGATGCCGGGCAAACATACATCCCCTTTTTGGTGGGTATGTACACAAAAAGGGCGACATAAAGCCGCCCTTCACAATAGAATAAAATAGTGTTGATGTCTTAGAAAAACTTACTGCGGCTGTCCTTGATATCCGACAGTTTGCGCAAACTTTCATACCATCCGTTAATCGCGCTGCGGAGGTTGTTCTTTTTATTGGTGATCATTTGCTGAACCTGCTCTGGCGTATCTTCCGGCTTGCTGCCGATGCTGTTTACTTTAATCACATATACCGCGCTGGTACCTTCAATGGCAGGGGATACCTTGGTTTGATATTCCTTATTGAATGCCGCGCCAATCATCTTAGGCTCCACACCCACAGCGTTTACAAACTGCGATGCATAGGTTAAACTGGAATCGGTGCCGGCTTGCAGGATGGGCTTATTGTATGCCGCGGATGCTGATTCGAGGGTTGGGTTTTTACCCAGTTTCTCCTTAATCATCGCCGCTTTCTTTTTATTGCGGATGATGGGTTCGCAACCGGAACGGGCCGCGGCCGCATCCTGTACGCCTTCTTCCGCAACCTTATCCAGCACAGCCACCACATACTGGTCGCCCATGGAGAACGGCTCGCTCACATCGCCCTTCTTCGCTTCAAATGCCCAACGCACCAGCGAACGCGCATCCTGCAGGTTACCTACCGCGTAATCATTTTCCTTGATCAGTGTCGGTACTTCCACAAAACGCAATCCGTTTTTAGTGGCGTAAGCTTCCAGGTTTTTCCTGGTTTTTTCGGCGGAAGCCTTAGTGGCTTCCAGGCTCGATTTATTGATCGTTACATCGCTGGACGAAATTTCCTTGGCCAGGAACGCGATCTTATACGCGTTCGAAAAATTCTTCTGGCTCATCACCTGAACAATATGGTATCCAAACTGTGTGCGTACCACATCCATGGCGCCCACTGGCTTGCTGAAACAAAACTCATTGAACTCGGGCACCATGGTACCATATGTAAATGTACCAAGGTCTCCTCCCTTGTCCTTGCTTCCGTCTGATGAAAACTGTGCGGCCATCATCGAAAAATCTCCACCGGCTTTGATCACAGCCAGTACGCTGTCTGCCATCTTCTTGGCGGTGGCATCATCATATTTTTGTTGGCCGGTTTGCGGATCCTGGAAACCGAAGAGGATGTGACGGGCACTTACGCTATCTGGCAAAGACTTTGTGCCGATTTTTTTCGCGAGCACAAAATTTCCTTTGTCTACATATGGTCCAAACACGGCGCCTTCTGGCAACGACACCAAGGTATCGGCATACAATGAACTCAGCTTCGACTTCGGCGTGAATTCATCCTTGTACTCAATCACTGATCCGTTGCGCGCTACAAACTGCAGCGTGTTGCTGTCTGACTGGAACGATGGCTTCAGTTCGTTAAGCATGTTAAAGATCATCGAACTGTCTTCGCCGCTGGGCAATGAACTGAATGGTATATATGATATATAACGTCCGGCTTCCTGCTTGAACATCTCCTTGTGCTTCTTCACATAATCATTGATTTCAGCATCGGTAACCTTAACGGTGCTGTCAAGGATATCGCTGTAAGGAACACTCACATAACTGATGGTCGCGAACTGCTTATTGTCCAGCAGGTCTTTTTCTTTCATCCACGAAGGGTAATAAACACTTGCATTCAGCAATCCTGAATACTTGTTAACGGTAGTCGACAAACGCATGGGGTCAACCACCTGCGAGTTAAACATATCGCGCTGCGCGCCCTTGAATTTTTTTACATTACCCAATGCCTGCTGCGCTTTCGCGATGTCGAGCTTACCGGTGATGGAATCAAGCATGCCGGCTTCCTGGAGGAATGGGTTTGCCGGGTCGTTGCTCAGCAAAGTGGCAGACAGTTCCTTGGCGGTGAAATCAATACCCAGTTTCTCTGCTTCTGCATTGAAAATTTTCTCAGCCACAATCTGGTTCCACATCTGGTCACGCATCTGGTACACCTGGGCGCCGCTTGGGCGTTGGCCGGTACGCTGTGCCTGCATATCTTCCGCTTCCTGTACACGCTTGTTGTAAAAACCCAGTTCAATGGTTTCGCCATTCACTTTACCCACACTGGATGAAAGCGAACCAAACATATTGTTGCTACCCTGGCGGGCATCCATCAATATAAACCCGATCAGACTCAACGCGATGACTACGATCACAATGGCTGCACCCTTGTCGCGGATGCTCTGGATAATCTGCATAAACTGTTTATAATTTTTAAGGAGGGCAAAAATAAGGGTAAAAAAGCAATTTTGTCAGTATTATTGGGCCCAAAGGGCTTTCCTTTGTCAGTGAAAACGGTTTCCGGCCGCGGAAATATATATTTTGGATTTATAATATAATATTTTGCCTGCGGCGATGGAACTTTTCGGTCACTATAATATTATATATAGGTGCCTGGAATTTTCATCCACAACAGCTATGTGGATAACCCCGGATCCTGTGAAAAACCACCGGATCCTGCCCCCGCTTGCGGGGAAAAAAATGGATAAAAAGGGCCAAAAACAAGGGTAAAGCGCCCGGTCCTGAATTCATACACAAAATTCCCTGATCCAATCCACAGGGTTTCAGTGAAAAAAGACGGAAAGTTTTTTCCACCCCGTTTTTTATGCACGGATGTTGATTCAGGTCATATTTTACGGGTTGAAGCGTTCCGATCTTTGCTTATGCTGTAATTTCATGATGTGAATGAGTAGTGGATGAAGGGTGGATAAACGGGGATTTTGAGAAAAACAATAGCCGGCCGAAACAGAATTCCCACATATCCACAGACATAATAGTAGTAGGTGATTTTATAAATAAATAGTATTAAAACATATTATGGCAGATATCAACATACTGGATGCACAGGCGAAATTGTCAAAAAAAGGATTCCTCGACATTGACCTTGATCCCACGCTCGATTTATTCGCGGAAATCGAAAAGCTGAAAAAAGAAAAAAACGCCATCATCCTCGCGCATTATTACCAGGAACCCGATATCCAGGATGTTGCGGATTTCATCGGCGATAGCCTGGGGCTTGCGCAAAAGGCAGAGAGTACCGATGCCGATATGATTGTATTTGCCGGTGTGCACTTCATGGCAGAAACCGCCAAGATCATAAACCCCAGCAAAAAAGTGGTATTACCCGACCTGAATGCCGGCTGCTCGCTGAGCGATTCCGCGCCACCGGAAAAATTCAGGGCTTTTAAGGAAAAACACCCCGATCATATCGTTATCACTTATATCAATTGCAGCGCGGGGATGAAAGCGCTGAGCGATATCATTTGCACGTCGAGTAATGCACAGGCTATTGTGGAAAGCTTGCCAAAAGACCAGAAGATCATCTTCGCACCCGATAAAAACCTGGGCGCTTATATCAACAAGAAAACAGAGAGAAATATGGTTTTGTGGAACGGCGCCTGCATGGTTCACGAGATATTCAGCCTGGAGAAAATCACCAAACTAAAAATCCGTCACCCAAAAGCGAAGTTCATCGCGCACCCCGAATGTGAAGAAGCGGTACTTAACCTGGCAGACTATATCGGCAGTACCACGGGGTTACTGAAATACACACAACAAGACAGCGCCATGGAATATATCGTGGCCACGGAGACCGGCATATTGCACCAGATGCAGAAATCAAGCCCACAGAAGACTTTTATCCCTGCACCGCCAAGCAACCAGTGCGCCTGCAACGAATGCCCGTATATGAAGCTGAATACGCTGGAGAAGCTATACCTCTGCATGAAGTATGAGCAACCGGAAATTACCATGGACGAAGAACTCCGGCTTGCGGCCCGTAAACCCATCGACCGCATGCTGGAAATCAGCGCGAAATTGGGTTTATAAATATGTTGCAGCTTGTTTGTCAGCGTTTTCCACCGGTTTCTGTGCAATAATTTTTCAATGGATAAGGCTGATCTTTTGTAATTTTTCAGCCTGTGACTATCATCCGACATATACCATTTTTAAAATCGGTCTTGCTCTATACCCTTACGGCCTTTGGTGGCCCTCAGGGGCATTTGGGTATGCTGCTCAAAACATTTGTACAAAAAAGGGAATATGTAACGGAAGATGAATTAATGGAGTACAATTCTTTTTGTCAACTCCTGCCTGGCGCCAGCAGTACCCAGTTGGTAACCCTGATCGGGTATAAAAGGGGTGGGCTTCCACTGGCCATACTTACCTTACTCATCTGGATTACGCCGGCTTCCATCCTGATGGGCGCCCTTTCCTTCCTGTTAACATATTTCACGGATCATGATTGGGTGAACAGTTTATTCCGGTTCATCCAACCCATGGCCATCGGTTTCCTGCTGTATGCCGCGGTCAGGGCTTTTGGGATATCCATCAAAAATACCATCACGCAGGTGATCATGCTGGTGGTAATGGTGATCACTTATGTGTTTTTTAAAGTGCCCTGGATATTTCCCGCTTTGATTGTGTGCGGTGGTATTGTCACCAATTTCAGCAATAAGCGCATACCGCAGAAAGAAAGCATCAAGCCCAGGCAGATCCGCTGGACGAATATCTGGCTCTTCGTGTTTTTGTTCGTGTTAGCCGGGGCCCTCAGTGAAACGGCACGTAAACAGGAATGGAAAGACAGAAAAGTGTTTAACCTGTTCGAAAACTTTTACCGTTTTGGCAGCATTGTGTTTGGCGGGGGTGATGTGTTGCTGCCGCTGATGCTTGATCAGTATGTTGCCAGGCCAAGCTCCCCAAAGGTGCAGGAGAAAAACCCCAATGCCATAAAAATACAGAAAGATGATTTGCTCACGGGTTATGGTATGGTTCGCGCCATACCCGGACCGGTTTTTTCCGTTGCATCTTTTACGGGAGGAATGGCATTGAAGGATGACGGGTACCGTATGCAGTTATTGGGTTGTGTGATTGGCACGGTTGCCATCTTCCTGCCAAGCGTATTGCTGGTCTTGTTCTTTTTTCCCGTCTGGCAATACCTGAAAAAATTTGTGGTAGTGTACCGTGCGCTCGAAGGCATCCATGCTGTTGTTGTTGGGGTGATGTGGGCCGCAACTTTATACCTGCTCCACGGTATTCCGCTAAAAGGTTTTAGTACGGACAGCATCCTGAGTTTACTGGTGATTGCCGGCACTTTCGCGTTGCTCCGATATTCTCGTCTACCCGCTCCCGTTATAGTGGTCGTTTGTTTATTATTCGGCTGGCTTTTCCCTTGATTTCCTGTAATAACCTGTTTTTTCAATTTCCTCTTTCACCGGGTCGGGTACCAGGTAGCGGATGGATTTCCCCGCGGCGATTAACTCACGGATATGTGTAGACGAAATTTGAAGCAACGGGGCGTCCAGCACCGTAATGCTGGCGCCGGTATCTTCCGGTATGTAGAAGCCGGGCCTCCGGTAGATGTATATGGGATAGTTTTTTATGATGACTTCCGCGTTTTTCCATTGGGGCAGGTTTTGAAAACCATCGCTGCCCATGATGATGGAAAACCTGTGTTTGGGGTATTTTTCAGACAAATAAGCCAGGGTATTGACGGTATAGGAGGGTTTGGGCAGGTTGAATTCCACGGAACTGGCTTTCAGCCTGGTTTCACCCTCAATAGCCTTGATTACTAAATCAATCCTATGATATTCATTTAGTAATGTATTAGAATTTTTAAATGGATTATGGGGAGATACCACAAACCATATTTCCTGGAGATCGGTTTCATTCAGGATATGTTCCGCGATGATGAGGTGCCCATGGTGGATGGGGTTAAACGAACCGAAGAATAATCCGATGTTCATGCGATGGGTTGTTCAGGAATGAGTTCTTCCACGAGGATGTTTTCCGCTTCATTCAGGCGCAGGCTTAGCTGGTATCCGGCTACGCTGATGGAGATGGGATCCTTCAAGGGCGCCACCTGGTCAACGCTGATGATCTCCCCGGGCACACAACCCATTTCCATGAGTTTTAGGAAGATATCATCATTCGCGAACGATTTGATCCTTACTTTTTGTCCAATCCTGATTTCCGATAATTTCTTCTCCATAGGCGCTTTGATGACAAAGTAAAATTAACTTAAAACAGAACCCGTTAATTTCGAATTGAGAAAAATAGATATGCCCGTCAGTTTCCATTTCCCTGCAAAAACAAACCTGCGAGACCGTACCCGGTTAAAATCCTTCATCCCTGCCATATTCAAAAGAGAAGGAAGAAAACTACAGGAGCTCAGCATTATCTTTTGTTCTGATGAAGAGCTGCTGCAGATCAACCGGGATTTTCTCCGGCATGATTATTACACCGACATCATCACATTTAACCTGGGAGCTGAAGCTGATACAGATATCAATGCTGAAATTTATATCAGTACCGATAGGGTGAGGGAGAACGCGCTTCAATTCCAGCAAAGCTTCACCCACGAAATCCACCGGGTGATATTCCATGGCATTTTACATTTATGCGGCTATAAGGATAAGTCAAAAGCCGATATATCCCTCATGCGAAAAAAGGAAGAGGAATATCTCTCACGTTACTTCTCCTGATGGTTCCACGTGGAACCTTTGGGTCTGAGCATGTTCCACTTGAAACATAGTGTTATTCTTCCATCAACCAAATATGCCAATTGTTCCACGTGAAACACTGGAAACCGGCATCGAATTTTCCAGTTCTCCTGAATTGGAAAACAAACATCTCGTTCCACGTGGAACACTAAGAAGCTAACCGGTAGCATCAAGCCTCGTTCTTCATTATTTCCATCCCTTTTTGAATTGCCATACCTTTGCAGCCGCATGTTTCCCACGTATGACGTCATAGTAGTAGGAGCCGGCCATGCCGGTTGTGAAGCCGCCGCCGCTGCTGCCAATATGGGCAGTAAAGTGCTGTTGGTAACCATGAATATGCAGACCATTGCCCAAATGAGCTGTAATCCTGCCATGGGGGGCATTGCCAAAGGACAAATTGTAAAGGAGATTGATGCCATGGGCGGGTATAGCGGTATCGTAACCGACAGGTCTATGATCCAGTTCCGCATGCTCAACAGGTCGAAAGGTCCGGCAATGTGGAGCCCGAGGGCTCAAAACGACCGGATGCTCTTTGCCAGTACCTGGCGCGACATGCTGGAACAAACCCCCAATGTAGATTTCTACCAGGATATGGTCAGGGAACTGATCGTACTGAACGGGGTGGTGAAGGGCGTCGTCACCGGACTTGGCCACCACATTCATGCCAGGTCGGTTGTGCTTACCAACGGAACATTCCTGAACGGGGTGATCCATATTGGCGAGAAGCAATTCGGTGGGGGAAGGGTGGCCGAAAAAGCGGCAACGGGCATCACGGAACAACTCGTAAGCCTCGGCTTCGAAAGTGCCAGGCTCAAAACCGGGACCCCGCCGCGCATCGATGGCCGTAGCCTTGACTATTCCCGGATGGAAGTCCAGGATGGCGACGCGGAAGTCACCGGCTTCAGCTATCTCCAAAAACCCGAACTCAAACCCGAAAACCAACGCTGCTGCTGGATCACTTATACCAATCCAGAAGTACATGAACTGCTGAAAGAAGGGTTTGAATCAAGCCCCATGTTCCAGGGAAGGATACAGGGGACTGGTCCGAGGTATTGTCCGAGTATTGAAGATAAAATCAACCGCTTCGCTGAACGCGACAGGCACCAGCTTTTCGTGGAACCTGAAGGATGGAATACGGTGGAGATATATGTGAACGGGTTTTCAACTTCATTGGCAGAAGATATTCAATATAAAGCCCTCCGCAAAGTGCCGGGTTTTGAGAACTGCAGGATGTTCCGCCCGGGTTACGCCATCGAATATGATTATTTCCCACCCACCCAGTTGCAGTTCAGCCTGGAAACCAAGCAGATCAAAAACCTGTTTTTTGCCGGACAAATCAATGGGACCACAGGATATGAAGAAGCCGCCTGCCAGGGTTTAATGGCCGGGATCAATGCCCACCAGGCAAGCATCGGCCAGGAACCGGTGGTACTCAAAAGGAGCGAGGCATATATTGGCGTGCTCATCGACGACCTGATTAATAAGGGAACCGACGAGCCATACCGCATGTTTACCAGTCGTGCCGAATTCCGCACCCTGCTCCGGCAGGATAATGCCGATATGCGGCTGACGGAAAAAAGCTATAAGCTTGGACTGGCCAGCCAGGAAAGGATGGATAAGTGGACGGCCAAACAGGAACAGGTAAACAAACTGCTCTCTTTATTGCAGCAAATCAGCCTGGGCCCGGATGATGTCAACGGGTACTTAAACTTCGTCTACTCGTCACCGTTATCAGTACGACAAAAAGCAGCGCAGATCATACTTCGGCCGGGTATCGACCTCATGACCATGATGCAGCACGTGGAACCTTTGCGGCAACAGTTAGCCGGGTTCGACCGGGAAGCCATTGAGCAGGCCGAGATACAGGTGAAGTACGAAACCTATATTGAAAAAGAACGCGAACTGGTGCAAAAGATGAGCCAGTTGGAAGACCTCCTCATTCCCGAGAACTTTAATTATGAGCGCCTCAATTCCCTTAGTACGGAGGCGCGCCAGAAATTCATGCGCATCAAACCCCGCACGCTCGGACAAGCTTCCCGCATCTCAGGCGTGAACCCCAGCGACGTGCAAATACTTATGCTCTTCATGGGCCGTTGATTGCGTAAAAAATCGGATATTTATGCCGATGGAAACCAGCCAAAAATTTTCAGAAATTCGGTCCTACCTCGAACAGATGGGCCTGAAGATCATTTCAGAAGACCAGCAAAGGCCCTGGGGCGGCTTTTTTGTCATTGATGAAGAGGACGCTGAGAAATTCATTCACCTGTTTTTCCCCATCCTCGACCAATCTGTTTTACTTAGCGGAAAGCTTAGCCCGAAAATACTCCTGGTAGCCCCGGGCAAAAAACTGAGCTGGCAATACCACCACCGGCGCTCCGAAATCTGGAGGCTGATCGATGGGGAAGCGGCAATCTCGCGCAGTTACAACGACGCGGAAGGCCTGGTACAGGAAATCAGTAAGGGCGAAATCATCGAACTCGACCGCCTGGAACGCCACCGGCTAATCGGTTTGTCGGATTGGGGCGTAATTGCCGAAATTTGGAGGCACAGCAACGCGGATGATCCATCAAATGAAGAGGATATTGTGCGTTTACAGGATGATTTTGGGCGTTAATCCTGTTTTTCCATGATCCCTCGCTCATAAGTTATGAGTAAAAGCCTGATGCTGTCGTAATCCAATTCGGGCATAGTTTCCCGGATCAGTTTCATAGGGGCTTCCGGACCTATTGTTTCCATCAGTTTCCCGAATTTCTCCGCATATTCCCCGGGAATATAAGGCCCGGGGTCAATCTGCCGCTCACCGGCTAAAATAACCAGGTGGCCAACAATGGTTGACCTTTTCAGGTTGCGAGCCCGGGCCACATCATCAATACTCATCCCGCTTTGCAGGAGATGAAGTGTTTCCGCCCTCGTGCCTGATACAATCCTATCTTTTTTGCCTTTTCCTTTTTCCCATTCCAGTGCATAATCAAGCCCATGTTCCGCGCAATATGCTTTCACGATTTTCAGAAAGGAGTTTCCGTACTGACGGATTTTCACATCGCTCATGCCCGGCACCATTTTCATCATCTCCGGCCCGGTAGGCAATATACCAGCCATTTGTTCGAGCGTTTGTGCGCTGCATACGAGGTGTGCGGGTATCTTCCTGGCTAACGCGATGCGTTTTCTTTTTAGCATCAGCAACTGGTACAGGCCCGGATTGGCGATTGAGGCTTCAAACACGGGCGCTTCGGCAATTAGCCGTACCGGGCAGGAAGCCGGCCGCAGGTTCTTTTTTCGTCTATGGTACCCCGTTAGTGTAAAACCTTCCAGGGCTGTTTCCAGCATCTGGCAGCAGCGGTCTGTTTCCGTATATACATCCGCCAGCAAACGCTCGGCGGCAATAACCAGTTCCGTGTCTATGGTTTTCACAGGGCACGCCAACAATGTGCGCTGTTGTGCCTGCAACGATTTCAGGAACCAGCCGGCGGCTTTGCGGATCCTTTGTGCCAGCTCCCGGTCATCCGGAGAGAGATCATCTACCGATAAATACCCCTGTAATTCTTTCCGGAATCGCAAACCATGTTGCTGGAAACCGTTGAGTTCTTCTGCAATGGTTTTCAACCATTCACCTGTGGCTTCATCCGCATCACACAGGGCAAGCATGGATTTTTCCATTTCAAGAAACAGTTCGGCACAGCGCCGGTAATCAAAGAGCGAGAGCAGGCAATCCCGCTGATATTCGTGTATGCCTAACCGGTAGTTTTCAATGAGCTGCGCATCATCCTTAACTTGTCCTTTGATAAACCGGGTTACCCGTTCATCGCAAACCAGGGCGTGTGGCCTGATCGGACTGATCAGTGTGATGCCGGCCAAAGAGCGGCAGCGGCTGAGCCCGACATACACTTGTCCGGTCGCGAATGCTTCCGCCGCATCCATGATGATGGCATCAAAACTCAATCCCTGGCTTTTGTGTATGGTGATGGCCCAGGCCAGTCGTAATGGAAACTGGGCAAAAGACCCGATCTCTTCTTCTTCCAGTTGCCGGGTTTGCGGGTGATAACGGTACCGGATATTTTTCCAGGTCTCCCGCCTGAGTTTGATTAGATTGATCTCACCGTTTTCTTCTTTACAGGAAACCGTCACCGTGTTTTCCTCGATATCGGTGAGTATGCCCGTCTTGCCATTGAAATACCTGCGTGATTTATCGGAATCATTCCGGATGAACATGACCTGTGCACCGGGTTTTAACCAGAGTGTGGCTTCCGCGGGATAACTGCTTTCCGGGAACTCACCGCGGATAATGGCCGTTAAGGCTTTGGCTTCAGAAGGCAAGGCCTGCAATTGTTGTTGGTTGATCTGGTCTGCTTTGCGGTTATGCGTGGTCAGCCAAACCCTTCCGCCAATGGGTTCGTGGATGGATAAAGGCTTATACCTCGTCATCAGTTTTTCCATCGCGGCATCGCTGATGCAGGAGCCGCGCACCTGGTTCAGGATATCAATGAAAACCGGGTCATCCTGCCGGTACACTTTCTGCAGTTCTATATATAAAGCATTCAGTTCCCTGAACGCGCGGCTCGAAAAAAAGTAAGGGCTGTCATAATGCGTAGATAAAACCGCCCAGTCCTGGTCTTTCAGCACCGGCGGTAATTGAAATAAATCACCGATCAGCAATACCTGAATGCCGCCAAAAGGCTTATTGGGTTCATGCCGGTAATGCCTCAGCAGGTAATCCATCGCGTCCATCACATCGGCCCGCACCATCCCGATTTCATCAATGATGATTAATTCGAGAGACCTGATCAACTCAATTTTATCGCGCCCGAAACCCGACCTGGCCAGCAAACTGTGTTGTTCAAAACAGGTTTGTTTTGCAGGATCCGTATGCCTCGGTTTATGGTTAGGTACAATCGGTATAAACGGAAGCTGGAAGAAGGAGTGTATGGTCACACCCAAAGCCTGGATAGCGGCAATGCCCGTGGGCGCTAGTACAATATGCTGTTTATGCGTTTCCCCGCGCAGGGCCCGCAGGTAATGGGTTTTACCCGTGCCGGCACGACCGGTGAGGAATACCGAACGCCGGGTATCCCGGATAAAATCAATGGCTGCCGGAACCTCATCCGGCTTCTTATCAGGATCATGCATGATGCTGTAACATACTGGTGATTAAAAACTGGGCGGGGGCCACGCCGTCTCTTCTGCATACCCAAACCGCACATCAGCGGGCCTCTCCGCACAGCAGCAGCTTACGCAGATTTTGGTCCGAGCATCAGCATCTCGTTCACCTGCACTTCGCTGATATACTTTTTATTCCCGTCTTTGTCGGTATAATTCCGGTTGATCAGTTTTCCTTCAATCGCCACTTCACTGCCCTTGTTCAGGTATTTCTCCACGATATCGGCCAGCTTGCCCCAGGCCACCAGGTTGTGCCACTGCGTTTCCTTCACTTTTTCCCCGCTGGAGGTCCGGTAAATTTCATCCGTGGCCACCGAGAAGCGGGCCAGCTTTTTTCCCGAATCGGTGTTCTTCACTTCCGGGGCATTACCGAGATGTCCGATCAACTGCACTTTGTTTCGTAACGCATTCATAACAATAGAATTTAGATGTTGAAATAATCTGGCGCTTTTTGCGCTCATCAGCCCGACAAAAATGAGGTGGAGGAGAAAAGATACCCGTCAGATAAGTGTTTAAATCAGAATTTAATCGTTTTAACACGGTTCAGCTTTACGTTAGATGCAGGAATTTTCAGGAAAGGATTTTTTTAAGATGGAACCAAGCAATAAAAAGGCCTGTCTGAATTGCAGCGATATGATCAGGGGGCGCACCGATAAAAAATTCTGCGACGACCATTGCCGCAACGAATATCATAACCGGTCGAAAGCGGGCCTGCACCAACTGGTCAGGAAGCTGAATGCCATTTTATACAGGAACAGGCAAATTTTGGAAGCGATGATGGAATCGGAGGATGAGCTGCAGCGCGTAACGCGTGAACGGTTATTGCAGGAAGGTTTCCAGTTCAGGTACCTCACGCATGAGTACCGGAACAGCCGGGGCGCCGTGTATCGTTGCTGCTACGATTACGGTTACCTGGAGCTGGATGCCCGCTGGATTTTATTGGTGCGGATTTCTGTTTCATGATGTGCCGGAAATGCAATCATGACATTGTACACACCGCGCCGGGCTTCGTTTTAACAAATTTTTCGGTATAATAATTTATTCCTTTTCATCGTTTAATTGTCATACAGGTAACCAAATCCATTGTTATGGGACGCGTATCTACACAGCAGGAAATCATCCTTGTCAGTGCCAGCCGCTTTGCTTCCCGGCATTATTGCGAAAAAGACAGGATGGACCAATCGTCTCGCCAAACCGGCGAAGAGCGTTTCCGCGAAGCATGTTGGAATGGATTGTTAAAAGAAATACTGCCCGAGGTTTTTATTATGAGCGGACAGGATCCTGAATTATTTTTGTGGCAGATGCGCGAAGCGCAGCATATCCTCGCCCTCGAAATGGCCTCATACCCCACTGAAGTCAGCCGGCACAGATCCATCGACCCATATTATTTCCTGGATGTACAGGGATATAATTGATAACGTACGATTAATTGCATGGAAAGCACCTCCCCGGCATGTCCGGGGATTTTTTATGTTTCCACCGAAGTGCTGCGCAATACGATATAATCCTGCGCCGTTTCGGGAATGACAATGTAAATGCCCACCCGGATCTTTCCACAACGGTAAACCATAGACGAAGAAAAATTGTCGCGGATATATTCCTGTAAAGCTTTGTACCTGTCTGCCATTTGCAGGGAGTACGCGTCGTGCCCCAGGCGCAGGTTGCGGATGATTTTTTCAAAAAAGCTGGCCGGCGGCACTTCTTCCAGCGAACCCGCTTCGGGATGGGCGATGAGTATTTTTTCGCGGAGGCTTGCGTCAGATAACCCTTTCCATTGTTCCAACACAAATGGGTATTCCGATTCGCTGAAATACATCATCCCCTGTACCAGCTTTTCTATGGCTTCAGAATGGTTCATCTTTTTTCTGCGTTTACGCATAACCGTTATTAATCCCAGCGAATGAGTTTGGTCATTTCTTCGAGGTACTGCTGGTCGGTTTCGTCAAAACTGTTGAGTTCGGAGCTGTCCACATCCAGCACAGCCACCACTTCGCCATCCCGCATCAGCGGCACTACGATTTCGGATTTCGAGAGGCTGCTGCAGGCGATATGCCCGGGGAACTGTTCCACATCGCGTACAATCAAGGTTTTTCCTTCGGCCCAGGCGCTGCCGCATACCCCTTTTCCGTAGCGGATGCGGGTACAGGCCACCGGGCCCTGGAAGGGCCCCAACACCAGTTCGCCGTTTTTTACGATGTAAAAGCCCACCCATAGCCAATTGAACTGTTCTTTCAGGGCGCCGGCCAGGTTGGCCATATTGGCAACCAGGTCTGTTTCGCCATCGAGCAAACCCTTCACCTGCGGCATCAGCGATTCGTATTGGTCGTTTTTACTGCCTTGTATGATCTCTAAGTCTTCTGCCATATTTATTCCTTTTCCTCGTTTTGTAACAATTTCACAACTTCATGAACCAGGGATGATTCATAACCCTTCTGCATTAAAAATGTTTTCAGCTTTGCCTGTTTGACAAACGCGTTTTTTTCCTTTGAAAGCAGGGCCCATTTTGATTCGGCTATTTTTTGCAGTTTGGCCCAATAATCATCTGCGTTAATCTCTGACAATGCCAGTTTGATGCAATAGTCGCTGACGCTATGTTGCTTCAGGGCCTGTTTGATTTTAGCCTTCCCCCAGCCTTTCATCCGGAACTTGCCGCCCGCGAATGCGATAGCGTATCGTTCTTCGTTGAGGAAGTTTTCGCTGATCAGTTGGGCCATCAGTTCATGCACCTCTTCGGTTTGCAAACCGAAACCGTATAGTTTATCCTTTACTTCGGCATGGCTTCTTTCCTGGTAGGCGCAAAACTCCCGGGCCTTTTGGAGGGCCGTGTCCATGCCCAGGTTCCTGATGGGCCGGTTGCCGCGCTGTTCATACACTCTTTTCATAACCGGTGCCACCCGAAGGTACAATCTGACTCCGATTCATTATGCACATCAGCCAAATAATCTTGGTTTCTAACAGGGCATTATTATATCTTTGGTTCCCTTAAACCCATATATTAATATCTGCTATGAAGTTTATTGTTTCCTCTACGGCCCTGCTCAAACAACTGCAGCAAATCAATGGCGTCATCAATGCCAATACGGTTTTGCCGATCCTGGAGGACTTTCTATTTGAGATTGAGAAAGACAGGCTGACGGTGGTGGCCACCGACCTGGAGACAGTGATGAAAGTGCACCTGCCGATTGAAGCCAAGGATAAAGGAAAGGTTTGTATCCCGGCCAAGATCCTGATGGACTCCCTGAAGAATATCCCGGAGCAGCCGCTGACATTCAATATCGATAAGAATTTCAGCGTGGAAATCACCAGCGACAACGGCAAGTATAAGGTGATGGGCGAGAACCCGGATAATTTCCCGAAGGAACCCGCGGCAGACGATGCCAGTTCATTTACCATGACATCATCGGCGCTGGTTACGGCCATCAATAAAACCATCTTCGCGGTGAGCACCGACGATCTGCGCCCCGCTATGACCGGTGTGTTTTTCGAACTCGATAAAAAAACGGCCACATTTGTAGCCACCGACGCGCACCGCCTCGTAAGGTACACGCGCACAGACGTTAAATGCCCGCAGAAACATTCCTTCATCGTACCCCGTAAGCCATTGAACCTGTTGAAATCGGCTTTACCCGACAACGATGATGAACTGACCATCTCCTACAACAACAACCATTTGTTCATTGTACATGGCGGAACCGAACTCGTGTGCCGCCTGATCGATGCACGTTTCCCCGATTATAAAGTGGTGATCCCGGCCGACAATCCATACAAAATGATGGTGAACCGGGGGGCTTTCCAAAACGCACTGCGCCGTGTGAGTGTGTTCAGTAACAAGAGCACCAACCAGGTGGCGCTGACCATCAGCGGTACGCAATTGCAACTGGCCGCGCAGGATGTTGACTTCAGCTTTGAAGGAAACGAGCGCATGGCTTGCCAGTATGATGGCGAAGACATCCAGATCGCGTTCAACGCGAAGTTTTTGATTGAGATGCTGAATGGCGCCGACACCGAAGAAGTGGTGATGGAACTGAGCACGCCTACCAAGGCCGGCATCATCAAACCATCTGAGCAGGCGGAGAACGAAGAATTGCTGATGCTCGTGATGCCGCTGATGCTGAACAGTTAATGGTACATACTTAATTGGCGCGATCGTTATCCCTTCATCACGCTAACGCATAAACGAAAAAGCCGACAGTTTGCACTGCCGGCTTTTTTCTTGTTACGTTGGGTTCGTTACAGTTTCGTGAATTTCTTCACCAGGCTTCCTTCGCTCAGTTGAACGGTGAGGATATATGTGCCTTTGGCCAGTGTGCTGCTGTTGAGTGTAAACTGGTTGCTGCCATTTACCACAGACAGGGCGCTGGTTTGAACCAGTTTGCCGCTCATATCGGTGATGCGTACAGTAGCTTTCTCTGATTTTTCCGCGTCAATGCTCAGGCGGATGAAGTCCTGTACAGGGTTTGGCGCGAAGCTGATCTCCGACATGCCCAGGTTGCGAACATTTTTCACTTCGCTGTATTTGTACGTATCATCAATATCCACCATGCGCAGGCGGTAGTAATTGATGCCTTTTACAGGGCTGGCATCCGTGAAGCGGTAGTCCCTGCGGTCGTTGCTGAATCCGGCGGCGTTCACCACACCAATTTCGGTGAAGTTGCGGCCATCGCTGCTGCGCTCAACCAGGAAGCGGCTGCTGTTGAGTTCCTGGCTGGTAGCCCATTTGAGCAGGTTAACAGATCCGTTGCGCTGTGCGTCGAAATTGAGCAATGTAACCGGTAATGAGTTCACGGTAATGCTGATATCGTCGAGGCCGATGGCGTTTCCGTATTCGCTGACGCCTTCAAAACCAATCTGGATGGTTTGTCCGGCATACGCGGAAATATCAACCGTTTTCAGGCTCCAAATCGGGGTTGCTGCTGCCAGGTCGGCACGACGCCATCCGGGCCCTACCCTCGTCCAGGTAACGGCATTGTCTGTGCTCACGGAAACATAAAGGCTATCGAGGTTGAGTGGGAACACATTATCATGGCTCATGTAGAATGAGAGTAAAGCCGAGTTATTAGTGGGGATGCTGATGCAATTGCTGAACAAACGGCTGATTACACCGGTTGAGTTGGCGCCACTGTAGCTGTCGAACAGGTAGAACTGGTTGCCTGGTGCACGTGGAACAAGCGGTGCAGGCATATCCGCGTTTTGGTAGCTTCCGGTTTGGATGGTCCATAACTGGTCGTCTACAACCACATCCACATAATTAAATACAGGGAATGAACCTGAAGTGGTTTCCGCATCTTCATTAACAGGGAAACTGCTTAATGTGGTAGCCGTAAAGCTGCCACCTACAATGGTATCGTTATATGTGGTGCCATCACCGGGGAGCGAAACATAAGCTGTATCGATGTTGATGCCAGCGTTATTTACATTCACATTGTTGAAATCAACCAGTTCAAACGCGCCGGGTGCAATGACACCGGCGTTGTTGCGGGTGCCGCTGTATGTATTCGGTCCGCCAATTTTTAACGTGACGGTGGCTGCGTTGGCTGGAATAGGGTTCAAGCCTGCATTAAATACCACAACTGAAAACAATTGCGGCGTACTGAAGCAGGATGCATTTGGAGCCAGTATGCCCAACACTTCGGCATCAACATTAAATGTGCGTACAAACTGAATCGCCGGGCGGAAGTTGGTTGCGGTTAATGAAGTGACTCCCGATACCGGCAGGGTGTTGCTGTTGTAGCGGCGGCTGGTAGGCAGCGCGAAATCTGTGATATTTCCTACAGAAGCGTCGAAAACAAAAGCCGTATGCGCGAAATTGTCTAAGCGCTCAATGAGTACCGCCAGGTTGGAACCCGGTGTACGTACAAAGGGCGTGGTCAGTGTAACGCCCACCAATCCAACGGTTGAGGCATCCATTGGGCCATCGTACACCAATGTGTAACCGGCTGTGGAATAAATACCATTGGTAAAAGTACTGGTGGCCCCGGGCACGTTCCTCATATAAATGCGGAAGTTGTTGATGGTGGTTCCGGTGCCCACACCGCTGCAAATCAAGTTCACTTCCTGGATGGAAGATCCCGCGGTAATAAAATTACCCGACCCGATTTCCGCATCGAGGTAAATGGATTCGCTGACGTGGTAATTGTTTTGTCCGACAACGATATTACCACTGGTGCCGGGGTTGGCAACAATGCTAACGGTTTGCGCGTACAGGCTGAACGACAGGCACGCGGACAGAATAAGAAGGTAGATTTTTTTCATAAACATGTAAGTGATTAAACGAATACTGAAATATCCGGAAAGGGGGCGATTCTGGAGGATAATGGATGGCCTGGACAGATGACTGCCTAAAGGAAGTTCAAGGTACTTTATTTACACGTCCTGCCAAAAAATAATATATGAATGGAGGGCGGCATCAAAGGATTGCAATCTGTGGTCAAACCTGAAAAGCTGCAAAGCGGTATCTTTAGTGCATGGAATTGGTTACCCTCAAAACCTTCGATCAGTATTTCTCCGCGCATATACTATCGGCGCGGCTGGAGGATGCGGGCATACAGGTGTATTTGCTGGATGAGCATACCGTAACCATCGACCCGATACTCACCAATGCCATTGGCGGGATCAAGCTGGCGGTGGCAAAAGAGGATGAGCAGGCCGCGAGGGAATTGCTTGGTTTGTATGAGGAAGAAGCGAGGGGCAGATCCCATTGCCCGAACTGTGGTGGACACCAATTCTTACTTTTGCCGGCGCGTAAGCCCGGAAACATATTGCTGGCCCTGTTTACCTGGATATTTTCCGGGTTCGCGGTGGCAGGTAAGCAACTCTATCGTTGCCAGGATTGCGGCTTCGAGTCGGAACTGATGCCGGTAGATGCTAAGCCTGCAGAAAACAATTAATGTATGAAAGTTATTGCCATGATACCGGCCCGATACGCGGCCACTCGTTTTCCCTTTAAGTTGATGCAGCCCCTCGGCACCAAAACCGTTATCCGCCACACATACGACCATACGGTGGCCATGGGTTTGTTTGATGATGTGTGGGTGGTTACGGACAGCGACATCATTTTTCAAGAGATCACAACACATGGCGGCAAGGCTATGATGAGCCGCAGGGAGCATGAAAGCGGCAGCGACCGCATCGCGGAAGCCGTGGAAGATATGGATGTGGATGTGATCGTAAATGTGCAGGGCGATGAACCATTTGTGCACGCGCCCGCGCTTCAAAGACTGGTAGACTGTTTCCATGACCCCACGGTGAAAGTGGCATCCATCATGAAACCCTTTACCGACATGGCATTGGTACAAAACCATAATTATGTGAAAGTGGCGGTTGACCTGAATATGAATTCCCTATTCTTCAGCCGCAGCCCCATCCCCTTTCACCGGAACCAAGACATGCAGCCACTGTATTACGAGCATATCGGCATCTATGCGTTCCGGAAAGAAACCCTTTTGCAGTTTACCGCATGGCCGGTGACACCATTGGAAGGCGCGGAAAAAATTGAATGCCTCCGTTACCTGGAACACGGCATCCCCTTGCGCATGGTGCAAACCAAAATTGCCGGGGTAAAGATTGACGTACCGGAAGACCTTCCCAGGGCGGAAGCTTTTTTACCTAACTATGACGCGTGGACGAAAGAGGATTAAATGCAGGTGGCCATGAATCAAGCGAATTAAAAATTAATCCTGATCAACCGGTCAACCGCTTCTTCCAGTGTGGATTCTTTTTTCGCGAAGCAAAAGCGGATGACCTGGTGGTTTACGGCTTCTTTGTAAAACGCGGAAGCCGGGATGCCCACTACGCCTGCTTCCTTCGTGAGCCTGATGGCGAAATCGGCTTCGGGTTCCTGGCTGATTTGCGCGTAACTGTATAGTTGAAAATAACTGCCATGTGAGGGCAATGCGGTGAAACGTGTTTGTTTCATCAATTTGTGGAAATAATCCCTTTTTGCCTGCAGCATTGTACCGAGCGACAGGTATGCGCCTTCATCTTCCAGGAAGGCCGCGAGCGCGTATTGCACGGGGCTATGACAGGTGAAACAATTGAACTGGTGCACTTTCCGGAATTCCGCCATGGCGGCAGCCGGGGCAACGCAGTAGCCCATCTTCCAACCTGTGCAGTGGTACACTTTTCCGAATGAAAAACACACATAACTTCTTTCAAATAAATCGGGATACCGCAACATGGATAGGTGCGCTTTCCCGTCGAATATCAGGTGCTCATACACTTCATCCGAAATAATAAATATCCGGCTGTTTTTCACGATCTCCCGCAATTGGCTGATATCATCTTCCGTCAGCACAGAACCACTTGGGTTATGCGGTGAGTTGATGATGATGGCCCTGGTGCGTGGATTGACGCGGGACTTAACTTCGTTCCAGTCAATGCGGTAATCCGGAAAACTTAAAGGTATGCGCACGGGGATGCCGCCGTTGATTTCTATGTTCGGGATATAACTGTCGTACGCGGGTTCAAATAAAATAACTTCATCGCCGGGCTGTAAAATTGCCGTGAGCGCTGTGTATATGGCGTAGGTGCCACCGGGTGTGATGGTGATTTCCGCGGAGGGGTCAACATGCGTATCATACAGGCGGTGTATTTTTTCGGATATACGTTCCCGTAATATCGGGAGGCCGGCCATGTGCACATATTGGTTATACCCATTTTTCATCGCGTCGTGCACGAGGCTGATGAGGCGTTCATCCATTGGGTAATCAGGAAATCCTTGTCCGAGGTTGATGGCCTGGTACTCTGCGGCCAGCGAACTCATGACGGTGAAAATGGTGGTGCCGGTTTGAGGTAATTTACTTTGAATGGAAGGCGTCACAGTTGTTCATTTGGTGGATACCAAATATAACCATTACGCGTAATATGGACGACGGATCGGAAGTCGGTAGATGGGGCGCTGATTGACTGGTCCGATGGCATACATAAAAGGTTTGCGGCGATAACTGAAAACGGCGAGGATCAGGGGAACCGTCCACAGGAAACGGGAAAGGTAACCGCTGACAGATTGAAACAGGGCCACCCTTAGTGCCGGTATTTCATTGACAATACCCAATTCCGCGTGTTGGCCATTGCCAAACTGGTAATTAAGGTTTGTGTGAATGGAGTGATCGTAGTATGATTTCAATACATCATTATCCCCCTTCCAGGTTTCATGGACCCTTTGTGCCAGGTTCATGCGCGGCTCCATATTCGGGTCGAAATAATACCATTTGTTATTGAACTGCACTTCGATGGCGTAATGATGGGGAAAACCCACTTTGCGGTACGAAATGCCCTTGTTCCTGAGGACAGCCATCATGAGTAAAGCTTGTTGGGAACAGGCTGCATTGGGGCTTTTTAGTATATCATCCGCGTTAACTTTGCAGGCTAGCCCTATTCCGGTCAGTTTTTGCCCAACCGCCGCGATCCAGTTTTCATTCAGTTTCCAATGAGAAAAACCATGATAAAAGCGGCAGGAAATCACATAAGCCAGCATGGCAGCGTATTCGGGCGTTTGGGGATTGATATTTTTCAGGGAAGCGCAATGGTCAACCACGGATTCGAGGGTTCGTACATCCTGGATATAGTTGAGGGAAGGCAGGAACCTTTCCTTGCCATCGTAGGGCAGGGGATTGTTGATATCAATGGGTAAAAAATTGGGAATCAACAAAATAGCAGATAATATCAGTAAAAAAGCCTTTCGCATTCCGGATATTGTACAACGTTAACGGAATTATGGGGGGATTATTGTATTGGGGGATAATTCATTTCTCTAAAATGCAAAAACTGCGGCTGGACGGTATTTTTTGAAGAATTCTGCCGGTTTTTGATCCATATTACATTAATATTTTAACTTTAATAAGTATTATACCCGGAAGCTGCAATTTCCGGGCTTTCATCCTCTATCCCACGGGAAACCGAAAGGGCAGTTGCATTTCTGCCGGCATTGGCCATGGCCATTGTATTCCTAACCCCTGAAAACCGAAACGACCGATTCTACCGCTTATGAATAATGTATGCTCTTTGCGTTCAGGCAAAAGCCTGTTTCTGCTTGTGTGCCTGTTACTGGGCAGTTTATGTTTAACCCAACAACTGCAAGCCCAATGTAGCGTCAGCGCCGGGAACAACCGTTCCGTTTGCCAGGGCGACCGCGACACCCTCACAGCCACATATTCCCTGGTCAACCCAACCATTACCTGGTATGTTCAGGGCAACCCGGCGATTATTTTTACCGGCCCGAACTTCCCCATCCCCACCAACACGCCCGGAAATGTGAATTATGTGGTGAAGCTTGACAGCGGTACTTGTGTACGTTTCGATACAGTCAGGGTTACTACAAACCCCAAACCCAACGCCTCGTTTACCTTTAACCCGTCGAGTGGTTGCGGGCGCACCAGGGTGAATTTTACCAATACATCTACCATTTCATCGGGAAGTATCAGCACTTACAACTGGGATTTTGATGACGGCGGCACTTCAAACCAGCAAAACCCTTCACATATATTCAGGCCAACACCGGGAGGGGGCGGTTCACAGACCTTCCAGGTACGATTGATTGTTACCAGTAATAATGGATGTAAGGATACGGTCACGCAAAACGTAACCATTGGCCGCGGCCCGGATGCCGCGCTTGATGGCACGCCCGCATTGACACAATACAACGGCCAGCCCTATTTTTATGAATGTGTGAGCTCGGGCACCACATCCAGCCTGTTTACATTTATTAACCAGAGCACGACAGCATCCACCAATACCAGTTACCTGATTAAATGGGGGGATGGCAACCAGGTAACGCAACCCTCCACCTGGGGTTTTGGGTCCACCCTTACCCATACCTATAATATAGGCATCTATCAACTCACATTCATCGCATATAACGGCGCCTGCTTAGACAGTACCGTGTACAATGTGTTTGTGGGCTCAAACCCGGGCGGCTCCATCAGTTCGCCATCAAGTACTTATGGTTGTACAGGGCAAACGTTTTCATTCCCTTTCGCGAATGTGTCGGGAAATTCACCGGGCACGCAATACATTATTTCGGTGAACGATGGCTCGGATACGGTTCGTTATACACAGGAAACATTACCCGCCGCGTTCACGCATGTGTTTGATTCCACCAGTTGCGGTGTGGGCACCAATAACACGTTTACAGTATCCTATATCATTTCAAACCCCTGCGGCGAAACACCCGGTACCATTGGCGGTATCCGCATTTCCAAAGTATCGGATGCTGAATTTTCGATACAACCACAGGATACCATATGTGTCAACAGCAATGTAACATTCACCAATACCGGTACTGCAGGTTCTATTGTACCCAATGCCGGTTCCGGCCCCTGCACACCGGGCAAACTGGTTTGGGAAATCAGCCCGGCCGGTTGGACACTCAGTTCCGGAACTTTGGGCTCAGATAACGGTAACGGGCAACCGAATACCTGGACAACGGGTACCAACAGCATTGGCGTAACATTTACCAATACCGGTACATTTTCCGTAAACATGCAGGCGGGCAGTAACCAGTGCGGCTCCGACGATACCACCAGGCTGGTTTGTGTAAACCCCACGCCCATCGCTTCGTTCACCGTGAACAATACCACAGGTTGCGCGCCATTGTCGGTTGCGGCTACCAATACATCGCCCGGCCCCGTGTGCGGACAAAACAGTTATTTCTGGTCGGTCAGTTACGCGCCTACGGCCGGATGCCTGCCCAATACATCCGATTTCATTTTCACCAATGGCACGAATGCAAATTCAACAAACCCGCAGTTTCAGTTTAATAACCCCGGCGTTTACACGATATCATTGATCACCATAGCACCCGCTAATGCCTGTTCATCGGTGGTGGCCACGCAACAGGTGATTGTGAAAGGCAAGCCCGTGGTGACGATTGGCAATGTACCGGGAAGTATATGTGTGGGGCAACAAGTGAGCCCTTCGTCTACGGCTACCTGTTATATCACGGGAGCGTCAACATATTTGTGGACTTTCGCCGGGGGAACGCCCGCCAGTTCCACAGAACAAAACCCATCAACGCCCATCAGTTTCCCCACGCTTGGCGCGCATATCATCACACTCGCTGTAACCAATGAATGCGGCACAACTACCGAAAACACAAACGTAACGGTGAATACGGTCACTGCCGCCAACGCTGGACCGGTCATCACCCGTTGCGGAAACACCGTGACCATGGCGGGCAATACAGCAACGATTGGAACCGGAATATGGACGCAAACAAATGGTCCGGTTACGGCAACCATTACAAACCCATCTTCGCCCACAACCACCATAACAGGGTTGGTACCGGGTTCATACATTTTTACCTGGACGATCACCAATGGTTCCTGCACCAGCTTTTCGAACATGACGGTGAACATCAGTGCGGGGCCAACACCTGCCAATGCGGGCCCCGACCAGGATCTCTGCCAGGTAAGCAGCGTTACGCTCGCGGGAAATAACCCATCAGTAGGCACAGGCGTATGGACACAAACCAGCGGACCTGCCGGCGCTACGATTACAAACCCGGCAAGTTCAAATACAACCGTTACCGGACTTGTAGTAGGCGTATATGAATTTACATGGACGACAACTTTCAGCAATTGTACGCCCAGCACCGATATCGTACGTATCAGGGTTTTGGATGGGCCGACCACTGCCGCCGCGGGGCCTGACCAAACCATCTGTTCAGCAGTAGCAACCATGGCGGGCAATACGGCTACTATTGGTACGGGTACATGGACCTATGTGAGCGGCCCTGCCGGTTCTGTGATCAACAACCCATCATCGCCAAATACCAGTATCAGCGGCTTGGTGCCCGGCACTTATGTTTTTGCGTGGACGATCAGCAATGCGCCCTGCCCGGCAACCACAGATAATGTCAGCATAACGGTTACGGCTGTGGGCACAACAGCCAATGCGGGTTCGGATATCCGTGCCTGTGATGTTACCAGTATAAACCTGGCGGGCAATACCGCGGTTGTGGGTACCGGTACATGGACGTATGTGAGTGGCCCTGCGGGTGCTGTGATCACAACCCCAACTTCAGCGACAAGCGCTGTGACAGGGCTTGTGCCCGGCACTTATGTTTTTGCGTGGTCGATCACGAATGGAACTTGTCCGCCCAGCAGCGACCAGGTACAGGTGATCATTGATGCGCCTGCTACCGTGGCCAATGCGGGCCCCGATCAGCAAACATGCGGAGCCAGCATCACGCTTGCCGGAAATACCGCGACCACCGGAACGGGCACCTGGGTTCAGGTGAGCGGCCCGGCCGGTGCCGTAATCAGCAACCCGTCATCACCCAATAGCACCGTAACCAATGTATCGCCCGGTACATATGTATTTAGCTGGACGATCACGAATGGTTCCTGTACCAGTACGGACAATGTATCGGTAGTGGTGGCGCCCGGGCCTTCGGCATCCAATGCAGGTTCGGATATCCGTGCCTGTGATGTGGCCAGCGTCAACCTCGCGGGCAATAGCCCGGCGGTAGGCACAGGTACATGGACGCAGGTCAGTGGCCCTGCCGGAGCCGTGATTACAAACCCTTCAGCTTTCAATACATCAGTTACAGGGTTGACACCCGGCACCTATGTATTCCGCTGGACGATCAGCAACAGCAGCTGCCAGCCAAGCATAGACGAAGTTGAAGTGATCATTGACGCGGCGGTAACCGTCGCGGACGCAGGCCCCGATCAAAGCATCTGCGGTACAAGCGCCGTGATGGCAGCAAACACAGCCACAGTGGGCACGGGCGTATGGTCACAGGTGAGCGGCCCCAACACCTCTACCATTGTAAATACAGGATTAGCGACAACAACCGTTACCGGGTTGATACCGGGTACTTATGTGTATAGCTGGACGATCACGAATGGTTCCTGCAGCAGCAGCAATACGGTAACGATCAATATATTCGGAGGCCCCAGCACATCAACGGCCGGCCCTGACCAGGACCTTTGCCTGGCTACATCGGTGAACTTAAACGCCGGTGCTTTAACAGTAGGCACGGGCGTATGGGCACAAATTAGCGGCCCTGCAGGCGCGGTGATCAGCAACCCATCAAACAGCAACACTACGGTAACGGGCCTGGTTGTAGGCGTGTATGAATTTCAGTGGACGGTCAGTTTCAGCAATTGCACACCCAACAGGGATACCGTGCGCGTCCGCATCTTTGATAACCCAACGCCATCTGCCGCCGGCCCCGACCAGGTGATCTGCGCAGCCAGCGCGACACTCGCCGCGAATACGCCTTCCATTGGCACAGGCGCATGGGCACAGGTGAGCGGCCCCAATACAGCCGTTTTTACCAACAACACAGTTCCAAATACCACAGTAACCGGTTTAATTCCGGGTGTATATATTTTCAATTGGGTAATCAGCAATGGGCCATGCCCCGCATCATCCGACCAGGTGCAGATAACGGTGAATGAAGTAGCAACAGTAGCCAACGCGGGCCCGGATACCGTTTTATGCAACCAGCCCAGCATCAACCTCAGCGGCAATACCGCTTTAGTGGGCACGGGTGTATGGACGCTCACGAGCGGACAAGCCGGCGTAACAATCAGCAATCCATCACAACCAAATAGCGGCGTAACAGGGCTTACTCCCGGTAACGCGTACATGTTTCAATGGACGATCACGAGCGGGGTTTGTCCGCCCAGCACCGACCAGGTAACCATTACCATCCTGCAACCGCTGACCAATACCATCAGCGCTCCTATTGACACCATTTGTTCGGGACAGACCGTTCAGTTAAACGGCGATATCCCGACAGGTGGTAACGGCACATATGCATATCAATGGCAGCAAAGCCCGGATGGGTTGAGCTGGATGGATATCCCCGGTGCAATAGGACAGAACTACGCATCGCCGGTATTGACAACGAACACCTATTACCGCCGCAAAGCCATTTCATTGCCCTGCGAACAATTCAGCAATGTGATATTGATTGTAGTTCAGCCCGGTATTAACAACAATATCATCGCGTCCAACGCGGGCATTTGTATCAATACCACAAGCCCAACAATCACCGGTAGTACACCTACAGGGGGCGATGGCGTTTTCAGTTACCAGTGGCAGGTGAGCACCGACGGTGGATTGAGCTGGACCGATATCACGGGCGCCACGGGCATCAACTACAGTCCGGGTGTGTTGACCGACACTACATTGTTCCGCCGGCTGGTGAATACATCCTTATGTTCGGGCCCGCAAGCCAATGTTTCAAATGTGGTTACCATCACGGTATATCCCGACGCGATCGCGGAGTATACGGCCAGCGATACAGTTTCCTGTGCGCCGTTTGACTTGTCGGCCGTGATCAGCACAGTACCTTATCCCGCCTGGAACCAGGATTATAACTGGTATGCAGACGGTGTGCTGTTTGGCAGCAATACCAGCGGTGTTTTCCCGGGCTATACCATCACAAGCCCCGGAGATACGGTTGATATCAAACTGGTGGTGACAAGCCCTTACGGTTGTTTACCGGATTCCATACTGCGTACATTCATTACCGTTAGAACCGCTGTCGCGGGATTTGTGAAAGACACCAGCGGTGGTTGCGGCCCGTTGACGGCTAATTTTACCAACACCACAAACATCATCGACCCAAGCATAGAGTTTTACTGGTATAACGGAAGCACCCTGTTCAGTACATCGGTGAATCCGCCGCCGGTAACCTTCCTGAGTAGCCCGTTTTTTGTAGACACAACCTATATCATCACCCTGCAGGCTTATAATGGTTGCGATACCACGGTATGGCGCGACAGCATCCGGATCAAAGCCAATCCCAAAGCGGCATTTTCGGTGTCAAGCACATCGGGATGTTCGCCGTTCACGATACAGGTGACCAACAGTTCGCTGGGCAACAACACGGCATATTACTGGGATTTTGGAAACGGAGACAGGGATACCACGTACACAAACGGAACTTTCAGTTATACCTATTTCACCAGTGTAGTGGATACGTTCAGGCTACAGCTTATCGCGGAGAACGATTGCGGAAGGGATACCCAGGTGGTTGACATCCGCGTAGCGCCAAACATCATCAGGCCCGGAATTACCATCAGCGCGACCGAATTATTTGGCTGCGTATCACATAGCGTAACCTTCAGCAATACAACCACCGGCGCCACCAGCTTTACCTGGGATTTTGGCGACGGTACGACGCCTGATACCACCAACCAGTTTCAGTTTACGGTGTCGCACGTATATACAACACCGGGCGATTTCACCATTACCATTAATATGACGAATGGTTGCAGCGACACATCAATCACCAGGCAAGTGAGCGTTTATGCAAGGCCGTTAGCATCATTTTCACCCGACAGGCTTGTGTATTGCGCGGGGGATACCATTCGCGTGAGCAACACATCACAGAACGCCAACAGCTATTCATGGGAATGGGGCGATACGCGGGTGAGTTCGGGATTTGAGCCCGTGCACGTGTATGCTGCCCCGGGCACGTATACCATCAAGCTGACCGCGCAACGCACGAACGCGAGCGGCGTGGTTTGTTTTGATACTACTACAAGGTCGGTAACGGTGCTCAGCAAGCCCGACACCCTCATCACGACCAATATCAGCAATGTCAATTGCACGCCTTTCATTATTTCAGCAAATGTGCCCAATAGCACCAATGAAACCATTAGCTGGTTTGTGTATGACACCACGTTGCCTTCGTTCCCGGTGGTGCTGACCGGCGCGAATATGACATACAGCTTTAATAATGAAGGTACGTTTACCGTTGTCATGGTCATTGAAAACGCCGCCGGTTGCCGCGACAGCAGCCGAAGGGTCTTTACCGTGTACAAAAAACCCATCGCCGGTTTCACACCGCTCAATGTGGTGACCTGTAACCTCGACACAACCATCACGCATATCAACACATCTACCGCCAACGCATATACGCCGTTGCGCTATGAGTGGTGGGTTGATGGTGTGCGTTTATCAACCGGGGGCAATTTCACGCACCAGTACCTGACGCCCGCCAACGCGGTATTCCCAAGGGTCTATAACACGATGCTGATCGCTACAAATACCGTTGGTTGCCGCGATACCATCAGCGGCACGGTGCAGGTGGAGCCCACGGCAAAATCCCTGTTTACGGTATCAAACCCCGGGGATTGCATTCCCTTTGTGGCATCCATCAGCAATAACTCCACATACGCCAGTAACTATGCCTGGTACCTGAACGGCAACCTGATCAGCAACGACCCGGTACCAACCATCAATATCACGCAGGCCAATACCAATTATACTATTACACTTATTGTGTCCAACACGGCAGCCTGCAGGCCCGACACGAGCAGTTTCAGCTTCCGGTCAAGGGTGATGCCCATCGCTTCGTTTGCCATCAACGATTCGCTGGGATGTACGGGCCAGTTGAACATCATAACAAACAATACCAGCCAGTTCGCGAACGCGTACACATGGGATTGGGGTGATGGCAGTCCGCAAAGCAACCTGCCCAACCCCACGCATTTGTACAGCAGCGTGGGCACATTCAGGATTACGTTGACCGCTTCAGATGGCACCTGCAGCGATACCATCAGCAGGCTGGTGGTGGTGGCAAGGGAACCCGTGGTGGATTTTGTGGCCGACAATCAACGCACCTGCGATACGGCTGTGGTGCGCTTCAGCAACCTGACCACAAACGCGGATACGTATCAGTGGCTTTTCAGTCATGCTGTTACAAGCACGGAGTTTGAACCGACGGTTATTTTCCCTCCAAGCAATACGCCGTATACGGTGCAATTGATCGCTACAAACGCGGCCGGATGCCGGGCTTCGCTGACGAAAGCCAATTATATCCGGTCAATTGTTCCGCCCAGCGCCGATTTCGTGATCAACCCATCGCCCACCATCTCAATACCAAATTATAATTTCTCCTTCAGCAACCTGACACCGAACAGTCCGCTGTACACGTATGACTGGTCATTGGGTGATGGCACATTCGCGAACACCCGCGATATCCCCAATCACCAGTACGCGGATACGGGATCGTATCCTGTGCGGTTGATCGTGCTTGATACCAGCACGAATTGTTTGGATACCATGATCAGGATCGCGCGGATACAGGGTGCGCCGGGTTATTTATACGTGCCCAACGCGTTTTATCCCAATAGCATCCAAACGCAGTTCCGCAGCTTCAAACCATTGGGCAAGGGATTGGCGGAATATGAGTTGATGATATTTGACGCCTGGGGCAAGCTGCTGTTTAAAACCAACAGGCTCGACGCGGCGGGGGCGCCCGTGGAAGGATGGGATGGCACCTTCAACGGGAAGCCGATGCCGCAGGATGCCTATGCCTGGAAGATCAAAGCGGTGTTCAGGAATGGCCGCAAATGGGAAGGCATGAATTATAACAACAACGTGAATGGTGCGCCGGGTCAAACATTCGGTACCGTAACCTTATTCAGATAAAGACCATGAAAACAATAAAGCGTTTATGCGTAAGCGTTATATGCGTATTGGCGGCCGGTAATTTGTTTGCACAGGACCCTTTGTTTACGCAGTTTAATTTCACGCCCACATACCTCAACCCAAGCCTGGCGGGCACGGGAAGGAACAATTTGCGGTTGTCGGCCGTTACCAAAGTACAGTGGTTTAACCTGTATAAACCGTATAAGTATTTTTCAGGCGGGGCCGATTTATCCATTTACGACGATTACCAGCGCAACATCCTCAACCTGGGTTTGAATGTCAACCATTCAAGCAGGGGATACCTCAGCAATACGGGCATCAACGGCATTGTGGGCAGGAGTTTTGGCACCAGCAACGAGGATTGTTCGAAATGGTTCCTGAGCCTGGCTTTGCAGGCGGGTATCAATTTTTCGCGTGTGAACCCCGACCAGTTTTTATTCATAGACCAACTGGACCAAACAGGGATCACGGGCAATGCATCGCAGGTTGATTTGTTTAAGACCTTCAATTCAAAAAGCTATTTTGATTTCGCGTCGGGTTTTGTGTTTACTTACAGCGATTTTATGCTGGGCGGCGCGGTACACCACCTGAACCAGCCCAATGCCAGCTTCAACGGAAAGCCCGAAGATGGAAAGATCCCGCGCAAGGTAACGGGACACCTGAGTTACCGGTATGAAACACAAACGCTGACCATCAAGCCAACTGTAATCGGACAGGTACAGGGAAACACCAACGTGTTTACAGTTGGCGCGCTGATTGATTATTACGAGTTCCCGATTGAATTTGGATTGTGGTACCGCAACGCGGTCGGACTTGCCAACAACAACGCATTTTGCGTTGGCGTTACCTGGAAATGGGGTGAAGCGAAAACCGTTACATCACGTACGAAGGAATACAGCAACCGCATTGGATTGAGTTATGACGCGGATATCATCAGGCCCGGATTGAACACCACGCATGGAAGCCTGGAATTTGGCATCCAGAAAGACGTGATCATCAACAACAATAATTATTGCCCGACATCCACCACCGGGATATGCAATTATCGTTTCCCCTGGGAATTCTTTTGAGGGGAAATGGATGAAGGTTGAAAGGATGGTTTGTGTTTAGAGGAATTTGTCGCCTTTGTTGCGTTTCACCTCAGCCACATATTCCTTGATGTCTTGTTCCTTATCTTTTTTGCAGATGAGGAGTACATCTTTGGTATCTACCACAATAAAACCTTCAAGCCCTTGCAACAGCACCAGTTTTTCATTTTCGGCGTGCACCATATTGCGTGTCGCGTCAATGATGATGACATGGTCGCCGGCCACGGCGTTATCGAGGTAGTCTTTTTCCAGGGTATCGTATGCGCTGGCCCAGGTGCCCAGGTCGCTCCAGCCGAATGAAGAAGGGATCACATAAACATTATCCGCTTTTTCCATCACACCATAATCAATGGAAATATTCACGCATTGCGGGTAGATGCGTTCGATGGCTTCTTTTTCATTGGCAGTATTGAAAGCCTGCCGCTCCGAGTCAAACACTTCGTGCATTTCGGGGAGCAGTTTTTCAAAAGCGCTGATAATGTTTTTCACCTGCCATACGAATATGCCGGCATTCCAGAGAAAATCGCCGCTGGCTACAAATGTGCGTGCCAGTTCCAGGTCGGGTTTTTCGGTAAAGGTTTTTACCTTAAACACTTTGTCGCTCACCGCGAATGGTTCAAACTGAATATACCCGTAACCCGTGTTGGGGTTGGTGGGTTTGATGCCCAGCGTAACGAGGGCCTTGATATGTCCCGTGAAATCTAATGCTTCGAGGCAGGTTTGTTCAAATGTTTTTTCATCGGTGATGAGGTGGTCGGCCGGCGCGCAGATCAGGTTGGCTTCCGGGTTCAGCTCACGCAACTTATATGAGATATAAGCTATGCAGGGCGCGGTGTTTTTGCGGGAAGGCTCGCAGAGGATATTCGCTAAAGGCAGTTTGGGCAATTGCTCCTGTACAATTGAGCGGTAAGCTTCGGAAGTCACCACATAAATATTCTCTTTTGGAATGAAATGCGCGAAGCGGTCAAATGTAGACTGGATCAGGGTTTTACCGGTGTTTAGGATATCCAGGAATTGCTTCGGGAAATCGGTCCGGCTCATAGGCCAGAAACGGCTGCCGATTCCCCCGGCCATGATCGCTACATAATTGTTTTTGTTCATCAGTATAAGTTAAACGCCCGGGTACTACTGCAGGTTACAGATATACAGGCGGACCTTTTAAATAATTCCTTCGCGGATCAGGTCGTGCAGGTGCACCACACCGGCGTACCTGTCCTGTTCCATAACCAGCAGCTGGCTGATATTAAAGCGGCGCATCATTTCCAGTGCTTCGGCGGCCATCGAGTCGGATTCAATGATCCGGGGCTGTTTGCCCATGATGTCGATGGCCTTCAGCGAACCGATATTATCATATTTTTCCATCATTCTGCGTATATCCCCATCCGTTATAACGCCGATGATCTTTTCATCATTTGAAATAACGGCAGCAGCGCCCAACCTGTTTTTGGTGATTTCCAGGATCACTTCTTTCACCGGCGTATCGGCCATTACTTTGGGCTGCTGGTTTTTACTAACGAGGTCGGATACACGCAGATACAGCCGCTTGCCCAACGAACCTCCGGGGTGGAAGCGCGCGAAGTCTTCGCTGCCAAAGCCCTTCCACTCCATCAGGCATACCGCCAGGGCATCGCCCATGACCATTTGCGCGGTGCTGCTGCTGGTGGGCGCCAGGTTGTTCGGGCAAGCCTCCTGCGATACCGTGCTGTTGAGCATTACGTCGCAGTGTTGCGCCAGGTATGATTGCGTATTGCCGACCAGGCCAATCAGTTTATTGCCAAAGTTTTTCAAGAGGGGGACCAGCACTTTGATTTCCGGGCTGTCGCCGCTTTTGCTGATCAGCATGACCACATCCTCTTCGCGGATCATGCCCAGGTCGCCGTGGATGGCATCCGCGGCATGCATGAACAAAGCCGGCGTACCGGTGCTGTTTAACGTGGCAACGATTTTTTGGGCGATGATGGCCGATTTGCCGATCCCGCTCACTACAAGCCTGCCCTTTGTACCAGACAGCAACTCCACAGCCTTAACAAAATCGTCATTTATAAATGATTGTAAATCATGAACCGACTGCGCCTGCAGTTGAACGGTACGTTGTCCGGATGCTATGATTTCGGCGGCTGTCATCTTTGTGCCGCAAACCTACTTGATTAATCGCAATGTGCAAAGCCAAGGGCTCCGGGGAGCGGAAAAAGAACGCGGATGCCTGTAAAAAAAGCGTTGCGGTTCAGTTGAAATTACTTACCTTAAATAATCAGCCGGTTGGTATCACGGGGAAACTGTTAAGATAAAGTTAGAAGCAGCAATAGCCTTTACCACGCGGCCATTTTTCATTAACTTCGCTGCCCCCCGGAAAAGGGTATCAACCCCTTTCACAAGCATTGAGGAGAGAAATAATTTGATATGCCAACAGTTAAAGCAACAGTAAGATCCAAATCCAGTTCTGTAAAAAGTACATCCGTTAAAAAATCAGCCCGTTCCAATGGCTCGGCTTCCCATTTGATTAATGATGACCTGGAAGCCCAGCTCCAGCAACATTTCGGCTTTGACCAGTTCAAGGGCCAGCAAAAGGAAATCATCCGTACGCTGCTGAGCGGCCAGGATACATTTGTAATTATGCCTACGGGAGGAGGCAAGAGCCTTTGCTACCAATTGCCCGCCATGATGCTCGACGGCGTCGCGATCATCGTATCGCCCCTGATAGCGCTGATGAAAAACCAGGTTGACCTGGTGCGCAGCTACAGCAGCAAAGACCATGTGGCGCATTTCCTCAACAGTACATTGAATAAAACACAACAAAAAAAGGTGAAGGAAGACCTGGCCAACGGCAGCACCAAAATGCTCTACGTGGCTCCGGAAACCCTGACCAAGGAAGATAATATTGAATTTTTCCGGTCGTTGAAGATCTCATTTTACGCGGTGGATGAAGCGCATTGTATTTCGGAATGGGGCCACGATTTCAGGCCGGAGTACAGGAGGCTGAAAGAGATGATTGACCAGATCAACCCGGATGTGCCCATCATCGGACTAACGGCAACGGCTACCCCAAAAGTACAGAGCGATATCCTCAAGAACCTCGGACTGCGTAACCCGGCCGTGTTTATTTCTTCGTTCAACCGTTCGAACCTGTACTACGAAATACTGCCCAAGGTGAATGTGGAGCAAACGAACAAAAGCATCGTGCGTTACATTCAATCAAATAAAAACAAGAGCGGTATCATCTACACCCTCAACCGCAAAACCACCGAAGAGCTGGCAAAAATGCTGGAAGCAAACGGCATCAGCGCCACGGCTTACCATGCCGGGCTTGACGCGAAAGTGCGCGCCGACAGGCAGGACCAGTTCCTGAACGAGGATGTACAGGTGATGGTGGCTACCATCGCTTTTGGCATGGGCATTGATAAACCCGATGTGCGCTTTGTAATCCATTACAACATCCCTAAGTCAATCGAAAATTATTACCAGGAAACCGGCCGTGCGGGCCGTGATGGACTGGAAGGCCGTTGCATCCTGTATTATTCGCATAAAGACGTAGCGAAGCTTGAACACCTGATGCGCGATAAACCGCTGAGTGAGCGCGAAGTGGGCGCGCAGCTCATCAATGAAACGGTTTCATACGCCGAAAGCAGCGTCTGCCGCCGCAAAACATTGCTGTATTATTTTGGTGAAGCCTATGACGACAGCAAAAGCTGCGGCCATTGCGACAATTGCCTCAACCCCAAAGAAAAAATCGAAGCGAAGGACGGGGCGGTGAAGGTGCTGAAATGCATCAAAACCCTCGGTGAACATTTCACCATCGATTACCTGATCATGGTGCTAACCGGAAAAGCCAACACGCAGGTGCAGATGTACCGTCACGACAGCCTCGATGTTTTTGCATCCGGCAACGACCAGGAGCCGCATTACTGGAACAGCCTGATCCGCCAGATGTTGCTCGAAGGGTTGATTGAAAAAGACATTGTGGAATATGGTGTGTTGAAATTCACCAAAAAAGGCCTTGCATTTTTGAAAAAGCCTACATCATTCCCGATTGTACTCAACAATTT
This sequence comes from Chitinophagaceae bacterium UBA2375, assembly GCA_002343985.1. GTDB lineage: Bacteria > Bacteroidota > Bacteroidia > Chitinophagales > Chitinophagaceae > Ferruginibacter. The sequence goes on along the minus strand of DDTB01000008.1, from coordinate 14,035 downwards.
ATTTGAGGAGGCCAATGCCGATGATGAAGCCACTGAAGGCGCTACGGCCACAACCGGCGCGGCTGATGAAAAGCTGCTGGACATGCTGAAAGACCTTCGCAAAAAAGTGTCGAAGGAAAAAAAGCTACCACCCTTTGTGATTTTCCTGGAGAGTTCGCTGGAAGATATGGCTACAATGTACCCAACCAGCATGGCCGAACTGGAAAAAATCAGCGGCGTAAGCAAAGGAAAAGCTTTGCGCTATGGCAAGCCATTCCTGGAATTGATCAATACTTATGTGGAGGACAACGATATCATCAAGCCCGATGATTTTGTGATGAAGAGCGTGCTGAACCGGAATAACAACAAGATTTTTATCATTCAGAATGTCGATAAAAAGATCCCGCTCGAAACCATCGCCAAGAACAAGGACCTGAAGATTGATGAGCTGTTGGAAGAGATGGAAACCATTGTAGCCAGCGGTACCAAGCTCAACCTGAATTATGCCATCAATGATATGGTTGATGAATATGAGCAGGAAGAGATCATTGATTATTTCAAGAGCTGCGAAACATCATCCTTGCAGGTAGCCCAGGAAGAACTTGCCGACAGCAATTTTAACTGGGAGCAGTTGAAGCTGATGCGGATTAAGTTCTTGAGCGAGTATGGGAATTAAACTTATTTCCCAGCAAGGTCTCCTGTAAGGGACGTTGCGTAATGGTGCCCTGATGCAATCAGTTCGGGACGTTGAGGTGCCAGTTGAGGGACCTTGGATATTGCTTTGGAATAATTAAGAGAAAGCTTTTTAAATATTGTTAGAGTTTGCTGCTCGTTTCTTCTGTTACTTTTTTGCCGTCAAAAAAGTAACCAAAAAAGCCGCCGATGCGCCATGACCACCGCGCATCGGGGTTCCCTGATCCATCGGTTGTGCTACTGTAGCTTCAGCTTCAGTAACAGGAAGGTCGCTTGTGCAAAATAGAAAAGTACCCGTTTTGTTTTGGAGTTTATAAAAAAGTTATTTCCCGGCAAGGTCTCCTGTAAGGGACGTTGCGTAATGGTGCCCTGATGCAATAAGGGCGGGACGTTGAGGTGCCAGTTGAGGTACCTTGGATATTGCTTTGGAATAATTAAGAGAAAGCTTTTTAAATATTGTTAGAGTTTGCTGCTCGTTTCTTCTGTTACTTTTTTGCCGTCAAAAAAGTAACCAAAAAACCGCCGATGCGCCATGACCGCCGCGCATCGGGGTTCCCTGATCCAGCGGTTGTGCTACTGTAGCTTCAGCTTCAGTAACAGGAAGATCGCTTGTGCAAAATAGAAAAGTACCCGTTTTGTTTTGGAGTTTATAAAAAAGTTATTTCCCAGCAAGGTCTCCTGTAAGGGACGTTGCGTAATGGTGCCCTGATGCAATCAGGGCGGGACGTTGAGGCACCAGTCACCCTTCGGTAGGCTTGCGCCAGTTATGTACTTTTCTTAATCCTGATCCTGACAGCCTTTGATACCGGCGTATTACTTTTTTCGGCCACCAGGCCAATCGGCACCAAAACATTCGCTTCGGGGAAATAGGTAGCCACACATTTTCGGGGGATCGCGTAAGGCACCACGATGAATGATTTTGCCACACGGCGCCTGCCCCCGTCGTGGTTCTCCAGGTCAACCACATCACGGTCCTGTAAACCCATGTCCTGCATATCCTGCCTGTTCATCAAAACCACGCGCCGCTCATGCCTGATGCCCCGGTAACGGTCGTCTAATCCGTACACCGTAGTGTTGAACTGATCATGGCTCCGGATCGTCATCATCAATAATTCAGCATCTTCCAATTCCAATGGTTTTGCTGTCGCGATATGAAACAGGGCCTTGCCAAGCGGCGTATCAAACCGCCCTTCCCTCGACCCGTTGGGCAAATAAAATCCCCCATCCTGCCGTACCCTTTCGTTATACCGTTCAAAGCCCGGGATGCATTGTTCAATATCGGCCCTGATGGCATCATAATGCGTCATATATTTTTCCCAGTGCACCGGCGAATCCTTTCCTAATGTAGCCATGGCCATGCGGCATATAATCACCGGCTCGCTCAGCAAATGCGGCGAAACAGGGGTTAGCATGCCTTTTGAAGCCTGCACCACGCCCATCGAGTTTTCGCAAGACACAAATTGTGTTTCGCCGTTCAATATGTCTTTATCGCTGCGCCCGAGGCAGGGTAAGATCAGGGCTTCACGGCCGTGTACCAGGTGGCTCCTGTTGAGTTTGGTGGAAACCTGTACCGTCAGGCTGCAATTGCGCAAGGCTTCCGCCGTATATAAAGTGTCTGGTGTGGCCGATAAAAAATTGCCGCCCATCGCGATGAACACGGAAGCCTTCCCCTCATGCATCGCCCGGATACAATCCACCACATCATATCCATGCTCACGGGGAGGCGTAAACGAAAAATATTTTTCCAGCGCATCAAGGAATGCCGGGGATGGTTTTTCATAAATACCCATGGTTCTATCGCCCTGTACATTGCTGTGGCCCCTGACCGGGCAGGTGCCCGCGCCTGGTTTGCCGATGCTGCCCTTCATCAGCAAGAGGTTCACAATTTCGCGGATGGTATCCACCGCGTTCACATGCTGTGTTAAACCCATCGCCCAGCAGGCAATGATTTTTTTGCTGCCGGCAATCATGGCAGCCGCTTCGCGGATATCGGGGATGCCGATGCCGCAATCGTTTGATAATGCTTGTACATCCTTTTGCAGGATATGCGCACGCCATTCCTCAAATCCTGATGTATGGTTATGTATGAAGCCGAGGTCCAGTACGGTACCGGGATTCGCCGCTTCATCCTTTAGTAAAAAATATTCGATCGCCTGCAATAGCGGCAGGTCGCCATTGATCCTCAGCGGTAAAAACAAATTGGTGAGGGCATAATCCATATTCAGCCATCCCTTAACAGTTTGCGGGTTGTTGAAACCCATCAAACCCGCTTCCGGTAAGGGGTTAATGCTGATGATGCGTGCGCCCCGGGCCTTCGCTTTTTGCAAAGCGGTGAGCATGCGCGGGTGGTTGGTGCCGGGGTTTTGTCCGAGAATAATGATGAGTTCCGCCTCATAAAAATCTTCGAGGGTTACAGACCCTTTGCCGATGCCAAGGGCTTCGCTTAATGCTACGCCGCTGCTCTCGTGGCACATATTGCTGCAATCGGGCAGGTTGTTGGTGCCATAGGTGCGTACAAAAAGCTGGTATAAAAATGCGGCTTCATTGCTCGTCCTGCCTGATGTGTAAAACACCGCTTCATGCGGAGAAGCCAGTGAGCGAAGGGTTTCCCCGATTTTGGAGAAGGCATTGTCCCAACTGATGGCTTGGTAATGTGTGCCGCCGGGCGGAAGGTAAAGCGGTTCGGCGATCCTTCCTTTTTTGCCCAGATCATAATCAGATAAGGAAGCCAGGCCTGCAACGGAATGTTTTGCAAAAAACTCCGCGCCAATTTTTTTTTGTGTCGCTTCATCCGCTACTGCTTTGGCGCCATTCTCGCAGTATTCCGCGATGCCGCTGCGTTCATCATCCGGATCGGGCCAGGCACAGCTCGGACAATCGAATCCCCCCTTTTGATTCAGTGCAGACAGGGCCTGTAACCCGCGCAGGACGCCCGCTTCGCCAAACACATGCTTCAGGCTGTGATAAATGGCGGGGATGCCAGCCGCCCGGTTCATGGGCGGGCCCAGCTTCAAGCCGGTGAATGTTTCCGGGTTTTCGGCGGATGGTATTTTGTTGATCTCGCTCAAGTCAGCAGGTTTGATTGGGGTTGGGGTACATATCGCCCTGGTCTTCGGTGGTTTCATCAATGCAGGCAAAATCCTTTTCAACCAAAATGTATAAATGCGCTTCTCCGGGTAAAGGGATGCGCGCGTCGAAGCCCACCACGTCATTCTTTGGCCAGTCTCGCGTAAAACGTTCCGGAATACATACAGTCAAACAGTCATCCATATACGAAGCGGTGAGCGAATCGGCATCATCCACCCTGATCAGCGCATAGCCAAAACGGTTAGGCCCGATCTGCGTGTATGCTTCTACGTGACCTTTATCTGAAATGGCAGCCACTTCCGTTTTGCTGAGCCTGAGCCGGATGCTGTTATCTCTTATGCGGAGTTTCATGAGGAGGGTTTAAGGGTTGATATTTTTATACCGTATCAAAGTTAATGCGTCCGGCGCCGCTGTACACATTAAACCTGTCGTGCCGGAGGAACCCGATCAATGTCATTCGACGGGCTTCCGCCAGTTCCACCGCCAGGCTTGAGGGTGCGCCCACGGCGGCTACCAATTGCACGCCGGCCATGTATGCTTTTTGCATCAGTTCGAAACTCGCCCTGCCGCTCAGCAGGAGCAGACCATTTTCTAAGGGCAACAGGTTGTTGGTAAGGGCAGCCCCGATCAGTTTATCCAGCGCGTTGTGCCTGCCCACATCTTCGCGCACCAGGATCATATCGCCATCAGCGGAAAAAAAAGCGCAGGCGTGAATACCGCCCGTTTCGGCGAACAGGGATTGCGCCGCGCGGAGTTTATCGGGCAATTGCCTGATCAGGGAAGATTTGATGTTCAGTGAAAGGCTTGACTGCGGAAAGGGGGACAGTTGGTAGAGCACGTCGATGCTGCTTTTGCCGCAAACGCCGCAACTTGAAGTGGCATAAAAATGCCGTTCGGCCTGTACGAGTGAGGGACTGATACCTTTCGGGAAAACGACGGTAGCCTCATTGTCCGTACCATGCACGACACATGCTTTTGCCAGCGAAGGATTGTTCAGCACCGCTTCGGTGAACAAAAAACCAAGCGCCAGTTCCGCGTCATGCCCGGGTGTGCGCATGGTGATGGATACACTTTTCTGCGTATATCCGCTACCGTTATCAAATGAGGCGTTTATCTGCAGGGGCTCTTCCACTGCCAGGATATCCTGTGTTTCCTGCAGGGATCCATGCTGATATTTTCTGACCTGTATGGTTTTGGTAGGATCTTGCCCCATGCGTCAAATGTACAAAAGATCAATCTTGCAGTTTTTGCAGAGCCTCATCGCGCGCCGAAGGGTCATCTACGCTGCGGATGCAGTTGATATCTTCCGGGATATAAGGGTTGGCATCTTGTTCCCGGAGAAATGCCCGGAGCGAATATGCGCCGTTGCGCCACTGTTGTTGGATGCAGGCGATGGATGAGGCAGGGTACCAGGCCAGTAAGGGCTCGAAAAAGCCGGTAGCCGGGTTATAAAAAGCTGCAGGTTTCAGGCCTGTGCAGGTTTTCGTAAAAGCTTCCAGTTCTTTTTCATTGAAAAAAGGATAATCGGTACCGATCAGGAGGAATGATTTACAAGGATGTTCATCCGCTGCGGAGAGCAGGGCGGCGATAGGGCCGGAGCCGGAGTATGGGGGCATGTCGGCGATGAAGCGGTATCCGTCTGCGATATTGGCTGATTGTGCTGGGGACACAGAGAGGAAAACCTCTTCGCAAAAGCCGGATAGCATCCTGTACAGGTGGTAGCGTTGGGGAAGCCCATGGTAATTGATCAGGCCCTTGTCGGTACCCATGCGGCTGCTTTGTCCGCCGCAGGCCACGAGGGCGATGGTATTAATTATTTGGCTCAATACAGGGTAAAATGATTGAACGTAAAACTAAGGAAACAAAAGAAGCGGAGAGTAGTTATGCTTGTTTGAAGGTATTAGCATGAGTATAAATAAATGAAAAGATTACGTTCAATACGTAGATTTGTTTAAAAATTTATTATATGCGAATACTCGGATTATTGATTTTAATGGGCTTGTCCTCATGCAGTAAAGACAGCGATCCCATTGTTGCCACCCGCGCCAATATCAGCGGGTCAGTGAATTTGTATGATGAAGGGACGACCCCTTCTGATAAATCCGGCATGACTGTTTCTGTTGTGGGCCTTACGCCCGCGGTTTCATCGGTTACTGATTCTGATGGGAAATTTTTGTTGGCGGATGTTCCATTTGGCACATATACACTTTCTTACGCAAAAGCCGGATATGGTACATACCAGAAGCCATCGGTTGTACACAGCAATACCGGAACCAGTACCGTTATTACGTCAACCCCTTCATTGGGCAAGGTTTCTACTACCCAGGTAACGCTGGCGGAAGTGCGTACTTCAGGCTCCGATATCATTTTGTCTGCTACAACCAATCCTGCCGGAAGCAGTGGAAACAGGCGGTATATCAGGTTTTTTCTATCTAACTCGGCCTCTGTAAGCAAAGACAATTACAGTTATGTTTCGCCCGCATTTGTTGCCCAGATAAATCCGTTTGAAACAACACTAACCGCAGCCAATTTATCATCCTGGGGTTTCGCAAGCGGACAAACCGTTTATATTAAAGTGTATGGTGATTCATTTTGGAGCAATGAGTATGAAGATGCGGGCTTGGGCAGAAAAGTTTTTCCAAACCTGAATGCTACAGCTTCCAATACGGTATCTTTTTTAGTACCTTAAGTGCTTGTCAAAATATTAGGTAATGATGTTCATCATAACCATTAACATAAAATAAACAGACACATGAAAACAGTACATGCATACGGAACGGCATCAGCCAGCGGTTTATTAGCGCCCATGGACATCCAGCGCCGGGAGCCCGGGGACCACGATGTGGAGATCGAGATATTGTACTGCGGCATTTGTCATTCCGACATACACCAGGCGCGGAACGAGTGGGGCAATTCGATTTACCCGATGGTGCCGGGCCATGAGATTGTGGGTCGTGTAACCGCCACCGGTAGTAAGGTCAGGAACTTTGCCGTGGGCGACCTGGCGGGCGTGGGATGTTTGGTAGATTCCTGCAGGAACTGTCCGCAGTGCGCTGCCGGCGACGAGCAGTTTTGCGAGAACGGGTCTGTGGGAACGTACAATAGTTTAGACAAGCAGGGCCAGCCCACTTACGGCGGATATTCGGGAAGCATAGTGGTGGATGAAAGTTTCACCCTGCGCATACCCGGAAACCTGGACCTGAAGGCCGTTGCGCCATTGTTGTGCGCGGGCATCACCACCTATTCGCCGTTGCGTTACTGGAAAGTGGGTAAGGGTACGATGGTGGCCGTGGTAGGCCTGGGCGGATTGGGACATATGGGCGTGAAGCTGGCCGCCGCGATGGGGGCTGAAGTGAGCGTGCTCAGTACATCCGACAGCAAGGAAGCCGACGCGAAGCGTATGGGCGCCACGCATTTCTTTAATACCAAAAAGGAGGACCAGTTGGCACAACTGAGGGGCCGTTTTGACTTCATATTAAATACGGTATCGGCGCCGAACAGTTACGATATGTACCTCTCGTTTTTGCGCACCAATGGCACGATGGTATTGGTGGGCGCGCCGCCTACACCATCGGCGGTAACGGGATTCAACCTGATTTTGGGGCGGAAGAGCCTGGCTGGTTCCTTGATTGGCGGCATCCGTGAAACGCAGGAGATGCTTGATTTCTGTGGTGAGCACGGCATCACCAGCGATATTGAGCTGATCAATTTTAGCCAGGTGAACGAAGCCTATGAGCGGGTATTGAAATCGGACGTGAAGTATAGGTTTGTAATAGACGTGAAGGGATAGGTGGGGTTAGTTTTGGTAATGTGTATTGAGTGATGACAGTATTAAAAGTTGCAAAAGTTTACCGGGTTTACCGGGTATTGGGCATGAGCGGGAATCCACTGCGGAACATGGTTTTCAATGGTTTAAACAGGGGGTGGTTCATGGTAAAATGAAAATAATCCAGTTCCGGCCTGTAATTATTCCCAAACTTCCCTTATTTTTGCTGCCCGTATTGAGAAAGATGGTGCGGTAGTCCCGACGATTCGCTTGAAGCGAATATCGGGATGCAGGCAGGCAAAGCCTCGTCTGCACTCAGTTGGTAACGAATGGTGCGGTAGCTCAGTTGGTAGAGCAAAGGACTGAAAATCCTTGTGTCGGCGGTTCGATCCCGCCCCACACCACAGAACGAGAGAGTCAGTAATGGCTCTCTTTTTTATTGGGGAAAATCCTTGTGTCTCCCGCCTGAGTCGGGACCACAGCACAGAACGTGAGAGTCAGCAATGGCTCTCTTTTTTATTTGGGAAAATCCTTGTGTCTCCCGCCTAAGGCGGGACCACACCACAGAAAGAGAGTCAGTGATGGCTCTCTTTTTTATTTGGGGTAATCCTTGTGTCAAGGATCCCTGCCTGCGTGACGCAGTCAGGCAGGGATCCCGCCCCACAGCACAGAAACTCACTGTAAATCAGTGTTTTTTTTATTTGTTCCAACCTGTGTCGGCGGACCCTCCGCCTTGGTTCGAGGCACACACAACAAAATAACAGTCATCCATGCCCCTCGCTACAACATTGACTAATTCTTATGGCCAGCGTATGTTTAAGACGAATACAGGTTCTTTGATTTGAGCAGGAATCTCTCATAGAGAAGTATTGGGAAAATAGGATCTGCGCCAAATAGCTTTTGTGGTTAGATTAGGTTGATTACTAAAGGTTTTCGCCAGGTTTGTAAGTGTCCGGCAGAAAAAGTATGAATAATGAGGTTTTCAGATTCTCGCCCACGCGGTTCAGTGAATGAACATAGAAATTCACAGCCCGCTTCCGAAAACCCAGCGTTATTTTCTTAATTTGTTCTAAAATCACCAGACTATTATGAGAAGATTACTGACTCTGTTATTGTTTCCTGCATTGATCAACGGCTGTAGCAAGGACAAGGGAAATGATGCCCCGATTGTAAAGGCAGACACTCTTTCAACCGGATGGAGCAAGACAAACAATATTTTTTTGAGTAACACAAACACGTTTGGCGGCGATCTCTGTTTCGTTAACCAGCTTACGGGATACGCTTCTGACAACAAGAACCAGGTAATGAAAACGGTTGATGGCGGGATTACCTGGTCTGAAATAGCAACCGGCATTGAGGCTGTTCAAATGACCGTTACGCCAGGAAACACTCTTTTTCTGGTGTCAAATGATCTTGATAGTATTTTTCGGTTTAGCAACGGAGGAGTCAGCCTAACCCGCTCCTCTACTTTTGGGAATCAGGCCCAAGACATCTTCTTTTCTGATAATCAGACAGGAATATGTGTTACCAATGCGAACATTTTGCTCACAAGGAATGGCGGAGAAAGCTGGACAGCTATTGGCAATATTCCCAACATTTCGTCGCTTGATATTAGAATGCCCGGTGTTACAATCAATGGAAATAATGCCTGGGTTGTGTACGACAAGTATATTTATCACAGCCATGATGATTTTGTTACTTGGACCCTAGACAGCGTTGCGCCAATTGTGTTAAACATGGGTTTGCTAACAGTTACTGCGCCTTCTGCCAATACCGTCTATACATCGAGTTTTACAGGCTTTACTTTCAAGTCAACTGATGGAGGAAATTCATTTGCGTTTATTACAACACCACGGGATGTATTTGTTCAAAATAGTTTTTCCGATATTCAGTTTCTTACTGATAATACAGGATACCTGAGCACTGGCAGCCGGATATTTAAAACGAGTAACGGAGGAAATACATGGGAGAAAGTTGTTGCTATGGGACAAACGGATATAGTCGAAATCTATTTTGTTGATCCACAACATGGCTGGGCATTGTGTTCAGATGGAAGTATTTTGAGGTACAATCAACCATAGCAAAGATGCAGAACTTAATACATTGTCTCCAATCAAACGCTGTTGGCGGGACGCCAGCAAAACATCATTTTTTCAATTTGATCTGCTTGAAATAGTATTCATCGGCCCCACTTTCATAGTAGCCGAGATATTCTTTACCAAGAAATCTGAATTGTGAAATGATCCCTGAGCCCGTGTCACCGATCTGCCTTTTGACCTGATCAGCTACAGATTCGGGAATACTCACTTTCACGGGAGTTAACTTCGTTCCATCCAGCATTAGTTTAAAATTGGTGCTTTTGTAGTACTCGGAATCTCTTGAGTAGCTTGAAATACCGGTAGTTCTGTGGATATTTAAACTCAGGTTTGGGCCAATCATGTTTCCGGTACTGGTTGTGTGGTTGCCGTAACCTTGTGGAACGGAGCTAACAGAGGTAAATGAACTGCCGGGTGAATATGATCCGATAGGCAACATATCATGCGTACCTATGGTGACAAGAATATTGCCATTTGATCGCTTTTCGGCAGTAATGCCAAGGTTGCCTTTTCGAAATGCTTTAAGCAGTTTCTTAAAATCATCTACAGGGTCGGATTTCACATCGCTCCATTTATGTTCTTCATAGGTGCCTGTTTCATTGGTAATGCTCTGAATATTCAACTCGTTTATCTCAATTGTCTTCAATTTCGTTCCGGACGAGTCGTGGATTTCAAGGTAAATGGATTTGTCAATCAAATTGACAGTATAGAAGAAATCACCCGATTTAAAACAGGAAGTGTACGTCTTGTCATTTTCTTTGCCCTGTTCATTTTTTTCCATTTTGATGGTCTGCGATGATACCGAGAAGTCGCTTGTGCTGATCTTCACGGTATGTGCACCCCACAGGTTGTCATTCACAAAAACGAGAGACTCATTGGTAATATATAGTTTGGAAGAGAGAGAGGCATCATCCAGCCCGGTTTCTTCCCCTTCCGTAATTAGGACGGTGTTGTCCAGTACTTCAGACAGCTTTTTTGTTTTCTTTCCGGGCCAAGAGGGGAGGGGAAACGGAACTAGCTTTTGGTCTTCCTTGCCATCCCCGCTCAGCGTGTATATTTTCAGGGAAGAGCTTTCGTCTAAAGCAGTAATTGCATAGAAGATGTTGTTCTGAGAAAAACTGCTGATAAAATCCTCCTCTTTTGGAATTGACAGGTAATTATGCTGGCTAACAGATTTGCTTCGAAAGTCTACCACCTCTTTCTGAAAGCTTTGGCGGTATTTAAATCCTGCAATTCTGCCCGTAAACTCCGAATTCGAAGTTGATTTTCGGAAAATGAAAGTATAGGTATTTCCATCGGATATTGCGCCTGAATAGTATTTACGTATTCTGTCTTCTATTTGATAACCAAAAATTGTTTTCTCCGCCGGAAGGGAGAAGTTGCTTAGGGTTTTCATATTTGAGTCAATCAGGACATAATCGGTATGGTTCATGTCTTGCAGCACAAGAGCGATTTGCTTCTTTGACGTATCAAGGTGAATGTATGCTCCTTTATTTAGCCTTGCGCTTTGGGTCAGTTTTTTAGTGAATTTAAAGGGATACCTGAACGCGATTTTTTGCGCATACAGTATGTTTACAATAAACAGGCTACATAACAAAAAGACCGCCTTTTTAATGTGAATGGGGTAGTCCGGTAACCGGGTCATACCTGGTGATTTGATGGAACTGTTCATATTTGAAGTTATTAAATTCAAGGCAAATCATTTTTTTCTGGCCGTTACTGTTTTTAATTATGTTGGAGGTAATGCGCAGATTCAGAGAGTAGTTTATTTGGTTCCTAGCATACGAACCAGGGCAATGAGAAAACTCAATGAAAATCAGTTGTTATATTTGGGAAAATCCTTGTGTCGGCGTTCGGCTGATGGTTCGAGACGCCCCGGGCTTTAAGCCTGGTTCGGGCGCCACAAACCATGGCGGTGGGTCCTGTTAGCCCACCCATTCGCCCAATTTTGGATTCAAAAAATCAATTATTTGTTCATTTTATACCTTTAAGGGTATACTATACTTTATAATTTAAAATATTATACCTTTTGGGGTATACATTCAAAATTGTATCATATATTTATACCCGAAAGGGTGTATAATGAATAAAGATAACAGCACATTATCCAGGTTTATAAAGGAGAAGCGAAAACAGGCTAATCTTACTCAACCTGAGCTGGCCGCCAAGGCGGGCGTGGGCTTGCGATTTGTAAGAGACCTGGAACAGGGAAAAGCTACGCTTAAGATGGATAAAGTAAACCAGTTGCTGAAACTGTTTGGCCATGAACTGGGCCCTGTACCTGTTAACCGAAAATCACTTCTCCATGAGGAAAGCTGATGTATTAATGAATGGCCAAATAGCTGGCTACCTTTCCGAAACGGAAGATGGTTACAGCTTTTGGTATGATGCCGTATACCTGAACTCTGAAGATGCCCGGGCTGTGAGCCTTACCCTGCCCCTAACCGATAAGCCCTACAACAGCAAAACAATGATTCCGTTTTTTGACGGATTAATTCCGGAAGGCTGGCTATTGGAAGTAGCCGAAAAAAACTGGAAGCTGAACGAGCGGGACAGGATGGGATTGCTATTAGCCTGTTGTAAGGACTGTATAGGTGCGGTAAGTGTTGTTGCAACCAAAGAAGAAAAATGATGAACTGCCTTTATTGCTATAAAAAACTGGATAATGGCCTGGTTGATTTTCATCCTGCATGCAGCCGGAAGATTTTCGGTAAGCCGGAGCCGCCGCTACTGCCTTATACCGAAGACCAGATGCCGGAGCTTGGGGAGCAGGTGATTAAAAGCCAGGTGGCGGTTACGGGTGTACAACCTAAACTTTCTCTGGAAATAGAAAAACCGGTTAAACAAAAAGAAGGCCACAAAACAACACAACGGTTTACCATTGTCGGTTTATGGGGAGCCTATATTTTAAAGCCGCCCACCAGGCAATACCCGCATCTGCCGGAACTGGAAGATCTTACCATGCACCTGGCGGAACTCGCAGGAATACCAACGGTACCACACTCACTCATAAGAATGCATAGCGGCAGTCTTGCCTACATTACCCGGCGTATCGACCGCAATAAAAAAAACAAGCTGCACATGGAAGATATGTGCCAGTTAACGGAACGGCTTACCGAAGACAAGTATAAAGGATCATATGAACAGATAGGGAGGGCCATCCTGAAATACTCCGCTAACCCGGTACTCGACCTGATCAATTTTTTTGAACAGGTATTGTTCTCTTTTCTTACTGGCAATGCCGACATGCACCTGAAAAATTTTTCATTGATAGAGCAGCCGGGTACTGGTTTCGTTTTAGCTCCGGCCTATGATATGGTAGCTTCTGCGTTAGTGGTGCAGGGAGATCATGAAGAGCTGGCGCTGAATGTTAACGGGAAGAAAAGAAAATTGCAGCGAAAGGATTTTGATATCGTCTTTTCTTCTTTCAAAGTATTGGAAGAAAAAGCAATCAATAATATGTACAGCAAGTTTTCCAATGCTATTGAAAGCTGGTTACTGTTGATTCCCCAAAGTTTTATAAACCAGCCATTGCAGGAACAATACACCCAATTGATTCATCAAAGGGCCGAAGTGCTGGGGTTATAGCTTTTTAATCTCTCTGCTTCAAAATCAATTACTACTTAAAGGCTTCGCGAGGGCTCTCATTTTTGTTTTGGGGTAATACTGGTGTTATACTTTATTTGAATTGATGTTTAAAAATTAGTGTTATTGAAAATATTATCAGAAGCTGTGATAATGCATAATCTGCAATAATACTAAGGTTGAAAACCCTGGAATTCAAGATGATTATAATTCATTAATTTCAGGATAACAATTAAAGATAATATGAGAAGGATATTTTATAAAGTTGCCCAGTTTGTTACCGGTGATGACTATGCTCCGGCAAATCCGGATATTAACCACAACATTGAAATACTGAAACAAGCCGCCGGCAAAATTGAAACCGGCATATACAGCAGGATATTCAAAAGGCCACTTGTAATCTTTTTAGAAACCGGGATATATCTTTTAACTATTGTTTTAACGGTACTGACCTTTTATTATTGGAATAAAATTGATAACCTTTTTATGTCGGCAGAAACCATTCAAAAGTTTGGCTTGATATTATCTTCACAAGAGACACAAGCCAATGATTATTCTGGTTACAGTTACCTCATACTGGCCATCATGCTTTTACCGGCCTTATTATGTTTTTTATTGGGAAGGTTATTTACAAAATCCAGAAAGAGAATGGCAATTTTCATTGAAGTGGAAAATAATATTAAAACTGTAATAAAGAATTTAAGTTAGATTGTACTATAAGTGAGTTTTTTAGGACACAATTGGAATAGCCTGAATGAAAACTTTGGATAAATTATGGACTGAAAATTCACTAATACCAACATGATTTTTTCTCTCAATTTTCCAATAG
>DDTB01000005.1 GCA_002343985.1 Chitinophagaceae bacterium UBA2375 | reverse complement strand
CTGCATTGGTTTTCAGGCTTTTTATACAGCCATAAAATATTTTAGAAAAAAGTTTTTTGGGGGGATGATTTTGCTGTTTCAATCCAGTTAATGGGGGCCGCCCCTGCTGAAATGAATTTGCATTATTTGGAGCATGCAGAAAAAAGGAAGTTTCATTGGAATCCCCTGACAGCTTATGTTACAGGATGAAGATTGAAATAAGTATTTACACTTACCTTATAATATTGGTAAGCTGATGTACGTGATTTGATTTATTTACTTTATCGGTTTATCCAAAGGCTGGAATACATTGCTGACGTTTCTGTTGGCATCCCGACTTGCCTTAGGCAACGTCAGGGCCATCACATCCTTGCATAAAAAAACCTCGAAAAAATTTTCGAGGCTTGTTGTGCCCAGGACTGGAATCGAACCAGCACATCCTTGCGAATGGCAGATTTTGAGTCTGCTGCGTCTACCAATTCCGCCACCTGGGCATTATTTTAGCAGAGATTTAATCCACTCTTTCCCGACCCCACTCTTCAGGTATTTCTCTCTATTCCTTGCTTCTTGTCTGGTACTATAAGTTTCGTAAAACAAGAGCTCAACAGGAAGATAAGCTTTTGTTGAACGACTATATCCCTTTGAATGCTGGCTTAACCTCAGTTCTAAATTACTTGTCATGCCAACGTAAATCATTTTCCGTTCTACACTCTTCAACACATAAACATAATGCATACGCCTATATTTCAGCACCACATCCTGGCAGACCTGCCTGCCGGCAGGCAGGTTTTGAGTCTGCTGCGTCTACCAACCTGCCCTCCTTTGGAGGGTTCCGCCACCTGGGCTCGGGGGAGCAATATTACATCAATCGGGCAATCTGTCCAAAATCCGGCTGATATATTTTTTCTTAAAATAATACATTTTAAGATCATTAAGGGCGCGCTCATCCAGGCTAGGCAAGGCTTCCGGGCGAAGGTAGCCTTCCACTTCAGTTTTAAATGAAGCCTCCAGCGATTCAATTTTACCTTCCACTTCTTCCCTGCCCTTTTCAGCCAGTTCCTCATTCAATTCCATCATCTCCATTAAAAAATCCGGGGGCAGTGTAAACTTCTCATCATGGCTTAGGTGGCCCCTGCACTCCAGGAAATACGCGAGAGTGGCATCATCATTGGAAAAAACCCGGAATGCCTGGTTCACAAGAGCCGAGAGGCGTAAAGCTTCCTCCCGCTCAGCTTCCGTTGCCTGGGTATAGAAATCGGGATGATATTTCTTTTGTAAATCAAAATATTTCTTTGCCAATCCCCTTCGGTCAACCACAGGCGCTTCCTGAATGCCATACAATTCAAAATAATTCATGCCGCAAAGGTATAACCACACCGGTTATTTTGGCCGGTAAACAGTAACTTGCGCGCAAATTCTTTATACCTATGCTAACAATTGGCATCATCAGGGAAGGAAAAACACCTCCGGATAACCGGGTAGCCCTCACCCCCGCTCACTGCCGCTGGATCCACATGCACCAGCCAAACCTCAAAGTAATCGTACAATCCAGTCCGGGCCGCTGTTTCAGCGATGAAGAGTACCGAAGGGCCGGTGTGGAAGTTAAGGAAGATATCAGTGAATCCGATATCATGTTAGGCATTAAGGAAGTTCCGATTGATATGCTGATTCCAGGAAAAACATATTTATTCTTTTCGCATACTAAAAAACTGCAACCATACAACAGGGCTTTGCTGCAAGCCATCATAGAAAAGAAAATCACCCTGATCGATTACGAGTGCCTGGAGCACGAAGACGGCAAACGCATCATTGGCTTTGGTTTCTTTGCCGGTATCGTTGGCGCACACAACGGCATCATGGCTTACGGAACGCGCACCGGTGCATATACATTAAGCAGGGTTAATGCTTCAAAAAATTTCCAGCATTTAGTGCATACCTATTTCGGGCTCAAACTTCCGCCAGTAAAAATAACGGTAACGGGTAGTGGCCGTGTGGCCCATGGCGTCCTGGAAATCATGAACCTGCTGGGCATCCATGAAGTGGAACCTGATGAATACCTGGAAAGGGAATTTGATTACCCGGTATATGTTCACCTGAAAGGGGCTGATTTGTATGCACACAAGGAAACAGGCAAATATCATCGTGACGACTTCCACAAACATCCTGAAAATTACCGCTGTACGTTTCCCGCTTACTTGCCGCAAACGGATATCATCATGAATGGTATTTACTGGGACAAAAACATTCCCCGCTTATTTGAAATGGAGGATATGAAATCCCCTGCATTCAGGGTGCAAACCATCGCGGATATTACAGACGACGCGCATGGATCCATCCCCTGCAACCTGGGCGATTCCACAATAGAGAACCCGGTGTATGGCGTTGACAAATTCAGCGGGGCGCAAACAGCGCCTTATCAAAAAAATTCGGTAGATGTGATGGCCGTTGGAAATCTTCCCAACGAACTACCAAGGGACGCGAGCAGGTACTTCGGCGAACAACTGATCAAGTATGTATTGAAAGACCTGATTGACGGCAACAGCAGGGTTATTGACCGCGCGACTATTGTAAAAAATGGCGTATTAACCGAAGCGTATGATTATATGAAGGAATACGCGTACGGTGCCTGATCGGCGCACCGATTTTATAATTTCTGATAGTATGGACTGAGGAGTTCAGCAAACCTGCCGCTGTATTGCTGATCCCCGTTGCGGATGATGATTTCTTCCTTTTGAGTAGGTTGGATATCGTTCTTGGATAATCCCAACATCACCCGGAAAGGCTGATGATTGGTTGTCTGCCTGACCGTGCAAACCCGGTTGATGTGCCAACCTGATTCCGCCGCATATTGTTCAGCATCTTTCCAACGGCCCGCCGGCAACAATACATAAAGCTTGCCATGTTCTGCCATCAACCTGCCGGATACCTGAAGCAATTCGCCCAACATTAAACTGGTATCATGCCTGGCTTGGTTGATTCTTGCATCGGGCGAATGCAGGTCGGTTTCATAAAATGGCGGGTTCGACAGGATCAGGTCATATGCTTGCAATGGATGATGCATCCGTATGTCTTCAAGGTGCATGGATATCCTGTCTGCCCACGGCGAAGCCTGGATATTTTCTGAAGCCTGTTTAGCTGACAAAGCATCCATTTCCACCGCATGGATCTCAGCCGGCATCACCTGTGCCAGCATCAGGCCCAGCAAACCCGACCCGGCGCCAATATCCAATACATATTTAACTTGTTCATCACCATGATGCATAGACGCAACCCATGCGCCAAATAAGCATGAATCCGTACACACTTTCATGGCCGACCTATCCTGGTGGATGCTGAACTGCTTGAAATGAAAATATGGATTAGGCATGTTGATTCCCCCATGATCCCCTGGCGCTGGGGCTAACCGAAAAATCGTCGAATTGCCTGTTCAGGTATTTGTAATGGCCTGTAATGGCGATCATGGCAGCATTGTCAGTGCAATATTCAAACCTGGGGATAAAGGTCTCCCATTTTTCCGATTGCCCGGTTTGCAGGAATGCCTGGCGCAGTCCGCTGTTGGCGCTCACACCGCCGGCTATACAAACGCGTGTGACGCCCGTTTGCAATACCGCCTGCGATAATTTTGAAACCAGGATACTGACAATCCGGTGTTGCACCGAAGCGCAGATATCAGGCAAACGGTTACGGATAAACGCGGTACGGTCTTCGGGTGAAGCCAGTAATTTTTCCCTGTATAACATGCTCTCGCCCGCGTTATTCAGGAAATACAGTATAGATGTTTTCAGTCCTGAAAAGCTGAAGTTGAGGCCTGGTACCGCCGGTTCCGGGAAACGGAAAGCCTGCGGGTTTCCTTCCCTGGCATATTGATCGATCAATGGCCCGCCGGGATAAGGCAGTCCAAGCATTTTTGCCGTTTTATCAAAGGCCTCTCCTGCCGCATCATCAATGGTTTCGCCAATCACTTCGAGGTCAACCGGGCTTTTGCACAATACAATCTGTGTGTGCCCGCCGCTAACCGTGAGGCACAAAAATGGGAATGCAGGTTTTGGTTCATCAATCAAATTGGCCAGCACATGGGCCTGCATGTGATGTACGCCGATTAAAGGTATTTGCAATGACAATGCCAGTGATTTTGCAAATTGCGCGCCCACAAGCAAGGACCCAATAAGCCCCGGCGCCTGTGTGAAAGCAATTGCATCGAGTTGATCTTTTTGAATGCCTGATTGCTGTAATGCCTGGTCAACCACGGGTACAATATGTTGCATGTGCGCACGGCCTGCCAGTTCAGGTACAACACCGCCGTACGCTTCATGGATTTTTTGCGTAGCCACTATATTCGACACAATACGGCCATCCACCGATACAGCGGCAGCGGTTTCGTCGCAGGAAGATTCTATGGCAAGGATGATTGGCAAAATGAATGTTTAGATATTGACAAGGCTATATAAATTTTCGGCCCGATTACTTGCTCCTGATCGCCGTCACCGGGTCCATTTTAGCGGCTTGTGAAGCCGGGATGATTCCGGCAAGGATGCCCACTACCAAACAGATCACCACCGTAACCATCAGCATCGGAATGGAAACATATACCGGGAAATTCAATGGGCCTGAGAGGATGAGGGTCAGGATATACACGAATATCAATCCAAAGAAACCGCCCATCAGGCAAAGCATGGCGGCTTCCGTAAGGAATTCAAATAGGATGGTGGTTTTGCGGGCGCCCACTGCTTTTTTCAGGCCAATGACGGAAGTCCTTTCTTTCACAGTTACAAACATGATATTGGCGATGCCAAACATTCCTACAATCAAGCTGATCCCGCCAATGATTGATCCCACCACATTAATGGTTACGAATGATTGTGAAATGGCTTTGCTAAAAGCTTCCACGCTGTTTAATGAGAAATTATCTTCCTGTGTAGGGCTCAGTTTACGGATCTGGCGCATGATGCCTTTGAGTTCATCCATCAGTGCCGATACGTTGATCTGTTCCTTGCCTTTTACAATGATGATGGGGTTTGTCATTTTCACATCAAACAATTGCCGGGCAAACTGGTATGGCAGCATGATGGAATTATCATAATCCCATCCGATAAAATTCTTACCTTCTTTTTTGATCACGCCGATCACGGTCACGCGTTTTCCTTTTACCTCAATCGATTGGCCAAGCGCGCGTTCCGCCGTACCAAATAGATTTTCAGCATTTACATACCCTAATAAACAAACGGGGTTGCCATTATTAAATTCGCTTGTAGAGATAAATCGGCCAACCGCGAAATCAACGGGCTGGATGTTCATCTGTGATTCGTTGATGCCGTACATGAGGGCGTTGGTGATCACGTCGTTGCCATGCGAAATATTGGTCATGGTCTGCATCAGGTACGTGACATGGTCTGTTAGCTGAGACCTTTCCCGGATCAGGTCCACTTCCTTATATTCCATTACAGGCCTGGCACGGTATTTCCACATAGGTTTATCGGGCCCGCCACTGTAATCCCATTTATCAATGTAGATGGTATTACTACCCAGGCTTTTCACTTCGCGCTGGATATTTTCTTCCAGGCTGTTTACGGTAGCCAATACCCCAATGATGCAAAAAATACCAAATGCCACACCGGTGAGGCTTAAGGCCGTACGGAGCTTATTGACACGCAATTCCTGCAGGGTCAACCGAAGGGAATTCCTGAGTATGTTCAGGGTTTTTCGCATACACAAATGTACTGAAAGCGCAAAGATGCCGGTATAAATTATGCCAGGCGGTCTTCAGATAGGTATGAAGGGCGGATGCGACATACCTCTATCCACCATGGACTGAACAGGAAAGCATTTTAAATCAGTTCATCTCATCATCACCCTTTACCCCAACCAAACCAATCATTGCCATTGGCGTAAAGCATGAGCGAGAGCAGGAGCACCATGCCCACAATTTGCGCGTATTCCAAAAATTTGTCACTGGGTTTGCGTCCTGTGATCATTTCCACGAGGGTGAAGAGTACATGCCCGCCATCGAGTGCGGGAATGGGTAATAGATTCATGAACGCGAGCACGATGGAGAAAAATGCCGTGATGGTCCAGAAATGCTCCCAATCCCAACCATGACCTGAAAACACGGACCCCATCGCCTTGA
The DNA here is from genome assembly GCA_002343985.1 of Chitinophagaceae bacterium UBA2375. Lineage (GTDB taxonomy): Bacteria > Bacteroidota > Bacteroidia > Chitinophagales > Chitinophagaceae > Ferruginibacter. The sequence continues at coordinate 51,129 of DDTB01000005.1, read as the reverse complement.
ATCCACCAACACCTTTGTATGCGCCTGTGGAAGGCGATAAAATTTTCTTGAATTGTTCAATGTAAAAATTGAGTTCCGCCCCCGCTCGTTTTACACCAGCCGGGATGGCCGCCCAAAAACCGTATTTGGTCACAGTATAGGAATAAATGCCGAGGCTGTCGTACTGTTGTGGTGTATTTGGCGTTACAAAGCCAACTTTCGACCCTTCGAGTAATTTGGTGGTAATGGATAAACTGCTGTCGTGGCGTTTAACCATTAACGTTACCTCCTCGCCTGCTTTCCGTTTTTGAATAGCTTCCTGGAATTCATCGTAAAACATGGTGGGCACCGAATCAATGGCCATGATGGCATCGCCGGCGCGAAGCCCTGCCTGGTAAGCCCTTCCGGTATCGGGCACCATGGCCACGAGTACGGGTATGCGCGGACTGATCAAAGGCCCTTCCGTTTTTTTGCGCTTTTCCACCAGTTTACCAATCAGGTCCTGCGGCATGATCAGTTTCATTTCCTTACCCTGGCGTTCAATGGTCACATCATTGTCTACCACAATCAGTTTGCGGATGGCATCGGTGAACTGGTCAACCGGTTTGCCATCTACCGCCAAAATCTTATCGCCATTCTGAAAGCCGAGTTCGCGGAAGATGGGATCGTTGAATGTGAGTCCGTATTTTAAAGATGAAGCGGGTACTTTTTTCTCGCCCCAAACCATCAAAATCATGGCATAAATCGCGAAAGCGAGCAGGATATTAACCGTAACCCCTCCGATCATGATGATCAGCCTTTGCCAGGCCGGCTTGCTCCGGAATTCCCAGGGTTGTGGGGGTAATTTGAGTTGGTCTTTATCCATGCTCTCATCCACCATACCTGAAATTTTCACATAGCCCCCGAGCGGGAGCCAACCAATACCATAGGTTGTTTCACCGATTTTTTTCTTAACCAATGAAAACCATGGATCAAAAAACAGGTAGAATTTTTCGACCCGGCATTTAAACCACTTGGCGGTGATATAGTGACCAAATTCGTGGAGGACAACGAGGATGGATAATGACAATAATAATTGGGCAACTTTCAGCCCCACACTCGACCAGTCAATTGCTGCTAAAATCATAAGGATGGCGTAATATTTACAGTTTCATCAGAGATGCCGCAAAGTTACGCGCCTCGCCATCGCTGTCAAAATATTCCTGTAATGTAGGTTTGTTAATATATGGTATCTTCTCAATGGTTTTTTCGACCACCGCGGTGATGTCGAGGAAGCCAATCCGGTTGCGGAGGAAGGCCCAAACCGCTATTTCATTGGCGGCATTTAACACGCAGGCGGTATTTCCCCCTTTCTGGAGCGCTTCAATGGCCAATCCCAGGTTGCGGAATGTTTTATAATCAGGCTCTTCGAAACTCAGGTTGGGGTATTTCTTGAAATTAAACCTGGGAAAATCGTTCTTGATCCGCAGCGGGAAACCGAGTGCGTACTGGATGGGCAGTTTCATATCCGGCAGGCCCATTTGAGCCTTGATGCTGCCATCTTCAAACTGTACCATGCTGTGGATGACACTTTGAGGGTGTATGATCACTTCAATCTGGTCGGGCCTCAGGTTAAACAACCATTTGGCTTCAATCATCTCCAGGCCTTTGTTCATAAGGGTGGCCGAATCGATGGTGATTTTGGCGCCCATGCTCCAGTTGGGGTGCTGCAGGGCATGGTCGCGCTTGACGTTCACCAAAAAGTTTGGTTTTTTACCGAGGAAGGGTCCACCGCTGGCGGTCAGGATAACTTTTTCGATGGGGTTCCTCACTTCTCCTACCAGGCACTGGAAAATTGCGGAATGCTCACTGTCAACCGGAATGATGGGCGACCGGTTATCCAGAGCCATTTTCATCACAATATCCCCGGCAACCACCAGGGTTTCCTTATTGGCTAAGGCGACGACCTTACCCTTGGAAACCGCTTTCAGAGTTGGTTTGAGCCCGGCAAACCCTACAATGGCCGCGATCATCAGGTCATAACTATCGAAATCGGCCACTTCTTCCAGGGCCGCTTCACCGGAGAACACTTTTACAGAAGTGCCTGACAGGGCTTCTTTTACTTTGGTATATTTTTTTTCATCCCCAATCACCACCGCGTTCGGGTTGAATTCCAGGGCCTGTGCTACAAGCAATTCGTCGTTGGTTTGAGCGGTTAAAATCTCCACTTCAAAAAGCTCCTGGTGCGAGCGAACGACGTCGAGGGCCTGGGTGCCGATCGACCCTGTAGATCCAAAAATGGCTAATCTTTTCCTGGGCTGTGTCTCTCCCATATTCCTGAACAATTGAGGGGTTCTTGAATGATTTAATACAGATCGGCTGAACCGGCCGGGGGGCAATATAGCATATTATTCCATGTTAAGGGGTTCAGGGCTTTTCCGTGAATGCCTGCAGGCCTTCGGCAATGTTCCTGTCGTTCGACAAACGGGGCACTTTGTTTTGTCCGCCCAGTTTACCAATGCTCTTCATATATTCCACAAAGCCCCCGCGTTTCACCGGGCTGATCCTGAGCGGCGACAGGATATGCCCGCCCACAAGGTCGTCGTAATAAACATTTCGTTTACGCAGGTTTTTATCAATATCCACCGCGAATGATGCCATATCATCGGGCCTGTTTTCAAATTCAATAAACCATTCGTGGTAACTTTTTTCATCGGTGGGGCTTACGTAAGGCGCTACCGTAAATTCTACGAGTTTCACCTGGTGCCCTGCGGCAGCTTCGAGTATGGAAGACTCCACTTCTTCCGCGATGACATGTTCGCCGAATGCGGAAATGAAATGCTTGATGCGGCCGGTTACCACCAAACGGTAAGGGTTAACCGAAACAAACTTCACGGTATCGCCGATATTATATGCCCATAAACCCGCGTTGCTGCTGATGATCAGCGCGTAGTTCTCTCCAACCTGCACATCTTTCAAAGTCAGCCTTGTGGGATTTGAAGAACCTATTTCGGCAACAGGTATGAATTCGAAGAAGATGCCGCTATTAGTATTGAGCAGCATGCCGGGGCTGAGTAAATTATCCTGGAAGGCAAAAAATCCTTCACTGGCAGGAAACAATTCGATCGTGTCCACTTTTCGTCCAATGCTCTCCGTTAGTTTGGCCCTGTACGGTTCAAAATTAACTCCGCCCTGCACCATCACGCTGAAATTCGGAAAGAGTTCGCCGATTTTTTTCCCGGATTTTTCCATGAGCCTGTCGAAATACATTTGCATCCACGGTGGTATGCCGCTGATCAGGGTCATGTTCTCCTTTATGGTTTCATCCACAATCTTATCCAGTTTTTGCTCCCAGTCTTCTATACAGTTTGTTTCAAAACTGGGGAGCTGATTCGAACGGAGGTAGCGCGGCACATGATGATTGACGATGCCACTCAAACGCCCAGTGGGTATGCCTCCTACGCGTTCCAGTTCCGGGGAGCCCGACAGAAAAATCATTTTACCATCCGAAAACCTGGTATTGCCCGATTCGGCCATATAGCACAGCAAGGCATTGCGTGCCGTGTTGATATGGTTTGGGATAGAATCGCGGGTGATGGGAATATACTTGACCCCACTGGTGGTTCCGCTGGTTTTGGCAAAATAGATGGGCAACCCTCTCCATAACACATTGTGCCTGCCTTCCTTGATTTTATCGATGTAGGGCCTGAACTGCTCATAATCCCTTACCGGAACCAGTTTTGTATACTCCTCATGCGACTTGATGGAAGCGAATTGATGTTCTTTGCCAAAATCTGTTTTTGATGCAGATTTGACCAGGTTCTGAAAAATCTGTTGCTGGTCCTGCACGGCATTCGACATGCCTTTCCGGATCTGGCGGTGTATGTAATTGGCAAGGGGTTTGGCCAGTATGGCTTTGAATGTCATGGGCGCAAATTAATCGTACAAATGGCTGGATGTCAAAGTTACTTAATTATACGGGATAGGCATGCCGTTTATCCTTTCATGGGCATTCACAGGCCCACTCGGTATCGAGGTCAATCACCGTCACCAATACCATCTCCCTGTTTTTCTTTGGAGCTACCACGATGCGTACCCTTTGCCCGTCGCGGGTTACCCCTTCGAGGGGGATGCTGATGCCTTTTTGAGAGTCCTCAATCTTCTCGGTATTGATCCGGCCGCTGGCGATGATATCCCTCACTTCCTGCTCATCGATCTGCCGGCAACCCATCCTGCAGCGCGCATGCCTGCTAACAATCAGTTTGGCGCCCCGCCTGTCGATCATCGACTCAAAACCACCGGACCCCGCTCCTGCCGGAGCCTTGCTGCCCGCATCCCCGCGCTGGCCCCGGTTGATCCAGAACAAAACGGCCAGTACCAGGATTGCAAGCAGGTATGTATATTTTTGTTTACCCATATATGAGAATACCGAAAATTAAGTCAAGTTTTTGAAATAGACGCTTGTCATGAATGACTTGAGAATAGGGATTAAGGCTGATAAACACTGGAAACAATTCAGCAGGACAAAGGGTTCAGCGCTCCTCCATTTCCCCTGAAACCAGTAATTTTGCAGCCATGTCAAAAACCGTGGCTTTACATACCCTGGGATGCAAGCTGAATTTCAGTGAAACCACTTCGCTGGGCAGGATGCTGGAAAACGACGGTTTTGTGCAAAAGCCATTTGAGGAAGTGGCGGATGTGTATGTGATCAATACCTGTTCCGTAACGGACAATGCCGATAAGGAATGCCGGCAGTTGGTGCGCAGGATACAACGCCAGGCACCAGAAGCCATGGTGGTCGTTACCGGCTGCTACGCGCAATTAAAGCCAGCCGAAATCGCATCCATCCCTGGTGTTAACCTGGTACTCGGGGCCGCGGAAAAATTCAACATCGCGCAACACCTGAAAGAACTCACAAAAAATGACGCGGGGAAAATATGCAGTTGCGATATTGAAGACGTGAATACGTTCACAGCCACTCACTCCGTGCATGAAAGGACAAGGATTTTTTTGAAAGTGCAGGACGGCTGCGATTACACATGCAGCTTCTGCACCATCCCGATGGCAAGGGGAAAAAGCCGGAGCGACAGCATCAGCAATGTTTTGGCCAATGTGGAAGAAATCGCGAAAGGCGGGGCGAAGGAAATTGTGCTGACCGGCATCAACCTCGGTGATTTTGGAAAAGGGCTGACCGGCGGTAAAAAAAGGGAGGAAAGTTTTTTTGAACTGATACAGGCGCTTGAGGCGCAGGGCGCTGTGGAGCGGTTCAGGATATCATCCATTGAACCGAATTTACTCAGCAACGACATGATTGAATGGGTGGCCAACAGCCGCCATTTCATGCCCCATTTCCACATACCATTGCAAAGCGGCAACAACGCGGTATTAGCATCTATGCGTCGCCGTTACCTACGGGAACTTTACGCGGAAAAAGTGGGATTGATCAAAACGATGATGCCGCATGCATGCATCGGTGTTGATGTGATTGTGGGGTTCCCGGGAGAAACGGATGAAGCTTTCAGGGATACCACCCGGTTTTTGGAGGAGATAGATATTTCATACCTGCACGTCTTCACCTATTCGGAGCGCGACAATACACAGGCTTTACAAATAAGGCCGGTGGTGCCTATGGGCGTGCGCCATGAGCGCAATAAAATACTGCGTAACCTGAGTTTCAGAAAAATGCAGGCATTCACCGAAAAACATATCGGCGAAACCCGGAAAGTGTTGTTTGAATCCGCGAATAAGAACGGGATGATGGAAGGCTTTACGGATAACTACATAAAAATTACCGCGCCTTACAAAGAAGAATGGGTGAACCAGGTTGTGGAGTGGACGGTGTAAGGAATCGTTTACAAATAATTCCATTCACGGTGTGAGAGGTATTTATGAAACAGCTCCCTGTTGCGGGGATCGCTGAGGGCTTTCAGGTGCCTGTCGTGGTGCATATCGGTACCGATAAAAGATACCAATTCATTTTTGATCATATACTGAGCCACTTTAGCAGCTTCTTTTCCATAATAACCTGTCAGCGAAAGTAAGTTTACCTGTAACAGAAAACCCAGTTCGGCCAGCCTGTGGATCATTTTCAGGTTCCCGTAATAATATGGGTAACGTTCGGGGTGGGCCAGGATGGGCGTATACCCTGCCGTGATGATGGCAAATGATAACTTCCCGGGATCATCGGGCCTTGACGCGTACGAAAATTCGGTCAGGAGGATATTGTCTTTGATGGTCAGCAATGGTTGCCCGGATTGCAATAGTTCAAAGAAATAACTGTCGAGCATATATTCCGCCGCAGCGCTCAGTTCAAATTGGAGTTGCTGTCGTTTCAATTCATCCTTCAGTTTCTTCAGGGCCTGCCCGATGGTTTCCGGGTTATTGCGGTACATATCGCCAATGATGTGTGGCGTGGCGATGGATTTTTTCACACCCAAAGCCATCAGGCCGCGGACGAGTTGAATGGATGTTTTCAGGTCAGGCGAACCGTCATCAATACCGGGAAGGATATGCGAGTGCATATCGGTTTGTAGCGGGAAATATTTCGCCGACTCCCTATCACCCTGCTTTCTGCCAAAAAATGAAAAAATACCCATGCAATATCAAACTGGATGGCAAATTAATCAATAAGCGGAATATAGCCGTGCCCTGACAGGCATCGACTCAAAATAAATACAGTGCAAACTTTATTTATAAGGGAAACGATGGCTCCATTGTATGATGCGGCCTTCAAAATAAGCAAATGAAACAGCGGCCAGGAACCACGTGAGCAGAAAGGAGCAAGTGGTGACCAGGTAACCCTGGAATTCCCCGAGGTTGGGATTGATATGTTTTGAAAAACAGATAAAGAGTATGCCGTTGATGACGAGGTGGTACAGATAGATAAAGTAAGAATATTTTCCCATTTTCAACAGGAAAGGAATGGTCAGGAAACGATACATGAAATGCTTTTGTTGAAGCCTCAGCGCGACAAAAACCAATGCCATGAAGGCAAGTGAAATGATGCTGTGGTTGAGCGCTTTGACATGCAGGAAAAAAAAACTGAACAGTACGGCCATCAGTAAACCCGCGAAAGCCCACCAATTTTTCTTTAGCCACGTTATCCAATCTTTGTTCCTTGACAGCAATGCCAGTAACACGCCATAACAAGGTGCATCGATGCGGGCAAAGAGATGCGTGTACGATCTGTACCAGTTATCGCTAAATGTCCTGTATACGGGTGCCAGCAGAATGCAGAGCAAACAAAAAACGAGCACACGTTTATCTTTCAGGAAATAGATGATCCATGGAATGACCAGGTAGAACTGCTCTTCCACTGCAAGTGACCAGGTTGGCGCCAGCGCATACGCGCCAAAGTAGCCCTCCATGCTCATTTGCAGGTTTTGCAAAAAACTTATGTACCAACCAATATGAAATGGGCGCGCAAATAGTTTGGACTGGGCATCTGAAAAAACCTGTTGCGCAATCACAAACAATATCAGCAGGAGATAATATATGGGTACAATCCTGCTGAACCTGCGGATATAAAAAGTGCTGAAATATGTTTTGGACCCCCTGTTTTGGAGCAGGATGGATGCAATTAAAAAGCCGGAGAGGATAAAGAAAAGGTCTACGCCCGCCCAACCCCAATACGTTATTTTTTGAATCGTGGTTTCAACCGCATTCAGGGAAGTTTTGGCTGTATTCGCATACGCATTATTGAAATAATGAAAAAAAACCACAAACAGAACGGCAATCCCCCTCAATCCATCCAGTTGGATGATGCGTTTGGAATTGGGTTCAGACATGGTTTTATTCATACGCCCTTCAAGTAAAATGAAAGCGCCCGTTATTTTTTATAATACTGGTGGATTTTACTCAGTGGCTTGAGTATGGAAACAAAAAACGCGAAGGGTATACCTGTTTTCTTCATCGCGAGGTAGTCGCGGCGATTGGCGCGAAGCCTTTTGTACAAGCTGCTATTGCTTTGTCCGCCCCTGCGCATCTTCACAATCAGTTTGGGGAGGTAATATGAACTGACGTGGTGTTTATAGAGGTAACGCGCCATGAATTCATAATCGGCCGCGCTGAAATAATGGTTTTCATATCCCCCATACTTTTCCAGCAGGTGCCTGCGGAAATAGAATGTAGGATGGGCGGGCATCCAGCCGGAATGAAAGAGCTTTCGGTCATAGGGCTTGCCTTTCCAAATCCGGTGGATCTTTTGGGTATCGACCGGATCAACATATTCAAGATCACCATAGAGGCTGTCTACCTGCTGTGTATTAAAACAATGAACGATGGCGGAAATAACGTCGGGCGCATCAAGCATATCATCGCTGTTGAGGATGCCGATGATATCGCCGCTGCACATGTTCATGCCCTTATTGATGGCATCGTACATACCCCTGTCGGGTTCAGATATCCATCGGGCAATGGAGCCCTCGTATTTTTTGATGATGTCCAGTGTACCATCTGTTGATCCGCCGTCAACAATTATGTGCTCAATATCGGGATAATCCTGCCTGAGAACCGACTGGATGCAGTCTTCCAGGTATTTTTTAGAATTGTACGTAGCCGTGATCAGGGTAACCCGCATATGAACTAATAATGATATGAGACCACAATAATAAAATATTATACATATATGCGGAGCCTTTTATTTTCTGCGGATCAGGATATTCTCCATCACCAGCATATCCATATTCGTACGGAGGTAGCAGTCCAGGGCTTCTTCGGGCCTGTTTACAATGGGTTCATTTTCGTTGAATGAAGTATTTAACAGGATCGGTACGCCTGTTTTTTTGCGGAATGTATCAATGAGTGCATAATACCGTGGAGACACAGTCCGGTCAACGGTTTGAAGCCTGCCGCTGCCGTCTACATGCGTTACAGCGGGGATCAGGCCGCGTTTTTCTTCGCGTATCGGGAATACCTTTTCCATAAACGGAACCGGTTCATGGCATTCAAAAAACTCTTCGGTGTATTCCTTTAAAATAGAAGGCGCGAATGGACGGAAACTTTCCCTGCGTTTTATTTTCAGGTTTAGGATTTCCTTGGCATCATTCCTTCTAGGATCAGCGAGGATGGAGCGTCCTCCCAAAGCCCTTGGCCCGAATTCCGCCCGGCCACTCATCCATCCCACTACCCCTCCATCGATCAGGCAATCGGTGATGGCATCGTACAATTCCTCGTCTGGCAATTGTGTATAAGCGATGCCTTTCTGGTCAAGTATTTTTTTGATGTCGTCATTATGAAAACAACTTCCTGTGTAAGCTGAATAAATGGCATCCTGCCTGGGAAATTGCTTTTCCGCATGCTGTACAAACAATGCGGCTCCCATCGAAATTCCTGCGTCGTGGCCTGCCGAAGGGATATATACTTCTTTGAAACCTGTTTCACGCGTGATTTTTCCGTTGGCTACTGAATTCTGCGCAACCCCACCGGCAATGCATACCCGATCCAGCCCTGTTTTTTTATGCAGGTGGTTGAGGATATGAAAGATGGTCAGCTCGGCCATTCGCTGCACCGAGGCCGCCATGTCTTTATGGTATTGGCTGAGTGGCTCTTCTTTTTTCCTGGGCTGGCCAAATACTGCTATTAATTTATCGCCAAATAAAGGAGCCACCACCGGTATATGATCGTCTCCATAAGATATCACACCGGAAGTCACATCCCTGAAATACAATAAATTCAAGGTAAACAATCCGTCATCTGTCAGATGAATTACGTCTTTAATTTTTTCGACATATTGCGCTTGTCCGTATGGCGCCATGCCCATCACCTTATATTCATCGCCATAATGCGGGAAGCCTAGCCATTGTGTGAAAGCCGTATAAAAAATTCCCAGGGAATGTGGAAAATCAACCGACTCAATAACATCAATCTTATTACCTTTTCCGATGGCCGTCATTGTGGTGGAGAAATCACCTGAACCATCAATCGACAAGCATGCTGCTTCTTCAAAACCTGAGGCAAAGAATGCGGAAGCGAGGTGGCTTCGGTGATGTTCAATATTGTAAACCTTACCTTGAAATGTATCTTCCGGCAAACCAGAAATCGCCGCTAATTCCTGCTCGATGGAGGACACTTTTTTACTGTTCGCCAATCTTTCTTTTACCACTTTTACGCTGGCACCCGGATGTTTGGCAAGGAACAAGACTTTCTTCCAGAATTTAGCCTTAGGGTCCCTGCCTATCGCGAATGCATCCACGTCTTTCCAGCTAACACCTGCTTCATCCAGGCAAAACCTGATGGCAAGCTCGGGAAAACCGGCCCAGTGTTTCACCCTGCGGAACCTTTCCTCTTCTATCGCCGCGATCATCTTCCCGTTGACAAATATGGCAGCCGATGAATCTGCGTGATAGGCGTTTATTCCTACAATAATCATGTGTGTGTTGTTTCAGTTGTACCGGTTTGTGCCGGTTGTTCAGGCTTATTCCCCTTATCGGCTTTTTCCATTGAACGATAATAGAAAAACAATAACAGGAAAATAGCGATGTATGCAAAGATATTAAACCAGGTGTGATGGTCTATGCCGAGGGGCATTTCCGTGTTTTTGTTTGTAACCACCAGGAAAATGCTGATGCGGCAAATATTGATAAACCAAAGTGAAAACAAGCCCAGGAATAGCCACTTGAGCTTATGCCAGATTTTGTCTTGCATAGCGGTAACCAGGGCGAGCCAGAACGACATGACACCATAGCCAAGGCAATCAAAAGCCAGGTACACGCCCCTGCCATCAACATACCGGATGCGGAAATCAGCCGTAGTGTATGTATTGATATCAAAGGCGCTCAATAATATTTTACTTCCTTGCAAAAGCGATGTGCGCAACCATGTTACATAATCAAAATATTTGGCAAGAAACGGACTGTATGAACCGCCAGGTGCTGTCAAACCAATCATGGCCTGTGTACCAAAATACACGGCAAAAAATATCAACAGGAACCGGATGAGGAACCACCTGAATGCTTTATCTGAGAGAAATTCCATTTTATAAAACCTTATATTCCGGGAGTTGCTTACCCGTTGAATAGTTCAGCGTATTGTTGATGCAAAGCGGGCAAATTGATGGCTGAACCTGCGTAATCCACGGCACCTTCCCGCCATACCTGCATCTCATTGTCATCCATATGGGCAAAAAAACGGATGGCTTCCGCGATGGCATCCTCCGTTTGATCCGCATTGATGCCTGCTTTAGCTGTCTCCAGTCCATTCCATGGCGTATGCCGGCTGGTGATCACCGGTAAGCCGGCCGATAACGCTTCGATGATGGAATGCCCGAAATTTTCACTCTTGCTCGGCATGATCATGACATCAGCTTCCATCCAGGCCTGGCTCACACGATCGGGCGGCAACTCACCCCCTATGTGCACTTTAATATTTCCAGGGAGTTGGGCGATTATGGAGAGGCAATCTGTCCAATATGCCTGGTCTTTTACAGGGCCGTAAATATGATAGGTTATATTTTCAGTAACTTTTTTTAAGGCGTTTAACAGCAATGCATGGTTTTTCATCGGGCTGATCAATGCCAGGCTGACCATAGACAATACACCCCGATTTTTAACTGGCCTGCTAACGGGAACGAATAAACGGGGATAATTTCCAGCCACCAACACGGATGCACCTGCCCCCATCGCGTCTTTTATAAATGCCGCTTCCTGTTCATCAGTCGCGTGAAATATGCGCTTCTTATGCAAACCCATCCATTTGAACACGCGGAGGTACCATTTCTTTTTCAGGGATTTTTGCGATAAAGCGCCGGGATGCAGCATACCCCTCACCGAAATAATTGAACGGGTTTTACCCGCATATAATAATGGCAGCAGGTTAAAATGCCAGGAATATATGCCTACCACCATCAGCACATCCGGCTTCAGGCTTAACCATTCTTTTTTGAACTTGACGCTGCGGCTATCCGGGCCTGCATAATAAACAAGGGTATGGTCGTTGAATGTCACCCATTTGTCTTTCACCTGTATGGGCAGCGCCTCTCCGTTCAAGTCAGTATCCGCGCAAAAGATATAGAATTGATAGCCCTGTTTGGGTTGACTGACCAGGTTAGCAATCGACTGAATGGGCCCACCGGCCCTGAAGGCAGGGATAAACCAGGGTATGGAAATGAAAACTTTTGTCATGCTGCAGACGGTTCCGGGTCATCCCTGAAATTATATTTCCATACCTGGAAAATGAAAATGATCAGGAAGCTGGCTTTGAATAAGTGCCCGAGGATGGTTTGCAATTCACAATCGGGCCTGATGGGATAATAAAAAACCAGCGGCGTGAATAAAATCAGGATTGAAAAATCTTTGCTGAACCGTTTGTACAACCTAAGCACTTCACTAAAAAACATGCCATAAATAAGCATGAAAATCGCACCACCGATGGTACCGAAATTAATATAGCCATCTCCCACAGAACTTAGGCCCATGGAAGTACCGCGCGCAATACGCATACCTGAGTACTTCATAAAAAATTCGCGGTCACCGGCATTCAATTTATTTGGCGCGATGATGCGGGGAAGGATGGCAGCTTCCATGATCACCATGAGTTCCTGCCCATTGGCATGGGGCTCCTTGGCCGGCACATGTTTCATAATATTGGTGACAATATAGCCCTGGTTGATCCTGATATTACTGACGGCCAGTTTTTCCATGTTAATTATACCTTTTTTCTCCTGGCCCTCTTCAATGGTCTTTTGCAAAGCCTCGATACCACCTTCTTCACCCTCCTTCCAGGTGGCCTGCCTGTAATCACCTTTGATCATCTGAATAAATACAGCCAGCAAAACAAATGCCCCTGCAAACATCGCTTTCACTTCCAGCCTGGGCTTGTACTTGATGGCAAAAACGGAACCAAGGAATATCACCCAGGTTAATAAGTCATGAAACATCGCACGGCTTAATGAAGTGGCGATTACTGAACCATAAACAGCTGCTAAAACAATTGGCTTTACATTTCGGCTACCCAGGATGATCATAAATGTGCCAATGAATTTGAAACCGGAGAGCAGGTAAAAAATAAAGCCAAGTTCAGACCTGAAAAATGATGCCGCCACGCTGGCCACAAAACCGATACCAACAAAGATGTATGGCAACTGCGGGTTCTTATTGACAAATTTCTTCACTTTTTCCTCTTCCACATATTCGCCTTCCATCAAACCGGCCCTGATATGGAGCCCAATGATGAATAATATGACCGCGGGCAATACATACGCGAAATACTCCTGGTACGGTACCTGCATTTTCATGTAACCCCGTTGAAATTTATCCAATCCGTTATACGCCAACGTGGGCCCGATGAACATTTGCAGGCACATAAACGAACCCAGCAGGTACCGCACGGGAATGATATGCCCGATCGAATAAAACAGGAGCATGAACTGATGCAGCGATATCATCACCGCGAAATAGCAAAGCCAGCTCAGGTTAGGGAAAACCAACCGGATCAGGAGGCCAAGTATCAGGTAAATGCCCCAGTTAAAATGTACTTTGAAGAGTGAGTGCAAGAAATGTAAGTACTATAAATATTAATAAAAAGCCCAAGTATGCAGAATCAGGCTTCCAGATTTTTGCTCGCATAGATTAACGCGTAACCCTTGCGTTGTGTTTCAGGCATTGGGATGAGTTTACCGGCTTTTTCAAAACGGTATAACCTGTAACCATGGCCTATGAGAAAATCCTGGGCGTCACCGGCTTCGATGCCGTGGGCCGCATTTTCGGCCCAATCAATGAATTCAAATAAAATATCTGGAGCGGATTCACCGGACAATAATTGTCCTGCCCCCCTGAACACAAGCTGCTCATACCCTTCCACATCAATTTTGATGAATGCAATAGATGGATTTCCATGCAATTGCAACAGGTGGTCCACAGACCTTGTCAGAACCGTTTCAGATTTTTGGGTAAACACATCCGATAAAGAGCCTTTGCCAAACTTACCTTCCGGGCTGAAGAACGAAACCTCACGGTCATCCGTATCCGCTAATGCCCTATTGACAATCTCCAGGTTCTTTACATCATTCAGGCGATGGTTTTTCGCCAGGTAACCAAATACCCTTGGGGATGCTTCAACCGCGATTGCCCGTACGTCTGGCCGCCTTTTGCAAACAGGGATACAAATAGAACCAATATTAGCCCCTATATCTAGCCAGTTAGCGCCTTGCGGCAGTTTCGATAGTATGAAAGCAATGCTGTCTTCTTCAAATACGGCATCTGTAAAAATATCGAACCCAACATTTTCAATGATGTTGGGGAGCACATACCGGCAATCCCATTTCCCTGTTACCTCAATATCCTTCCAGGTATGGATCACGGGTTTGAGCAATAATCGGGAGAGCCGCTCTTTACCCTTAAAATGTCCGAGGCTGCGCAGTACACTTCCAATGAATTGATACATATCAAATAGCCGGGGAACCGCTGCTGGCGGGTGCCTGTGCGGTTACCGGTTTACGTTTATTAAAATAAAATGATTCGAATAATTTATAGGAGAGCATAGATACCGGGTATAAGATGATCACTGATGCTATGAACACAATGTTTACTCCCCAGAATGCATTCATTGTTAAATATGGCTTTACCTGATGGGTGAGCCATTCGGCTATGATCCAATGCCAGAGGTACATGCTGTATGAATATTTCCCGATGGCATTCATCCAGTTTGTTTCAAGAAATCGGGTGAATAGATGCCGGTTTTGCAAACAATTCAGGGTAACAATGGCATATCCCAACGTGAGCATGGGCAGGTTGAATACCCTTGACAAATGGCCAATCAAATCTGTGCGGCTTACCATAGACTCTGTCATGAGTAACCTTCCTGAAAACGCAACAACTACCCCAATACATAATCCTATCAAACCTGAGTACCACCATTTTTTTGTTCCCGCCAGGTATAATTTTGCCGCTATGATACCCATCAGGAATTCAGCCAGGCGATTGGGAATCGAGTAATCCAGCACATTGTAAGGATCATTGGCTACATACCAGCCTGCGGCCCTGAACAACAAACTGCCGGCCATGGCCAGTACCATGGCTTTCTGAAACCCCAGTTTATGTATGGCCCATACCAGTAATGGGAGTACAAGGTAAAAATGCCATTCGGTACATAATGACCAGAAATGTGGCGCGTACTGTGTTTTCTCCGCGAATAAATTTTTTATGAACAGCGCATGCTTCAGCATATAAAGACCGTCAATGCTGCCAATACTGAAACTCGCGGCAAACAAGGCATATACAATGATGGCCGCATAAAATGCGGGCGCAATCCTTTTCCAGCGCTTTATGATATAATCAAGGTATGCCCTGCCGTTGAATTCCTTTTGTTTATTAACATACATCAGGTACATACAGAAACCCGATATCACAAAAAACAAATCAACACCGGTGCCAAAAAATGATATGATCCTTGGCAGGTCAATTTTCCATATGAAGAATGAAGGCGAGCCATAAAACATCCAGATGTGCGCCCATAACACACCCAGCACCGCAATCGTCCGCAACCCGTCTATAGCCCTTAACCTGTTCATGCTATTCAATCATTGATCTTTAAAAACTTTACCCTTGCTTGTTTCGTTTGGAAATGGCGACCGGGCCGATACCCGGAAAATATGGCATCCTGGCCGCGATCAACCCATCTTCCGAATATGATTCATCGAGGTTGGCACTGGCAAGGATTACCGCGCCATATTGATGCAAAAATTCCACACACTGCCGGTGCAATTCATTGGAATGGGTGGAGATAAATACATAACCGATTTTCTTTTCATCAAATGATTTCCTTGCACCCTGCAGCATATCATATTCAAAGCCTTGAATATCGCTGTGCAGCATGTGTACAAAAGGAATACCCTTTTCCTGAACCAGGTCGTCGATGCAGATGGTACTGCCCAGGTGGTTCGACGCTGAAGCCTCACCCACAAACGCCTGGATGAAGGTACCTTTCATACCATTCAGTTTAAAATTCCTTTTGCCCTGCCCCATATTAAATTCGTCAGGCTCAATCATAAAATTGAGCGCACCCGGTACTTCTTTCTGAAACCACATCGAATAAAAACTCCAGAAAGCGCCCATCTCTATCATACATGCGTTGGGTGGGATTGTTTTCAGCGCCTCCTGGAACACCCTTTCCTCCTGTGGCTCATGTACGCCCCGGCTTTGCAGCATCATTTTCGAGTACTCGGGACCGTAATAACTGCCAAGGTATATCTGTAAGCCGTTATGCATGAGCTGCCGTCCAGATTTTATTTGACCGGCTTTATCAACCCTCGGAATAAAATCATTATCGGGGGATGACAAAACATGCTGAATCCTTTTTTCCCAAACAGGGCCCACCACATAGTTTTTAAAATAATTATCAAACAAGCCACTGGAAGCGAGGTGATAACCGATCAGCTTTCGCATGAACGGATTTTTCCGGGCAAATGAACGGATAGATGCTAACATGTATTAATAAGGTATATGCTTGATGTTTTGCAACAGCAAATCGCTGTTTGGCTGAAACGCGCCCTCGTAATAGCGCTCATTGATATAGTCAGGCCTGAAGGGCGCGTAAATATGATCCGGGTGCAGGATTACAGGCGCGTCTGATAAAAACGCGGCCCAGTAACTAAAAGTACTCCCAGTTGTGGTAACCAGTATTTTGCTCCTACTAAATAATAAGAGGTCCTGGATATCGGTATTCCCTTCCACCATTGTAACGTTAGGCAACAACAATATCTCTTTTAGTTCTTCAGGGTAGCCATCCGAAAAAACCGAGACCGGCAAATCATGTCCATGAATTTTCCTGATGCCCTGGATAACCTGCACAAAATAATCGAGCGGGGTTCGAACATGCCCACCCGAAAACTTCTCCCCCTTCTTTAGTTTCCTGAAATCACCCATACGGATATGAACGCCAATAACGGGAACGGGTAGCCGATCCATTGAATCTGTTACAGACTGTTGAAGTGAGCTGTATAACAGTTGCCTGACCTGGTCACGATAATCCCTCAGTTGAATAAAATAATCGTGATAAGTTGGTAATTTTTCAAAGACAAATATTTTATCCTGCGTTTCATTTTCCTGCAAAACCTTCATCACCGGCTCCAAAATCTGTCCGGCATTTGCCGACCTGAGGCGAATGCCAATTTTATCAATGGCTTCGCTGAACAGTGATTTTTCAAAATTGAAATACCCGCTATAATTTCTTTTAATTTTTTCGCGCCGCAGATATGGCCCAAGTTTGAACTGATGATAGCCCACCACCTTACAATCAAGTTTGTTCAATGCGGCGAACAAACGGGCATGCATCAATGGGAATAACTGGTTTCCCAGCCCTGCTTTAGGTAATTGACAAACAACAAAGCTTTTCATCCGCGGATTAACAAATCATGAGAGCAAAGACTCTATAGCCTTTGCCAGGTTTTCTAAGGAGTATTGCTGAACTTTTTCTTTTGATGCTTTTCCCATTTTTTCCCATTCAGGTTCAACCTGTACCATGGTTAACAGGGCATTTTGTAATGAAGCCAATTGACCGGCCTCAAACACAAATCCATTCACGCCATGCTCAACCAGGTCGCGGGCAGAGCCGCATGAATCACTCACAATAACCGGTTTGCCGTTTGCCATCGCTTCATTAACGGCCAGGCCCCATGTTTCACCGGGACCAATGGATGGCAATACAAACACATCCGCCATTTGGTATAAAGCCGGCATGGATGCCTGGTTTTGAAAGTCCAGGAAATGCACCTGCTGATGCTTGCCGTATTTGTCCTTAAGTAAATTTTCTAAAGGCCCATTGCCTGTAATGACCAGGTGGATACGGCCGGGCATACCCGCTTCCGTGAAAGCCTGCAGCAGTTGATCCGGAGCTTTTTTCGGTTCAAGCTTTCCTGCGAAAAGGAAGACAGCCTCATCTGCTGCGATGTTTAATTGTTTGCGGTATTCTGCGGCCTTAGACTGACAAACAGGATCGCTACAAGCGAAACGCCCGTTATCAATGACATGCGGACCAAAAATTAATTTCTTTTCCGGCACCAACGCATACCTGAAATAATCATAGTTTGATTTACCTACATACAAAGCCTTATCTATATACCTGTAAAGCCATGCAAGGAATAACTTTCGTTTCAACCCCTGGATGAATCCGGTTTGATCTAGTAAGGTTGAATCGCCCCTGAAAATGACAGGCACCCGCCCTTTGTAATGCCGCATCAACCGAAGGTGGCTATGAAAAGACCAACCGTATATCAGGATGGCATCAGGATTGTATTGATCGACCGCTTCAATTAAACCGGGATTTTTTATCCCATTAAAATGATGCGAACCTTTGTCATCAGCTGTATTTTCAAGGAATTCATACGGGTAGCCTTTCAACAAAGGGATATCCCATTCAATCACTTTTCCAAAACCGGGATCGAATTTATCTTTCAGGACTGATTCGCCCCATGTATAAAACACTTTAATGTCAATCACTCCCCTTTGTACCAATAAAGCATACAAGGGTGCATGATACTGAATGGGATGGGTTGTAATGACCGCCAGCTTTTTCTTAGCCCCTTTTCCGCTCATACTGTAATTTGATGTCATGCCATACATCTGTGAATGCCGTTTCAAAATTGAGCCCCTGCTCAAAATCATGACGGGCCTGTGGCGCAAGCTCAGGCAATTTTGGTATGATATCATCCAGGCAAGACCTGATGCCCGCTACCGTACCATCTGTGAAGAATGTCCAGTTATACTTATCCAGGTACCTCTTGAATTGATCTATATCGTAAAGGATAACCGGTAATCCGCATGCCGCGTATTCATATATTTTATTGGAAGCCGTACCCAAAGTTTTGCTCACCTGGTCGGTGTTCATGTGTATGCCGATACCTATATGACAGGAATCGGTCAGTTGACGAATGGCTGCATACGCGCTGATACCAACCCAGGTAACCCGGTCTGTAACCAACAGTTTTTCCGCCAGCTCTTCCACTTTTCGTTTATACGTTTCCGTTACTGACCCTTTTAAGACGAGGTGCAGCCTTTTGCCGGAAATTGTCTCAGGAAGGAGTTGCACCAATTCCTCAATGCCATGCCCCGGCCCGACAAAACCCTGGTAGATCACACTGATATCCCCCGACAAATCTTTAGGGCTATACTTGGTATAATGTTTCAGGGATGGATAATTGGGAATGGTGGCATAAGGTATTGATTTCTTCAACCAGGGATAAAATGGCAACCTGTCGGCAGATGGCAAGGTAAAATAATCTATATGATCCATAGCCTTCCTTTCCCTCGTACCCGCGAACCAGCCAATAGAATATTTGCGCATGTGTTGAATAGAGGGCATATCATGGTTATGGTACCACACCAGGGTTTTAGCAGACAACAAAGGCCTGACCAGGTACCAGGCAAAGAGTGGGAATGGGTCGTATAGGACGATCATATCCGCCCTTCCATTCCTGGTTACTGACAGTAATGTGTACACGAAAGAAAAAAAAGACCTGATTTTCTTCCAGGTACTCATCTGTTCCGAAGCGCGTACCGTCATCAGCGGCCCCTTCTTTAACAATTTTACATTCCCGGGAAATGGGAAATCATCCTTACTGTTGTTCCGCGTAACTACAATCAACTCCTTGGTATCCGGGGCCATGTTCAGGATGCCGTTAATTGTCGGCGGATAAAAATCCGGATCTATATAAATAGCCACTACTACCCGATTCAACAATTTACGATTCATCTTTACGCTTCAGCTATTTCTTTCATGACCTGTATGAGCCGCCCTTCATGCGTGTAGCCACTATCGTGGCATCGCTTCATCCCCGCATCGGCTATCGACTGCCTTTCTTCGGGGTTTGCCAAATAGTATTTGACTTTATCCAATAATTCTTCTTTTGAGTTAAAGAAGACCGCTTCTTTACCCTGTTCAAATAATTGCCTGTGCAGTTCACTATCCTCGGCCAGCATAAAAGCGCCGCAGGCAGGAATTTCAAATGTGCGGCTATCCTGTTCATCCCGGTTGCCATGCCTGAGAAAATGCAAGGCAATGTCCATTCCATTGATGATCTTAATATACTCTTCACCGTAAGTGGAAGGGCCCCGATAATATGGCTTGATGGTATCCCAGTGCTTTTTATTCGGCCAGTCGTTACCGGTAACAAATACCGGTATACCTGCTTTGATCAGTTCAGCGATGTACGACTCCCGCACATCTTCATGCGTGCCTACAAACCCAACTTTGCAGTGGTATTTTTGATAATCCAGATCATTCAATGTCATTCGTCGGTGGTATGCGGGATCAAATGAACGGTGGCAAATGGATACTTTTTGCGCGCCCACAGCCATCAGCTCCGATATATTCACCTTCCGTTGGACAAAATGTATATTAAAGAAGGGAGCTGTTTTAATGCTCAAACGCCAGGCGGATTTGGAATGGCCCGTCGGGTCATCGGTAACCAGGTTTGCCAGTTTCATACCCGGCAATTTTGATTTGAGGAATTGTAATGTCCGGCCGGTCAGGTACGATTTATTGTCTACAAACAACAAGTCTGGTTTTTCATCGCATACAATTTTTCGAACCAGTTTATTCAACCGGAAAATACCCGGGCCAATATTCAAACGGTAATGTATACTCGAAAATGGGGTGTGCATGATGATTGGATCAATATCCAGTCCGACAACCCGATGCCCGAGCTGCTGCAAGGTTTTAAACCTGCGAAATGAATTACTCTGCGGGTCAAGGCTCCCTACATAAACGATATGAAAAACCCGGGGCATCAATCCAGTATTATCACAAAGATTTTCTTTGCAGTAAGAAATTAATGTTTTTGAAAATTTCCAGTCTTTCATTGTATGCTTCTATGGGCTGTAACCCATCTTTCAATACCCTGAAAAAATGATACTGATCATGCAATAAGTACCAGAAATCCTGGAAGAATGTCCTGGAGTCAATATTACAACCCCCGAATTCAAACTGGATAAAATCAATGGCGCCCTTGCCGATCATGCCGGCGGCACCCTGCAGGCAATACCATTCGTGGCCTTCCACATCCATCTTCAAAAAATGGATACGGTCTATCCCCTGCTCCGTACAAAACTGATCAAGGGTTTTCAGTTCAATCTCCTCTTTGATATCCAATGCCATGTCAAAATGCTGAAGCCTGCGGTTGTACACGGATGCATGGCCCGATAAAGCGGCACGCTTATGCAAGGTTACATGCTCCGCTGCAGCACCCAGTCCAAATTGGTGAACCGTAATATTGGGCAAGTGTTTCGTGTTGTTGCTGAATGCTTCAGAAATCTGTTTCGATGGTTCAAATGCATGTATCCTGTATTCCGTATCAGCAAATGTACTTGCCAGCCTCATGGTATATTTACCCTGGTTGGCGCCTACATCAAATAAAATAACAGGCCTCCTTTGACCGGAAATTTTTGATTTCACATATTGTGTTGCATAGCTTTCACCGCTTTGCCGAACATCTCCATTGCCATAGTTCATGCCATACAATGAAGCCCGGTAAAGGGTTTCAAATATCCGTTGAAACCTTTTCTTTCCCGCGAACCATTCTATTACAGATTTAAGCATGTTGGGCAATTAGGTTTGTTTGGCTGCTGACCGATTGAATGATACATGCCAACTGAGCTGCCAGATTTTTGCGATGGTATTTATTCAGCGCTTCAGGCTTGGGGTGCAATACAATCCCTTCCTCTATGATCTTCATCAATAATGCTGCATTATTATCTACCTTGTCCGGGTCGCATATAACCGACATGCCCGTTTCCAGCAATATATCCTTTTGGGCGCCTTCGCAGACAAACCCGAGGATCGGTTTTTTCATAGTAAAGTATTCAAAAGTTTTACCCGCGATGCTATAATCGCGCCCGCCCAAAACTTTTGCTGAGGTCAGCAATAACATATCGCATGATTGCTGAAATATAACCGCATCATCATGACTCAAAAAGCCTTCATGTTTTACCAAATCAGTCAAGCCGGCCTGTTGAACCTGTACATCCATCCACTTGGGTTTATTACCCGCAAACCTGATCTCAATGTTATCCCGCAGCGATGGTTGCAGTTCCAACAGCTTTTTCACCGCCTGGAAAAAGAACCAGGGCGAACGGTATAGCCAGTCTTCCTTCCGGGGTACATAATTCAACATCCGGTTTGGCCTTTTCTTCCACCAGGGCTTAAAGATATTATTGCGTGCTTCAGGACTGTAATAGAAATTGCCTACATAACCGATGACCAATTTCTTTGTTGGAGATAGCGTCAATGTATCAGGGAAATCAAGGTTCCCGTCATAACCATTGCTGATGACGGTGCATTTAGCAGGATCCAGCCAGGGGTGAACCTTCAGCAGGTCATCCCGGGTTTGGGCAGACGTGGTGATCACTGCGGCAGCCTTACGCAACACTTCGGCCTCCAGTTTCTTTTTCTTCTGGTAATGCCAGTAACTGCCATTGGGCGCTAATGCCCACTGCGACCAGGCATCCCTGAAATCAATGATCAATGGCAAAGAATAGTCCTTTAACAGATCCACCCATAATGGTGCCATCGCGAAAGGCGGGATGGTTACATACACCGCCACAGGCTGATATCTTTCGATGATGCCAGGTAACGCTTCGCGCAAAGGCCACTCCCAGTATTTTTTGAAATTTTCAATGACAGAAGAATATATCCTCCACCATTGTACCAGTTTATTCGCCGGTGCTTCAGGTTTTCCGCAATGAACCCTTTCAATGATGGTTGCTTCCGGAATCTCTTTCAGTAAGCTGGTATCCGTGCGCCCGTGATGAAATATCTGAGGAAGGTCTTCCTCTTTTGGCGTGACCACGATAGGATTTACACCGCAGGCAGACAGGTATTTGACAAAATACAATGACCGCTGCACCCCACCACTTGCCAGGGGTGGAAATTCAAAAGCTACAAATAATACATTCGGTTTGGTACTCGTCATATAGCGCAAAAGCCTTTTAAGGCTTATACGTAGCGGGATTGCCAAAAACAATTTTACCATCTGGCACCTGCAATCCCGACATCACTGATGCAGCACCTACAATAACTTCATTACCCAAACTGGTACCTTTCAAAATAATTGCCCTTGTTCCTATCCACACATCATTACCAATCCGTATAGGCTCCATCTTTACCTTTTCCCTGCTATCCTTGTCTTGATAAGCGCTATTTGGATATCCATCACTGAACTCTTTTCGCCTGTCGGCTGCAGATAAAGAATGTGTGTTCGTATCGAAAATCAGGCAATCATACGACACCATGATATTACTGCCAAGTGTGATGCCCTTATGGCAACGTATTTGCGTCCCTTCATTCAGGAATACTGTTGAACCACAAGTGAATGAAGCATTCTGACAATATATTTCAGCCTTTACATTAACATTGTCCGCGACATTGAGTGTAGATGCCGATCCATAAATTGGAAGCCTGTCCACTCCTTTCCCCACACAATGAAAATACGCTTCTGCCTGTAAAGAGGATTGTTGTGTGAGGTAAATTAAAGTATGTTCAAAATATGCTTTATCTCCAACTGTCATATTGCTATTCATCAACACAATACGGGAATTCTTTGCCGTACAGTTTTTACCCAATCTAAGCGTGGCATCCCCGAGCTGAATCACTGTATCAATGAACGTACAATCTCCTTCAATGACGATGTTACTTTTAGTATCCAGCAAGATGAGGGATCTCCATCCTAATGACAATTTACCCTTGATTACCAGGCGCGATGGCCTGCTGAAAGGCAGCAACAGGTAAATCCTGATCCGGACCCAGGCAATAGCATATTGAATAAACCTTTTCAATTTTCTGTAGTCTAATGGTTGTTACTGCCTTTACAGAGGCAGCGGTTTTCCATTGTGGTAACCGAGGTTACGGAGGTTGATTTTCAATGTTTCAAAATCAAAACCCAATACATTCCGCAAGATATTACGCTTGATCTTCTTCTTTTCCCTTGCCAGTAAAAACGAACTTGTTGATGGATCCAGCGGACAATCAGAAGCAGAGAGGTACTTAATCTTGATCGCTTCGTACACATTTATGTAATCCCTGAAATCTGTCACTTCCTGGCCTTCATGGCTCCTGTACCAAACCATGCCCTGCGGCATCAATAATACCGGGTAATGCGCGGCTAACCGGTGCCACATTTCGTTATCTCCTGCCATACGGATGGGCTTAAACCCGCCAACTTCTTCAAAAACCGAACGCTTGATAATAGAAGATAAAGGGGCCCTTCTAAATAATCCTTTTCCAAGATAATGGTATTCATAAGCCTCTTTCGGGCTCAAAAGCAGGGGAAAAATCTGCCTGATATTCTGCTCCATGGAACATAAACCCCAACCTGCTTCCGGGTTTGCTTCCATCATATTTACCATCCATTCGATGGCCCATGGATAAATGGCATCATCAGAATCCACATATTTCAGGTACTTGCCTTTAGCCAATGAAGCGGCCCTGTTGCGGTTTGGATAATCACCCAGGTTTTTTTCATTCCGGTGCAATTGTACACGAGGGTCCTTTGCCGATATGTCGCGGACAATTTCCAAAGTCCTGTCTTTTGAACCATCATCTACAATCAGCAGTTCCAGGTTTTGGTAGGTGGAAGCCAGCACGGACTGCATGGCCTCGGCAATATATTTTTCGCGGTTGTATGCTGTCATCAAAACACTGACCAGCGGTTTTTCCATCATTGTCATTTTTTAATCAGCAGGTAATTTACTGTTCTGAATATTTCCCAATCCGTTGAATATTTTTCAATAGGCACCAATCCTCCCGATAAAATCAAATGAAACCTGTAATAAGGGGAAAGCAGTTCCCAGAAATCGTGAAAAAACATGCGGGAGCTGATATTCCCTGCGCCAAATTCAAACTGGATATGTTTCACTACTCCTTTGCGTATGCTATCCATGGCGCCGGACAACACCATGTATTCCGCGCCTTCCACATCAATCTTCAGCAATTCCACTTCGCGTATACCCTTTTCCGTTATATAATGGTCGAGTTTCCGTGTTTGAACCGTTTCTTTTTTAGATTCATCAAAAGGCCGGATCGGCAATTTGAGGTTGAGGAGCGAGCCCAGGTCAGACCCTTCTTTATCTGTGTACAAATAAGCGGTATCATCCTTATCGCTCAAAGCCACCTGGTTGATATGAAACTCAGCATTGGGATATTTATCCGGATTGAATTGTTCATGCAATATCTGCAGGTTGGCTGCGGATGGTTCAAACATATGCAGGGATATCCGGCGCCCTTCCTGCACCTGGCTCATAACCGCCTGCGCGTACTGCCCGATATTGGACCCCACATCAATAACCACGGCCCTGTCGGGCGATTGTTGTAAAAGTTTGCGGAGCATATCCAGTTCACCGCTTTTTTCGATGGGCCAACCCTGGATGCGGCCGATACCCCTCATGGAAATGCCATACAGGTATTTCCAACTGTTGAAAAACCTGGCTTTCGCCATGGTGGAACCAAATAGCCGGTTAATAATTTTAAATGTGTAGAGCAATATTTTATCCATGGGCTTTTTTTCGCAATAGTTTTGTCAGCCAATTGGGAATCACAGGATGGTCGAGCCTTGAGCCTATTTTTAATTTGCGCAAATTTTTCGGTGTATAGAATTCTTCATAGCGGTGAAACAATGCATGATAAGCCGCCGCTGTCTTCCGCACATCAAAATCCTGAATAATTTTTGCCCGGCAGCGCCGCCCCATTTCCGCGAGGTGCGGCCTGTTGGCATGCAGTTCCGTAATCGCTTTCGCGAATGCCAGGTTATCATCTACCGGTAATGCATACCCGATATCTTCCTGTACAATATCGGTAATGCCACCGGGCAGTTTTGAAATGACAGGTACAAGCCCGGCACTCATGGTTTCGATCAATGAAACCGGGGAACCTTCAAATTTAGTGGGCAATACAAACAGATCCTGCTCCGCGCAGATATCCATCACTTCGTTGTTGGTGGCAGGCGATAAAAAACGTACAGGATATTCCGATGGCCATTCCTTTTTCAACTGTTCCAATTCCGGGCCGTTCCCAATACAGGTCCATTCAAAAGGAACCTGCATATCAACCAAATGCTTACTGATTACAGGAAGATCAAATATCCCCTTTGCCTTCGTCATGCGCCCAAGGAAAAACAGTTTCAATGGTTTCTCCGGATTATTATGCTGTTGCCATTTAGCAGGGATTGGTACACCATGCGGACGATAAAAAATCCGTTGTTCCCTGCCGGGATGCAGGCGTTTTAAATCTTCGTAAATATGGGTATTGTGGCAAATGAAAACATCCACTAGATGGCCATATTGTTCCGATAAGCGGACGTTATACTGGTCATGCACCAATTGATAGGTTGTTTGACGAACGGGATAATGGTCCAGCATCGCCATTTCTGTTCCATAATTTAATACAAAAGCCCCGGGCGCTCCCGGTAATATACCGTGAAGCCTTTTGAGCATACTGTACCCATTTTCTTTTTCGCTGAATGAAAAATACAATTCTTCATCAACCGGGTAAGTAATGCCGGCCCTTGCCATATTCGAGCCTTCATGGCGCATATGGATGACCGTTTGCCGCGTATCAGGGTACGGGCAATGGGTTGCCAGGTTCAAGTTTAATGAACTGACACCACCTAATTTATCGTCTATAAAATACGTTAATTGCAAGAATGCAGTTTACAGATTAGGATTGATCCTTCAACCATTCAGCAAGCCGTTTCATTCCCTCATCCATTGGAACATCAGCACTAAATCCCAATGAGGTTAGTTTACCTATATCGGCCCTCCATTGCAGCGGGTCACCGGCTCGTTGTTTCCCATTAAACAGGATGCGGGGCTGTAGTTGCAAGGAATGAAAAAGCTTTGTCACGGCCTCCGAAATGACGGTTTCCAGACCAGAACCCAGGTTGTACACCTCTCCTTGCATATCAGCTTTTTCCAAAATCAGGAACATAGCTTTACAGGCATCAGTGATGTAAATAAAGTCGCGGCTTTCCGATCCCGTTCCCCATAATTCCACTTGCGAGGGATCTGACAGGTATTTTTGATAGGTATCCCAAAAGATTTGTTTGCGCAGGCCAGGGCCATAGACCGAAAAGGGCCTGACGATGGCAATGGGCTGATGAAAAAGTTCCGCGTATTCCCGGCAAATCAATTCAGACATCCATTTATGCCATCCATAGGGCGACATTGGCTTACAGTTTGCCGACTCTTTCACTGGCAAAGAACCTGGATTGCCATACACTGCCGCGCTGGAAATATGCACATAGCGGCAGTTAGGCTGCAAACGCCTTAAAGCATCCAGTAGTGACGCCGTATCATTTGTGTTTGACTGAAAATCACGATAAGGTTCCTGAATGGAAAAACCCACATTTCCATTGCCCCCTGCATTGATGCAATAATCGAAAGGCTGTCCATTCAGCAACGCATCCCAGGGCTGGTTGCCGGGACTGACGCGGGCATAATGATAGCCTGTTCCAGAATGATCATGCAAATCGCAGCCCGTAACCTGGAAGCCCAATTTCTTCGCGTAGGCGACAACGTGAGTACCTATGAACCCGAGGCAACCAATGACCAGTATGTGTTTCTGATGATCCATAATTCAGCTGAAAACATTCAGCTATTGTTCAATACCCCTGAACTTCCCTGACTGCTTTAACGATTGAATGATTTTTTCCGCGGGGAATCTTAGGGTTTCCATGCTGCCCGTATGTACAACCCCGAGCCCATCGATGCTCAATACCTTATGCTTACCCCTCCTGGGTTCTTTACGTTCATCCCAGGTTTCCGAAAATATGGCGAAGTTATATCCCTGTTCCGGTGTTTTCTCCGCTATCGGGCAATGGTTGCGGAGGCTTTCGTGAATGAAATACGCGTTATTGCCGGCGCTGTTGCAGCCAATAAAAAAATAACCCTTTTGTTTTGCCAACTGGCAGGCCGACAGCAATGAAGTGCCATAAAAATTCAGCGGCGTTTGTTTGCCCCTGACAAAATCAGGCTTGTACGGTATGGTAAAAGGATCTTCGAAGCCGAATAAACTGTTGTATTCCGTAATAACAATTGAAGGCTTAATGCAATCGATGGCTTTCCAAACCCAGTAGTCGTTGCCATCAATATCCACGCTCAAAATGCCCACTTCGGGATGGAACCCTGCGGATTGGATGAGGCCATTGATATTCTCGGCAGTGATGAAAGCCTGAACGGCACGCAGGTCATAAAAAGAATACATCTGTTCTGACCTGATCTTTTGTATATGAGTGGCACTGCCATCCATGACCAGTCCTGACCAAGCGTTGTTCACCAATAAAAATCGGGTGTTAGACTCCCTGTAATCTTCTACGCCAAATTCAATAAATGTTTTGTTTTTAAGGGGCAGTTTACTGACAAGGTATTGTATGATGCCATCGTCACCGAATTGGGAGAAAACCTGGAATTCGACTTCGGATAAATTTTCGATTCGGTCTTTTTGGAGATTCATAGACGCCTGCAAACCACCAAGATTCACCTTGGGGCTCCGGATATGAGAATACGTATTGCGGAGCATCTCATGCGTTTCGTTGATGCGTACATTTTTCCGCTTTATGAAATCGACAATTTTTTTAAACATCATTTATATTTATATCGATATTTTATTCCAGGCCAAAGGAAAATATTGATCGCCCCATCGATGGTCAACAGGAAATAAGCCGGCTTCGTCCATTCCTTCAACATTAATCAGGGGAAAGTGCAGTACTGTATCATAAAATTCACCTTTTTCAGGCTTGAATAATGCCATTGACATGAGGTATTCACCCTTTCGAAGGCTATTCAAATTCACAGGGATATCGAACTCCATGTATGTTTCTGAATTACGAATAGGTTCTCCAAGATCGGATAAATGTGTGCAAAAAATAGGATGTTCCCTGAAGTTTTCAAGCACAAAACTTATATCCATGCCCAACCCTTCTTTAGCTTCTATACCCACACGTACAGTAAATGGCTCACCTTGTTTGACAGATGTTAGTTTCTGGCCACGGCCCCAAACTTCTAATTTTACAAGTCGAGCCTTTCCTGACCCACTACGGGAAGTATATGACCTCACATCTGTTGCATGTTCGTAATCATGCAGGTATTCATTTACAATCTCTTCTGTATCACCAAAGTTTTGGATCTTTCCTGATTTCAGATAAATCGCTTTATTGGTCAATGTTTCGATGGCATTCATTTGATGGCTCACAAATAACACTGTGCGCCCTTCATTTCTTGACACATCTTCCATCTTCCCTAAACATTTCTTTTGAAATTGCGCGTCACCTACCGCCAGCACTTCATCCACCACCAAAATCTCCGGTTCAAGAAATGCGGCTACGGCAAAGGCTAAACGAACATACATGCCGCTGCTATAGCGCTTAACTGGCGTATCCAGGAATTTTTCCACTTCAGCGAAATCCACAATGGCATCAAATTTTGACCTGATTTCAGCACGGCTCATTCCGAGTATAGCGCCATTCAAAAATATATTCTCCCTGCCTGTCAGTTCGGGATGAAACCCAGTACCTACTTCCAGTAATGACGCCACTCTGCCCCGGATACGTATTGTTCCGGAACTTGGTTCGGAAATACGGGATAATATTTTCAGCAATGTGCTCTTACCCGCACCATTCCGGCCTATGATACCAACCCTGTCGCCCTGTTCCACTTTAAAACTGATATCCTGTAATGCCCAAAATTCTTCCCTGGAAATATCATCAGCCTGACCGGGCTTTAAAAATGAGAATATTCTTTTTGCCTTTTGAGAAATTTCATCCCTTAAAGCCGTATACTGGCTCACACCTTCGTGCGAAATAATAAATCGTTTAGATACTTGTTCTACTTCAATGATGGAGGACACTGCTGTATGTTAAATTTAAAAATTGTTATTCAGCATAAAGCCAAGCTAACAAAATTGGTTATCCCTGACTGGGTTTATTGTATCGAATAATTTCCTGTTCAGCCTTGCCCACAACCACCGCGTAATCCGGTACGTCACGGGTAATCACCGCGCATGCGCCGATGATCGCGCCCTTACCAATTTTCACCCCTTTCAGGATGCTTACATTAAACCCTATCCATGCATCATCGCCGATTTCAATCGCTTCGGCCCGGAGGTCAGGACTGGTGGCCGGCTGCTTGCCGAATATGTGTAAAAAATCGAGGTGCCTTTCGCCGGCGTCGAGCGGATGGGAAATATTATCGTGGATGTTGACATTATGTGAAATCAACACCCGGTGCCCAATGCGTACGGAAGCGGCTGACCAAATATGTGTCCCCGCCCCAATGAAACAATAATCACCCAGTTCGATTCGGCCCCCTTGTTCAAAAATCAAAAGTTCCCCGCGCACATGCGACATTTTGCCCACATGCACCGCGTCTTTTTTACCTGACAGGTTTTGAATGCTCCCTTCCGTTTCAATCACGGCTTCCGGGTGGAGGTGAGCCACCGTATCGTAATGCCTGCGCTTAATGCCGCCGATACGCCTCCTGTATTCCACCCTGCCCAGGTAAAAAATCTTGTAGGAAATATATCGGAACAATTTATTGAACATGCGTCATGCTTTTGGTGATGACCATTTTGGTTGTATGATCACATTTCCATAATCAACGCCTTCATACAGCGCATACTCGGTACCGTTATCATGTATGGTTACCGGGCAAATCCCGCTCTGCAAATCGTACACCTTACCCGACCGCGTCCAGATGGCAAACACAAAGGAATATGTGTTTGGCGCGATCAGTGATGCCGGCAGCTCCACTTCGCCATGCACGGTACCATCAGAGGCATCAAAGTATTCAATTTCCCTGAGGATGGTAAACACCCTGGTATTGAATTTATCTTCCAGGCCTATTCCAATCTGCAAACCGTTAGCAGGTTCCTGTATCAAAAATGAAAACCTGAGCGTCATTGGCTCATCAAAAGCAAAATCTGATTGAACCTCCCCTTTTGTATTGACAATATCTATGGCCGTAAAATAATTTTTTTTCTGCCCGGGATCTTTCAGCCGGTATTGTTGCTGCGCATCATCGCTGCGCAGGTAGGCATCCACCACTTTCTTCATTTCACCCTGCAGTTTCACCTGGCCCTGCGATAATAAAATCCCTTTATTGCACAATTGCGACACCACACCCATATTGTGGCTCACAAATAAAACAGTCCGGCCCTCGTTCTGGCTCACGTCTTCCATCTTGCCAAGACATTTTTTTTGAAAAGCCGCGTCGCCTACGGCAAGCACTTCATCAACCACCAGTATTTCCGGCTCGAGGTGTGCGGCCACGGAGAAGGCTAAACGCACATACATGCCGCTGCTGTATCGCTTAACCGGGGTATCAAGGAATTTCTCCACTTCCGCAAAAGCGATGATTTCATCCAGCTTCGCCCTGATTTCACGGCGGCTCATGCCAAGGATGGCCCCGTTGAGGAATATGTTTTCCCTACCTGTTAGTTCGGGGTGAAAGCCCGTGCCTACTTCGAGCAGGGAAGCCACACGGCCTTTGATGGATATGCGCCCCTGTGTTGGTTCCGTAATGCGGGAAATGATTTTCAACAAAGTACTCTTGCCCGCACCGTTCCGGCCAATAATGCCTACGCGGTCACCCTTATCCACCTCAAAACTGACATCCTTCAGGGCCCAGAATTCCTCTTTCGTTTTTTTCTGTTTCGTTGATCTGCCCAACCAACCGGCAGCGGCCTGGCTGATTTCATCCCTCAATGCCTTATACCGCTCCCTGCCTTCATGTGAGATCATGAATTTTTTAGACAAATGACTGACTTGTATGATGGGTTGTGCAGACAAAAAATAAAAGGCTAAATACTATCCGCGAATGTTTTTTCCATTTTCCGGAAATAGCGTACCCCGATCCAGAGAAAGAGGATGCTGATGCCCATGGATACAAAAAATGATTGCCAATGCATCGGGTCACCGAGGATGCACCAGCGAAAGCCATCAATCACACCCACCATGGGGTTTAAGGAATACAATAACCTGTATTGTTCAGGTATAACGGAACTACTGAAACCTATAGGTGTGATATATAAACCAAATTGAATAATAAAAGGAATGATGTACCTGAAATCGCGGTATTTGACATTCACTGCCGTGAGGTATAACCCTACCCCAAAGGCGCAGATAAACGCGAACAGGATGAATAAGGGCAGAAAAATAATTTGCCAGGATGGTAGGTATTGATACCAGATGCACATGCCGAGCAGGATCAGGAATGATATGGCGAAATCAACAAGCGAAGTAATGACGGAACTGGCCGGGATGATCATCCTTGGAAAATACACTTTGGTGATCAGGTTGGCGTTACCTACCAGGCTATTGCTTGATTCGCTCAGCGCGTTGCTGAAGAATTGCCAGGGGAGCATGCCCGCGAAAACCATCAACGCATAAGGCGCGTCGCCGGGGTTTTGAAGCTTTGCCACACGACTGAACACAAAAGTGAAAATAATGGTGGTGAGCAGGGGGCGGATGATGCTCCAGGCAGCGCCAATGACTGTTTGCTTATACCTGACTTTGATATCGCGCCAGCTCAGTATATAAAACAATTCGCGGTAACGCCATAGGTCATTCCAATAATTTTTTTCTGAACGCCCCGGCTCAATGACAAGGTCCCAGGACTGATCGTTCGCTTGCATGCCTGAAGATTGGGTTGACATATTTTATATTTTGTCATCAGGCTGAAACCTGTTGCCCTGTTGGCGCCAACAATGTTTCAAACCTGTTTTTATATTGCTCGTAACTAAATAATTCCATCAATTTTTCCCTGTCGGGCAAAAACCGGTCCCTGTTGTTCAGGATGCGCGACATGGCTTCAAGTATGGCCTGTGTATCCATGGGGTCAACCAGGATGCCCAGTTCGCCATTACTTAATGCATCCACTGATCCATCCTTATTGCCGGCAATCACCGGCAGTCCATAAAACATCGCTTCAATAAACACAATGCCAAAACCTTCCTTCATACTTGGCATTACATACAAATCGGCCATGCTGAAATGCGTGACGAGGTCTTCCTCAGCCACAAACCCTGGTATCAACACATCCTGTGTCAAGCCCATCCTTGCAATCATATCATCCAAATGCCTTTTTTCTTCCGCATCATAACTACCTGCCAACAGGTAGCGCACTGTTGGATACAATTTCTTTAATTCCACCAATGCTTCGAGTACTTTATCGTACCCTTTATACCTTTCTTTTGACGATAAACGGGTGAGGGTAAACAGGATGATATTGTCTTTGCTTAATCCATATTTCTGCCGCAAATTTTCAATCGCTATTCCGGGTTGCCCCACCGGCAAAAAAGGATCCAGGCAATTGTTGAGCACTTTCATCTTTGATGCGGGCCATTGATGCATTTCCGAAATCCTGTCGGCAGTATACTGGCTAACCGGCACAATAATGTCGCAACGCTTTAGCATCCTCTTTTTCAAACCACTTAATTCGCCCCATATTTCAATACCATGGGCGAACATGACCAGTTTTGTTTTTGGCGAAAAGAGTTTGATCAGCCAGCCAACCAGCAAGAGGTTAATATGGCTGAGTATGACTGTATCAGTTGTCCTCCCTTTTTTCACAGCCTCCCAAATTAAACGTATGCGGCCGCCTGCAAAACCCCTGAATATTTCCGAAGGGAAATACCTGTTATCGTCGGCATCTTCCTGGCGGTCGTGCATGCAAAATACCTCGATTGATTTCTCTTCCCTGATTGTCCATTCAAACAGTGATTTACCTGCCACCCTGCATACCTTCTCTATGCCGCCGGTAGCGGAAAAAACTTTTAGCGTAAGAAAAAGAACATTATTGCGCAAAAAACAATCTAATTAAATAGCTTTTTAAGAATGTGCGGATGGAATAATCTGTCACATGAGTCTATGTCAAATCAACGATCGTAATCCCTAACTCACTCCCCTGTTCCGCATGATCACCAACGACATCAGGTGCGACCAATGCAATTGCCCCTTAAGGAATTTCTGGTAACTGGCCTGAGTATTCCGGTTGCCCTGGCTCATGATATCCTTAACAAAGCTGCTATTGCCCAGCCACCCTGAGAACGGGAAACTAAATCCCATTTTCGGGCGCTTCCAGATTTCTTCGGGAAGTTCATCATGAAATACATCGATTAAGAGTTGTTTGGGGTATTCGCCCCTATACTTAACGGTTGGGGCTATACGAAGCGCCAGCCTCACCAGGTCATCATCCAAAAAAGGCACCCTGATTTCCACGCCATGCGTCATACTCATGACATCCGAATCGCGCAGCAACTGGTTCTGCATGTATAAATTGAATTCCATCCAGCTTGCCTGGTTCGATTCTTCCAGCACATTCACATTGGGTAAAACAGGGTGATCCGATAATATTTTCCATACCTGCTGCTCGGGCATATCCAATTGCCGGGCAATTTCAAATGGGCTGTAATGACCCCTCAGGAAAAGATAAATCCCTTTAATGCCACCGAGGTTTAAGTACGACATCCTGTTCAATCGCTTAAACCGGCTTCTTTTCCCTAAGCTGATGAAAGGCGCGGGCAGCTCCTGCAACAGGGATGCGGGATGCACGCGGCTGAAAGATGGGTACCCGCCAAACAATTCATCGCCGCCTAATCCGGATAATACGGCTTTCAACCCTTCTTTAGCAGCATTCTGGCTGATAAACCAGGTATTGATGCCGTCGGAACTTGGCATGTCCATGGCATTGAGGATACTAGGGAAAGAATCATGAAATTCTTCTTCCTTCAACAAATACTGGTGCGATTGGCACCCGATTTTATTGGCTACCAGGTCCTGGTATTTTTTTTCAGAATACCCTTCCTCTTTGAAATAAATAGAGAGGGTATTTAAATCCTTTTTTTTGAATGCAGACGCAAGGATGGCAAGGATGCTGGAATCAAGCCCGCCACTCAGGAACACACCCAGGGGCGCGTCGGCAACCAGGTGCCTTTGCACAGAAGAAACCAGCGCCTCCCTGATTTCTTTTCTAACCTCAGCGGCATCATGCAATTGTTTACTATAACTGTAATGCGTAAACGATTGCAAGCTGTTGCGACCGCTTTTATATTCATATTTCAGGAAACAACCTTTGGCTAAGGGTTTCACTTTTTTTAATGTGGTCACCGGTTCCGGAAGATGGCCGTATGCCAGCATATAAACGGGCCAGTTTGGTTCGGCTTCGATGCATTCCGGGATAAGCGCGAGCGCCCTGGCTTCGGAAGCGAATGCGAGGATCCCATCCTGCAACGAATAATATAAGGGTTTGATGCCCGCAGGGTCGCGGGCGATGTACAAGTCCTGCTCCTGTTCATCCCAAAGTGCAAAGGCGAACATACCCTTGAGTTTTGCAAAACCCTGCGTGCCCCATTGCGCGAATGAAGCAAGGATGACTTCCGTATCGGTATGGCTGCTGAAACGATGGCCTAATGAAATGAGTTCTTCGCGGAGCGAAATGTGGTTGTATAGCTCACCGTTATATGTTATATGGTAACGGTCGCGGTAACTCATAGGCATATGGCCTTCCGGGCTCAGGTCGAGCAGGGCCAGCCGGCGGTTACCCAATACGAGGCCTGCCCCTTTGGCGCTGTATAAGCCGCCATCGTCGGGGCCTCCGTGTTTTTGAATCTCGCACATATCTGCGACAAGTTTTTCCAGGTTAGCGGGAAGGCTTGTCGCGTGCAGGATTCCTGCGATTCTACACATGAATGATGGAACTGTTGCTGCGGTCTCTTTTCGTGGTGTACTGGAAGTAATTCTTTTCGAAATTGCTGTATGTAAATGCCAGTCCTTCTTCGAGGTCGATCATGGGCTTCCAGCCGAGCGCCGAGATCTTATCTACATTGAGCAGTTTGCGTGGCGTACCATCGGGTTTTGATTCATCAAATACAATCTCACCCTGGTATTGCGTAATTTTTTTGATGATGGTCGCCATTTCGCGAATGGTATGGTCTATACCGGAACCGATATTGATGATTTCTGGCGACTCGTAGCGTTGCATCAGGAAATAACAGGCCATAGCCGCATCATCCACATGCAGGAACTCACGGCGGGGTTTACCCGTACCCCATACAGTTACACTGGGCTCTGCATTTAATTTCGCTTCATGGAATTTACGCAGGAGGGCCGGCAATACATGCGCGTTTTGCAAATGGTAATTATCGCCCTGGCCATACAAATTGGTTGGCATGGCGCTGATGAACCTGCAACCGTACTGGCGGTGGTAAGCCTGGCACATTTTGATGCCCGCGATTTTCGCGATGGCATACGCGTCGTTGGTTGGTTCCAGGAAACCCGTCATCAGGTAATCTTCCTGTATGGGTTGCGGCGCGTTTTTAGGATAAATGCAACTGCTACCGAGGAACAATAATTTTTCCACGCCCGTTTTATAAGACGCGTGAATGACATTATTCTGAATGGCCAGGTTATCGAAAATAAAATCAGCCGGGTACGTCTGGTTCGCCCAGATGCCCCCTACTTTGGCAGCAGCCAGGAACACATAGGTTGGGTGCTCCTGCTCAAAGAAATCATATACCATCCGCTGGTCCCGCAAATCGAGTTCCTCAGAACTGCGGGTGATGATATTTGTGTAACCTTTCTTCTTCAATAACCTTACGATGGCGCTTCCCACTAAACCAGAATGCCCGGCCACGTAGATTTTGTCGTTCAGTTTCATTACAATCCAGTTTACCAGTACAATTTACCCTTTTTTTAGGTCCCGGAAAAGGGCAAACATAAAAATATTATTCATTTAACCAGCCGGTTCCAGGTTGGCTTTATCGAAACGGGCGCATAACTGCACGCCCATACTATTGATCAGTACCTTGGCTGTTTGTCCACTTACTTCAAGAATGATGCCACGATAATTCATAAACACACCCTGCCTGACCAATACTTCTTTATTAACAGTAAGCTGACTATCAATCACTTCCACATCTTCAAATTCCTGCAGGAATTTCCGGATCGTATCGATTTCTTCATCTTTTACCCTGGCAGGCTTACCCAGCCAATATACAAAGTTAATCACCCCATCCACCAGTTTCACATCCCATTTCGATGCTTCCGGCAGCCGAACAAATACATAGCCTTTGAACAGGGGCTCCAGCACCATTTTTTTCCTGTCGCTCCATTGCTTGCGCACTTTATTTAAAGGGCAGTAATGTTCAATGCCCTTTTGCGCCAGGTTCAGCGCCACTTTTTTTTCCCAGCGCGGGCGCGTGTACACCACATACCAGTGATAATTTTCTTCAGACATGGCAAAGCTTCGCTAGTCCTCAGTCACAGGTTGAACCAGACTGAAGACGGTGACATTGAGGCACACAGGTTATTTGCTTGCTATCAACGCCTTCTCGGACGGAAGAACTTTTTGATTTTCGTCAGTATGCCCCAAATATTTTTAAACCCAGGCTGGTGTTCGTCTCGGATATAATAACTGCCTTCTTCACTTCCATATCCGTATCCATATCCATATCCGTATCCGTAACCATACCCATAACCATTACCATATCCGCCAAAACCATAATTCAGTACCGAGACACCCCTTGGTTTGATGCCATTGAATACAAGGCACATATTGCTGAATTTTTTCTCCCGGCTAAACCCTTCAATCATGCGCATGAATACATTTGGCGTTACTTTATGGCGGACCACAAAAATGGTGGTATTGGCATACTCCGCTAACAACTGCGCATCCGTTACAGGCCCGATGGGCGCGGTATCGATGATCACATAATCAAACCGCTCTTTCAGCTCTTTCATCATCTTACCAAAAGCAGGCAATTGTATCAACTCTGTAGGGTTTGGCGGGATCGGGCCTGCAGATACGAGGAAAAGGTTTTTGTACTGCGTTGGCTTGATGATCTCATCAATGCTTACCTTGTTGACCAGGTAACTGGAGATACCCGGGTCGCGTTTTACACCCAGCTTCTTACTCAATTTAGGTTTGCGCAAGTCCATCTCCATCAATGCTACGCGTTTACCCGTTAGCGTTATACTCATGGCCATATTCACGGCAATGAAACTTTTACCTTCACCTGAAACGGATGATGTGATGAGCAAGGTGTTGTTTTCATCACTGAAGCCCATGAAGGACAAATTGGTCCGCAGGGCCCTGAATTGTTCCGCGATGACCGTGCGCTTCCCTTCCGAAATGGCTACCACATCTTCATGGTTGCGCGCCTGTACAATCTCACCGATCACGGGCACATTTGTCCTGTTCTCGATTTCGGAGCGGAACATGATTTTGTTGTTGAACTGCTCATAGCTCTGCACATACAGCAGGAAAACGATCAGCCCAACCAACACGCCCACCCAGTAATAATTTTTGGGGATGGGGCGGATGGGGCCAAACGCGTTACCTGTTTCCAGTACGCGCAGGTCTGCACTCGTGGATGCGGAAGACAAAGCCGTTTCCTCGCGTTTCTGCAGCAGGAATGTGTAGATATTATTTTTGATGGATTGCTGCCTGTTGATCTCGAGCAACCCCCTTTCTTTTTCTGGTACAAGGCTGAGCAAACTGTATTTATTGGCGATGGCGTTATTGATTTGCGCCAGTTCGGTATTGAAATTGCTCCGGATATTATCGAGATTTTCCTGGATATCCTTTTTAATCCTGAATACTTTTTCTTCGGCCACCATCACCAGTTCACTCTTGTTCCCTGCGGTGCTCCTGATCCTGTCGAGTTCAAATTCGGAATTATACAATTGTTCGAGCAGTGATTTCAATGTTGGGTCATCCACCACTTCGAGTGATGGCACCACGCCCGGGTTTTTTGATTTTCGGTTTACGTATTGCTGGATGTCTTTCAGGATATCCATCTGCAATTCCACGCGCGCTTTCTGGCGGTCGAGGTCGCTCACCGCGCTGTAATACATGGATGCCTGTATGCCCAGGTCAACCACGCCCTGGCGGGCTTTATAATTTTGAATGATGCGTTCCACACTGTCGAGCTGTCCGATAACCGTATTCAACCTGTCTTCAATAAACGCCAGTGTTTTGGTCGCGATCTGATTTTTATCCTCAATGCCCTCGCGGTTATATACTTCAAATAATTTATTGAGGATATTGATGCCCTTTTCCTGTATCGGCGTTTCCAGGCGAAGGTCTATAACTGTTGACGCGTACGACAGTGGCGTAGCTTTCAATGTACCAATGACGCGTGCTGCCGCTGTTTGCACTGTACTGAATACGACGTAATAATTTTTACCGGATAAATTCCTGCTATACTCCGGATTAATGACAACCTGGTAATCCGTTTTCGCGATTTGGATTATTCCGTTAAAAGGCACGGATTTACCGGCGATGCTGACGCGCTCATTGCGCCAGTCGATATCAAATTCATATCGTCCCCCGCCCCTGATGGAATCTTTTTGCAAAGCCACAAACGCAACCGGGGAGTTGCTGCCATACAATTCCTCTTTCTGCACTTTTCCCTGGTTGTACACCGTGGCATACAGGTTCAGCGATTTCACTACCTGTTGCATCAATGAGGAGGAACGCAATACGATGATTTCATTCTCCACAATTTTCTTTTCGCTGAAAATATTCAGGGCATCCAATACCTTGCTATCGCCACCGCCTTTTTGCGGGTCCTTCAACAGAACCTTGGCTGTAGCTACATATATCTTGGTTTCGGCCCGCAGGTATATATAGGCAACGATCAGCGCTATGACTGTCAAAACGATATAGATCGGCCAGAAAGGGAGATAGCGGTGAATGATCTGCGCGAGGATATTATTGCTCGGCTTTTCCTTAAAAAATTGTTCTTCGCTCATGTATTAAATATCGGCAGATCAGTTGATGACCCGGGTAAGTAGAATGGTGATGAGTGATACGCCTGTGGCGATCAAAGATAATGTGGTCTGCAATGTCCTTCTGCGTTCGTCTTTTTCAAGTTTATCAGACCTGTTCTTAACATATACAATGTCGTTAGGCTGCATATATAACCAGGGGGATTGAAACACATCGGGTGACTCAAGATTTATATGCTTCACCAAACGAACCTGGCTGCTGTCGCGAATGACCATCACATCTTTCCAGTTGCCTTTTTCTTTCAGGTCGCCACCTGCTGCCAACGCGTCAAACAAAGTCATTTGTCCGACCGGCATGTATACCACCTGTGGCCTGTTCACCTCACCCATTACAGTGATTTTATGTGAGAGGTATTGCACCCTTACGATGGGTTCTTTCATGTATGGCTCAAGCCCTTTTTCAATTTGGATCGCGAACTCCTTTAATGTGAGTCCCCCGGCTTTTGTTTTCCCCAGGTAATGGAGTTGCACCTGTCCATCAGCATCTACCGGGAAGCCAACCAATGGGGCGTTACCGTATCCCTGAACAGGATGTGCCGCTGAATTAAATTTTTCATCAAGTTCCCGGTTCAGGCTGCTGACCTGGATAGACAACAAATCGTTTGCTTTGATTTTCATATCCACAGCGGGGGGGATAAAAGCCATAAGGCTGGTATCCCTGGGTAATTGTTCAAATACGGTGGTAGGCTTGGTAGTTTTGCAGGATTGCGCCAGCAACATAACCAACAGCATACCAAAAAAAGATTGAGAAATGGCAGATAAAGGGGAAATCCAGCAGGACAACCGGGGTATTCGTTGCATATGGGTTGAAAGTTTCTAGAGGCTGCCTGCATGCGGGCCTTGCCTGGCCTCAAATTTCGTTAAAAATGTTCATTCAGCCAAGTTGAAAACCAGATAAGGCATACACAAAACGACATAAAAAAAGAGATGACCCGTAGATCATCTCTTGTATGCAATGCCCGGAGGATTCCGGATTAGATTCTGGTGGTATTCTTTTTCTTTTGATCGTATGCCCTCTTTGCGCCGATGCCAATACCCGCTGCGATGAGCAGGCTAAGGCCCCCATCAATAGGGCAAGCGGGATCCAAAGGATCACAACCGGGGTCAGGTAATTGAGCGGTTGTTTTCAAAGGGTTGAACAAAAGTCCCAGCATCAACAGTCCTGCTAACAGAACATAATTCCTGGCTTTATACATCGGTAGTGCTGATTTTGTACAAAATTAATGCTTTAATTCTCATTTTTCCTTAAAAATTATTGCATCATTTCGTTAATAAATAAGATTAAATGTTGTTTTACTGTTATCTGTGCCTTTCACTTCCAATGTATATTGGCCATGCGACAGTTCTTTACCCAGGTTAATGGTATACACCGCGTTGCCCCCGGCATGTGCCTGTTGGCGGCGGTAAGTTACCTGACCGAGTTCATTGTACAGGCTAATAACGTAATTACCTGCCTGTACATTGTTCATGCTCACCTGAACCATGCCATCTTCCCTTACCGGGTTAGGATATACTGAGATCAGGCTTGGGCTGTTATCGCGAACATTAAGTTTAACCACTTCGCTGTATTTCACTTCGCCATTGAGGCCAAGGCTGCGGATGCGGTAGTAATTCATACCATTGATCACATCCCTGTCGAGCCAGTTGTACTGAACGGTTGAACCCTGGTTACCTGTAGCGATGCGTTCGCCAATTTCGCTGAACAGGCGGCCATCAGCGGATTTCTCCACTGAGTAATGATCAATGGCCAGTTCATTTTCCACTTTCCAGCTTACCAGAATATCCTCGTTCGCTTTTTCGGCGCGAACATTGGTGAAACTTACAGGCACCGGAGCCATCAGCTTAAATACCATGCGGAAGCGGTTCGGGCTGTAAGAGCCTGGTTCATTCACAACTGTAAATGGTATGCTGCTTGGCGCAAACAAGCTAACCGGTGTTTTTGTGTTCAGGTATGTATCTTCCAGGAATGCCTCCACGCCGGCATTTTGCATGTTTTCAGGGATGAACTCAAACGCATAAGCCTGTGCCCTCACCTGTCCGAGCTGATAGAAGATGGTATCAGTTGCTTGTAAAGGTTTGCGGCTTTCAGCAACCAGTAACTGTCCGTTCCTGGCCAGTCCGAGGCTTTCACCGAAATTGCCCAGTTTCACGAAGTCTTCATCATCCACCTGGTTGTTATAGTTTTCGTCGAAGCGGTTCATCACACCATCAAACAATACGGTACCGTTGGCACCGGCTTGTTTCAGGTTGGTGCGGATGTATTGCTGCGGGCCTGTGATCCTTTGAACGAGGTTATTGGTATCGCCTTTGCTTGGCTCAGTAAACGTGAGGCTACCGGCAACACCTGGCGCACGTACGAAGAATCCAGAGCCAGACTCTATCAACTTATTACCGCTGGCATAACTTCCGCCGCCCGGAACCGCTGTATAGGTTGGCCCAAGGAATGTTTGATAACCACCCAGGGTACCCAATTGTGGATCCCAGAGATAGTACACATCCTGCAGGTTTGATTTGGTCAGCTTAGTGAAATCTACTGCACTGGCATAAGGGTTACCAATAGCTGCAAACTGGCCTGCTCCAACGGCAACGGGGCCAAAGTTTCCGGTAACCAGCGCACCCTTCGCCCTTAATACAGTAGTTGTAGCGGCAGACGGGAATGTATTGACGGTGCGGTCTCCGCGAACCAGCGTCATATACGCTGTACCAGTTACGTGCCTTCCGTTGTTTGGTGTTGGGGCCACTACCGGAACAGTTGAAATGATGCCCACCCAATCGTTTGTGGCAGGGTTATACGTCTTCACAGATGGGCCTCCGTTTGGCGTATAGATATCAAACCCGTCTCCAGCCCATGATGCACGGTTGCTCGGGATCTGGATACCGAAGCCAGCTGGGGTCGTACTATTCGCAACCTGGTTTTCCTGCCATGATTCCTTAATGGTCTGCAGGTTATTTTGGTTTGGTACCGACAGCAGCCTCCAGGCACGGCGTGCCGACGCGAAGCGTTCAACAGTTACATCACCTGTGATGCTGTTACCTGTATTGGTGCTATTATTGGTGATATCCGTAACACTGGCCGTACGGCTGGCAGTTGACTTCAGGGTCAGGAAGCCGGCTGTGGCAAATGTGCGGTTGTTTCCGATGAATGACAGTTTATTCAGCAGGTTGAGGTCGCCACCCAGGGTTACTGAACTATTGCTGATTATCAAGTTCTTCACATTATCACCCAGGAATGTGGTAGCCGGGATGGTTTGTGCTGCAGCTCCCGCCATTTCGATGGTACCATCGGTGGCATCAAATGTGCCAGAATTGGTGATAGAACCATGAATAGCCAGTTTACCTACTCCTGTTAAGAGTACAGAAGCACCGCCTGAAATCGTGATATTATTACACAGAGCATTGTTGAGGGTGATTAAAGGATAATTTGTTTTTCCTGAAGGGATCACCACATTGGTGCTCGCGGTTGGAACCACACCGCACCAGTTGATCGGATCATTCCAATCTGTATTATATCCTTTCCAAACACCTGAGCCACCTGTACCTGTGTGTTCATCGGCACCGATATCAGGAGCGTTGGTATCGCGGATATCCCCATCAATGTCATTCTGATATTCAATTCCTGCAATGGGTTTACCGGCACCATCCAGGTCACAATTTGCGGCCGGGTTCAGGTGTAAATCCGTGTTTGATACAAATACAGGGTTTACCGATACGGAAGCGTTTTCCCTTGGGTTAAACCCGGCAATGCCGGCCATAGCGGCAAGCGTTTGGTAACCGGTTGCACCATCATAATACAATACCCTGGTAGCACCTGGTGTGCCAGCGTACAAGTTATTGTTATTCGATGTGCTTATATAGGTAGCCAATGCAGCGCTGCCCCTGCGGAGGGCTGCAGAAACAGAACCCGCTCCACCACCGGGATTGGCAAGGTTTACAAAAATATTATTGATGAAACTAACATTGTTAGAGGTTGACGTATTGCTCATGGCAGAGCTACCAAAAGCCGTACCTGAGCCACCACCATTAATCCGAACGGTGTTATAGTAGATATTGATGGTACCTGATGTTCCCGATTCATTGCTGATACCCCTGACTGCGTTGGCGCCGGTGAGGACGTTATTGGCCGAAGGCGCAAACGCCTGGGCCATATCAATATTCACCATATTGTTGTGGATATTGGCAGTACCTCCAGCCGCTGTTGAACTGAGGTGGATACCCCTTACAATATTCGCGGTATTGGATCCTCCGCCAACCAGGTGGCCGATTTTATTCCTGTAGATACCAATGGTTGCACCTGTGGTACTCTGAATACCGGTGATATTACTGTTAACTGCGGAACCGGAATACAGGGTATCGACCCGGTTGTTAAAGATATTTTTAACAGACGCAGCACCTGCATTGCTGA
This sequence comes from Chitinophagaceae bacterium UBA2375, assembly GCA_002343985.1. GTDB lineage: Bacteria > Bacteroidota > Bacteroidia > Chitinophagales > Chitinophagaceae > Ferruginibacter. Next base: position 7,006 of record DDTB01000005.1, on the reverse strand, counting down.
TAATACCGATGATAGTGGCAATACCCGTTGTGGTACCGGTCACAAACATCCTGCTCACCTGGTTATTGCTGATGGTTTCATTGGTAGCGCCGGAAACATTGGCAATACCCCTGAAAGTGGTCGTAGCATTTCCCGCAAGGCCAGCAATACTGATATTGCTGACAATATTGCCATCATATGTGTACGTTGAGGTACCTCCATTAATGGCATTCAGAATGATATTACCTGCAGCAATGGTTGTGTTAAAGGTATTATCGGTGATAATGTTTCCATTAACCGTCATATTTGCGCCCGCCACACCCGATGTGTTGATGATATTATGTGTGCCGGCGTTGATGTTCTTAGTGTTGTTGCTGATCACGTTGTTGTTGATCGACAAACTACTAATTGTACCACCTGTTGTATTGGTAATACCGATAAATAACCCTGTTGATGCAATGGTATTGTTAATGATATCATTACCCACCAGGCTGATGGTGCCGGTAGCTGAGCTATTCAGGATACCCGTCCATGAACCTGAACCGGGCAGGCTGCAGTTTTGAATGATATTGCCATTCACGTTCACATTGGCTGCAGTAGCGGTTTGACTAATGGCCACAAAGTTGGCTGTTGTAGCAGAAGGCAATGAAGCCGTTATCGTATTATCATTGATGTTTACCGTATTAGCGGCCGCCGTTGAACCAATGGCATTTTCAATAGGTGTACAAGCGCTGCCACCGGTGGTACCACTGGTGAGGGTGATGGTATTGTTGTTGATATTCACCGAAGCGCTGGTGCCAGACTGGGCATAAATACCCCTTAACGGACCATTATGGTTAACGCCTGCGCCATCATTGTTATTGATGGTATTGAACGAAACATTCAATCCCCACTGGTTTTGTGCCCTGATACCGGCAGACTGTGTTGCACCACCGCCGCCATAATTCAGGATACTGTTACCTGTGAGCGCGGAAGTACCGCCGACATCGTTATTGGTATCTCCCAAAGTGAATGGGGATGCCGCGGCATAACCAGACAATGATATACCATGATTGCAATTCTGAATGGTATTGCTGTAAAATTTATTATTTGAGTTTGTTCCGGAAGCTGCCGTAGGCGTTAAAGCTGTGATGGCAGCTGTTGCTGTTGCATTGATCACCAGGATACCTACGGAGCCTTCCACCATTGGTGCAATGGCCGCTGTGTTATTCACCCGGTTTAATGTGATGGTACAGCCGGTGATGGTAGTATTTTGAACACCATCGGTAGCAGACAATTTAAACAAGCCATAACCATATTCCATTGTGGCGTTGTTGGTAGTATTGCCATCAAACAAATCAATTTCGCTGATCGTCACATTATCTGTACCACGGATGCTCCAAATACCATCCGGTGTTGCCGTAGATGGAGAACCAGTTCCTCCTGTATACGCGCTGATCAAAGGATTGGCACCTACACCAGATTTTTCAAATGAAATCGTACGACCTGATACTGATGCGTTTAATGCAACAGAACCCAATGCGAGGCCACCAGTTGGCGCAGTTTCCGTAAATCCGGGATCAACCAGGAAACGAACATCACCTGAAATGGCCCTGGTGTTCAGGTCATTGATGGCTGAAGCAAATGAGGTATAGTTGGTACAGGATGCCGGCGCGGTGCTGATGGTGTAAATACCATTGAGCGGGCTAGTATCCGGTCCCAACACATGTATGGCAGATTCCGCACTGATACAACCATTATCATCCGTAACAACAACTGTGTAGTTGCCTGGGATACTGGTACTCAAGAGGCCGGTAGTTGCACCCGGTATATCCACACCATTCCTCCTCCATTGGTAGTTGGTAGCCGTAATCGGCGCGCTACCCACAACTACATCGGCATTCAGGTCTGTATTTGAGTTTGTGCAAATGACGTTGCTGCCACTGATGCTGATGGTTGGCGCTACGTATTGGATCACATTTACCGTAGCCGTATTGGTACAACCATTGCCTGTTACGGCAACCGTATATGCACCGGCGATGGTAGCGGATTGTGTAGATGATGTACCCAATGGGGTCACACCACGCGTCCAGGCATACGTTAAAGGCCCGGCAGGGTTGATGCTGGCATTAGCAGTCAGTATAGTAGAAGATGATGGACAGAAGCCCAAAGTACCCGTGATGTTCACTGATGGGATTTCCTTGATGGTAAGCGTAACGGTTGAGGTTGACGCAACGCAGGGCGCACCAGCCGGGTTGTTGGAAGTGAGTGTCAATGTAACAAACCCTGCGGAAATTTCAGCCGCGCTGGGTGTATATGTAGCATTGAGCGTGGTATTATTGGGTGCGAATGTACCTCCGCCACCACTCCATGTTCCGGCCGTAGCACTTCCTCCCACCACACCATTTAAGGTGTAGCTGGCATTGGCACAGAATTCAGCATTTGCTCCGGCGTTAGCCGTTGGAGGAGTAGGACAACCTGAAATGAAGAATGTCGCATTGATCGTATGTGGACCGGTAACATTGGTAAATGTATAAGTACCAACCGGACCTACCGAAGAACCATCCACAATCACGTCCTGGATAGAATAGAATGGGTTAGGCGTTATGGTGAAAGTTATGTTATCACCGCAGTTCACGGTTACCGTTCCTGATGGACTGATCGAACCGTTAGCGCCTGCAGTGGCAATGATATTATAGGTTGGTAAGGTAACATCAAATGCTACTGATGTTTGCGGGCAACCTGCGGCTGACAATACTTCTACGGTATAAGAACCGGCTGTTGTAGCATTGAAGGTGCTAACGCCACTTGGCGCGCCTTGTGAAACCCCACCAATGAACCACTCGTAAGAAGCAATAGAACCCGGAGTAACAGAGGCATTAGCTGTTAATACTGTTGGTGGCGCACCATTACAAACAGTATTTGCACCCGTGATGTTCACCGTTGGGTTCGGGTTCACCGTCATGTTGATGGCATTACTGGTAGCCGGGTTATTCAGCACGCAACCAGGCCCACCGGGAAGGTTAGACAATAATGTACAGGTAACCACATCGCCGTTGGCCAATGTGGAAGTAGTATAAGTATCCAACCCAATACCTGAAGCAACGGGCCCGGATCCATTTACAAACCATTGGTAGAATGGATTGGTACCTCCATTGGTTCCTGTTGCTGTGAAGGTTACGGAAGTACCAGCGCAAATGGTGCTGCTCGGACTGGCCGTAATGCTTACCCCAACAGTGGCCGATGAAACCGTCAGGTCAGAAGTAGCTGTAGTATTACAGCCGCCTCCACCGGCAGCTGTTGCCGTATAGATATGGTTAACGGTTGGTATTGTCCATACTGTTGGCGTTTGCTGGCCTGTATAAGCCACGTTCGGGCCAACCGAAATGAATAATTCCGTATTAGGTACACCTGTCCAGGTCACCGGCGCAGGGCCTGTACCTGTGATGCGCACATTGTCAATCAACCATCCATAGTATAAGAGGCTTACATCAGTTGTAAACCTAAAGCGGATGCGGAAATTGGCATTACCCTGCCAAGGGGTCAGGTTGATGCTTTCTGTTTTCCACAATGCGGTTGCCGGACCGGCTCCCGGAGTAGCTGCAGCCGCATTCAATGTAGTAATCCAGTCAGTATAACTCCTGGTAGAGAAAGAAACCACACCATTAAACAGGGTTCCTGAACCTGTATAACTGCTGGTAGGGAATGGCGTATAAGTGGTTCCTCCATTGGTAGAGTATTCAATATATCCGAAATCGAAAGCAGATGTAGAGCTTTCCATTCCACAGATATGGCTGAAGGTCAGTGTTGGACTGGTAAAGTTCGTCAGGTTAATGACTGAAGACTGAATCCCGGCATTGGTGCTATTACCGGGCACTAGGTGGACAGAACTGGTTCCCTGGGAATAGTAAGTTGTGTTTTGGCTTACCGTCATGCTGCCTGCCAACACCTGGGTACTAAACTGAGTCAGCGGGAATGTTTCAAATGTTTCCGTAAACGCCGTGACTCCAGGAATCACACCGCCGCTGGTGGTCAATTGCAATGGCACACCGGTACAAATATTTGATACAGCCGGGTTCACGGTTAATGTGGTTGGTGTGAAGTTCACGTTGATGGTTACAGAATCCACATCCACACAACCGTTGAAAGGCCCTGCAGACGCGTCTGTAGCCGTTACCACATAAGTAGTGGTTGAAGCCGGTGTTACCGTTTGGGCAGCGCCCGATAAACTACCGGGTGTCCATACATACGTATATCCCGCATTGGCGCTGGTAACGTTCAGGTTGGTTGATGCTCCACTGCAAATAGTTGTGGGTGAAGCGGAAGGGTTGATATTTGGTGGAGCCGTAACGGTAGCGGTTACTGGCACCCTGTTGCCTTCGCAGGCATTGGAGATCAACCAGTCATAAAAGAAATAATATGTTGTAGATGCACTTGCACCTAAACGGCCTCCTGTGATGGCACCGAAAGCGCCCAAAGTATATGGGTAGGTATTTCCGGAGAAATCACGCCAGATTTGCACGGAGTTGGTATTAGCCGTCACCATCAACCTATGCCCAGTTCCAATCGGGATGGGGAAGTTCAATGGCACAATTTCACCAGTTGTTGTTGCGCCGGTAAATGTGTAGTTCAGTGTACAACCCGGCAACGGTGTACCGGTATTATCCTGTGCCTGGATGGTTACCTGGGTATTACCCTGGGGGTACATTTTTACAGACAAGATGGTAAACGGTGCAGTCGCATCAAAAGCCAGGCCGGCAACACCAGTATAGCCGCCATTGGGTCCGGTAGTACCGGTTTTGCCCCCATTTACGTTTGTTCCGGCCGTAGATGCGCTTACATAGAAAGTGGTGGTGCTGCTGATGGTTGGTGTTGTAAATGCAGGGCCTGTGCCAATGGCTGTGCCACCGGTTGGTACATCATACCATTTAATGTTTGAACCCGTAGCAGACAGGTTCACAGTACCCACACCACAACGAGATCCGGGAGTGGTGCTGGTTACCGTTGGGTCATTAACCGTTAAGGTTACAACAGTTGAATATCCTGGTGCACCCGCGTTACAGGTTACACGAAGGCGGAACTGGGTAGTGGCACTGATCAGTCCAGTTGATGCAGAAGCAGGGTTTGTCTGGCCCGGCAATGGCTGCCAAGAACCGTTGAAAAACTCCCACTGGTATGCGATGCCAAAACCAAATGAATAACCGGTTGCAGAAAGGGTGGCTGTACCGGAAGCGCAAACATCCGTAATGGAAATACTCGCAGTACCACCATTGTTTGTTGTACAGTTTGGTGGCGTGAATTCATCCGCACCAATATCCGGCGTCGAGCCATCGCGCACGTCATTGTCAAAGTCGTTAGTGACCCCGCCCAACGGCGTACCCAAACCATCCAGGGGTGAGTTGAAAAACAGGTGAAGGTCTGTTCCTGAGAAGAAAGACGGGTTCAACGCTACAGAGTTACCATCCTGGCCGGTATTGGTCTGCCAGGCGGCAAGCGTACCAATAACGGTACCCGCCTGGTTACCTATGCTGGAACCGGTTGTATAATAATCATTATAGTTAATGGTTGAGAAAGCAGAAACAGGCGCGTAATTGATTATAGAATAACGCGTGTTGTTTGTTTGGCTGTTCGCGAAAATATTATTGACCAGTTCAATGTTTGAAATGGTTGTAGAATTGGAAATGAATATTGCGGCAGTGATACCTGAAGTCTGGTTGGTATTTAAGTTGATGCTGTTATACACAACACTGTATCCCCCACCGGTATTGATCGCGATACCGGTACCGTTATCATCCACTGAGTTAAATGATCCAAAACCACCAGCCACAATATCATAAATGAAGTTATTGGCTACGGTTAATCCCGTATTTGCAGATGAGGAGTTCAACTGGATACCATTACAACCCCAAACACTCAATACGCGGATATCGCTGATTTCATTCCTTTCAATGAGGCCACCTGATATGGTACCACCCACATAAATACCTGAACCCTGGTTGGCGCCACTACCTGATGTAAAGTTCACGCCCAGAATCCTGTTCTGCGTAATGAGCATATTTTGCTCCTGGGCCACGAAGATACCCCTGAACCAGATCTTATTTGCGGGAACAGTAGAACCAATGGTATTGCCCCTGATCACCAACCCGGTTTCATTACCGGTAGGGCCTACAATGGCAATGCCATACTGGGCAGTGGTGATGACGTTGTTTTCGTATGTGTTATTGTTATTCGCCGCTTCGGCAACCGCGCCCAATGTAGTACCGGAAGACCCGATACCCGCGAGCGTAGTGGTTAAACTGGCGCCGTTGATATTACAATTGCGGATGGTATTGCCGGTCGCGCCATTGGTAGAGGAAGCGCTGGATACCCAAATCACTGCGGATGAAGAACTGGCCGCTGTGTTATTGAAGGTTAATTGCCTGGTTCCCGAGAGCAACCCATCAATGGTTACATTGTCTGCGCCGTTCAAACGAACGAGGGCGCCAACGATATTACCTGTTACAATTACATTCGCTGTTGGCTGCACCAACACGGAAGTATAGTTGGCCGCACCGGTACCACTGCTGTTCAACGTAGCGGTTACGGTTTCCGTAGTGTTGGCGTTTATGTTCACCACGATGGCGCCGGTATGCGTACCCGCATTGATGGCGTTAAAGGCCGCAGTCAGGTTTGCGTATGGAGTGGCTCCAATGGTTACCTGCGCATTTGATGGCATCGCCGCCATGATGATGAGGAGCGACATAAGCCATGTTTTCCAGGAGTACAAACCTTGCAACGAGAAACCTGACTGTTGTGAAACCTTGTAAAGTTTTTTCATAATTGATAAAGCGTTGTAGCTAAAAATACTGTTCCCTTCGTTTATTCTCAACTGTTAGTTTTAGGCAATATACAGGCACCCGACTAACAGTCAGGCGTAAACGCCCGATTGATCATCAGGTATGCATTGGAGAACCGGCAACTTATTCGTGCGGGGTCGTCAACGGGGTCATTTTACAGGGGTATGGAACGGGCGTATTATGAAATACGGCATGAAATTAAGCCAATTTTC
>DDTB01000022.1:27044-63841 GCA_002343985.1 Chitinophagaceae bacterium UBA2375 | reverse complement strand
CGTCGCCGGCCTGTGTTTCGATGATGGGAAGGGCTGTCAGCGATCCGCCACCTTTTACCAGGTGTTTAATGGAGTCCGGCAGGTCGTTCATCTGGCGGGCGATCTCATCTTTCGATACCACTTTCGCGGCCCTTTCCAGCAAGCGGCTGTGCAGGTAGAATNNTAGAAGACGTCGCCCGGATAGGCTTCGCGACCCGGCGGGCGGCGCAGCAAGAGCGACATTTGTCGATAGGCGACGGCCTGCTTCGACAAATCATCATAGACGATCAGGGCAGGTCGGCCGGTGTCGCGGAAGAATTCACCGATGGCAGCTCCGGCGAAAGGCGCGTAGAACTGCAAAGGCGCCGGATCAGAAGCAGAAGCGGCTACAATGGTTGTGTAAGCCATGGCTCCGTACTCTTCGAGGGTTTTCATGATTCCTGCGATCGTTGAAGCTTTCTGACCAATCGCTACGTAAATACAATACACCGGTTTTCCGGCATCGTAAAATTCTTTTTGGTTGATGNNCCGGTCTGGCGGTCACCGATGATCAACTCACGCTGGCCACGGCCAATGGGGATCATGGCGTCGATGGCCTTGATACCTGTCTGGAGTGGTTCTTTTACCGGCTCACGGAAAATTACACCCGGGGCCTTGCGCTCCAGGGGCATTTCATACAGTTCACCTTTAATCGGGCCTTTACCGTCGATAGGCTCTCCCAATGTATTAATAACGCGACCGCACATACCTTCGCCTACTTTAATGGAGGCGATCTTACCGGTACGCTTTACTTTATCACCTTCTTTGATTTCGCTGCTATCACCCATCAATACCACACCCACATTGTCTTCTTCCAGGTTCAGGGCGATGGCTTTTACGCCGTTTCCGAATTCAACCAGCTCACCGGAACGGACATTATTCAATCCGTACACACGGGCGATACCGTCACCTACCTGGAGAACGGTTCCAACCTCTTCAAGGCTGGCGCCTGCGTTAAAGTTGCTGAGCTGCTGGCGAAGTATCGCCGAAATCTCATCTGGTTTAATTTCTACCATAGTTGTATGATTTGTCGATTAGAGACGTTTAAACCCTCTTCCGGTGCGGCTTTCGGCAATCTTCTGAGGCCGTCCGCCCCCTTTATCGGGGCCCGGGACATCCATCTCCCGGAATTTTGGCTGCAAAGGTAGGGGGAAGCGCCCGTACTGTCAAAAAAATGGGGACAGAAAAAGGGCCGATTTTCGGGAATTCCGCTAAATGCTGTACCCATATCATATAGCAGGTGCCTTCCCTAAACAAAATATTGGCACATCAAAAAAAAATGTAATTTAGATGCCCGTTAAATGTCCCTGAAACGGCAACCCCTCCGTTAAGAACGACCTTGACAAAAACACCGGCACCATCCTGTATGAACAAACAAAAAAATTAGTTCGTCTTTCAATTACACACACATTTCGATACGCTTCTTTTATGAAAAAAACGCTACTCCTGCTGGTAACCTTAACCGTTACTTTATTTTCCTATGCCCAGACGGATCAACAGCAGAGGGCCATCAGCCTGGTACAAAAAAACCAACAGGCTATTGGCTTATCTGATGCCGACATGAACAAGTTTGTTGTGAGCGATGCTTACGATAACAAAACATCCGGCACCTTCATGGTCTATCTGCAGCAAACACACCTGAACATCCCGGTGTACAATCAGATCCATACACTGACATTTAAAAACGACAGGCTTGTGTACCAGTCTGGCGGACGGATCAAGGGGCTCGACAAGAAGGCCAACAACCCAACAGGGGTTCCGGCAGTATATGCGGAAACGGCTGTTCATGCGGCTTTGGCTGACCGTAAGCTCCTGCCAACCAGTCCGGCCATTGTTATAAAAAGCGAATCGAACGGGCATTACCTCGAATTCAATGACATGGGCGTATCGCGCGAAAATATTACGGCGAGGCTCATGTGGCTGCCCATGGAAAACGGCGCCGTCAGGCTGGCCTGGATGGTCTATGTGATCCCAAGAAACAGTTCCGACTACTGGCTGGTAAAGGTTGACGCGTCCAATAAAGAAGTATTAGGAATGGATAACTATACCGTGTATTGCAATTGGGACGCGCCGCATGGCAGTTGCGATAAAGTTCACCAGGGTGCCGCAGGCCACGCATCCAATGCCTCAACCAGCAACAACATCAACTGGCTGAATAACGCCCCTGCACCAGGCAATGCGCCCCGCATTGTAAATGGCGCAACGTACAGGGTTATCCCATTCCCGGCAGAAAGCCCTTCGCACCCGGGTGGCGCGCATGCACTCGTAACAAATCCCTGGGAAGCGGCCCCCGGCCCGGCCACGAGCCTGAAATGGCATAGCGATGGCACAACCGATTATACCATCACCCGGGGCAATAATGTATGGGCCAAGGAAGACCGTTCGGGCAACAACAGCTCCACCGGCGCCCCTGCTACATCCACCACATCCCCCGACCCGCTCACTTTTGATTTCACGCCGAATTTTTCCGTGAATCCAACACAGAGCACACCGGTTCAAAACCAGCAATTCAATATTACCAACCTCTTTTATTGGAATAATATCATCCACGACATCACTTACGTTTATGGCTTTGATGAGCCTTCAGGAAACTTCCAGGCCAATAACCAGGGACGTGGGGGCAATGGCAATGATTTTGTGTTGGCCGATGCGCAGGACGGCGCCGGTACCAATAACGCGAATTTCGCCACTCCACCCGATGGCGGCAGCGGAAGGATGCAGATGTTCCTCTGGAGCGGTACACCGCAACGCGATGGTGACGTAGACAATGGCATCGTTACGCATGAATTCGCGCACGGTATCAGTAACCGCCTGACGGGCGGCCCTTCTCAAGCCAGTTGCCTGCAAAACGGGGAACAAATGGGTGAAGGCTGGAGCGATTATTTCGCATTGATGTATACACAGGATTGGGCAAATTCAAACCTGAATTCAGGCTTTAATAACCCAAGGGGTATCGGTACGTATGCCATTAGTCAGAACCCCAATGGCCTTGGCATCCGTTCGCAGCGGTATTGCACCAATTTCAGCGTAAATAATAAAGTATATGCCAATAGCATTACCGCGCAGCAACATAGCCGTGGTGAAATCTGGTGTGCCACATTATGGGATATGACCTGGAACATCATCAACCAGGTGGGCAGCATCAACCCCAATATTTATGACGCCAATGGCGGCGGTGGCAATACCATTGCCCTCAAACTCGTAATAGAAGGCATGAAACTTCAGCCTTGCAGCCCGGGTTTCATTGATGGCCGTAATGCCATCCTAATGGCGGATTCCATCCTGTACAATGGCGCATATTCCTGCGCAATCCGTGAAGCATTCCGCCGCAGGGGCATGGGCGCTTTCGCGTCGCAAGGTTCATCATCCAGCGTAACAGACCAGATCGCGGATTTTACCGCAGGTAACCTGAAACTGAAACTCACACAAGGCGGTGTTACTGCTGTTCCTGAAGGACAAAACATCACTTATACCAACACCATCGAAAATGGCCCATGCGCACCGCTGGCAAATTTTGTACTGACCGACACATTGCCGGCCAATGTTACGTACGTAAGTGGCGGCAATTATGATGCGGCTAACCGGGTGGTGACATTTCCCGTTAACCTTGCGGCAGGCCAAACAGGCGTGTACACATTCACCGTACGCATCAATAACGGTGCATACTTCCCGACTGTCACATTGTTTGAAGACCAGGTGACGACAACCGGTATACCTGCGGCCTGGACAACCACCAGCACCACAACCACCAACTGGACAACTTCCACTGCACGCAGTTGGTCGAACCCACGTTCATATTATTCCCTGAACCGTGACATCGCATCAGATCAGCGACTGATCATGACTAATACCGTCGCGCTCGGGCCCACGCCCCCACCATTATTCTTCCGCCATTGGTATAATACGGAAGGCACGTATGATGGTGGTGTGCTTGAAGTAAGTACAGATGGAGGAACCATTTGGACAGACGTTCGCCCGAATATTGTAACCGGAAGGTACACAGGAACTATGGACGGCACCACCCTGCTCGCAGGCCGCCAGGCATGGACGGGCAGCACGAATGGTGAATTCATCCGCACATTGGTAAACCTCACCCCATATGCCAACCAGAACGTGAAGTTCCGCTTCCGCTTTACGTCGGATGTTGGTACAGCGCTCGAAGGATGGTATATCGATGATATCTACATCCGTGCGCAACCAGAAGTGAACATGACGTCAATTTTATTCAATGCCAATAACGTACGCGTGACAACAAGCGATACGGTTACATTGATCCTGCCACCGAACTCATGCGCGTCTGCAACCGTAACCACAGCGCCAGCCAACGTAAACGCGTGCAGCGGCAGCGATGCCACATTTAGCGTGACGGCCACAGGCACCAACAACGCTTATCAATGGCAGGTAAGCACCGATGGCGGCAACACATACACAAATATTTCAGGGGCCAACACAGCTACACTGACCCTGACAGGCGTTAACAGCACGCTGAACAATAACCGTTACCGCGTACTGGTCAGCAATGCATGCCCTTCGAACGTGACTTCTGATGCCGCCACTTTAACGGTGAGTGATCCCGCATCTATTAACGGGCAACCTGCTGATCAAACATTATGCGCCGGCGCCAACGCATCATTTAGTGTAAGCGCCACCGGTAGCAGCAATACATATCAGTGGCAGGTGAGCACCGATGGAGGCGTCATATTCACCGATATCAGCGGGGAAACAGGCACATCACTGACTATTAATAACGTAACATCAGCCCAAAACAATAACCGCTACCGTGTGGTGATTGGATCCTGCGGACCAACGCCACTAAATTCATCAGCGGCTACGCTGGTTGTCAACAGCGCGGCTTCGATCACGGCACAGCCAGTGAACGTGAGCGGTTGCGAAGGCAGCACAGTGAATATCAGTGTAACGGCTACAGGTTCAAACCTCACATACCAGTGGCAGGTAAGCACCGACGGAGGAGTTACCTACACGGATATCCCGGGCACCAATACCGCCGGTTACACATTGCCGGCATTAACGGCATCTATGAACCAAAACAGGTACAGGGTGCTGGTGAATGGCAGTACATGTCCCAGCCCGGTAATTTCTAACGAATCCATCCTCACTGTAAACAATGCCGCGAGCATCAGCACGCAACCAACAGCACAACAGGCTTGTCCGGGCAACAGCGTGGTTTTCTCTGTCAGCGCCAGCGGTTCTGGCCTTTCCTACCAGTGGCAGGTGAGCACCGACGGTGGAAATACATTCAGCGATATCAGCGGCGCTACCAACAGTAGCTTCACCCTGAATGCCATCACCGCTTCGCAAAACAATAACCAATACCGTGTGCTGATTTCCAACGCATGTTCAAGCGGAAGCCTGAGTTCTGCCGCCGCTGTACTGACCGTTCAGGAACAGGCATCAATTACCGCGCAACCATCGGATGTTGGCTTGTGCGTGAACGGTTCCACCACACTTAGTGTAAGCGCTACCGGTAGTGGTCTTACTTATCAATGGCAACTGAGCACCGATGGCGGCGCCACATTCAATGATATCAGCGGCGCTACCAACAGCAGCCTTGACATTAATTCGGTTTCCGGAACACAAAACAATAACCGTTACCGTGTGATCATCAGCGGGGCTACCTGTGGAAGCGTTACCTCCAACCAGGCGGTACTGACGGTGAACCCAAGCCCGGTTGTTACCATCACCGCGAATCCGCATACCAGTTTGTTCAGCGGGTTAACGACCACGCTTACAGCCAGTTCAAACCCTGCGGCCAGCTCGTATACATGGTTTAAGAATGGAGATCCGGTACCGGGCGCCAATGGCAGCACATTGTTGGTGACTTATGCCAATATCGGCTCATACACTGCTACTGTAAATGATGTGAATGGTTGCGGTGGAAGTTCAAACGCATTGGTCATTTCCGATTCGCTGATAACCAATACCACATTCATCTTCCCCAACCCGAACAATGGTCAGTTCCAGGTGCGCGACAACAGCCGCAGCCTGATTTCGCCGCTGCGTTGGGTGATTATTTATGATAGCAAAGGCGCCAGGGTGTTCCGCAAACAATACAGTTCCGCGGGCAATGGTAGCGTCCTGGATGTATTCATTAAAAAGATCAGCGCGGGCACTTATGCGTTGGTGCTCACCGACAGCCAGGGCAATATCATCGATAAAGGCAAATTTGTAAAAGAATAAAACCGGTTAAGCGATTATGAACAAAGGGAGAATGAGCTATTCTCCCTTTGTTTTTATGTACCTTCGCCGCTGTTAAAAAATGGTTAGCCTGGGGCCAACCTGCAATACATCCGCATTATGTCGAAAAAAGTTTTCCTGATTACCAAGCTCAAAACAACCAATATCGGTAACGAAGCCCTCTCGTCTGAAATCATGAACCTGTTTTCAGGAGCCGCTTCGGATATAACTTTAAACGTAAACGGAAGGCCATTTGGCTTAGACGGATATTATCCTAAACGCATCATACATGCCGCTGATCCGGTGGCCGTCCTTGAGCGTTGGGCGAATACCGTGGCAAAACAAATTGGCAAAGAAGATGACGTGGCATTTAAAGCCAATAAACCTGCGGTAGCGCTGTTAAAAGCCGATTCAACGGATTTTAAAAATGAGGGATGGAAAGCCAGGCTCCGCCCTTTTAAACGCTGGCTGGTTTCATTTCTTCCTTATGCGGGACAATATAAAAAGAGGGCGGCACAGTTAAAGCAGGCCGACTGGCTCATTTATAGCGGCGCCGGTGAAGTGGGCGACAATATCGTATTCCTACGCCAGTTGGTGGAGATACGTGCCGCGCAGATACTCGGTAAAAAAACGGCCGCCGTCAACCAGTCTGTAGTGATTAAAACAGCAGTGTTTCAAAAACTGGTGGGCCATGTATATGGCAAGATGAATAAAGTGGTGATCCGGGGAGAAATTACCCGGAAGAACCTGGTAGCTTATGGTGTGCCCGAGCAGGTGATTGAAGTGGCGCCTGATTCCGCGATCAACGCGCCGGCAGACGTTGTTCCCCCGATGGAACGCAACAGCGGCCTGGTTGCCATCAACATTACTCCCCGTGTATCGATGACCGTTGAGCAAATGGGCAGCCTGGTGTCCTTGCTGCAATCGAAAGGAAAAAAATTGGCCTTTGTAACAAATGAACCATACGAGGATGGGAAGATGGCAAAGATATTCGCTGCAAATTTTAATATCCCGCAACTTGGTCCATTTGCCAGTTACCAGGAGTACATCAAAAAATTATCTGAATGCGAATTTGTCATCAGCGCGAGGCTGCACACCAATATGCTGTCGCTCGTATCGCATACCCCCATCATTCCCATTGAAGGAAACGTATTTAAGACTACGGAACTCTTGCGTCAATTGCAATATCCCATCCTGACCTTGGATTCATCTCAGGCAAACTGGACGGATCGATTGATGTCTGAAACAGAGAAGATGCTGGCAAAGGGCTTTGATTTTAACCATTACTTCAATACCGTGTTTCCGGCTTATAAAAAAGCGGTCCAGCGCAATGCCGCCTGGATCAATGAAGAAGCCTGATCATAGTTGATGCAATCACTGCATAAAAAAAGCTACCGGTTGGTAGCTTTTTTGTTATGATCCAGTTGATGATTATCGGATTTGCTGTATGTATTCGTTGCTCCTGAACTGGCGCTTTACGTCATTCAGGTCGCGCAGGATGCTGGCGTCGATATAGTTGCCGTCCATTTCGAGGGTGAAGCCGCCAATCAGGTTTTCCTTTACGGCAGTAACGAGTTCAACCTGCGGTACGCGTGTTGCGCTTTTCACTTTGTTGATGAACACCTCTTTCATGGAATCGTCGAGCGGCACGGCCGTCGTGATTTTCACGCGGTGGATGCCTTTCATGGCATTGTACTGGTTGATAAAGGCCTCAACTATTTCAGGCAGGTTGCTCTCGCGCGTTTTACGCAGCAACAGTTGGATGAACAAGACGGTAAGTTTGCTCACGCGGGTTTCAAGGATGCTGTTAAGTATGCCTTCTTTCTTATCGCCGTGGATGACCGGGCTTTTCAGGAGCGCCACGAAATCGGGATTCGTCTGGCAGATCTTCCTGATCAGGTTCATATCGGCATAAGCTACTTCAAGCTGGTTTTGTTCAACAGCAAGGTCGAGTAAACTTTTCGCGTATCGGGAAGCTAATCTCGGATTGTTCATGACGGGATGTCGGTTTGCGGATAAAACTTCGTTTACCCCTGTCGGTTAGTTTAATTTGATTTCTTCAGCCAGTTGCTTAATGTAGTTTTCCTGCTGGGATTTATCGGCCAGTTCACGGCGAAGGATTTTTTCGCTCACTTCAATGACCATCTTACCTACATGGTTTTTAATGTCAGTCAAAGCAGCCATTTTTTGATTCTGGATAGACGCGTGGGCTTCGTTGATGATTTTAGCGGCCTGCAGCTTTGCTTCATCCCTGGCTTCGTTGATGATCTTATCTTTCATATCCTTGGCTTCCTTCAGCAACTCTGCGCGTTCTTCACGGGCTTTGGCCAGGAGGGCTTCATTTTCATTCTTGATCTGGGCCATTTCCAGCTTAACTTTCTCGGCTGAAGCCAGCGAGTCGGCGATGCTTGATTCACGGTCGTTCAGTCCTTTCAATATTGGCCCCCAGGCAAATTTCTTCAAGAGGAAAAGCACGATCAGGAATGCCAGGAGGGTCCAAACGATCAATCCAAGATGAGGTAATAAGAGATCCATTGTTTACTGGTTAAATATGTTTGTAAAATACTTTTTAGTAAAGATTACTGCATCCTCGGCCCTGTGCTCCGGATGCAGTAATGCGTTTGTGCTTAGGCTTTCAATACAGCCAGCAGACCTGCGATTACGGCGAAAAGGGCAACACCCTCGATGAAGGCCGCAGACAGGATCATGTTCGCACGAATGTCTGATGAAGCTTCCGGTTGGCGGGCAATGGCTTCTACAGCGCCTTTACCGATCTGACCGATACCGATACCGGCACCGATGGCGGCAAGACCCGCGCCAATTGCACCACCCAGGTGGGAGTAGGCTACATCTGCTAACAAAGTCATCAAAGTCATGATACTTGTTTTATAAGTGAAAAATAAATGACACAATTAATGAGCCGCATGAGCCTGGGCATGGCCCTCTTCATGGTGCTCGTGTTCACCTTCGAAAGACTGCCCGATGAATACAGCAGTCAGGTTTGTAAAGATGAAGGCCTGGATAAACGCGACCAGGATTTCAATGAAATAAATGAATACCGTGAACAGGATCGAGATGGGTGAAAAGCCCCAGCCCGCGCCCTTGCTCATTTCTCCAAATATGAAAATCAATGAAATAAAACTCAGGATGATGATGTGGCCGGCCACCATGTTCGCGAACAAACGTATGATGAGGGCCGCTGGCTTGATAATCAATACGCCCGCCAGTTCAACAGGAACCAGGATCAGCTTGATCAAAAACGGCACACCGGGAGGCCAGAAGATATGACCCCAGAAATGCCCGTTGGTGCTCGCCAGGATTACAATGGCAGATAACACACCCATCACCACCGTGAAGGCCGTGTTACCGGTTACGTTGGCCGCGCCAGGAATCAAACCGAAAATATTATTGATCAGGATAAAGAAAAATACCGTGAGCAGGTAAGGCAGGTATTTCTGCCATTTATGGCCCAGGTTTGGCTTAGCCACATCGTCGCGTACAAATGTAATGACAGGTTCGAGCGCATTCTGCCATCCCTTAGGCGCAGAAGTTACACCCTGGCCTTTCTTATATTTCTTCGCGATGCCCATCATCAACAATACCAATACCGTTAAGGCAATCAGCATCTGCACCACATTCTTGGTCATCGAAAAATCATAAACCTTGGAACCGTCAACGGCAACAATCTTACCTTCTTCCATCTTATACCCATTGTACTCCAGTTCACGCTCATGACCGAAACGGGATGATGAGAACATGGTTACGCCTTTGCCCGGGCTGTATAAAATCACCGGTAAGGGAATGGTGGCATGAAAATGGCCAACAGTAAAAAAGTGGAATTCATGGGCATCTTTGATATGGTCCATGATGATCTTGGCTGGTTCGAGTTTCTCGTGCTTGGCTTCATGGCCTACCCCATGATCCTGGTCCTGGGCCTGAACTGCAGTAAACGACAGCAACAAAAAAAGGCTGAAAACCGCTGCCCACAATGATTTTAACCGTTTGGATACCATATCGTTCCCCAATTTTGGGCGCAAAGATAAGGCCGGGATGCGGGAAATACAAATAAGTTATTGAAATGAAACCCAATAATTGAATTAAACAAATTCAATTATTTTATTATTTGTAATGAGTTAATTAAAAATTACTTGCAAAGGCAAATTAAAAAAATGGCTTTAAAAAAGGGATGGCAGAAAAGCCAGGAAAATAAGCATTTTTATACTGCCGGTTCAAACTGCATATGATATAGTTGGGCGTAATGGCCATTTTGTTGCATCAGTTCTTCATGTGTGCCCATTTCCCTGATTTCACCCTTGTCGAGCACAATGATGGTATGTGCTTTGCGGATGGTGCTGAGGCGGTGGGCGATGACAATGGATGTACGCCCCGAAATGAGCGTATCAATGGCATGCTGTATCAGCGCTTCGCTTTCCGAATCGATAGACGAAGTGGCTTCGTCGAGTATCAGGATGGAAGGATCGAATAACATCGCGCGTGCGAAGGATAATAATTGCCTTTGCCCCAGCGACAAGGTCGCGCCCCTTTCCATCACGGAATAATCGTACCCGCCTGGAAGTTCCATAATGAAGTCGTGCAACCCAATCAGCTTCGCGGCCCGCTCTACTTCTTCCTGGCTGATGGCCGGGTTTCGTAATGTCATGTTGTCGCGGATGGAACCGCTGAACAGGAACACATCCTGCAAGACAACCCCTATACGGCTCCTTAAATATGACAGGTCATATTCATCAATGTTATGCCCATCCACCCTGATGGCACCCTTGCTGATGCGGTATAGCCGGTTGATCAGGCTGATAATAGATGTTTTACCGCTGCCGGTATGGCCAACCAGTGCTATTGTCTCCCCGGGTTTGATGCGGAAGCTGATGTCCTTCAGCACGTATGCGTCACCGTTATATGCAAACCATACATGGTCAAATGATATCTCCCCGGCAACCTTATCCGGACGATACCTGCCTTCATCCTTTGTTACATCCGGGTTATCCAGTACGGCAAAAATGCGCTCACCTGCGATCATACCCATCTGCAATACATTGAATTTATCCGCCATCATCCGCAGGGGCCTGAACAAGAGGTTGATGCATAATATGAAGGATGTGATGAGCCCGGCTGAATGCGCCGCCGATTCTTTTGGCAGGAGTGCCGCTTCTTTGGCGGCCCACCAAACCAGCAACCCGATAGACAAAGCTGATACCAATTCAACCAAGGGAAAAAAAACAGAGTACGCGAAAATGGCGCGGATATTGGCATTCCGGTGGTCCCTATTGATCTCCCCGAATTTTTTCGCTTCTTTGTCTTCCGCGGCAAAGGCCTGCACCAACTGCATGCCGGTGATGTGTTCCTGCACAAAGGCGTTCAACGCGGCCACGGCATTGCGCACTTTGATGAATGACTTGTTCACCGACTCTTTGAAAAAATAGGTGGCGACAATTAAAATCGGGAATGGCAGGAGGCAAATCAGTGTCAATCGCCAATCGGCCCAAAACATATAGGTCAGCACC
The DNA here is from genome assembly GCA_002343985.1 of Chitinophagaceae bacterium UBA2375. GTDB lineage: Bacteria > Bacteroidota > Bacteroidia > Chitinophagales > Chitinophagaceae > Ferruginibacter. Next base: position 52,109 of record DDTB01000022.1, on the reverse strand, counting down.
GAGATGATCGAGAGCAGGTCGGCGATAATCGGTATTAATCCATCGCTGAATACATCATTTACCGACTCCACGTCATTGATGGTCCTTGTGGTGAGTGTACCGATGGGGGTTTTGTCGTACTGCGATACATTCAACCCCAGCACTTTCCGGTACGTGGCCTGGCGCATGTCGCGCACCACCGATTGCCCAAGGGTTGCCGTGCTGTATGTAAAATAATACCGCGTGATGGTTTCAATCAGCAGCAAGACGATTTGTATAATGGTTATTTCGATGATGAAACCGCCAGGACCTTTTACAAACCAGGCATCCGCCTGTTCCTGCATACCCATGCCAATACTGAGCTGAATGAGCAATGGCCTAAAGGGCGCCATAACAGCCAACAGCACAGATAATATCAACGCGAGCCAAAAACGATTTTTGTAAGGCGACGCGAATGCGAGCAACCTGCGCAGTACGCGTGTATTGAATATTTTTTTTGAAGTTTTGGTTGCAGACATATTCCAGTTTCACAGCCCCGTCAGAGCGACTCCATTTTCTTGTTGTATGCACGGATAAATATGGCGCCCAGGTTCCTGTATGGCGGGATATAATCTTCCCAACTCTCGCGCAGGCTTTTGCTCGGTTCTCTTGCAAATACTTTTCCTAATGACTGCCACATGTCTTTCCATACAATGCTTTTACCCGACAACATGGATTGATTCAGGTAATTGAGGATGGGCCTGTTGATTTCACCGGCGCCTATTTCCTTGGTGGAGATGATGTGCGCGTCAGGGGAGACATCAATGATCTGGCTCAGGTTTTTATAACCGCCGCATGAACCCAGCACCACAATCCTGGAATTCTCAGGCATGCGGTTAATGGTGCGCGGCAGCCAGTAACTATGGCCACGGTGCACCACCACCGAAGGCTGCAAGCCCAGGTCTTCTATATGTTTATTCAAATGCACCTGCGCGCTGTCGTCAAGGTTCGCATCGTTATCCAATGGCCGGTTGGCAAATATCCACACATTCCCTTTGAGCGACCTGATTTCCACCCATTCTTTCTGTAAATTAACGCGCCACTCTTTGGGCGAAAATGACCGGAGGAAGCCGGGGAAATACATTTTTCCATCCTCGTCACCGTAAAAGAAAACCTGTTGCACAATACGGCCGCTATCATCCTGCAATTCCCGCGGGTACACTTCATAAATGGATGAAATACCTAAAGTGGCAGTAAGGTCAACCTTACCTGCGCTGTCGGCCGATAAAAAGATAGTTTTCAGCAACCCATAAATCACGGCGCCGCGTTGGTTGTTTTCGTCTATGCATACCTGTTCGTTCTGCTTTACATAATCCAGTATGCTGTTCAATAATTTTTTATCGGTGATGCTGCTGTACGAATCAGCTACATCGGTGGCGTCTTCCAGGTTCCCTGTTTTATGCAGGTTGGCCACGAAGGCCTTCATCAGTACTTCCGAACTGGCCGGTGGCATGCATTTCAGAAAACTGTCCAGCTTATTGTAATTCGCGGCCATCTTGATAAACTTCTTGAAGAAGTCGGCATGCACGCTCATCAGCAGTGAATCGGCGCGCGGGTTCGGGCCCATTTTCTGCAGCATCCGGTTGAAACTATGTTTATAGCTGGATGTATATATGTCGTTCTCCCCCATCACCATCATGTAATAAATCTCCTGTGCTGTGAGCGGGTCGATGGCTTTCATGCGAACGTTCAGGTTGTTCACATCATGCAACGTGTTGATGGGTGTGATAAAATGCTGCAGGGCTTTTGCTTTCAGCATCTCCCTCAAACCATTCGCGCCGAACATGGCTACGGGTGTATCAGCGGGGTTTTGCGTCAACCGCCTGAAATATTCAATTTCCGTTTTCACGAGCAGCCGGTAATAGCCCACGCTATCATATCCCTTCTCCCCATTACCCACCAGCTTTCGGATTTGCTCAATGCTTTGTTTGCCAGACAAAAGGTCGTCCAGGAAAGGGAAATACAGTAAGGCGTTTGGCGTTTGGCTTAAGCTCGCAACAGCCATCACCATAGGATCGCTGTTGCGGTGTATGAGTTTCCCTTCGGGAGAAGAAACAGATTGCGCGTATGTGTATAATTGTACCGGGTCGAACCGGCATGCGGCCACCACGAGGCTGTCGGCAAATGGTTCGCGGATATAAGGGCGGATGGTTTGCAAAATTTTATCGGGGTACAAGGCGCAGTATTTCAGGTAGACGCTGTTGGAGAGTTCCGCATTCGGCGATTGGCTGTCCTGGAAAATATCTACGAGTATCCTCGCTTGTATATAAGGCAAATCCCTGATCAGGGGCAACAAAGATGAGCCGGCCACCTGTAATTCCATGGCCTGTTCGAAATGTGTCATCAACGCAGGGAAATCGAGCGGGTTGAAATCCCTTCGGCGCCAGTTGATGCGAAACTGCTTGAGCAGGTTTTCGATATAAGAGAGGTACCTGATTTTATCGTTATTTTTTTCAATCAGCGGGTTGGCCTCCACGCGCATGGCAGCCGCGCTGATCCTGCGAAATACCGCGTCGCTGACCTGGAGGTTGATCTCCGCGTTCTGGCTGACATGCAGGCTCTTGTCTAATTTACCATCCGACCTGTCGCATACATTTTGTTCCTGGGCGATTTTATCATGGAAGTACTGACGGGAAATGGGTATGCGTATGGTATCGCTGTTTGCAGCAAACAACCGCGAAACGGCCATCACCAGTAAGCAAATAATCAGATAAAATTTTTTCATGCGGACTTCGCTGCAAATATCCGGTAATTTCACCTCAGGGGCAACCGGAATACACAGAAATATAGGCAATTAGCCTGTTTGGGTTAACAATTTGATAATAACATAACTTTCCTTTAACGAATGCGGGCTGCGCATTCTGGGTTACATTTGCGTAACGATCCCATCATGAATACCGGAAAAAAGATCCTGATTGCCGACGACGAACCGGATATCCTTGAGATCATCCAGTTCAACCTTCAAGCAGAAGGCTATGAAGTGACGACAGCCCGTAACGGTGATGAAGCTCTGGAAAAAGCTAAAAAAGTTCAGCCCGACCTGATCATCCTCGACATCATGATGCCGGGCAAAAATGGCATCGAAGTCTGCAACCTCCTCCGGCTCAATCCCGCTTTCCGTCAAACCCTGGTGGTTTTTCTCACCGCGCTGAGTGATGAAAAAAATGAAATCAAAGGCCTCGAAACCGGCGCCGACGATTATATCAGCAAACCGATCAGTCCAAAAGTACTCGTAAGTAAAGTGAACGCTTTGTTCCGAAGGGTACAAAAGCCCGAAGAAAAAGGCATCATGCATGTGGGCGACCTGGAAATTGACAGGGAGAAGTATATCGTCAAATACCAAGGCAAGGAAATCATCCTCGCGCGCAAGGAATTCGAATTGCTGTACCTGCTCGCATCGAAACCCGGAAAGGTTTTCCTGCGGAACGAAATCCTCAACCAGATTTGGGGCACAGATGTGATTGTCGGCGACCGCACCATTGATGTGCACATCCGCAAGATCAGGCAAAAACTGAACCTCGACTGCATCACCACCGTTAAAGGCGTAGGCTATAAATTTGAACGCTGAGTACGTTTAGCCATTACCTTTGGTGAAAGATCATTCATTGTTTTTGTGACACCGGCATGCTTTCTCAAAAAAACCTTTCCCCCAACCAGCTCGCTGCTTATACCGCATTGATCCTATCGGTACCCATCGCGATAGGTATTTTTATTTTTAAGCCGGTATGGTGGATTGCCCTCTCTTCTTTTGTAGTGATTTACCTGGGCAGTTTCTGGCTGATCAATGCCACGCTGGAGCGTTTTATATACCGGAAAATCAAACTGATTTACAAACTGATTTCTCAAACCAAAGCCACCAAGCGTGAAGAGTTTTATTATAAACATATCCTTCCGCAGAAAAGCATTGATGAAGTGAGGGAGGATGTGGAAATCTGGGCGCAACAACGCAAGAAAGAAATTGAAGTGCTGCAGCAAAATGAAACCTACCGAAAGGAGTTCCTGCAAAACCTGAGCCATGAATTAAAGACGCCCATCTTTGCCATACAGGGATATGTGGATACTCTGCTCGATGGCGCGATCAGCAACCCGGATGTAAATGTCCGCTTCCTGCAAAACGCCGCCAGGAATATCGATCGGCTTGTAAACCTCGTAGACGACCTTGACCAGATCGCCAGGTTGGAAAGCGGGGAACAGCAACTCACGCTCAAACCTTTTGTGATACAGGACCTGGTGAAAGAAGTGTTTGAATCGCTGGAAATCAAAACCAGGGAAAAGAACATCCGGCTCCAGATCAAAAAAGGCTGTGAACTGGGTATTTCAGTTGTAGCCGATAAGGAAAAAATCAGGCAGGTGCTGATCAACCTCGTTGATAATGCCATTAAATACGGCAAGCAAAACGGACTGGTTGAAGCAAGCATGTATAAAATAGAAAACAACCAGGTGCTGATTGAAATCAGCGATGATGGCAGCGGCATATCCGAAGAACATTTACCGCGCATTTTTGAACGGTTCTACCGCACCGATATGGCGCGCAGCCGGAAAATCGGCGGGTCAGGCCTCGGGCTCTCCATTTGCAAACACATTGTTGAAGCCCACGGACAAAGCATCCACGTGAGGAGTAAGGTAGATGTAGGGTCAACATTCGGGTTCTCCCTGCAACAGGCCTGATGCCATCTGCAAAAAACAAGGACATCCTTAAAACAAAAATCCCGCCAATGGCGGGATTTCGTTTATGCGTTATAGTTATGTACCAGCGATTATTTCTTCAATACCACAAACTCCACGCGGCGGTTTTGCTGACGGCCAGCGGCATTGCGGTTGCTGGCCACCGGCTTCACTTCGCCATATCCTTTTGATACAATCCTTGATTCGTCGATGCCTTTAGACAAAAGGTATTGCTTAGCTGCATTGGCACGGTCTTTCGACAAAGCCATATTCTGGCTGTATCCACCGATATTATCCGTATGCGCAGAGAGCTCAATCGTCATGCCTTCGTTTTTCTTCATCAGGCTCACCAGCTTATTCAATTCAGGGAACGCGTCGGCACGGAGCATGGATTTCGCGAAATCAAAATTGATATTTTTCAGGTCAACCGTTGTGCCGGCTTCAAGGTCTTCGCCATCTCCCACGTCATCAATATCGCGGCGGATGGGCTTTCCGTCGGGGCCCAGCTTTGCGAGGTTTGAATCAACGGGTGTGAGGTAGAGGTCACGATAAATTTCCTTGTATTCGTCCACGTCTGCGAGATCGATGGTATCCACTACTGAATAGAAATTTTCCTTAGCGGCGCGCAAAGCGTACTTCTTGCCGTAAGGCAGGGTCATTTTATATGAACCTTCCGGGCCAGACACAGAGTTACCGACATTCACTTCACCCGGCAACTCATCAAACAGGATCTGTACATCCATGGGTTCCTTAGTAAGGGCGTTGATGACTTTACCATACATCATGGCTACGGTCTTGGGCTTCTGGCTTTCATCCAGCTTGATGCGCACCAGGTCTGTGCCACCCACAGCGTTTTGGGTGCTGGCAAAATATCCATAATCACCTGTGGCGTCAACGGCGAAATACGCGTCGAACTTAGAACTGTTGATGGGATTGCCCATGTTTACAGGCTCGCTCCATTTTGTCCAGCTATCGTCAAGGCGGCGCGACATCCAGATATCGTGATCACCGAAACCACCGGGACGGTCGGAAGAAAAATACAATGTTTTTCCATCCGCGGCCAGGCAAGGGCTGATTTCGTCGTGCTCGTAGGTGTTGATGGTGGTTCCGAGGCTTTGTGGCTTCGTCCAGTCGTTATTCTCCGTGAGGTGGCTCACATAAATATCATTCACATAACTGTTCTTCTCTTCTGAAAAATAGAGGAGCAGGTGTTTGCCATCATTAGACAGGAAGGCGCCCGCATAGCGGTCGATGGCCATCACTTCATATTCGCGGATATTCAGCTTTTCGGGAGCCGACCACCCACCGGCTGTTTTCTGCACCATGGAAATGCCACGTCCGGCATATTTGCCATTTTGATAAGCTCCGCGGATCAGGAGGCGGTTGCCATCCGGGGAAACCCAGAAAACTGCATTGTCTTTCTGATCGTTCAAAGGGGCCTGGGCCTGTACCGGTGCGCCCCATTTGCCGCTGTTATCAAGTTCGGAGTACCAGATATCCTGCGCGTACTTGTCTTTTTTAGACATCGTATTCTTTGGGTTGCTCTCTACAATAAAGTAGAGTTTTTTCCCATCGGCCGAAATGGTTGGCCTCGCTTCAGAATAAGCGGTGTTTACGATATTTCCCAGGTTTTCCACTTCTTTCTGAGCAAAAGCCACGGAAGCGGTAGCCAACAGGAATGCGTTCATGCATAATTTTTTCATCTTCTGTATGGGGTCGTTTAAAGATTACCAAAAATTGATTTTGTTGTAGAACCTGGTACCCGGTGTGGTATTGCGTTTGTGCGTCAGGATCACTGAGGCTTCGGCGCGGCGGGCATTGTAGGCGTTGAACTTCTTGGTATTGAGCGGTTGCTCATACGTGAGGCGGATGGTCGCCACGCGTCCGAGGTTCACATTCAGCATCGGCATCACCGTGCGGAACGAACGTGTATACAATCCAAAGTTCAGGTTGAATAATGTCGCGGGATTGGTTTTATACACTTCCACGCCCGACCAGAAATCAACGATATTCAGGCTATCGTTAAAGGTCTTGGAACGCAGGTATAAACCTTCCTGCCAGTACAGGTTCTTTTGTACGAATCCCCATTTATCGTTTAGGCGTAACCGTAATACCGAGTGGGCGGTTACACGGTGGCGCAGTTCAGTTTCATCGTCTTTATCGAGGATATCGTTTTTAGGATAAAACATGTGGTACATGGCACCTCCGATTTCAAATGCAACTGCCTCGGTGGTTTTACCATAATACGCGCCGATATTGAAATCGAGGTATGATTTGTTGGATACCCTGTTGCTGGGCACACCCTGCGGGTAGCGGAATGTACCACCGGAGATCTCCCTGTCGTATGCGGTACCGCGGCGCTCATCCAGGTTACCGTCGGCATACGTCCACTGGCCGCCCACGCCAAAATAGCGGTTGCGTTTAAAGTAGAAGTGGCGCGCCACTGAACCTGAAATAAACTGTGCCTGAAGGGGCGAATTGCCATCGCCATACCTGTAATAACTCAGTCCCAACGCCCAATAACCCTTCGGGATGCGGGGTTTGGTGATTTCGTCCTTGGCTTCCGGACCGGATTTCACCGCTTTATTTTTCTCATTCGGCATGATGATGGGTTCATCGCCGTATGTCCTGTACTTGCCGAGTTTGATATCGGAGAACACATGGATATGAGGCATTTCTGCAAAATCACTCTTCTGCCAGCTGTACAAGCCTCCAACCCTGGCCTGTCCGTCGAAACGGCCGGTCAGCGCGGGATTAGCCAACATGGGGGCATTGATGATCTGCGATAAGCGGGGGTTTTGTGCCGTGGCCGAACCAGCCAGGATCAAGGTAAAAATTACAAGCTGTAATTTCTGGATTTTCATACTCTGATTTTTATATCGCATAATTAGTTTTGGTAATTGTACTGGGCCAGGCGCTGTTTGCCGGTGACGAAGTTAACCACTTTGGCGTCACCTGCTACAGACTGGTATTCCGGGATCAGTTCTTTTATCATTACCCGGTACATTTCGGGCTCATAAAAATTCTCAAGTGTTTGCAAACGGCCGATGATGCGTTCCGCTTCCGCCATTTTCTGCTTGTTCTCCTTGCTGATCATGATTTTGTCGTGATGCGTTTCATGCAGCTTTTCTTTTTCGGAGAACAGGTCTTCGTACAGTTTTTCACCCGGGCGTTCGCCGATGAACTGGATCTTGATCTCCACATCCGGCGTGAAACCGGCCAGGCGGATCATGTTACGTGCGAGGTCAACGATCTTGACCGGTTCACCCATATCAAACACAAAAATCTCGCCGCCTTCCGCCATTACGGATGCTTCCAGTACCAACTGGCAGGCTTCGGCAATGGTCATGAAATAGCGGATCATATCAGGATGCGTAACCGTTACAGGCCCGCCATTCGCGATTTGCTTTTTAAACAAAGGCACAACGGAACCATTTGACCCCAGTACATTGCCAAAGCGCGTCACCACAAAAATGGTTGAGTTGATGGATGATGAGTAAGCCTGTACAATGATTTCACCCAGGCGTTTGGTGGCGCCCATAACGCTCGTGGGGTTCACCGCTTTATCTGACGAAATAAATACAAAACGTTCTGACTTATATTTCACGGCCAGCTTCACCAGGTTGAGCGTTCCGAATACATTCGTTTGAACTGCTTCCCATGGGTATTCTTCCATCAAAGGCACGTGCTTGTAAGCAGCCGCATGATAAATGAAGTGTGGCTGGTATTCTTCAAAAATGCGTTCCAGCAAAGCCTCGTTGCGTACATCCGTTAAAATAAACCGGTAGTCGATGTTTGGATGCTTGCGCTTCAGTTCCTGCTGCAAGTCGTACAAAGCGCTTTCCGAAAAATCAACACAAATGATCAATGATGCATCGTGCTCTGATAGTTTGCGTACGATCTCACTGCCAATGGAACCAGCCGCGCCCGTCACCAGCATGGTTTTACCCTTGAGGGATTCGGCCACATGCTCATCGTACAATTCAATGGGCTCGCGGTTCATCAGGTCATGGATATCGATGTTGGCGAGTTTATCCAGGCTGAAATTTGATTTAAACAGTGATTGGATGGAAGTGATTTCCCTGATCCTGATCTTGAAAGGCAATGTATCTTCTAAAAATTTTGCTTTGCGTGCCGGTGTCAGCGTTTTGTTGGCGATGATGATATCGGTGATTTCGTTCTTTACGATGAACGATTTGATATCCCTGTCGGCATCAATCACTTTTACGCCACCGATATAGCGGCCGATTTTATTTTTATCATCATCAATGAACGCTTCCAGCTTAAACTCATTTTCATAATGGGTGTTGATGGATTTTTTCAGGAACACACCCAGTTCACCGGCGCCATAAATGAGGAGGCGTTTTTGTTCTCCTTCTTTACGGGAGCGGCTGTAATGATAATAGAGGTAGCTGATGATGAGGCGGCTGCCAATGATATAGATGGAAGTGGTGAAAAAGCTGATAATGAAGATTTCAGGGCGCAGGTGGTGCTTCTCAGGCAACATGTAACTGGCGCCAATGCTGGCCAGGTGCACCAGGGCGATGATACCCAGGATATTGAGGTAATCTTTGGCGCTAAAGAAGCGAATTACTTTTTTGTACACGCGGAAAACGGTCCAGGCCAGTACCGCGATGCCAATATGGATGCCGAGTTGCAATAAAATGGTGGTGGTGGGAAATACCTTAATGGCCAGCAGTCGGTAATATGCGAGAAATGCGGTGGCCAAACCGAGTGCAAACAGCACCTGATCACCTATCAGCACCATCTGTGATGGCCTGACCCTGTCTCTGTTTAAAAGCTTTCTCATAACAGTTTTTTAATTTCCTGAACTACTCTTTGCAAGCTTTCGTCGGTTGTGTTGGATCCACTTGGTAAACACAGGCCTTCGGCAAACAGCTTGTCTGACACTCCGTTCAAATATGCTTTCACTTCGGAGAATACAGGCTGCTGGTGCAGGGGTTTCCACAAAGGCCTGGTTTCAATGTTTATTTTTTCGAGCGCCTGCCTGACGGTTTCGTTAAAGCCGGCGCCAAAAATTTTTTCGTCGAACAAAATGGTTGTGAGCCAGCGGTTCGAAAAAGAACCTTCAGGCTCGGGTAGGAAAACGATACCATCAATGGTACCTAATTCCTGCAAATAAAAATCATAAATCTCCCTTCTCCGCTCAACCCTTTCTGGCAGCACTTCCATTTGCCCCCTGCCGATACCCGCGCAAATATTGCTCAGGCGGTAATTAAACCCGATTTCTTTGTGGAGGTAATAAGGTGCCGGTTCTTTAGATTGGGTAGAGTAAAACCGGGCTTTTTTCACCAACTCTTCATCGGTAGAAGCCAGGGCGCCCCCGCCGCTGGTGGTGATGATTTTATTGCCGTTAAAACTCAGTACGCCAATTTTTCCAAAACTGCCACAGGCCTTACCCTGATAGGTACTGCCAAGGGCTTCGGCTGCGTCTTCAATTAAGGGTATTTCGTAGCGATCCAGGATCGCCATAATCTCATTCATCTGCGCAGGCATACCGTACAGGTGTACTGCGATCACCGCGGCTGGTTTTTTACCCAGCGCGATTTCATCTGTAATGGCCTGCTCCAATAAAGCCGGGTCCATATTCCAGGTCTGCTCTTCACTGTCAATGAACACGGGTTTCGCATGCCCGTACAAAATAGGGAATGCGGATGCCGCGAAGGTGAAACTCTGGCACAATACCGTATCTCCTGCCTGTACACCCAACAACTGCAATCCCAGGTGAAGGGCCGCGGTCCCGGTATTCAAGGCCGCCACTTGCTTTACGCCAAGCTGTTCGGCTAACTGCTTTTCAAAAGCATCTACGTTGGGGCCTAACGGCGCAACCCAATTGGTGGCAAATGCTTCAGCTACATATTCTTTTTCCTTGCCGCCCATATGTGGCGACGACAACCATACTCTTTCCACAATTCCTGTTAAATAAATTTGATATGAACCCCCGATTCCCGAAACAGGCTGGAGCCTGTTGCGCAGAATTTGTTAAAGGTAACATAATTTTCGCAAGTATCCGGGGTTTGGTATTAACTAATCGTCAAAAAACTGGTCTAACCGGTAACTCGTATTTATTCGTGAAACCTGATGGGTTTGGCCGGAATTCCCACCGCCGTGCATTTTGGGGGCAGGGATTTTGAGACTACCGCACCCGCTCCAACCACGGTTTCAGTACCTATTTGCAACTGGTTGATGATTTTTGCCCCTGTACCCACATATACGGCTTCCCCGATTTCCACTTCACCGGATATGTTTACGGATGGCATAAACGACGCATAATCAGCGATTTGCGTATCGTGACCCACCGTGCAAGAGAGGTTCAGGATCACATGGCGGCCAATTTCTATATCTATGGTGATGATATTGCCGGCACAAATGATGGTTCCCTCGCCGATGCGCACATTCGATGCCCCAATAACGGCATTGGGATGGATCAGGGTTGGGTATTGGATACCGGGATTCTGTACTTTTTGGTGAATTTTTCTTTTTACCACCGGGTTTCCAATGGCGAAAACCAGGTGAATAGGTTCCTTCCAGTTGTTCAGGGCATCCATTCCACCCAACTGATGCGCCGGATCAATATGCCTGGCATGCGAAAAATCATCGTCAAAATACCCGATGAATTCCCATTGGGGAGAAACGGCATTGAGCTGGTCAATCAGCATTTTTACTTCACGGCCGAAACCACCGGCCCCAAAAATGGCAATCTTTTTCATATTAATTATTTCCTTTAAATGCTTCCATGGTGGCTTGACCATCCTGGCTGATGCCTTCGGCTTTTACCACATTGCGTATGGTTTTGAAAAAAATATTGAGGTCGAGCGCCAGCGACTGGTGCTCAACATACCAAACATCATAAATAAATTTCTGCTCCCAGCTAATCGCGTTTCGACCGTTCACCTGTGCCCATCCCGTTATCCCGGGCCGCACCAGGTGCCTCTTCCTTTGCTCCGCGGAATACAGCGGAAGGTATTGCACCAATAAGGGCCTTGGGCCAACCAGGCTCATGTCACCTTTTAAAACATTGATCAATTGCGGCAATTCATCGAGCGATGTTTTCCTGACCATGGCGCCGAAGCGGGTTAAGCGCTGCGCGTCGGGTAAGAGGTTGCCTTCAGCATCTCTGGCTTCTGTCATGGTCCTGAATTTGATCAGGGTGAAAATTTTATCATTCAGGCCTACACGCGGCTGTGTAAAAAACACGCGCTTATGGCCGGTCAGGTATAAAGCGATGATGACGATCAGCATGACAGGAGTAAAAATCAACAACGCGATCAAAGCAGCTATAAAGTCGGCTATGCGTTTAATGACCCTGTCATATAAAAAGTTTCCGCGCATGTTTAGTGTTTCTTGCCTCCTTGAAGCAGTTCCTGGTATTCCGCTAAAATAATATGCCACAAAGTTTCCTGGTCGAAACGTGTGACAATCTTCTCCCTGATGGCCGAAGCCAGCCGGTGGCGGAGTTGTGCATCGGCACGCAATTGTTCCATGGCTTGTTCCAGGGCCTGCATTTGCTTTACGGGCACCAGCAAACCGTTTGTTCCATGGTCTACAATTTCGTTGCAGCCATTGATGTCAGACAGTATCAATGCGCAACCCATGGCGCCTGCCTGCATCGGTACATTGGGAAACCCTTCGCGATAGCTTGGGAAAACCAATACTTCGGCGGCGGCGAGGTATGGCCGCACATCGGGCTGAAAACCCCAGCAGCGAACGGCCGGGTGTTCATGTAAAAGTTTCCTGTGATGTTCGTCGAGCGGATCAAGGTCTTGTTCTTCGTTACCCAGGAGCCACAACTGGTCGTCAGGATAACGTTTATGTATAGACGAAAATGAGTCGAGCAGTTCACCCATGCCTTTATCGCGCACCAGCCTTCCGATAAATATCCACACCATACCCTGTCCCTTCAGGCCGGCCTCATTCTTTAAAGCAGCCGCTGCTGATTCCAGTTCGGGGCTGCGGGAGAAAAAACTGCTGTTGATGCCATTGCTCGACCCGCTGCCCAATACCTTCATCTTATTCCTGGCAATACCTTGTTGTTGGAGGTATTGCAGAAGCGCTTTTGAATTCGGGTATACCTTATGCGCGGGCAAGGCAGTCAGCTTCTCCACCGTTTTCAAAACAAAGCGCATCAACCCGGAGCTTTCCATCCAGGGTAAACCTGCAATGGTGTGCAGCCGTACAGGTACAGCAGCGAACATGGCGGCCCACATGCCGATCAAGCCGGCTTTAGGTGTGTGCGTGTGTACAATATCAGGTTTAATCTTCCGGAAAATCCGCGCCAGCCTGATTAATGATTTCAGGTCCTGCCAGGGTGTGATCTTACGGGTAAGGGTAACCGAAATATGCGGGCAGCCTTCCTGCGCGATTAATGGCCCCAGTTCAGGGCCATCGCTGCTGATCATGGTTACATCAAATCCCTGTTCCTTCATAAAACGCATTTGCCCCCTGAGCAGGAATTGCAGGGATACAGGCACTGTTGTCATCCTGACCAGTTTTGGCATGGTACTTAAGCGCGTACGGTTGTTTTCGCGGATGAGAGCAGCAGTTCGCTGATATCCTGCATATGCATGCTTTGAAAACCGTAGGTTTTATGGAGTTTGTGGAAGTGTGCGATGATTTGTTCGAGTTCCTGCAGGCATTCCTTTGGGTTGTTGCCAAAATTATGCGGGTGCCACCAAAGATGATAATAAGCCTGGTTGCGCGCGGCGTCCGTCATTTCGTTCAGGATACGGCGCAGTTTCAATTTATTTTTCAGCGGCTCACCCGGCATCCATGGCCGGTACAACCTGGTGGATGGTAACAATAAAGGAAGTCCCTGGTCAACATTAATATCCTTGAGGTATACAGGCTTAATAGGCTGAAACTTAATGTAGGCATCGCCTGCGCGGAAAAATTTTTTCATGAATGAGGAATGCGTGGCTGGCGACCAATACCAGATATCCGGGCTTGACCGTACGGAGCTGATGCCGAGGTCGCGGCAAACGGAGAGGTAATCCTGGTTGAACTGGTTCCGAGGAAATACCAGTGATTTTAATGTGGTGCCCCTTTCTTTTGCCAACTGGCAGGCGATCTCCATATCAACCCTGAATTGCTCGCGCGTTTGGCCGGCTTCCAGGCAGAAGTAATGCGCGTAGGTATGCGTGGCGAGTTCCTGGTGGGGTGTGGCCATAATCAGGTCAACCAGGGATGGCGCAAAATGATAGGGGTCTTCCGACCCATTAAATCCATACTTCGCAATCCACTCATACGCAGAGACCTGCGGGTTATCAAATGTTGGCAGGATGGCCGGCTTCCTCCGTTCCCACTCTTCTTTATTCTGCAGGAACAACATGCCCACGGTTGCCCAGGTTACATGGATGCCCCCATCGGCGAACATGTTTAATTTTTTGGGGATGAGTTCCCGCGTATTTTGAAAATAACGCAACTCCGCTTCGGTTTGAAGGTTCATGCGTTCGAAACAACCCCAATGCAATTCAAAATCCAACGATATGCAAAAGACGCCCGGATATGTCATCGCTTATTCATTAACATGCGGCCCGGCGCCCTGAGCAGTCCGGGTGGTAAATAATATTTGTATGAAATGGCTTTGCAATAAATGATGAAGAAGAAGGGCATGAGCTGAGCTTTTTGCCGCATCGCGATGCCCAGGTTCCCGGTTACCTGCGCAAGCGCGAAGGAACCAAAGAGAAAGAAGAACAAACAAATACGGAACCACCCGTTCCAGTGGCGCCAGTAAATGAAGCCCTGTTTGATGACCACCATAAACATATAGAGGTACAACAGGTTCTCGAACGAAACGATGAGGCCCATCAAGCCCTGTCCGTCGACAAACAAAGGCCTGAACCAAAAAGTAAAGAGCTTCATGAATAAGCCATACTCATGTATATTGACACCCGTGGTTGATTTACTCAATTCGGCGGCACGGTGGCTCAGGCTGCTCGATGAAGTAATGTCGAGGCTTTCGGTGTCGGTGAATTGCAACACATCGTCACTGATATAAATAAACACAACGCCTGCTACCAAAAAGATCATCCAGCGCACCAATGGTTTGATGCCGCCGCTGGTCAGGATAACGCCCAGCATCACACTGAGGATAACGGTGAACAGGATATGCGGCCTCACCATGAAAGTGATCAGCCCGCCAATTACAAGAGGGAGGAACCGCCGGTTGAACCTGCTTAATCCATAGGTAAACAGGGCGAGCCCGGACATGATGACCGCACCCTTACCCAATGATGCGGACCAGAAGTGGAGGTTGGGTAAAAGGAAGATGAGTTCAATAGCCGTGAGCTTTCCAAACACCGGTTCCAGTTTGATATTTTCTTTTGCCGTGATATAGAATGCCATGATGGAAAGGAAACCAAAAAAGGAGAACACCATCATGGTGGCGTAATATGATAACCCAAACAACCCGGCAAAAGGCCAAGCGAAGAAATGAATGAAGGGAGTGCCGATACCCCAGAGTTCAAACCAGTTGGGCGCTCCGGAGGTTTTATTGTAATAGGCGATAGAATCGCTGGTGGTCTGGGCCGCATAGGCCATATACGTAGCCGTTAGTAATACGTGCACCACAAATAACATCCAGAGATAATTCTCTGAGTCGAGGTGCAGCCTGTTTACCACCGACTTAATAATGTAGGCTGTCAGCAGCAGGATGATGAGAAATGTAACGGCTATATCCATGTTTAAAACAATTCCATAGTGCCCATGGAGGGCTTCCAGTGATGGAATGACTCAAAATGATCGAGGTTTTCCAAAGCGAGCGGCCTGATGGTTACCATGGGTCCTTTGGGATATGGGCCAAAGAAACGGCCAGGCCTTGATTGACCGTCCATAAATGTAACGGAATCCGCGTAACTGACCATCAATGGCCTGATTTTACGGACAATCCCTGAGAGCCCGCGTCGGGCTTCTCTTAATATGGCCGGATCATTTTTCTCTGTCCAGGCTTCACAGATCCGAAGTTCATAAAAACGGTTGACCCTTTTCAAGCGGAAAACAAAACCGTATGCCCCGGGTTGCGCTATTGCCCCGTATTGAACCACGGGGCAATCGTGGTAGCGCCATTGCAGGTATTCTTTGGATAATGCGGTATGCCAGGGCGCGCCTTTTGTTTCATCGAAGGCGCGATGGCCGATGGGCGAAATGGCCTGATCGACACGGTACGGTTCCAGCAGGTCATTTTCCGCGCCTTCTTTAAAAAGTCTTGGGAATATGCTTCCGGGCTTCAGGCAGATGGGCATTTTACCCGCCTGCTTCCATCCCATTTTCAGGTACCCCTGCATGCTGATCGGGTTGGGCGAATTAAACACCAGCCCTACGCCTTCCTGCTTGCATTCATCCACTGCCTGCATGGTCAGTTTCCGGAAAATCCCCTTGCCCTGGTGTGCGGGGTCAGTAGCGGTATCTACGGCACGTACTGCCCTGATTTGTTCGCGGCCCGACACCCATGACCAGTACATGAACGCGCGCAAGCCAATGACCCGCTCCCCTTCCCTGGCCAGCAATACCTTTGAAGGGCCAAATGGGTTTTGATAATGTTTCCAAACAAAAAAACCTTCTGATTTCGGGATCAGGTTTTCACCCAGGCTCTGTTTGAGCAGGGCGATCATTGCCGGAAGGTCCTGAGGGGTCGCGTTGGTAACGGTCATGGTTAAACGATTATTTGTGCCCGGTTTCTTTGTACAAATCTTCCAGTTGCCTGACCATTTGTTTCAGGCTGAAAGCGTCGACCACCCGCTGGCGGGCCAGTTTGCCATAGCGCCTGGTCTCGTCCGGGTGATTAAGCAGGTATTGCAGGTGTGTTTCGAGTTCAGTCCATTTCTCTACGGGTACCAGGAAACCGTCCTGTTTATCGCGGATCACTTCCTTGATACCGCCCGCGTCGGTACAGACCACCGCGCATTCCATGCTCATGGATTCGAGGAGGGCGATGGGCAATCCTTCAAATTCGGATGACATCATGAAAATATCCATGGCCGACAGCCAGGGGATCACGTCCGTTTTCAAACCTGGAAATAAAATATAAGGTTCCATCCCCTGCTGTTTCAGGTAATCGCGTATTTCCTGGTTGAGGATGCCATCGCCCACCACACAGCCCCGCACCGATGGGTTTTTGGCGTGCAGGGATTTAAATACATCAATCCATTCCTTCAACCTTTTCTGAAACCTGAATACGGCAATGGTGCCAATCAAAACCGCATGTTCATCTATCCCATATTCCTTTCTTAACTGGCGCCCGGCTTCCGGGTTTCGTACAAAATGGTCGGTGTTGACCCCGTTCAAAATGGTTTGTACCGGAATGCGCGGCCTGATCCATTTACGGATGGATTCCTCTACGTCTGCGGAAACTGCTATGGCTTTTGTTTGCCAGTTAAATGTTGTTTTGTTGATAAACTTCGTGACAAAATGGTAGCGTTCCTGCTTATTGTGTTCGGTGTATATAACGGGGACGCCTGTACGCTTATGGATAAGCCTGCCCGCGAAACCGGCCCATGGCAGGTGGCAGTGCACGAGTTCAATCCGGTGCTCTTTGATATACCTGATAACATCCCCGGTTTTGAGCATGATGCGGATATTATCCCGTGCCGGGATATTTTTTACTTTGGCACCGGCCTGTTCAAGCCCCGGTACCATTTGGTCTTTCCAGGGCAGGTAATAGATATAATGAAATTCGAAAGCTTTTTTGTCGTGGAGTTTCAGCGTTTCCTGGAGGAGCATCTCCGCTCCTCCCCGGCCAAGTGATTTGATCAGGTGTAAAACCTTCATGAATGATCTTCGTTTATGCGGTATGGTTATGCCTGGCGGTTCAGCACCCGGGCATATAATGTTTCAAAATTCCGGCGGCAGGCATCCAGGCTGAAATGGGCGGATACAAATGCCCTGGCCGACTGGCCGAGTTTATCGCGAAGCGGTTTGTCTTCAATCAGCCGGCAGACAGCCCCCGCAAACGCTTTGGGATCATGCTTGTGCAGCAGCAACCCGGTTACATCGTCCTGCACCACTTCCGATACGCCACCCACCTGGACAGCCACGGTTGGTACGCCCTGCATGCCTGCTTCGAGGATGACGCCGGGTACACCTTCGATGGTGCTGCCCAAAATAAAAATATCGGCGCCGGCCAGCCATTCCTGCACGGGGCTTTGATGGCCCGCGAGAAAAACATGGCTGCGCAACCCGGCAGATTGACTAACGGTGTCGGCTATACGCGAATAGTTCTTTCCTTCTCCTATCAAAATCAGCCTGGCGTTTGGTTGATGGGCCAACACTTCACGGAAAGCATCGAGGATAAAAGGATGGTTTTTTTCATCCGAAAACTGCCCGATATGCATGACTAACGGGTCAGCCGGGTGAAACCCATATTTATCGCTGAGCATGTTACGGGATGCCGTGGTATCGAAAGCCATTTCGGGTATGCCCCTCCTGATGACCATGGTTTTCTCTACGGGGTACTGGTAGGTTTTCACCAGGTCGTCGAGTGAAGGTTGTCCTACGGAAGTGACAAAATCAACCTGCCTGAACAGCATGCGGTTGAGCAGGTTTTTGATGCTGCCGGCAGAAGCCCATGAACTCACCATGCTGATATTCCTGTACAATACCGGTATATTGGGGAAATACCATTTTTTCACCAACACCGCGTATTTCAGCGTATCTGATCCGTTTGCCTGGATGATATCGGGCTGATGTTCCCTTACCAGGGCAGCGAGTTTTTTCAGCAAGGAAAAATTTAATGCGGATTTTTTTCCGTCCAGGTCGATATTCAGGGCATGCGCCGCTGTCAGCGCGTTACCAGGCGCCGGGTACAAGCCGGCGAAAATAACTTCGTGGCCATGCGCACCGAGTAAAGCGCTCAGTTCCGCAGCGAATACTTCCGCGCCCCGGTACTGCCTTTTCGTAACCAATTGAAGGATTTTGATACTGCTTGAATTTACAGGTGAATATTATGCACCGGCGATATGGCGGTGTAAATAGTTTTCATATTGCGCCGCGATCACTTTAATGTCGAACCGCTTTAGCGCTTCTTCCCTCGCTTGTTTTGCCATTCGGCACATCGTGTCATAATCCCTGATGGCTTTTTTCATTTGCTCCGCCAGGTCATGGGCATCCCGGACCTTGAATACCAGTGCATTCACATCAGGCGTTACGGCTTCGAGGTTCATCGGGATATCCGACGCGATGATGGGAATGCCCACCATCATGGCTTCCACAACGGAGCCGCTGAACCCCTCGTACCATGATGGGAATACAAAACAGTCCGCTTCATAGTGTTTCTCCCATCCATTGGGCACCAGTCCATGCATCCGCACTTTTTCGTTTATGCCTAACCGCGATATCTTCTCTTTAGCCTTGGATTCGTAATTCCCTTTTCCATACATGTCGAGGCTGGCAAACGGGAATTCCTGTGCCGTGATGGCAAAGGCTTCCAGTAATTCCCCCACGCCTTTTGTTTCGAGCATGCGCCCTACATACACAAAGCGGAATTGACCGGGCAGGAGCCGATTTTCCTTTACCCGGAATTTTTCGGGGTTCCTGCCACGATAAATCACTTCAACCTTGCCGGGATCAATGCCCAGGTACTGGCAATTGCTTTCGCGGATGCATTTGGAATTGCTGATCCAACCCACGGGTATGCCAGCGGTAAGGCGGTCGAGGCGGTAATAAAAATAAAAGCCGAGTTTTCTTTTTATGGAAAAGGAACTCTTCCGCAAATCACTGTAACTATCGCTCACGAAAGTACCCACCAGTTTGGTGCCCGTGAGCCAGCAAGCCACCCGGGAAATCAGGTTGGCGCGGAGTATGGAAGACACAACCATGTCCGGCTTCTCCGCCTTCAATATTTTCCTTAGCCTGAGCACCCCTTTTAATAAAGGGAACCGGCCGGAAATGGGTTCATAACGGAGAGGGATACCCGCTTTTTCGTAGGCTTCCTTTAAATCATCTCCCCTGAAAAAATATATGACCGTGACGTTTGTTCCGTCGGAAAAATGACTGAGTATATCGAGCACACTTTTTTCCGTACCCGCATTGGCCAGGGTATCGAGCGTGAAAAAAATCTTTTTAGGCTTATGTGTACTCATGTGAGCGGTCAACTGGGGCGTTCCTGCCTAGAAGCCCTGGAGTTCCACCATCTTCCGGAATGTGGCCGACCTTGACTGCAGTTCTTCAAAACTTCCCATATCCTCTATGCGGCCTTTATTTAAGAGAATCACCCGGTCAACATTTTTAATGGTTGACAACCTGTGGGCGATGATCATGATGGTGTATTTTCCTTTCAGTTTTTCAATATTATCCTGTATCGATTTTTCCGTTTCAGAATCAAGTGCCGAAGTGGCTTCATCCATGAACAGGAAATCAACTTCCTTATACAATTCGCGGGCAATCGACAGCCTTTGCTTTTGTCCACCGCTGACATTGATGCCATTATTTCCCAGTAAGGCGTCCTGCTTCAGGGGCTGTTCCTGCACAAAATCGTAGATTGAGGCTTTGCGCAAGGCTTCATTGAAGCGGGATATATTCTCCGCTGTGGGTTCATCCCAGAAAGTGACGTTATTGAAAATGGTATCGTTGAAGATTACCGGCTCCTGTGTAATGTAGCCAATGCGTTGCTGATAGGTTTCGAGGTTCAGTTCCTTCATATCCGTCCCGTCAATCAAGAGCAACCCGTCGCTGGGTTTCAGCAAACCCGTGAGCAGGTTGATCAGGGTGGTTTTACCTGAACCGCTTTCGCCAACAATGGCGATGGTTTGGTTGCGCGGGATCACCAGGTTGAGGTTGTTGAGAATGATATTGCTGTCATATACAAACGACGCGCCTTTTAATTCTATTTGTTGCTGGAAGCCCGGGAATTTCAGGCTGCCTGATTTTTCTTTGCCTGCTTTCAACTCTTCGTTGAATGCCGTCATGTTCTGCAAAGAACCCGATGCGCCCAGGAAGAGGTTCCAGTAGTTCTGGGTTCCCATGAGCGAAACAAGACCGCGGTAAAACAGGAGCAGGCTAAGGATGATAGCGCCCACATTTTGCGAAAAATATTTTACCTGTATGATGATGACCAGCATCACCACAAGGATGATCAATGGTTCGCGAACGGAAGATAAAGTTGCGGAGATGAGCCCGGCTTTGCGGTTGCTGTCTTGTATGCGGTCGTTCGACTGAATGAGTTTATTGGCATATTTATGGATCAGCCCGCTCGCTTTAAGGTATTTGAAGAAAGAAACTTTTTGGATCAGCAGCCCCTGGAATGAGTGGCTGTCCGTTGTGATTTTTTTTGAGAGCGATTTGGTGATTTTATGCAGCCTGCGGAAAATGATGTTTGTAAGCAATCCGCCAATCACCACCAGTACTGCGAATTGCGGGTTGGCGAAGAATGCCATGAAGATGTACACCACTACAAATATCCCGTACTGGAATGAGATGAAGTAGTAACGGTATGCCTGTTTCACTTTCTCCACTTCGCCGCTGAATGTATTCTGGATGCGGCCGGTATCGGAGTTTACAAATACATTGTAACTGAAATTTGATAAGCCAATGATATTCCTTGTGCGTATTTGCCGGATGAATAATTGTTCATTGATCACCCGGAAATACCCTTCTGAAAATTTCAACGCGCCTTTGATCGTAAAGAAAACAAAAATGACGGTCAGCACTACACCCAGCGTGAGTTCAATGCCGACATAATTGAACAAGTCAACCAGGAACGACATGTTGCCCATGTTGGCGCTATCCGGTTGGGCGCCGGAAGCGTCAACCATTTGCAGCAGGGGGATAAACATGGCGAGGCCAAAGCCATCCATCACACCCACCATCAGGCTGAGGAAAATGCTCACGAAAATCCGGTATCCCAGGTGGGAATAGAAGTAAAAGAAGTACTGGAAATACTTCTTCAGTAATTTCTTAATTGTGTTCAGCATGAGGTGTCAGGTCAGGATTTTTTCTCTGCATCTTCCGAAGGCACACTTCCTTCCGATGAGTAGTAGCCATAACCATACTTGCGCTTGTAATAGTAGTTGCCGTATTTGCTTCCGAAATATCCTTTATCGCGTACGCCGTTAAACACAAGCGCCATATTGCGGAACAGTTTGCGGTTATGCCATTCGTTGATTTCCTGTATCTGGTCGCGGATGGTTTGCTGGAAGCGTGTAACGATCAGCGTTACATCGGCCCATTCGCCCAGTATCTGCGCGTCGGCCACAATACCAAATGGAGGCGTATCAATCACCACTACATCGTAATTGGCATCGAGGTATTGCTTTACCTTGCCGATGAATTCACCGGAGATCAGTTCCTGCGGGTTGGGCGGTATTGCGCCTGCGGGGAATACATCCAGTTTATCCTTCAGGTTGTCGCCGGCAATGCGCACCACAATATCCTGCGGTTCCACTTTACCAATGAGCACTGAAGTCAGTCCGGCTTTTTCAGATGATATGTCGAGCGCTTTTGAAATTTTCGGGCGGCGCAGGTCAAATTCAAGCAAGGCCACTTTTTTTCCCTGCAGCGCATAACTTTTCGCGAGGTTCATGGAGAGGAATGATTTACCCTCGCCACTCACACTCGACGTGATCAACACAAAATTTGTCTTCTTGCCATGCGTACGGTAGAAGTTGATATTCGTGCGCAATGAGCGTATCTGTTCACCAAACATGGAACGTTTGTTACGGCCAATCACGATCGGGCGCTTATCCATATTATCGGCCTGTTCCAATTCGGCAATGACGGGGATATTTGTCATGGCCTGCAATTGCTTCTTGGAAATGATCTTCCTGTTCAGCAATTCGCGGACAATGGCGAAGAGTACCGGCAACAATAAACCAATGATGATGGCGGCAGACAGAACAATTGACCTGGAAGGCTTCAATACGGCATTCACTTTAACCGGAGGATAAAGCATTTTGGTATTCACCGTAACCGAAGCGCGGGCGATGGATGCCTCTTCCCTTTTTTGCAATAAGGTCAGGTAGAGTTGTTCCTTGATATTCTGCAGCCTCGATTTTTCGAGTAATTGCTTTTCATCGAGTGGGGCGCCGCGCAGGTATGCGTTGGCAGATGCTATATTCTGCTGATAAGTTGATTCCGCGATCCTGAGGTTATTTTTATAATTACCCAGCACCGCATTCATGCTGCTTCTCAGTTCAATCAATTTACGGTCGAGCACCTGCATATTGGGGTTGTCATCCGTTTGTACGAGGGCCAGTTTATCGCGCTGGCTCCTCAGGTCCTGGTACTGGCGCAGTACGCCTTGCAGGTAGGGGTCGTTGACACCCACAAACGACAGGTCTGATTCCTTTAAATTGGGGTCATTGATGAAACGTTCGATCGAAGCCACGGTAGATTTCAGGATATTGATTTCCGTTAGTTGCTTGTCGTACTCCTTCATTTTCTCGAGGTACATTTCGCTGTTGGCCGACAAGCCCACATAACCTTTGCTGGCGCGGAAACTGGCCAGCGCGTTCTCAATCGAATCCAGTTCGCGGCCCAGGGGGATCAGCCTTTTGTCGATGAAGTTGATGGCCTGTGAAAAGCTGAGTGATTTATCGCGTTCCAGGTCACGGTCATAAATGCCGATTAACCCATTCAGGATATCAATCGCCCTTTCGCTTGATACATCCGAATAACTGATATTAATAATATTGCTTTCCTTGGTGGTTGTCATACTCAGCTTCCTGCTGATGGCAAAAGCGGTGGAGATGGTATGGCGGCTGTAGCAAAAAATGGGTGTCTGGCTGTTGAATTCTTCCAGTTTCTCTACAATAATTTTATGCCCTTTCAAATAAAAAGCTTCGCCCCATTTGCCCTTTCCTTCAACCGACTCTGAAATAAATTTAAATCCGTCTTTTTCCGGCAATAATGAAAAATTGATTTCCGGAACTTCGGCACCCGGCTCCCGGACAATATACCAACGGATGGTACCGTAAAAATCCTTGTTCTTAAAACGCCCTTGTGCTTCCGCATTGTATTGCAGGCCAAGACTGTCAACCAGTTTGGCGGCCAGCGCCGGCGATTTAAAATAGGCGATTTTATCATTGAACGGGTCGCGCTGCGAACCGAAGAAAGCCTGTCCGATAGACACTTCCTCTTTTTGCTCAACGGTCAGGCTGGTGTTTACGATGTACACGAAGTTGAGGTAGCGCAGATAAACACTTCCCATCACATAACCAATCAAACCAAATAAAAGGATATAAGGCCAGATGGAGAGAACCCTTCTGAAATCAATATCGAATGAATTGGTGCGCAGGCGAACATTTTGCTGTTGCGCCATATCAAAATCTGCGGCAGGGCTATTACCCTGTTCCCACACGTTATTATCTTCCCTGTTCATGTTATCGGATGATATTATTAAGCGCAATGAACACCGCGGCAGCGGCGCTTGCAATAGTCAGTATATTCCTTGAAGGGCTTCCCGGGCTCAGGAACGTGGTATTCCTGCCCTGTTGTACATAAACCAGGTCGTTGCTCTTCAGGTAATAATATGGAGATGTAAAAATATTTTTGCTGTTGAGGTCGAGCTTCGCGATTTTACGTTCACCGTTTTCTTCGCGAACCAGCCACACGGCATTCTTGATATCATATGCATCCTGTGTGCCAGATTGCGCGATGGCTTCAAAAATGGTCAACCGTTCGTTTGCCATCGGAATGGCCGTGCCGGCCCTGCCATTAATGAAGAACACACGACCCGCAATGTTCACATTCACAAAAATATCTTTGTAATACAATGAGAGTTTATCGCGGATCATGCGCGATGCTTCCGTAGAAGTCATGCCCTCCACTTTCAGCTCACCCAAATACGGAAAGAAAATAAAACCTTTATCGTTTACCAGGTAACCGTTGTTGAATTGTTGCACTGCGTTACCTACGTTTTGCGCGTTGAACGGGTTTAAAAAAGCCGTTAGTGCCGGTTCTGGTGAACTTACGTTGACAATCAGCCTGTCGGATTTCTGGATGCGCTGCAACTGGCCCTGGTCAATAGAATCCAGGCGCTGTACTGTTGGTTGCTGATCGTGGAAATAGTATAATTTTTTAGCGGGAACGCAACTATGTAAAAAACCTACAACCCCAATCAGGAGTAACATTCTTTTTATATACATCATAAGCAGTTAATCAACAAAGAAACTAAATAATTGGCAATCCTGCGAGGGCAAGGGCTAAACCAGTTTGATTTTCACATGAATATATAAAGATACAGAGAGATAAAGTAAAATTATTTATAACATCTAAAATGTTATTATATAGCTATTTACAAATTAATATTAATATAATTATATTAAATTCTCCAAGGCTTCGCCGCCCTCAGCCACACTCGTTTTTACTTTGCTGGCGGATAAGATTTTGTGCGCGAAGTTAATTTTTTAGCGGCAGGCTACCATATACATG
>DDTB01000022.1:0-27011 GCA_002343985.1 Chitinophagaceae bacterium UBA2375 | reverse complement strand
GGGTTATAACCCCGACAGGGTTAGCGATATACAGACACAAAAAAGGGTCCCCGATGATCGGGAACCCTTCTCGAAGATCAGATATCAAAAGACCTTATAATTTAACCAGTTTTTGCACGGTGCGCTTACAACCCTGCAACACTTCCACAAGGTAAGTGCCTGCTTTCAGGTCGCTTCCGAAACTGTGCACAGATCCGGCCATTACTATTTTTCTGCTTAACTCGCGGCCCTGCAGGTCCATGACGCGGATGGTTGCCTGCTCGTTAACCTGGCCGGATACCTGAACCCTGAAAGAAGTAGTAGTTGGGTTAGGATATACTTGCAGGTCGAGTTCTACCTGGTTGACAGGCTTGATGCCAGAACCCTTGGCA
The DNA here is from genome assembly GCA_002343985.1 of Chitinophagaceae bacterium UBA2375. Classification (GTDB taxonomy): domain Bacteria; phylum Bacteroidota; class Bacteroidia; order Chitinophagales; family Chitinophagaceae; genus Ferruginibacter. Next base: position 26,640 of record DDTB01000022.1, on the reverse strand, counting down.
AAACTTCCGCCTTCGGGGCAAGCCGGCAGTTTCACAGAGAGATTGCGGGCCACACTACTTCCGCAATTGCTCACAGCCACAGCAGACACAGTTCCGGATACGGATGTAGCCGGGTAAGATACCGTGATGCTGGTTGTACCTTGTCCAGATATTATGTTCGCTCCCGCAGGAACGGTCCATTGAATGGATGTTGCATTGGCAGGCAGGCTGGCAATGGTATATGTGTACTCGCGGTTCGGACAAACAGCTGTTTGAATCACATCAATAACACCTGGAGCAGCCGGGCTCAGTGTATTGATGCCTAATGAACGGGGGCCACTCACACCGCAACCATTGCTGGCAACCACACTCACTGTACCGGTGCTGAAGCCTGAAGGATAGTTGAAGGAAATGCTGTTGGTACCCTGTCCAGACAGGTTCAAGGAACCGGATGGAACCGTCCATGTATAAACTGTCACCGTTGGCTGTTGCGGAATGCTGTAAGCAGCGGTGCTGGCGCTTGGATCGATGAATGCACAAGCGTTTGTCGGGCCTGCGATCAGGCTTGGCGTACTTGGGTTTGCCCTGGTAATCGTCAGGCTGCGGGTTCCGCTGATACCGCAATCGTTCACTGCTGTTACAGTGATGGCACTTGTGCTGAATCCTGAACCAAATACAACAGATACTGTGGTATCGTTCGGGCCTGCACCATTGATGCTGGTGATGGTAGTATTTCCTGCTTGTGCAGTCCAGATATACGAAGTAGCAGATGCAACTTTAGGAATGGTATATACAATAGGCACATTGGTTCCGACGCTTGGGCATACATCTGCAGTTGATGCTACAATTGGAGCCGGTGTGGTCGGGAACTGTGTCAGGAGATAATAAATGGTTTGAGCGCTGGCACCGCACACAGAATTCGCCCTTACCCTGATTTGCTTATTGGCCTGTGTGGCAAATCCGGCATTGAATGTTACCGTGATGGTATTGGTGCCTGCACCTGATACCAGGTTTACGTTCGGAGGCAGGGTCCAGGTATAGCTTGTTGCTCCTGGTGTACTGGCAGTATATGAAACCTGCTCACTATTACCGAGGAATGCGCAAACATTGGTAGGACCACTTACAACCGGAGCGCTGTTCTCAGCCACACTGATGGTCAGTGTTGCCACAGATGGCGAACCGCAACCGCTTAGGATGCTGTACGTAATATCTGTAGAACCTGCAGTCAAAGCAGTAACATTGCCCAAACCGTCAACCGATGCAACCAATGGGTTGCTGCTGTTCCAGGTACCGCCAGCATCGCCATTGCTGGTCAGCAATTGTGAAGTACCGGCACACATAGAAGCCGCGCCGGTGAGGGTTCCCGCATTCACATTGGGATCAACCGTTACCGTTACAGTATTGCTGGTTTCTGATAAACCTGATACAGAGCACGTGATGGTTGCATAATAATATGTAGTCTGTGACAGGTTTCCTGTAGACAATGATGTTTCATTGCCGGCGCCAAATGGCGTGAAGTTATTGTTATCGGTAGAGCTAAACCACTGGATGCTCAGGCCAACAGCGCTGTTGATATCAGTGTTGCCGCTGAGGCTGATGGTGGTTGCTGTTCCCTCGCAGATGGTTGCAGTTCCGTTGGCAGTACCCACTTCAGGTGTACCGGAACAATCCGGGGCCGCCTCAACAAACACATCCAGTTTCAGGTCGTCGATACGGAGGTTAGCGGTACCCGCTGTTGGGTTACCTACACCACTATGTACATAAAGGCGGAAGGTTACTTCAGTTCCAAATCCTGATGCGAAAGAGAGGCTGTTTGATTTCAATGCCCATGTACTGTTATTGGAAATGCTACCTGTCGCCAAGTCGCTGCTAAATCCATCAAGGCTGCTGCGTAAGGTATAGGCTTGTGGTCCTGTTGAAGTAGCGCGTACACCAAAGCTGATGCCGGTCAGTGTAAACTGGTGAGCGGCGGCAGGTGTCAGGGTGAAATCAAAATAAGTGCTGGTAGTGCTGTTGAAGCCTCCATCATCTACCGCCGCACCCGCGTTATATGAACCGGAAGCGCCCGTGTAGCCGGTTGATCCAGAGGTGGTAGTCAGCAATGTGGTGGTACCAAAATTGTTACCACGTGATAAGGCTGAGAAACCAAGGTTGGCAACCGGAGTGCCGCTGGTTGGATTGGCGTTACCCGGAGCCACAGTACCAAAACTATATGTAACGGTTGATGGGGCAACGGTTACCACTTGCACCTGGTCTACACTTGTGGCAGGCAGGTAATTGCCATCGCCGGCCTGTGAGGCTGTGATTGTGGCAGAACCCGGGCCATTGATGGTTACCAGGTTACCTGAAATGCTGACTACTGAAAGGTTTGAGCTGATATAAGAAACCGGCAAACCGGAAGACGCCGTTGCAGTCAGGTTGAAAGGCGCGTCGGCCGTAGTTTTTGGGGCGAGTGCACCGAATGTGATGGTTTGTGCTGCCTGGTTGATATTAGCGCTTAAACCGGTTGGTTGTGTGAGGGTATAATTGCCTGCATCCGCACCACCCAATACCAGGTTCGCAGTTACGCTGATACCTGTACCGGCATCGGCTGAGGCAAATGTACCTCCACCGCTTACGCTCACGTCATCCAAACCTACCACACCTACCAGGGTAGCGCCGGTGATCACGGCATTGGTATTGCCGTCATAATCCTTGTCTTGCGCAACCGCACCGCTTACCGTGAGGTTTTTAGGATCAACAGTCAGTGTTTGGTCAACATCAGGTGCCGCGTTCCAGTTCACACCGTCACCTGCTTGTGAAGCCGTGATGGTGGCAGTACCAACACCTACAATGGTAACGGTATTGCCTGAAATGCTGGCCACTAAAGGATCAGAACTTGTATATGAAACCGTAAGCCCGGAAGAGGCGGTGGCTGTCAGTGCGAAAGGTGCATCACCATAAGTTACATTCGACAATGCACCGAAAGTGATGGTTTGGTTTTGCGCGCCTGCGGCGGATGTGGTGCCGGATGCGGAAGTACCGAAACCTGTTTCCACGTTATCGCCATTGCGGGCTTTTACATCAAATGAATATAAGGTAGATGAAGTTAAACCTGTTACGGCGATGGTACCCCATGCCGAAGCTGTTTGCCATACTTCGGATGCGGCCCTGCTACCATCGGCCTGAACATACAAGCCTGAACCGATTTCACGGATGGCATAAGTAGTTGCAGATGGATTACCATCTCCCGCGCCAATGCCCACATTCAATGAAGTTGAAGTAGGACCACCCACTGTAGGCGCATCCGGTGTATTGGCCAATGTATAAAAATCATCTTCCGAACCATAAGAGGTGCCGGCTGTATTTGTGGCATAAGCCCTGTAATAGTACTGTGTGTTAACAGAAAGGCCGGATAATGTACTTACAAAAAGCCCGGTACCCGTGCCATCTGATGTAATGCTACCATTGATATCGGGATTAGGGGAAGTACCATAAGCCACACCGCGTGCGGTAACGCTTGCGCCACCATCACTGGTCACATCACCACCTGAAGTAGCTCCATTGGTCAGGATGCTGGAGACGATGGTGGTAGTAACGGTAGGCGCTACGGCAGCGGATGCTGTTGTGATATTGAAATCATCAATGGCCAGTCCATCATCTGCACCAGAGGCATCAAATGAATTCCAACGTAAGGCAAAACTTTGCCCCGGAAGGATCGACAACCCGGTAATGGTTGCACTAACAGCCGCGGTGTTGGCATTCCCGTTCAATGCTCCGGTAGTGCCTGTTGATACCGGGGCTATAAAGTCTAGCGCATCAAAATTGGTAAAAGAGCCAGAGCTAATGCTGCTGTTATTAATACTGTATTGGAAATCGAGCCTGTCGTTCCTTCCGGTTGCACCCAACCTCCATTGCTCACCTGTATAACTGATTGACAAGGAACCAATGGTTACACCGGTATTGTTGGTGTACACAACGCCAATGGTGGGGGTTACGGAACCAGACTGCAAGCCACCCAATGCCCGCTCAGAATTACTGGCTGCCCCATAGCTGTATGTATTACCAGCGTTATCGGAGCCCGTACTGGCTGCATAAGTTGTGTTAGCCCCGGAACCTGCTTCTACGAAAGTCCATCCAGTAGGTAATGTACCTATGGCATTTGATGTACCGGTACTGGCTAATGAATTAAAATCCTGGGTTGGCTGAGCCCCCAAACTATTGATACTAATTTGGGCATTCGTTTGCAGGCCGCCGAGCAGTAATAGAAATACCAGGCTGAATAAGAGCCTGTATCCCTTGCTCACCGTCGTCTGTAACCTGCTTTTTGCTGTTGAAGTAGACATGACCATAATTTGCGTTTTTATGAATAAATATTTGAATATGAATACATTAGATGGGTTACAAAAATACATGTTTCGGATATGCCTGGTTGGAAACAAATGTTACGAAAACATGACTTTTTACCCGTAATAAAGGCAGATTCAGAGGTGCGACGTGTTGCGAAGGGTTAGGATCCAACTACTATATACTAAAGAAAGGATGTTAAATATACAATTTCAACATGCTTTGTACAAAAATATTATTACCCGTGAGGGCCAGCTATGACCCGTATCATGCCGGAAAATAATTTCCATCAATACCCTGTGGCTTTGTACCAAATTTTCTTTTATGCAAGGCCTGTCGAACCCTGCTGAACCAATGCATCAGCCTGACGGACAATAAAACAGAGGATGAACCAACCATGGCCCCCAGTAAAATTTCAGCAGGCCCCTGCCCGGCCAGGTAAAACCGGCTGAAAGCCATGATGGGTAATGCATAAATCATCATCCTGTGCCGTACCGGTTTCCTATGCGCAAAAGACAAACCCAGGGCGGTAAACAATGCCATAAACCCTGATGGCAAAAACAATCCGCTGTCATCACTTTGGCCAACATAGAGGAAAATGTTCTGGCAAGACTCCGTATACATCCTCCAGTCTCCCCCGGCCAACATGTTCTTCATGCACTGAATGGCGATAATGGTTAAACATGAAGAAACAAGCAAAAAGTAACGGGATGGCCATTTTTTATAAAATGCAAATAAGATAGCGCCGGCAGCAAACCAGGCATCCCCCATAAAAGAAATATTCACCAGCAAAACATTCAGCCAGGTGGCCTTACGCAAAGTTAACTCCCATTGGCTCCAATAAGTTTGCCTGCAGAGTTCCAATATCACTAAAGAGAGCAGGAAAATAATAAGGGGCAAGACAAGGCCTTTTACAGGAACCTGGAAATTTTTATCATGGCCTTGGTAAGTAAACATGTTCTTTCCCATGCATGCAAGCTAATGCAGCACTGTTACCAGTATGTGTAGCCATTGTTAAGAGATTGTAATGTATCAAAAAGAAAGAACGGATTGTTCATGTTTTGATAACCGATTGTTTACGATTTGGCTAAACGGGATTTTGAATTTTGAAAAAACCGCCTTGGAAAAACGGAAAATAGATATCGCTGTTATTTCGGATGTGCATTTGGGCACATATGGTTGCCGGGCAAAAGAATTATGCCGTTACCTGGCTTCGATTGACCCGGGCATGCTGATCCTGAACGGCGATATCATTGACATTTGGCAATTCAGTAAAAAATACTGGCCTGCTTCCCACATGCAAATCGTGCGCCAGATCACGGGCATGCTGTCGCGGGGCGTAAAAGTGTATTATGTCACCGGAAACCATGATGAAATGCTGAGGCGTTTTGAACATTTCAGCCTCGGCGATTTTCATATTGTCAATAAAATGCTCATCCACCACGACAATGGGGAAAAGACCTGGATTTTCCATGGGGATGTTTTTGATGTAACCATGAGGCATAGCAAATGGCTGGCAAGGCTTGGGGCAATTGGATACGACAGCCTGATCCATTTGAATACACTCATCAACTTCTTCAGTGAAAAAATGGGCAGGGGCCGGATTTCGATGTCGAAAAAAATCAAGCAATCCGTGAAATCAGCGGTCAGTTTTATTAATGATTTCGAGCAGACCGTTGCCGGCATTGCCATTGAAAATGGTTACCAGAATGTGATTTGCGGGCATATCCATCAACCAACTAAAAAAACAATCCGAGCCAAAACAGGCCATGTCTGTTATATGAACACCGGCGATTGGGTTGAGAACCTGACGGCGATGGAATATACCGGTGACGCATGGACGCTGTATGAATATGGCAACGACAGCCTGGCTCAATCTTACCATCCATCTGAGATCATGGAAGAATCATCGTACCTGCGTACAGCGCAAATTTTTAAAATGATGCTGGAGGATTTTTCCGGCAGTTCCGCGAAAAGTACAACCGGGTAACGATTCATACTTCTTACTAAAAAACGCATGAAGGCCTGATATCAATCAAAAAGCGAAAGGGCCTTTTAACACGCTTTCCGTCATCGGTGAAATGCGCACGCAGAACCACCCAGTATTTATCCCACTTGTAGCGCCGGATTTCATTGTTTACATATTTGTACTGGCATTTTCCCCCCAGCACTTCGCGGAATTTATCAATGTCTGCTTTTTGCAATGAAACAGACAGCCAGCAAAAATACAGGATGGCAAACAACCAATAGAGGATGTATGCAACCACGCAGATGATCAGTAATTTTTGTACAATCGGCATACGCAAAAGTATTCGCGCTATGTAACCTGAATATTAACTGAAGATTTATCTTTTACCTGGTTCATGGAGATTCATGCCATAGAGCAGGGCCTGATCTTTACCAGGTAACGGTTTCAAGCGGATGAACGATGCAGCCACGCGATGGTTGGGCTGGTATTGAAGCCCGAGACTTGATGAAATCAATGATGGAATCTGGCGCAACCTGACCGAAGGCATATTTTCCATTTCACCCAACGGTTCTACACCGGCGCCCATCATCATGATCCATGTTTCCTGGGATCCGGGAACCATGAACCCATGGCGGTGCCAGTTATTTTGCGCCCTTCCCCTGCCGTGGTCAGTGGTAACAATGAGCAATGTTTGATCTTTATAATACGGGTCATGTTGAATCAGGGTCCACAGTTCACAGAGCATCTTATCAATCAACGATGCCTGGTTGAGGTAAAGGTCATACTGACGGTGATGCGCGAATTCGTCGGTTTCCCCCAAACCAATAAACATGAGCCTGGGGTGTGTGGCCCTCATATAATCTTTCGCCATGCTGAATGTGAGCATATCCGGCCTTGTGCCCAGGTGCTTATAGGCAGAAAATTCAATGGCTTCATTGGCGCTACGCAAATCCGGACCAGGTTGTTTGGCTTCGAATATTTGATAACCGGCATTCACCGCAACAAATCCTGTATCAACCATATCCTTAAACCTCTCCCATGATCCAAACAGAGCCACGCGCCCCTGGAAATCATCACGGGAAGCTATGTAGTGAAGAATATTGTTTTTCTTCCCTTTTTTGGGCTTATTGGTTTTGATCCGGTGGTCAATAAACCCGTTCAACATCTCATGGTATCCCGGGTATGAGAGCCTGTATGGATTTTGCACGGATACTTTGCTGTTTAAAGACTGGTTGCCCCAAAGCTGTCCACGGGATGCCCAATAATTCCAGACAAAAGGCATGAGCTTTTTACGCCTTTCTTTATGATCCTCATCCCAAAACAAGGTTTTCATCATGGCCGTATCTTTCACCTGCCTGTGATCAAACAATACAGAAGAATCAGCGCCATGGAAAAGTTCCTGCCATCGGAACCCGTCAATCGCAACTATGATAACATGTTTAGCGGAAGAGAATTGCGCGGTAAGCGCTGAGCTAATAAAGAGGGGCAGGATGAAGATAAATTGCCTGATGTCCAACATCATTCAATGGTTTGTCAAAGTTTTATATAGGGTATAACCTAATCATGACAAAAATGTTACCGAATCGTTATTTTCAAAATCCCAACCCTGTCGGGGTTATAACCCCGACAGGGTTTATCAACTTAATAATTTGTTCATCCCGCATATCAACCATAAGATCAAACTTTGCATAAAATTCAAATCACATGAAGGTCCTTTATGCAGTACAAGCCACAGGGAATGGACATATCAGCCGGGCCAATGAAATTTTACCCGAACTGGAGAAGATGGTAGAAGTGGATGTATTGGTCAGCGGTACAGAATCTGAAGTAGGATTAAACCATTTCATCAAATACAGGAGAAAAGGCCTAAGTTTCTCTTTTGGTAAAAAGGGCGGCATCGATTTTGTAAAAACCATAAAATCCATCAAGGCAAAAAAATTTATGGAGGAGGTCAGGAGCATCCCTGTTGAACAATACGACCTCGTGATCAATGACTTTGAACCTCTCAGCGCCTGGGCCTGTAAAATGAGGAACATACCCTGCGTATCGCTGAGCCATCAATCAGCCGTTATCAATCCAAAGGCCCCAAAACCAAAAGCGCCGGACCCGTTAGCCTGGATGGTGTTGAAACATTTCGCGCCATGCATTAAGAGCATCGGTTTTCATTTTCAATCCTACGATACAGACATATTCACACCCATCATCCGTTCTGAAATCAGGCATGCATACATCCGCAACCTCGGGCATTATACGGTGTACCTTCCGGCCTATGCGGATCATAAACTGATCTCATTTTTCCAGTCATTCCCTTCCGTACAATGGCATATATTCTCTAAAAAATCAAAGAAAAATTATGCGGATGGCAATTGCTGGATAAGGCCTGTTAACAACTATGATTTTATTTCGAGCTTTACCGCTTGCGAAGGGATCATAACTGGCGCAGGCTTTGAAACACCTGCTGAAGCGCTGTTCATGGGGAAGAAATTACTGGTAGTGCCCATGAAAAACCAATATGAACAATATTGCAATGCTACGGCATTATCAGAAATGGGCGTACCGGTGTTGAAAAACCTCAAGAAAAACAAGGTTAAGAAAATAGAAAAATGGCTCCAATCAAATGACCGCATCAAGGTCAACTATCCCAATCAATTAGCAGATGTGCTGGGTAAGTTACTGTCAGGGTTCAAACTGCAAAAGCCCGCGACAAACGGCCATCCACTCAAAGCAAACAGCTCCGAGAGGATGCTGCAAACTTCACAAAAGGCAGGTCATTTAGTCACTGGCATGTAAGCATACACCACCTCAAAAGCCTGGTGCCTGCGGTTTTCGGGGATTTGCCCAAGAGCCGTTTGTTGCGGTTGTGGCGTTGGTTCACAGAGCGTGTATGCGCGCCCGTTATACAGGATCGGCTCCCCAATCGGGTGGTCAAAAGCTACCGCGATGGTGATGTGGTCGGGATACATCAGCGCGATCATGGGCAGGTTATATATCTCTTTGACAAGATAATAAAACAATGCCGCACGGTCATCGCAATCGCTGTACTGGTAAAACAATGTTTGTTCAGGCGACAACCGTTTCTCTTTCCCAAAAGCTGCCAGGTCATTTTCATATGGGAAAGCATGCCGGGTAAACTGCATCAGGTAGTCCACACCTTTCGCAAGCTTCATCTTCCTGACTTTTTTCTTCAACACCGGGATCAGGCTGTTGTATGTTAACTGGCCCATGGGAATGTTGAAATAATCTTCAAAATCAAGAGATGGGTAATTGGTAAACAACGCGTTCCACTCAGGGTTAAGCCTGATCCTGAACCTGTCTTCCCTGTCATGATAATAAAACACCAATTCCTTCTCTTCATATGCTTCCTGCCTGAAAGCCGGTATTTTCTTCACCTGGTATTGAAATGATTTTTTAGAACCGGTTGCCGGGCACTCAATCGGGCTCAGGGCAACCGCCTCCATATTCACCGGGCCAAAATCGTGGATGTTCAGGCAAACATATTGCTTGCCGTCTTTTTGAAACAATGGGATATCAAAAATCTTATCGTCGCTTTGCACATACATCAGGAGCCTGTGTTCATACATCGCGAGCCGGACATCGTAACCCGATGCCAGCAGAAAATACCACTTGTATAAAGTGTACCTCTCGTATTGCTCGGCCTTCGGACTGATTAATTGCGCCGTTCTCCGGATCAACTGGTAATACAGCCAGTCGTTCAACTGGTGCTTGTCCCTGAACGCCATCAGGCCTTGCGTCAACTCTTTGGCAGACGACATTTCCATGCCCGCATAAAAATCAACGACTGATTGCTGAGTAATGGAAACTGAGGGCTCCACACGCTTCAAGGCCGCTGCCTGAACGGGTATGCTGTCAGCAAAAAAACGGATAAATGCCGCGGGCTGATCCTGGGCCTTTACCTGTATGCACAGGCAAACAAGGGATAATATGTAGAAAACAGCCTTCATAGCCTGCCGGAGTCTGACTGAAGGTACAAAATGATAACAATTTCTTCATATTAAGTTTTGGGCCATCCCCGAAATAATGTATAAACAACAGTATATCAAAGTCTTTTACCCATCGGGCTGGTCAATCTTTCCCCTGGTTTGGTTCTTCCACCGCGAGTTTCTTCAACGAACCCAGCAAAACTTCCAGGCTAGACGGTAAGGAAGAAAAATAAAACTGGCCATTCTTGATGAAGTATATAAAATGGCATCCAGGTTGCCTGGTCGAGAAATAAATGGTCTGCAGCACAGTGCCTTCCCGGAAACACCAGATTTTTCCTTCGTTCCGGCATGGCTTTGGCTTTGAAAACCTTTCCGTATCATCCTGCAGGGCTTTCATCAAAACAGACAAATGGTTTGTGTCTTTCGAATGATAGCTTGTATAATATCGGGTGTACCTGAGGGAATCCTTCGTGTATGGATCTGTGTAGAATACAAATACCATACTATCGGTGCCGGATACACGAGGATCGAGCACGGATATTGGCTGGCCGTGATAATCATCCACAGGGTCTTGAGTTGATTGGCTTTCAGGATCCGACTGTCCCGATCGCTTGTTTGCTGGATCCGGTTGTTGGCAGGAAAACATACCCGCAACAGTGATACAAAAAGAAAGAAGTAAAATTTGCCGTTTCATATCAAAGGGTTAAGCATGCATAAAAAAAGCCGCTCACACAAAGGTAAGCGGCCATATTCTTAGAGGCACAAGAGAAATGATTAATACACATTGGTTTTGGGCGTAAAGCTCGTCCAGCCCTGTAACCAGTTTGTGCTTCCCACCGCGCCAACATAAGTGGTTGGGGTGAAATTCGACAAGCCGGTAAAGCTGGCTGCATTAGCTGCAGTTGCTGGGCTTCCCGCTTTGGGCGCGAAGTTCGGTGCTGTAAGGTTAAATGGTGATTCCAGCATAATGGCATCGGCGCTGCTGAATGTGCGGCAACTGTCTACGCCTTCTGCCTGGGCCTGAACGGCTGCAGCATTGATCAGGCTGGTACTTGATACGCGGTAAGGGTCTGCTACAGCATGTACGAGGTTATGACGGAATGATGAACGACCATCGATATAACCTTGCGCTGTTGAATCGCTTTCAAACTGGAAACCTGCTTTCTGATAACCCATCAGGATCGAATTGCGCAATACAAACAAAGTTGAGCGCCTCCAGCGGGTATTGAAATTATGGTTGGCGGCTGTATTGGCTGCACCGTTAGGACCGCAGAAGGTAAAATTGCTCAACACCGGGCGCGTGCGCGGAGTGGCTACTGTACCTGTTCCGTCGTTATCGCACTCAATACCATTTCCGGCATCACCACCATCCACAAACTGGGGATCGCGAAGCGTGATACCAAACTGGATACGTCCAGTATAACCAAAGTCAAAATCGTAATCATCATCCGCTGTGGCAAAAGCGATCAGGTTTTTGGCATTTACGGTTCCACCGAAAAACTCATACGCATCGTCATTGCCATAAGATACCTGGATGTTTTCCAACGTAGTGCCACTACCCACACCACCGAGTGTCAATCCGTTGATCTCTGAGTTGGGATCGGCGGCGATTCCTGCGAATTCAATGCGTACATATTTCAGGACACCGCTGTTATCTGTTGGGATATTTCCTCCGTACTGGCTGTTGATACCACCTTCGATGATTGGTGTGGTGCTGCGGTTTGTTGGCGCGTTGCCCAATAAAACAATACCGCCCCAATCGCCCGGCGTACGGCTGCCCGGTGCCTTACCGGAAGTGAAGATGATAGGCTCTGTTTCGGTACCCTCTGCAAACAAACGGCTGTTGCGTTCTACAATCAGGGCGCCTTTTTGTACGGTATCGCTCACAATGATTGAACCGGCCGCGAAACGCAATGTGGCACGGTCTGTTACAAACACATATCCTTTCAGTGTGTATTTGCCCTTTGGAAGTTCCACCACTTCATCAATGTTTCCTGTCAGCACTTTGGTGGCAATGATTTGTTCCTGCAGCGTACCAAATGTTCCGCCACCGGAAGATCCGTTGTTGGTTACAGAATCATCAATATCCACTTTCACGCAACCGGTGATCATCGTGGCCGCTAAGAGGATTAAAGAGAATGATTTTTTCATGAGTGTATGTTTAAATAGTTGATTTGTGATGTATGATGTATGATTTATGATGTATGATTTATGATGTATGATTTATTTTTTTCCGAGGTCGAAATTGTAGTTAAAGCCGATGGTGATGGTGGTTCCCGGGGTGAACCTGCTGAAATACCTGTCGCTTGTTGCGGAGAATGCCTTTTTGGTATCCCTGTTTTCGTAAGTGGCGAAAGCCTGGTTGAAAATATCGCTTACGGTTAAACGAAGTTCCCCTTTGTTCTTCATGACTTTCTGGCTCACCTGGATATCCACCAGGTTCCTGGGCTTCTCATAGATATCCCCGAAATCGCTGTTGCCTACCAGCGCGAGGCGTTCACCGATCCTGTTATACAAAACAGACGCGCTGGTACCTTTTTTTCCATCGTATTGGAAACCTGCGTTCACCAGGTATGGGCTTTGGCCCTGTAATGGCCTGGAGGTAGATGGAAGCTTTTGTCCGCTGGCATCAACATTACCCAGGTTCACTTCAGAAAAAATTACGGAAGCGTTACCATTAAAGTAAACCCTGCTCAACCAACTGTTCTCAGAACCATTGATAAACCCAAGGTTCTTACGGAATTCCGCTTCGATGCCAAAGAGGTTTGCATCAGCTGCGTTCTGGAACTCATACTGGCGGCGGGTGGCCACACTCGCGCTGTTCAACCTCAATTCAATAGGGTCAGTGAAATTTTTATAGAATGCGCCGAGCGACAACACTTCGCCTGCTTTAGGATAATACTCATAACGGATATCGGCATTGAGGATGCTGCTGCGTTTCAAATCTGGTGAACCGGCAGTTGATGCGATCTGCTCGAAATCAAAGAAAGCAAATGGCGCGATCTCCCTGAACTCCGGCCTGGCCACCGTGCGAGAACCCGCTAAGCGGATATTCGTTTTGTTATTCGGGCTGAACGTGAGGTTCAGTGAAGGAAGGAAATCCATTTTATCGGTATTCACAATCTGTGCCTTGTCGGTACCCTGAATATTCGACTTCAGGAACTGTTCAAAATATTCCAAACGCCCTCCCCATACCAGCCTGAATTTCTCGTTAATTTTATTGTCGAGCATGATATAACCCGCACTGAGCGCTGATACGCCATAATATTTATCCTGCGGGTTCTGCAGGTCCGTGATCATCTGGAAGCCACCTTCGCGGATATTTTCAGGGGCGAAGATCTGATCATAAGGAAGTGTGATCAATGACGCATCTGACGGCTCCGCATACCCGAAAATGTAAGCGCTGAAATCACGCAGGCGTACTGTCGCACTGCCACCAATCTTCAGGCTCTGGCGGAAAGCGCCCAGTTCAAAAGGCATGGTCAGTGACGCGTTGTAACCAAATGATTTATCGTTCAGCTCGCTGAAAAAGCGGTTGGTATTATTGCCGCGTAGGTTGATGCGGTATGGTTCGTTGGCGCCAATGGTTTTACCGTATGTCTGTACCCGCAGGTCTGGCTGCGATTTATCATTGATAGACAGGTTCAGGTTCCAGTTCAGTTTGATGCGCTTGATGGGTAACTCGTGCGTTCCTTCCAACTGTCCAGAATAGAGGCTGCGCTGGTTGAGCACGGACGACCTTAGCAATACATCCTGCAGGTTTTCGGTGTTGATGCCGTTGCGTGTGTAATAATTATCTTCCAGCAACTGGTTGAACAGGTTCTTAAATGCAATCTTATGTTTCTTGTACGTCCAGGCAATGTTGGCGATGGCGCCTACATTCACCGCGTATTTATTCTGGCGGTCGTTGTAATCAAAAAACAATTGTCCGTTATCCCCTTTCTCATACAATGATTTGCTCGCGTCGAACATCAGCTTCGACTGGCGGTATGTAACGCCGAGCACAGAACCAATGGTATGGCCCTTTCCGAACTTTTTCACATTGGCCCAGGTGAGGTTGTACTGTTGAATCGGCAGGGCTGTTGAGTTCACTTCGCGATATGAATCATTGCTGAAAGATCGCGCGATGGCCAGCCTTTGTTCTACCGGAAGTTTGGAATAATCAAGATATTTTTTGGGATAAGATGACGGTATCTTCCTGTCGTTCGCGAACCCGAGAAAATCGGAAGACCCGCGTTCGTTGCTCACAAAATCTCCGAACACCGATTGGGTGTTGAAGCCCATACTCATTCCCACCATCAACTGGTTGGAAGTGGGAATATCCTTAGTCTGGATCTGGATCAAACCACCGGCAAACTCGCCTGTGATATCAGGTGTAGCCGTTTTGTTAATAATGATATTGTCGATCAGGGAAGATGGGATGACATCAAAAGAGAAAGCTTTTTTATCGGGCTCCGTACTCGACAAAGCCGCGTTATTGATGTATGCGTTATTGTACCTGTCGCTCAATCCACGCACCACCACAAACTTATTATCCTGTATCGAAGCGCCGCTCACCCTGCGCAACACTTCACCCGTATTTTTATCAGGGGTACGGCGAATGAAATCAGCGGCAAGGCCACTGGATAATGCGGTATTGTTTCGTTGAAAACTAAGTAAAGCCTGTGTGCTTTCCTGGCGCCTGGAACTGGCCACTACGGTAACCCCTTCAAGCTGCTTGGATGCCGTTTCGAGGATGATATTGAGTTCATTATCCTGGTTAGCGGCTACATCCACATCGCTGACAGATTTGGTTTTATAACCCACAGCCGAAATGTCGATGGTATATTTTACGCCAGGCTGTAAACTGATCTGGTACCGGCCTTCCACATCGGTGGTCACAGCCGTGCTTGCCCCGGAAACTTTAATGGTGGCTCCCGCAACCGCTTCATTGCGCTGGTTGCTCACCTTACCGGTCAGTTTAATGCTTTGTCCGGCCGCTACTCCCCAAAACAAAACCTGGATAATCAGTAGAACTGCTCTCATGCCTTCAAATGTTTCCGCAAAGAGACGAAGGCAATGTTACCGGAGCGTGAAGCGAAAGTTAAGCAAAGGTTACCAGCATCAAAAAAGGCTAAAACCGGAACTGTAACCGGCAGGTAAATACATTATCGTCCAGGTCTTTGTCAAACCCGGGCAAACTGGTTTTTTCATTGTGCACCATCGCGTAATACAATACCAGTTTGGCGTTTTCATTCATATAATAAATATAGCCCAGCCCCAGCGTTTGGTACCTGATATTCGCGGCGCCCAGGTTTGAGCCGGGCCTGCCAATTTCCATCCCTGATACCCGGCTATTCGGGTCGTACCAATCATACTTCACCAATAACTGGTGCTTGCTTGAAAATATATGCTGTAGGAAATAGAAATACGCCCCGGAAAAACGCCGTTCGTGGAAGCCCTCATTGGCTTCCGGTAGTTTATTGGGTGTTTCCGGGCTCAACGCTGTGCCTGTTTGCGTACCTGCAATGAATTCGGCCCTCAATTCCGTAAAGCCTTTTTTATTGGCAATTTTCCATTGTGCATCCGCGCCAAAATACCTGCGTTTAGAGATACGGCCGATATTGGTTAGTGATGAATCCACCTGCTCCTTCCAGCCATTGCCGTCGCGGACGGTGGTATAATGATACCTTGTATTGTTTTCCAAACCGCCTATTAACACCGAGCCCCCTGCGGATAATGTCATTTTTTTAGAGAGCGGGTATGGCTTTAAGGAAACCCTTCCGATAAAATCTTTATGGTTATCAAAATCACCCGCGGCGTTGATGCCCTGCCCGTTAAACACACCGGCATCTATTTTCAGGTAATTAAAGTTTTTGACTTTTTTCCTGGCGTCGAAAGTCGCCATGGCCCCAAGGTCGCGTTCGCTTCTCATCATGATCTGGCTCATGCGCCCACGCTCCGGGCTTTCCCTGTCGGAACTGCTGAGGTTGACTTCATACCCAAATGGCCTCGCGAACATGCCCGTGGTAAATGAAAAAAGCTTGTATTTGTTTTCAAACAGGCGGCCCCACACATCCCTTACGGTAAAACTGCGTTCGTTGGCATCAAACTGAAACACAAATTGAACACCGGGACGGTCATCCCTGTAATAGTGCACATAATCAATGCGCACCCTTGAACGGCGCAGCATAAAGCGGCTGCTCACATTTTCAGAAAAATCCCCTCCCTCAAAACTCTCTGACCCCTTTTCGCCGGCCAGTTGATATTGCGGCTGGATATATCCTGTAAACCGCAGGTGGTCATATTTTTTATATACACTCAAAATGCCCCTACCCGTTTCCGTTGTAGTATCCACCATATCCATCAGGAACTGCGCATGGGCAAACCCATATATGCAAAGGGAACAAAAGATCAGCAGGAGTTTTCGTGACACTTGGGGTATTTTTCGTATGTTTAACTATAATAATTCTGTGTTACCTCTATGTTAACAAATCATTACCAATTCCCGGACTGGCCCCAAAGAAAGCGATAATTTTAATTTTGCCTAAATTTTTTCACATGGCCTTTAACAACCTGCTCAAAATTTTCCTCCCCAAAGATCGAGTTTTCTATCAACTGTTTGAAAATGTGTCGGAAGTATTGGTGAAGATGGGAAATAAACTGAAAGAGATCCTGCACGAACCCGATTTTGAGAAAAGGGGAAAACTGATCAAGGAAGTTGAAGACATGGAGCATATAAATGATGAGTACACGCACCAGATTTTCACTGAGCTGGGAAAAAACTTCATCACCCCGTTTGACCGTGAAGACATACATTACCTCGCCACTTCACTCGACGACATCGCGGATTATATTTACGCTTCTGCCAAAAAAATAAATTTTTACCATGTAGACCCCAACGATATCGGCATCCAGAAAATGGGTGACCTGATCGCGCTGGGTTGCGTACAGGTGCATAAAGCGGTGACGGAATTGCGCAATATGAAAAACATGCGCCAGATCACCGATGCGCTGGTGGCCATCAACAGCATCGAAAACCAGGGAGACGATATTTTTGATATGAGTATTGAGCGACTGTTTGCCACTGAACCCGATGCCAAAGAAGTAATCAAGAAACGGGAGATCTACCAGATCATGGAGACCGTGACCGATAAATGTGAGGATGTGGCCAATGTGATTGAGTCCATCATTGTGAAATACGCGTAACCGAAACAGAAGAAGCCCAGTCAACCACAGCTTATGACCCTGCTGATCATCATCATCGCGCTCGCCCTGATATTCGACTATATCAATGGTTTTCACGATGCGGCCAACTCCATTGCC
The DNA here is from genome assembly GCA_002343985.1 of Chitinophagaceae bacterium UBA2375. Lineage (GTDB taxonomy): Bacteria > Bacteroidota > Bacteroidia > Chitinophagales > Chitinophagaceae > Ferruginibacter. The sequence goes on along the minus strand of DDTB01000022.1, from coordinate 9,120 downwards.
ACCGTTGTATCTACCAAAGTGCTGACGCCCGGACAAGCTGTGCTGTGGGCGGCTTTATTCAACTTCGCGGCCTTTTTCATTTTTAAAGACCATGGCGTTGCCAACACCATCGCCAAAACCGTGAAGACGGAAGTGGTATCCGGACACGATATGCTCCTTGTAATTTTCGCGGGACTGATTGGCGCCATTACCTGGAACCTGCTTACCTGGTGGTATGGCATACCATCTTCTTCCTCTCATACACTGATCGGTGGTTTCGCGGGCGCAGCCATCGCTTTTGGCGGTTTCGGCTCAATCAATTCGGAGCCGATCATAAAAACCGTTTCCTTCATTTTCCTCGCGCCGGTTGTGGGCATGATCATGGCCTTTATCATATCGCTATGGTTTATTCATTCCTTCCGGAAAGGCTGGATGCCTAAGATCATAGCCTTCCTGGTGTTCGCAGGCGTGGCCATTTTCCTGCAGCAAAATATGGTGACCGACCCTGCCAAACTCAAATCACATTTTGAGTCTTACGCGATGAAAGTCATTTTTCATTCAACCAATTTCAAATGGATATTGCTGGCTTCCATCCTTGTGATCATGGCTTCATTCACGTTGTTTTTAAACAGCCTGCATGCCAGCAGGGCCAATACCTGGTTTAAAAGGCTGCAGCTTGTTTCTTCTGCCGCGTTCAGCATCGGGCATGGTGGCAACGACGCGCAAAAAGTGATGGGTATCATCATGGCTGCCCTGATCGCCTATAACCCGAATTTGTACAGCCTCGACAATATGGTTTGGTGGGTACCGCTTTCCTGCTACGCGGCCATCGCATTGGGCACTATGAGTGGTGGTTGGAAGATTGTAAAAACGATGGGCACCAAAATCACCAAGGTAACGCCATTCGAAGGTGTGGCTGCCGAAACAGCGGGTGCCATCACGCTTTTTGTTACGGAAGCATTGAAGATCCCTGTGAGTACCACGCATACCATCACCGGTTCCATCATTGGCGTAGGCGCTACCAAAAGGCTTTCCGCCGTTCGCTGGGGCGTGACCGTGAACCTGCTCTGGGCCTGGATCCTCACCATCCCCATCAGCGGTATCCTCTCGGCGCTGACATTCTACCTGCTCCGGGCGCTGTTGCAGTAAGCCCGATATTATTTCGTTTACACATTCCCGTTACGCCACGCTCAGCAATTCCCTGAAAGAGGGCTCCGTGATTTTTTTATCGGCTATCGCGTTGAGCAATTCATTGCCCGACCGGAATGCCACACCCACACCGGCATGCCTGACCATGCAGAGGTCGTTGGCGCTATCACCAACGGCAATGGTGTTATTCATGCGGATGCCATAGCGGTTAAGGATGTATTCGAGCGCATGTGTTTTGCACAAAGTATGCCTGCACAATGCGCCCGGCTGATTAAAGAAGAAAGATGGCAGTTTCACTTCACCGGTGGCTACGCTGTTTGAAAACTCAAGCTCATTGCTCAGGCTGAAATCGGCGCCCGCTTTGCGCATGATATGGTTCACCACAATATCGTAACTGTCGCTGATCAATCCCACCACATAACCCCTGTCCTTCAGCTCCGTGATCACTTCCACCGCGTCGGGCACCATGGGGATACTGTCCGCCACTTCCAGCACTTCCGACAATGTTATACCCTTCATCAAACGAGCGATATTCTTGGTAGTGATGATGGCATCATTGTCCATGCTGCGGATGTCAATGAGTTCTTTTACAAAGCCAAACTTTTCCGCACAGGTATCAATGAAACGGCCCATCAGCAGGGTATTGTCCATATCTATGGCCGCCATCTTCTCTAATCCCATCAAACTTTCCTTGATGGCAAATTCCATCTGGTCGCGGATCATGGACATTGTCCTGAGTTCCTCCAGGTTAAATTCATTCTTTTGTTGATGATTGGCTTTGCTTAAAATGGCCCTGGCCACTTCACGGCTCATTTTTCCCAGCTCCTGCCAGGGTTTGCTGTTGTTTTCAATATAACCGATATTCACTTCCGTGATGCGCGCCTTCATCAAATGCATATCAATCAACAAGCCGATATCCACGCCGTAATCATCATAAAAATGTACATGTGCCAAAAATTCCTTCTTGCCCGCTATCATGCCACTGAGCGGTTGCTCAAAATGCGCCAGTTCGGGGAATAAGATATTCAGCAAGGGCTTCGCAACCAGTTCAGTGACACGGCCCGCGTTCCGCGAAAAACAGGCTTTCACAAAATCCGCGCTATCTTGTACAATGGGATCCGTGAGCTTGGCAATGGTGCCTTCGGGATATGGATGTATGTCTGCATCCAGGAATACCACAATGTTATTCTTCGCGCAGAGCAACCCATCTTTCATGGAAGCGCCCTTGCCCAGTTTGGTGCTGGTTATCACCTTTGCGCCGGCCTGTGTGGCCTTTTGTACCGTGGCATCCAATGATTTATCATCCACAACAATAACTTCCGTTACACCCGGCTGCCCGGCGGCGTATTGCACCACTTCACAGATGGTTTCTTCTTCATTCAACGCGGGAATAATGACTGTAATCATGGCAATCAATTTATGGTTGACACAACCGGTGAACAATCGTTTTTACAACCTGGCCCGCTGGAAACAGGCGCGAATGGTAGTAACAGAATGGCAAAGGTACAAATAAAAAAAGAAATGGGGTTTTCAGAGGCGCGCTAACAATATTTTCGTCTATACATGGCTGTTATGCACAATGTTTTCAGTATCGGATTTATCGCGCTTGCTGAACATCATGCCCAGCATCATCATTAAAGCCGACAACACCACCACTTGTATCAATAGTGAATCATTCACCAGCGGCACGCGGTTTTCCGGCGCAATGGACAGGAATAACAATATGCTGATCAAACCCCTGGGGGCGATGAATACCAAAGGCATCATGGGCAAACCGGTGATCAGAAGTTGAATGGCGCGCACCACATGGATGGCGGCCACAATCCCAACTGACCAGAGCAATGTGTTGGGGTTCTGCAGTTCATGCGTATCAATTAAAAATCCGAACAGGATGAAAAAAGAAATACGCACCAAAAATGTGCCTTCCGCGATCAGGTCTTTAAATACACGCACCTGTGCATCGAGTTCATCGGGCCTGAGCCGGGCAATCCATTTCACATGTTTCAGTTCATCGAGGTTGCCGAGGAACAGCCCGAACACCATAATGAAAATCAACCCGGGCAGGTGGTAAATTTTGGAAATGGCATAAATCAAAATCACCAGCATCACTATCGGTACAAATTTGATATGATGCTCGATGCGGTTCAGTAAAAATGACAAGCCTATAGTTGACACAAATGAAATCAGCACAATCAACAGGATCTGCAGAATGAATATGCCAAAGGTTTGTATGTTGATGACCGCGTTCAGCGCGATAAAATTGAAAAACAATACCCCGAGGATATCCGAAAAACTGCTTTCGTACACCACCACTTCCCGGTTTGTTTTAACCAGCGAGCGGGCGGTGGGGATGGCGATGGCGCTGCTGATGACGCAGAGCGGGATCGTGTTCACGAGGTTGTCTTTAAACCGGTCTTCCCCAAAATACTGCAATACATACGATAACCCGAATGCCAGCACCAGCAAGGGTATCAGGGCGAGGATGAATGATTTGCGGATCATGGGGCCCTTACTGCGGTTGAGCTCCAGCTCCAGGGAGCCTTCCAGCACAATCATGATAAGGCCCACGGTTCCCAGTACCGGGAGGATGGGCGATAAATCGGGCAGGTACACAGAAAATTTTTCAGCGCCCTGACGGACCAGCCAGCCCGTGGCCAGCAACAATATCACGGAAGGTATGCGGGTGCGGGATGCCGTGATATCGAAGAGATAAGCCAGGAGCACAAGGATGCATAAACTGATGATGATGGCGGTGGTCATGGCTTATTTCAGCGCGCGTAGCGCATTGCAAGTATATACCGATTTTTCTGCATTTTTTCACTTTCTTTGCAACATGAAAAAAATTCTGGTTACCGGTGGTTGCGGATACATTGGCGCACATACCATCGTTGATCTGCTGGAAAACGGTTTCCAGGTCATTTCGGTTGACAACAACAGCCGCAGTAAGCCTAACATCCTTGACGGCGTCGAAAAAATTACCGGCATCAAAGTGAAGAATTACACGGTTGACCTGTGTGTATTCGACGATACGCATGCCGTGTTCCAGGAAAACCCCGACATCGCTGGCATCATCCATTTCGCGGCCTACAAAGCCGTTGGCGAATCGGTGGAGAAGCCGCTGATGTATTTTGAAAACAACCTGCTCTCGCTCATCAATATCATGCGCTGCGCGGAAACATTCCAGGTGCCGCATTTCGTGTTTTCATCATCCTGCACTGTGTATGGCAATCCCGACAGCATTCCAGTTACGGAAGAAACCATCACGAAGGAAGCGGAATCGCCCTATGGTTCCACCAAACAAATGGGCGAGCATATTGTGCGGCAAACCGTCAGCAGCAACAAAGTGCAGTCTATTTTGCTCCGGTATTTCAACCCGGTAGGCGCGCACCCTTCAAACATGATCGGCGAAATCCCGTTGGGAAGGCCCGCCAACTTGGTGCCTGCCATCACGCAAACAGCCATTGGCAAACTTCCGCAGATGCAGGTTTTCGGTAACGACTACCCGACGCGTGACGGCTCCTGCCTCCGCGATTTCATTCATGTATGCGATATCGCGCACGCGCACACCCTGGCGCTGAACTACCTGATCGAAAAAAGGAATGCATCAAACTGCGAAGTCTTTAACCTGGGTACCGGTAACGGGTACACGGTGTTGGAAGTGATTGACGCGTTTGAAAAAGTGAGCGGCGAAAAACTTAATTACCAGATTGGCGGGCGCAGGACAGGCGATGTCATCGCCATTTACGCGAATAACGAAAAAGCGCGCCAGGTGCTGGGCTGGAACCCGAAATACGACCTGCAGGATATGATGCGCACGGCATGGAACTGGGAGAAAAAATTAAAACAGGAAGAAGATATATTCAAACGCACCGATGCGCGGTTGAATTGATACAGCAGCAAACAAACAGCAAATCAACATCCATTTATGTTATCGAATATCGAAGTAACCGGAAATAAAGACACCCGCAGTGGTTTTGGAGATGGCATCCTCGAGGCTGCCCGTGACAACAAGCGCATTGTAGCGCTCACCGCCGACCTCGCGGGATCGCTGAAGCTGAATGGCTTTATGAAGGAGTTCCCCGAGCGTTTCATACAGTGCGGCATCGCCGAAGCCAATATGATGGGTATGGCCGCGGGTTTAACCATCGGGGGCATGATCCCATACACCACTACTTTCGCGAATTTCTCTACAGGGCGCGTGTACGACCAGATTCGCCAGAGCATCGCGTATAGCAACAAGAATGTAAAAATCTGCGCATCGCATGCAGGACTGACCCTCGGGGAAGACGGTGCGACGCACCAGATCCTCGAAGATATCGGGTTGATGAAAATGCTTCCGGGCATGACCGTTGTGGTACCCGCCGACTACAACCAAACCAAGGCGGCGACCAAAGCCATCAGCAAAGTAGACGGCCCTGTGTACCTGCGTTTCGGGCGACCCGTGTGGCCGATATTTACGAAGGAAGAAGATTTTGTGTTGGGCAAGGCTCAGAAATTAGGCGATGGCAAGGATGTATCGATTTTCGCCTGCGGGCACATGGTGTGGATCGCCGTGGAAGCCGCACGCATCCTCGAATCAAAGGGCATCAGCGTTGACCTTATCAATATTCATACCATCAAACCCATCGACCAGGAAGCCATTATCGCGTCAATCACAAAAACAGGCTGCGCCGTAACGGCCGAAGAACATAACATCATTGGTGGCATGGGCGACAGCGTAGCGCAGGTAGCCGCCCGCAACCTTCCGGTGCCGATGGAATACGTAGGTACCAACGATACATTCGGAGAAAGTGGCAAGCCGCAGGAATTATTGCTGAAGTACGGGCTCGACGCGGCAAATATCGTAGCGGCCGCCGAAAAAGCCATTTCCAGAAAAAAATAACAAAAGCGCATTAAACCATCAAGATAAAAACCAATCATACGATTGGTTTTTTTAATTTCGTCAGCGATCAAACAACTATGGCCCCGGAAACAGACGATAAGGAACTATTAGCATTATTTCGCCAGGAGGCGACAAAAGAAGCGGCATTTACGCGGATCATCCGTAAATACCAGGAAAAATTGTATTGGCATATCCGCCGCTTGGTAGTAGACCACGAAGACGCGAACGATGTGCTGCAAAACCTGTTTATTAAAGTATGGAAGAGCCTCGACAATTTCCGGGAAGACAGCCAACTCTACACCTGGTTGTACCGCATTGCCACTAATGAGAGCCTGAGTTTTATCGAACAGCAGAAAAAAAGGAGCACCAGTTCCCTGCACAGTGATGCAGACGATGAGCAGGGACTGGAACATAAATTGAAAGCAGACAGGGATTTTGATGGCAATAAGCTCGAATGGAAACTGCAGATGGCCATTCAAAGGCTGCCCGAAAAACAACGGGCGGTTTTCAATATGCGGTATTTTGATGAGATGCCGTATGAGGAAATGAGCCGGGTACTCGAAACCAGCGAAGGTTCCCTGAAAGCCAGCTACCACCATGCCGTAAAAAAAATTGAAGAATTTATCCTGAACCATTAAACCCGGAGGCCCTCAGGCAGTCAAACAACAGATGTCACCGAATCCAAACATACAAGCTGAACTGGAGCAAATCAGTCCTACCCTCGCCGCCCTGCCCAGAAACCAGGTATTCAGGGTTCCGGAAGGTTATTTTGACCAACTACCTGCCGATATTTTACTGACAATCAACCCATTACAAAATAGCAACGTACCCGAAGGGTATTTTGACCAATTGCCTGCCGCGATCATGAACCGGATCAAGTCATCCGGGTTGGACAATGCGGATCAATTACCTTCCATTTTTAACAGCATTCCCCGCCGGGAGGTCTTTTCCGTGCCGGAGGGATATTTCGACGGTTTGGCCGAAGAGGTTATGAACCGTTTGCCCAAGCCGGCCCCGGTCGTGCGCATGGCCAGCCGGATATCGGTGTTCCGTTACGCGGTTGCCGCGGTGCTCACCGGTTTAGTCGGGTTGAGCCTGTTTAACCTCTTCAATCAAAAAGATTCCGAAACTGCGGCTTATTCGCCGGTGATTGTAGCGGAAGCCCGTGAGATTCTGCAAACCAATTCATACGATAAAGTTTTGAACAGCATCAGTGATGAAGAAATTACCGGTTACCTGCAGGCAAGTGGCGAGGATGTGAATACCGCCTTGCTGGCATCGCTGAGCAATGAAAGCAACCTGCCTGATGCGGATGCATACCTGTTTGACGAATCCACTTTGGAAAAACTGATGACGGAATTGAACATTGATGACCGTTCAAATAACTAAATTTGTTCGAAAGCGAATAGCGAAAGATTAATGACCATGAAAAAGTTTATATATATCATCTTACTTGTATTCGGTGCCGGGGTACAAGCCATGGCTCAACCACCGGGAGGCGGGGACCCTGCCAAACGCGAAGAAAAAGTGCAGGCTTTGTATGTGGCATTCATCACGCGCGAATTGCAACTCACGGAAGAGGAAGCACAGAAATTCTGGCCCGTGCATGCGCAATACGAAAATGAAATGAAAGCCACCCGCAGGGAAATGCCTGAACTGGAACGCCAGGAAGCGCACTTGAACATCCGCAAAAAATACCAGGAACGCTTCGTGAAAATATTAGGCAATGCCCGCACGGATGAATTCTACAAAAAAGACAACGAGTTTCGCCGGCAGATGGTAGAGCGCTTGAAAAAATTACGGCAACAACGTGCCGGAACTGGCGCGAGGCTGATGATGCGCAACCGGCAAGGGTTCTGATACTATTTCATTGTTTGCACATTGATCCCTTTCACGTATATGAAAGGGATTTTTTCATGCATTTTCCATACTCCAAACAGGTAATACAAAAATCATCTATTAAAAAGTTCATGTAAAAAAAATTCATATATTTTTGCATTAGGTGTTTTTCATAGGTTAGCAACGGCCAGCTCTGTCTAGGGCAGGCCTCTTTTTTTTGGGCCTATTTTATACAAAACTGTATTGATAATATTTGTGCATATCAATACAGTGCACACTGACATGTTATGAGGCGGCCCGATAGGTTGGCGTTTTGATATCGTGGTAAAACGTGAAAGTCCAAAACTCCTGCTTGCCCCGCTCCCACCATTCGGCGCGTAGTTCCATACTCTTCTTTCCATCAAAATCATACTTCGCAACAAACCTGCGCTTCATTTGCTGTAATTGTGGCGCAACATCTGCCCCAAAAAATACTTTGTTGCTTCCCTCACCGATCCAGAACACGGTGTGGTATTTGGAATGCGCGCCGGTTTTTTCGTATTGAATGATTCCATCAATTGTTCCGGCATCATCGAGCAGTTCGCGTTGCGGGGAATTTTCCAGGATATCAAAATCTGGCACGGTGTACGATTTACCGGCATGCTGCAAGGCGTAATGTAATTCATCACGGTGTACGAAATACCGGGCATTGGGAAAAGCCAGCTTCCCGGTAAAGCCTTCCGCATTTTTTTCCTTCACGCCGCCCGCATGGTCACGGTGCAGGTGTGAGAGCAGTACATGGGTAATATCTGTGGCGTCCACGCCGTATTTGCGAAGGTTTGCCATGATCTGCATCTCTCCGTCGGGAAGCGTGAAGCCAAGCCCGGTATCGAGCAGTATATGATGGCGCCCGGAAATCACAAGAAAGGGTTGCACTTCAACCAGCAAGCTTCCGGTAGGCCTTTGCTGCAGGTCGTCTGTGTCTTTGTCGAACGGCACAAAAACTTTTGTGGCATCAATGGTGAAGCTGCCTTCACTGAGCGGGAGAATGGTCATGAAAAGGTTTAAGGTTTTTAACGGTTCAAAACGTTCAAAGGTTCATACTAAAGTGCATTTGCAGGCACATCATTCTTAGACATTAAATCGGTTGGTCAGAGACCAGGCCCCGGAGCTTAGACACATTCAACACGCAACATTTCTAATAAAAAAATCTAATGCATCAGGTACCAGCTAAAGCACACTAACAGGCATATCATATATCATAAATTATACATCATAATTCATACATCATA
>DDTB01000012.1 GCA_002343985.1 Chitinophagaceae bacterium UBA2375 | reverse complement strand
AAAAGTAAAACACATTGCCAACTGATTTGAAATCCCCTCCAACTTGGTTCATCGTCTGTTAACTTGATCGGACAATGACGTCCGTTCGCAAATCCCACACAATATTGGGCCGGATTTATTTTTTACGGCAACCATTCACCAATGGCGGCCATTACTTTACGAACCCGGCAACGGGGAACTGATTGTTGATTATCTGAAATATTTATCTGGTAAGGGCCTGGTCACGGTGTTTGCATTTGTGCTGATGCCCAATCACCTGCATTTGATCTGGAGGCAGAACAAACTCAATGGAAAGGAAAAACCTCAATCCAGCTTTCTAAAATACAGCGCGCATGAGTTTTTAAAGGTACTGAAGGCAACAGGGCAATCGGAATTTTATAAAATCAAGGCTGCTAATAAAGCATATGAGATATGGCAACGGGATTCTCTTAGTGTGGAACTATTCAGCCGGGATGTTGCCGAACAAAAACTACGGTATATACATGCTAATCCTGTAAAAGGCAAATGGAAGCTGGCAAAAGATGACCTGGGTTACACCTTTTCATCAGCCAGGTATTATGAGACAGGCGTCGATGAATTCGGCTTTCTAAAAAACCTTTTTGATGAATTTGATGGTTATTGAATAATGGTTCGTGGCACACGAACCATGGCGGATGGACGCATCAGCACACAACCCCGATACGCGGCACTGCTAGCACATCGGAGGCTTTTCATCATTAAAATGAATATATCAACAGGAAGCCTATAGCGGGGCGCGGCAATTAAAATGAATACGTATGGGTACTTAGTGTTACATTTAGATACCCAATTTCTATTTTGTTATCGATTCAACCACTAAGATGATTCACTTCGAATCTATTCATTTTAAGGGTTAAATATTAAAAAATANNGTATGCCCCCAAAAAATGAAACTGTAAAGTCACACTCCATTTTTAGTAATGTTCTGATTACCTTTTTTATTGCTGTTTTAACTTTTTTTAATGCCAACGTATCCGGACAAACAAAATATGATTATCACCCCATTTCAGAAATTGAGGGTAAGAGGGGAAAGTGGGGGATCAAAGTCAGGAAAAATTGGATTGTTCCACCTGATTACGACAGCATTAGGTTGAATGCATCTAAGGCCACTCATGGTCGGACTTTCACTTATTGGGCATGGAAGTCTGGAAAAATTGACGTGTACTTACAAAAAAGCCTGGCGCCTGTTTTAACTGAAATTTCCATTATGGATACTATTCATATTGGATACTTCTCGGTTTTTAATGCAGAAACAACTCCTGTTCTTGAAAATACATTATGCGGCTGGAAGCATAAGCATGTAGTTATAAAGCCGGAATTCGATTCAATCAGGCTGGCCTATGATTACAACCGGGATATTTACCTTGATGAAATTGTTGTATATAAAAATGGCCAAATGGGTTTAATGTCGAAGTTTGGCGCAGTATTGGTTCCATTGGGCAACTATAGCAATTTCGGAAACTATATTCCGGGCTATACCCTTACCTATAAAAAGGCGGAAAATTCCACTCAAATGTTGTGGGGGATTTATTTTAATGAGAAAATTAGCATACCACCAATATATGCGAGTATCAAGCCTGTTGGGCCTATCACGTTAAAGGATAAATTTTATGATCGGGGTTTTTACCATTGTGTTTTACCAAATGGGGAAACTGAAAATTTCATAAAGAATGATTCTGCATTAATTGAGCTCCCGGATGATATATCCATTGCATATAAAGAGCTTATAAGAAAAGAAGAATCCAGTAAGCAGGAAGCAAAAAGTAAAGAAGATGAAAGACGGAATTGGGCTAAACAATTAGTATTCTTTGCAAGAGGCGGAGCTGTTGGCATCAAAGATGCAGATGGGAATGTTTTTTTTCCTGCTGCGGCAACCACACTTGAATTTGGCCGGTATACCATTGACCCTGACGGCGACACGATCAATATAACCATGACAAGCCCCTATAGGGATAAAGACAAGTTAACTTGGTCTTACAAAAGCGTGTACTCTCTATTTTATTCTAAGGATAATTTGATGATAGATGACATTGTAAAACATGGGTTTAAAGCGGAGTTATATCCTTTCAATAATATAAGTAACAGGTATGGATACTATTTTGATGTAACAATTGATAAAGGATTTAATTATACATCTGGCTTTCCATTTATCTCAGGCATATGCCCGCAGTGCGAAGGCGAGGGAAAAGAAGCGGATGGTTATACTACAGAAACAAGTACAGTTACATACGATGAACAAGTGAAAGATGGTACAACTACAATAGCTAAGAAAAATTACCTGGCTAATGAACGGGTCGATGCAAGTGGCCGGAAATACACTCCTACAACTTATCAGACATTTGATAATTATAAAACGGTCAGAAGGGTAAGGAAAGAGGTGACAAAAACCAGGAAATATAAAACCTGTACTATATGTAGCGGTAAAAAGAGGTATAAATCAGCCAGCATTATTTGGGATGACAAAAGAAATGAATTTGTATTAACGGCTATTTATTTTTAATTCCGGGCTAAAAAAACCTGGCATTTTAGGGAAGCGTTTATGCTCATCAACCAGCCCCTTCCAATACTGAAGCTACAGCAACACAACCCTCATTCAAGGAACCCGGATGCTTGGCCGTCATGGCGCAGCGGTGATTTTTTTTGGTTAGTTTTTTAGCGGTAAAAAAGTAACAGGAAGCATCAAGCAAATGAAGCTACCTTGTACTTGTGAACAATACGCAACGTCCCCTCAGGGATACGTTGCTGAGGATGAGAGTTTGATGGTTATTGAATGACGGTTCGTGTGCCACGAACCATGGCGATATATTTTTATTTTCCGGGCTTTGAAGGCCTTACTTCAATTTTGCTCGGAAGTGTACGCGGGTTCATGTGCAGAATGTCTGCTACCATCTGACCAATGTCCTGCGGCTGGATTTTCCATGCATCCGCATCATTGGGAATATGGTTGTTAAAATATGTGGCCACTGATCCGGGCATGATGGTGCTGACTTTAATACCGTACTTCCTCAGGTCAAGCATGATGGCCTGGGTAAAACCAACCAAGCCGAACTTACTGGCATTGTACGCGGATCCGTTTTCAAAAAAGTTGGTGCCTGCGAGGCTGGCAATGCTGATAATATACCCTTCCGATTTTTTTAATGCATCCATCGAAGCCTTGACACTATGAAATACGCCCGTGAGGTTGGTGTTGATCGTCTCATTCCATTTTTCAACCGACAACTCATCAATTGGCGCAAAATGGCCTACGCCGGCATTGGCAATGAGTACATCGAGTTGTCCGAATCTGTCAATGATTTGTTTAACCGCGGATTGCTCATCAGCCATGGAGCTCACGTCAGACTGAATGGCAAGCATACTGTCTGGTGATGCCCCCAATGATGCAACAGCGTCTTCCACTGCCTTCAGGTGCCTGCTGCTGATGGCCACCTGCATCCCTTCCTCTGATAATACTTTCGCGATGCCCAGGCCAATTCCCTTGCTTCCGCCTGTGATGTATGCTACTTTACCTTTAAGATTATTCATATCAATTTTTATTTTTATGGTTGTTGACTAACTTGAATGAAGCGATGCATTGATAACATTCTCAGTTGATAAAGGGTTCGGATGCATCTGGGATCATGGATGTGGCTGGTTGCTGTAAATCTTCTCGTTTGCAACATTCTGATCCGTTGTAAAAGTACTTTGAATTTTCATAGATGATGGCTTGCTTATTGTATATCAAAGTGTACTTGTATAACAATCTGACATAATATACAACCTGGTTTTTCCGGATTATTTTTAAGCGATAAGCATCATCACCCTAATTAGACGATGCTGAGAAGTATATGGGTAAATGGCACATGAGTCAGGAGCCATGTTTGAGCGGGAAATCCATGTATAGTTTCCCGCACCCAATAATTTTGTACCTTTAAAAGAAAAATCCGATGTTAAGCAAAGTCATGGCGGAAGCCTTAAATCAGCAGGTATTAATGGAAGCGCAAAGTTCACAGGCCTACCTGGCCATGGGAAGCTGGGCCGAAATTCAACCGGGCCTGAAAGGCGTAACCGAGTTTTTTTATAAGCACAGCGAAGAAGAGCGCCTGCACATGCTCAAGTTGATTCATTATATCAATGAAAGGGGAGGCTTTGCGGTTGTTCCAGAACTCAAACAACCAACACTCACCTTTGTTTCGCTCAAAAAGGCTTTTGAAGAATTGCTGAAGCACGAACTGGCTGTAAGCGCCAGCATCAACGACCTTGTTGACCTTTCCCTTCGGGAAAAAGATTATGCCACCCACAACTTCCTGCAATGGTATGTGATGGAACAGATGGAAGAAGAAAAACTGGCCCGCGATTGCAACGATAAACTGGAAATGATCGGTGACGACCGCAGCGGTTTGTACCTGTTCGACAGGGATATCATGAATATGGAATCGGCAGAATAAGATTTGTGGAACAGCAAAACCTGCTTACCTGTTTTTTCCTAACAGGAATATTAATGGTTGCCTGAACCTTTTTTTCCAGGCGCCTTCACTATGGTCTTCGCCCGGGAAATATTGTGTTTGCCAGTGTTTGGCATCATATCCTTTTGATTGCATGATGGCATCCACCTGTTGCTGGATGGACGGGTACATGACGTCCAGCGTTTGGTCGCCGCAATCGAAATAAATATTGCGGGTTCCGTTAGCCGGAAGGTTTGCCTTCAGGTACTGTAAAAATGCAGCGGGCATGGGGTTGTGGTCCAGTGTGAAACTGCCGGGCCAATGCGTCGATAAACAAGCCACTCCACCAAATTGATCTGGATATTCGCAAAAGGCATACATCGATATCAACCCACCCATACTGCTCCCGGCCATCACATGGTATTTCGGATCCCGGGATACGGCATAGTGCGATATGATATAGGGTTTCAACTCTTCTACTATAAATTCCAGGTATTTGTCAGACTCCGGTTTGAACCTGCCCTTCGACCTGCCCACCCTTTCCAGTTGCGCGCTGATGGTATCTTTTTCTGTTTCCGATAATAGTTCAAACGGTTTTTGAGGAAAGTAATCTGTATGGCGTTTTGGGCCGCTGTTCCAAATGCCCACTACAATAAATGGCTTCACCAAGCCTTCCGCAATCAGGCTGCCGGCTGTTTCATCTACTTCCCAGGCCTGTTTGTTCCAACTCATGGTGGAGTCGTACAGCATCTGCCCGTCGTGCATATATAATACCGCGTATTTTCCCGCAGATGGATATCCGTCAGGTAACCAAATGTCGATATGCCTTTTGGTAACATAGTTGGATTCAAACAAGGGGAGCCTTTCCAATTTGCCCTTCGTTACCGAAGGCATTTTTTCCTGTGCCTGTGCGAGTAGGTTGGAAGCCCCCACCGATAAACATAACAGTATCATGAAAACGACCGGTCTGAATATATACATGATTGGTTAATTGAAATGTACTGTTCAGATTTAGACAATCATCCAGTCTAAAGATAGGGCATAAAAAAAATAGTATACTATCCCCAATCCGGTAAAACTTTTCATAGAAATCCTGGGCTTGATGATATTGGAGGACTCTGGGGAATTGGCAAATAAAACTTCCCCAACATACTCACTGACAACATTAAAAAAAAGACCCCTTATGTAAGGGGTCTTGGTTGTCATACTAAGATGACCAACAAACGTACTGCTACAAGTAGGACCTTTATTATCCAATAGGCCGCTTGCAGTCTCATGATGACCAACATTAACCTCTTGTTTTTCATAACATTGGGTTAATGAAAAAAAATCAGCCACGAAGGGCCGCGAGCCATTTGCCCGGTTTATTGTATAGGGTATGGATCTGGTGGTTAGTGTTCAATCAAAAATGGATTGTATTCTGTAGGCTAATACAGTCGTTGCCTTTTTTGCAGAAATGCTTTAAAAAAAATGCTCACTCAGAAAAAAATCCATTATGGAAGAAATCAAAAACACAGTATGAATACTACTGTAATTTTAATATATTTTGAAAGAAAAACCAATAGTATATGTAGTTAATAAAATCAAAAAATCAAAAAATTTCACAATCAATTTAGTGTTGTGGAGTTAGTCTCCTTATCCTTGGAACGGTCATAGGCTTCGACAACGGCCGTCAGCTTGTCTGCATGTTTGAATATATCGTCCAGGCTGCTCAGATCATGCCGGACCTCCTTCTTCTGATCATCCAGCAACGCCAGGTACTTCTTCCCTCCATTCAGGTAAAGCCGGCAAATGGTCTTCCGGTTATTGTCATCCAGAAGAATTGCAAAATAGCTCTGTGCATCCCTGTAGTTGATTCTGTCAGCAGCAACCTTCTGACGGAGGATCGTCTTAACAATCATGAATCCCTCAAGCTCCTCTGTGGTCGTAACAACTTTATTTTCCTGTAATGCCTGAACTGGCTCACCAGCCGGGATCGATGCGAGTGGCTCCTGGGCCGCGGCTGATTGATCCTCCTTCTGCAGAGCTGTCTTCAATCTCTCGGTGATCAGGTCGGTAATATGTTGTTGAACCGAGCGCTTAGTAAGGTTGGTGAATTGATCCAGTATCTTGGCAGTGATCACGCTTGGGTATACCTGACGCGCGAAATGCTTAACGAAATCTGGAGAGGGATTCGACAGCTCCTGTTGGATCAATGACTTCAATTCATTCATGTACTTCAGCTCGCTGGCTGTGTTCACAATACTGTCAATGTCGAAATACGATTTGTGAAACTTCTTAAGCTCTTCCACCTGGTTATCCTTCAGGTCAGTGATGTTGAACTCCAGGAATGGCTTCTCATCCATCTTGTTTGGTTCAACCAGATCAGAATAAAAACGGTAAATAATCCCGTTCGTAAGGATTCCAAACTTGGCCTTCGACACATGAAAGTACCGGAGCAGCTGGCCGTCATGTAGATCCAGGTTTTGCCCCCAATGTTTACACTCCACAAGAATGGTTGGATTACCATCTTTGAATATCGCGTAGTCGATTTTCTCCCCCTTTTTGATACCAACGTCAGAGATGAATTCCGGCACCACTTCCAAAGGGTTGAAAACATCGTATCCGAGGGCCCGGATAAATGGCATAATAAAGGCATTCTTTGTTGCTTCCTCAGTCTGGATCTGATCCTTCAGTTTAATGACGCGATCGGCCAGGACTTTTAATTCGTCTTTTAAGTCCATTTGAGCTTGATTTATTAAATGTCAATGAAATAGTGGTGCAGGCAAAGCGAATGGACTTTCGGAGGATGTTGGCCGTCAATGAGCATAAATGTAGCAGAAAATCGTGTAATTCGCAAAATGGAGTTCAGGATTACTATAACGCATGAGCGTAGGACACTACGCCTGACAATGATCCGAATAGCCATTGACGCACACAAGGAGCAGTACAAAGTGATCGCCCGGAACCGAATCCTGCTACTGGAAACAAACTGGCCGTTCTTCCATACCCGGGGGCTGATATACCGGCGTCCAGACTGGAAGCTGGTGGATGGTTCCATAACATATGCCCCTGTGTACCAGGCCATCGTTGAAGCGGTCGAGGCGCATGTTCGGGCTGAAATAAAAAAAGCCCGAGGGTAATCCTCGGCCCAGCTCCGCTATAATCATCAATGATTCAAAGGTAAATATGCAAGTAAAAATCTTAGCGTGGAAATCACCCCGAATTTGAAAGAAATAAAACTTGGGTAAATTGAAAAGTGTGATTATACAATTTTAAGCAATTTGTAACCTTAACTTTTGTCAAAGTGAATATAAACTGGATGAAAATCAATTAAATACAAAAAATACACAAGTGTTAGAAAATAAAATCGACTTAATATGTTGATTATATGCTAATAGTCAACATATTTGTGGTTGTAATTGCTAAGCAATTTGCATTACAAAAAGAAAAACCTCCTGTCCGAATCAGGAGGCTAAAACAACTGGTCTGCAAACCTTGTTTTTTTAATCAAAATGGAGGGCATCGGGATCGAACCGATTGCGAGAGGATCGGAAGCCGTCTGCAGTCACCAAGACGCCCCCCTTTTATTCTAAGCTGCTTGATTGCTCAAGTGGCTTTTTTATTTACTAAAGCTTTTCGCAAATCTAAAATTTGTCGACCATGTTTTAGGGTTGGTAATATCAACAAACTGTGGACAAAATATGTGAATAGATCGGCATGTCAATACAACATTGATTTTGCTCCGTTTTTCACTTTTTGTGGAAAGAAATTAAAATTTTTGACGCAATTTTTTTCGTAATAGTTTACACAGGAATCAGCTACAGACAACTGATTCAGCTTAAAGTTGATTTGAGTAATCATTCCTAAATTGAACAATGACTAGTCCTCAAAAAGAGGGCTCTACGTTTTGTGGTCTCACCAAGAATCCCTGTCTGCGCGACGCAGTCGGGCAGGGAACTTGGATCAAGCAGATCATTGGCAAATAAAAAAGCCCTCAAAAAGAGGGCCTTGCGTTTTGTGGTCTCACCAAGAATCGAACTTGGATCTAGAGTTTAGGAAACTCCTATTCTATCCATTGAACTATGAGACCAAAATCAACCTGACAGGTTCAAACGGGGAGCAAAAATAAGGGATTCTGATGATCAGATAAAGTCCTGCCCTTTTCCGGGCACTAAAATCAGCCCAATGGGGGCTATCGCAGGCTGAAAGATGTATATTTGCGCCCTAATTTGAATCTATGTCCTGGTATAACACCCTCATCCGATATCGTCTCTGGATTGGACTGGCCTTATTGGCCCTCGCCATCTTTGTGCACATGGAAACCAGTTTTTGGCCCTCATTTATCTTATACCTGATCGCCGTAATACTGATCCTCGGCCATTTCCTGTTAGGCCCCATGCGGCTGATCCAGGTGGCCATGGAAGAAGGTGACCTCGAGGGCGCGAAAAAAATCGTGGATTCCATCAAGTTTCCCGGCTTGCTGATTAAACCGGTTCGTTCCGTGTATTATACATTACAGGGCAACCTCGCCATGATGAACCAGGATTTTGATAAGGCTGAGAAACATATGAAAAAAGGCCTCGAACTTGGCGGCGGGTCTCTCACCAAACAAGCCGAAGGCCCGAACAAATTGCAGCTTGGCATGTTAAGTTTGCAGAAAGGTGATTTCAAGCAGGCTGAATCGTATATCCGCCAGGCGCTGCGCGCGGGTTTACCCGATAAGGAAAATGAATCTGCCGCATATCTCCAGCTTTGTTCCATCATGATGAACAAGCGCGAATTCAGGGCCGCGAAGGATTATTTCAGGAAGGCAAAAGCCCTCAAGCCCACCACGCCTCAAATTGTTGACCAGATCAAACAAATTGAGAAATATATCGCCAGGATGCCGGGTTAATTTGCAATGCTTGTTCCATACTGCACTTGATATAAATGTTGTAACTTTAAGGGTTGCTAACCAATTCATCCCTATGATGTCAACTAATTGTTCATCATAAAATACCAATCATCGTGAAAACACTCAGTTTTGCCAGAGAGGAATGGAGGGAATACAAACTCGGTGAAGGATATGTGAATGACTTCCGCCTCGAAGTTTCCAACTTTGGCCGCGTACGTACATACAACCGCCTGAACAAGGGTAAGGAACTGCGCGCGTCTATGGTTAATGGTTACAGAATCATACGCCTGAAAATGTTCCGGGCCCGAAACCCAAAGTCGGCCGAAAAACTGGCTGCCATGAAAGCGGAGATCGAACGCGTTTTCCGGGGCATCCAGGAAATGCGCAAAATACTCAAGAGTAAACGCAAGCCCGAAGAGCTGAAGCGCAGGATCCCGGCCCAACTCGAAAAAGCCACGGAAGAACTGAAAGTATTGAAGAAAGCGTATGTGAAAGCCTACGCAGCCGATTTAAAAAGCCGCACTGAATATTTTGCACACCTTATCCATCGCCTGGTGGCTGAATGTTTCATCCCTAAAGAGTCGGAGGATAAGATCATTGTGGCACATATCGACTATGACAAGCTGAATAATAAGGTCAACAACCTCAAGTGGCTGACGCAGGAAGAAAGCCTGGTCCATCAGCAAAACAGTCCGATGGTGATAGCTGACCGTGCCAGGAAAAAAGCGCTTGTGCGTACCTCGCCAACCAGCAGCAAACTCACGGTAACAAAAGTGATGTACCTGAAAAAACTCATCAAGGAAGGGGTGCCTGCCCGCACACTGGCCAAGCAGTTTAAAATCACGGAAACCCAGATCCACCGCATCAAGCGCAATGAGAACTGGGCTTATGTAGAAGCGGCTAAATAGATTCAGGAAATTTTTTACGAGGGAAAGGCCCCAAATATTTTTTCTACCTGTTCAAAACGGTAGTCGAAAATCTTTTTGAGCTGGTTGCGCACAAACAAAGTATGCGCTAAGTCTCCAAGCACCCAAAATGGTATTTTGTAGTGTACAATATCGGTCATCTCCACACCGCCGGGTATAGATTTGAAATGGTGCTGATGGTGCCATAATGCATACGGGCCAAAACGCTGTTCGTCCACAAAAAATTTCTGGTCTTCCACATGCTTGATTTCTGTCATCCAGTACAGCGGTATGCCCAAAACCGGGCTCACTTTGTATTCAATGATCTGGCCCGGGTACATGCGGTTGCCATGGAATTTGGAAATGATTTTAAACCCGAGGGAAGAAGGGGTGATGGTTTGCAGGTTCGCGGGGCTGCTGAAAAAATCCCATGCTTTATCAATGCCCACAGGTATGCGCTGAACGGTTTGCAGGCTGTACACTTTACTCATGAAGATACAACAACCCTGCATCCGTTTTGTTCTGCGGGCGCATGGAGGATTGAGGTATATTTGTTTTATGTCATTCAACAGATCAAAACTGGAAGCCAATTTCCGCCAGGAATACGAACGGTTAAACGAGCAGCAACGACGCGCCGTTGATGCCATTGAAGGGCCCGTGATGGTGATCGCCGGCCCGGGTACGGGCAAGACGCAAATCCTCGCCAGCCGCATTGGAAAAATTTTACTGGATACCGACGCCATGCCGGATAATATACTTTGCCTCACATACACCGACGCGGGTGTGGTGGCGATGCGCAAAAGGCTGCTCCAGTTTATAGGCCCCGATGCATACAAGGTAAACATCTATACGTTTCACGCGTTTTGCCATGATATCATCCAGGAAAACCTCTCTCTCTTCGAAAAAACATCCCTCGATCCCATTTCCGAACTGGAACAGGTGCAGTTGTTTAAAGAACTTATTGACGCCCTGCCCAAAAACAACCCGCTGAAAAGGTACAGGGGCGATGTGTATTTTGAAGTGAGCAACCTCCGAAGGCTCTTCAGCAATATGAAGAAGGAAGGCTGGTCGCCCGCGTTCATACGGGAACGCATAGACGCATATTTGGCCGACCTGCCCAGCCGCGACGAATTCAGGTATAAAAGAAAATTCAGGGAGTTTAAAGCCGGCGACCTGAAGCAGGATAAAATACAGGAAGAACATGAACGGATGGAAAAACTTCGCGCGGCTGTTGACCAGTTTGATCAGTTCCAGGCCATGATGCGGCAACGCAACAGGTACGATTTTGATGATATGATCAATTGGGTGATCCGCGTTTTTGAAGAGCAACCAACCGTGCTGTCGAAATACCAGGAGAAATACCAGTACATACTGGTGGATGAGTACCAGGATACCAGCGGCACACAAAACAGGCTGGTGGAGCTGCTGATCAGTTACTGGGACCAACCCAATGTTTTTGTGGTGGGCGATGATGACCAGAGTATTTACCGCTTCCAGGGCGCGAATGTGGAGAATATGCTCCGATTCGCGGAACAATACCAGAAGAACCTGCTTACGGTGGTGCTTACACGAAATTACAGGTCAACACAACCTATTCTCGACATCTCCAAAACACTGATCGACCGGAATAATGAAAGGCTGGTGGCGCAGTTGGAAGGGCTCAGTAAAGACCTGCAGTCGTCTAACGATGCAATCAAACACCTGTCACATCCTCCGTTAATCAGGGAGTACGATACGCAACACCAGGAGATGATCGGCCTCGTGCTGTCGGTCAGGCAATTACTGGCACAGGGCACAGCAGCCGGCGCGATTGGCATCATTTATAAGGAGAACAAATATGGAGAAGATCTGACACGTTATTTCAAGAAACTCGACATACCGGTGTACAGCAAACGGCAACTGAACATCCTGGAGCAACCTCTGGCGCGGAATTTCATCAACATCCTCAGTTATATCTCCAGCGAACTCTATATCCCGTACAGCGGCGATGAACTCCTGTTTGAAATTTTGCACTATAACTGGTTTCATATCCCGCCGATAGAAATCGCGCGTGTCACGATGGAAGTATCTGAGAAGAAATATGCGGACCGCAGCATGTCATTGCGCAGGCACCTGGCAGAAGCGGCACAGGCACCGCCACGCGACCTTTTCCATGCAGGCCTCCATACGGGTTTGGCGAAAGCTTCCACCGTGATGGAAAAGCTCATATCGCTGGCGCCAAATATTACCCTGCAACAACTGTGTGAGGCGATCATCCGCGAAGCGGGCGTGCTATCGGCCATCATGCAGGACCCCGATAAACACTGGCACCTGCAGGTACTCACCGGCCTCTTTGAATTTATTAAAGAAGAAACCCGCCGTGAACCGGCCATGTCGCTTCAGAAACTGGTGGGTTTGGTACAACTGATGGACAAGGAAAGCATCAGTTTGCCCTTGATGCAGGTAAGTGGCAGCGACCAGGGCGTGAACCTGATGACGGCCCATGGCTCAAAAGGGCTGGAGTTTGAATATGTATTCTTCGCGGGTTGCAATGCGGCTTTCTGGGAAAAAAAGAAAAAGCCGGGAGACGGGTATAAACTCCCGGATACCCTCTTTGCTTCACAACCCGTGCAATCTGATGAGGAAGAATTGCGGCGTTTATTCTATGTCGCGCTGACCCGTGCGGAGCAACATTTGTATATTTCGTATAGCCGTTTACGTGAGAACGGAAAGGAAATGGAGCCATCCATGTTTATCGCCGAAATACAGGAAACACATAAACTGGCGGTTGAAAAAGTGGTGCTGGAACAGGAATGGCTGACGGAATTTTCCATGCTGGGATTGTCTGCCCCCGAAGCGCCGGAGATCGACAGGATGGAGGAAGAATATATTGGCCGCATCCTGGATAAATTTGTGATGAACGTGTCGGCCCTGAACAATTACCTGCATTGCCCGCTGGAGTTTTATTTTAAAAACCTGATCCGTATCCCATCACCCAAAAATGAAGCGGCTGAATTTGGGTCAGCGGTGCATTATGCACTGGAGCAGTTGTTCCGGAAGATGAAACAGGATCCCGCGGAAGCTTTTCCGGGCAAGGATGTATTTATCGCCGATTTCGACTGGTATATGAACCGCCATCGTGAAAGCTTTACCCGTGAAGAGTTTGCGCGCAGGATGGAATATGGGCATGAAATCCTGGATGCGTATTACGATGAACACATTGGTCGATTTAATAAAGTGGCACTAACAGAGCTGAATATACGAAATGTGGTGGTAGACGGCGTGCCTTTAAAGGGTAAGTTGGATAAATTGGAATTTGACGGGAAAATGGTCAATGTGGTGGATTATAAAACCGGTGACCCCGAAAAAGCCAAACAGAAAACCAAGGGCCCATCTGAGAAGCAGCCTTTGGGCGGGGACTATTGGCGCCAGGCTGTTTTTTACAAGATATTAGTGGATAATTACGCGCAAAAAGACTGGACGGTTGTCAGTACCGAATTCAACTTTGTTGAGCCCGACAAAAAGAAGAAATACCAATCCGAGAAACTGGTTATCGGCCCTGCTGATATGGAGACCGTTCGCCAGCAGGTAGTGGATACCTGGCATAAAATCAGGAACCGGGAGTTTTATATCGGATGCGGAAAAGATGATTGCCACTGGTGCGGGTTTGTAAAAACCAACCAGATGGCGGTTGCCTTGCATAGCATTTCTGAAGAGGAAGAGGAAACCCCCGAAGGATAAAATGTTAAATGCTTCGCGTAAGGGCCGATTCATGCGCCACATCTTTTCCATTCATTAACTTCGCGTACGCATGCGAATGATGTCTATACCTGTACGCCGGCTGGGTTCATGTTTAATAGCCGGCATAGCATTATGGTTCCTTTCATTAACCGGTGGCGGTTGCGCGCAAATTGGTGCGCCTACCGGTGGTCCGCGGGACAGCCTGGCGCCGGTATTGCAAAAAGCCAGCCCGGAAATGGGGAAGCTGAATTTTAGCGGGAACCGCATCACCCTTACATTCGACGAATATGTTGAAGTGGCCGACTTGCAGCAACAGTTCCTGATGTCGCCCACACCCAAAACAAACCCAACCGTCAGCGGAAACCTCCGCACGATCAGCATCAAACTGCGCGACAGCCTTCTACCCAATACCACGTATACCTTACAGTTTGGCAATGCCATTAAAGACATCAACGAAGGAAACATACTCACCGATTTCACCTATGTGTTTTCAACCGGCGATTACATTGATTCGTTGAGTTTGAACGGGTCCGTTAAAATGGCCGAAACCGGTGGTACCGACAGTACCCTCATGGTATTGCTGTACCGTGATGCCCCTGATAGCGCGGTGCAAACACGCAAACCCGATTACAGCACAAGGGTAAAGGGCGATGGCTCATTCCGGTTTAAAAACCTTCCCGGCGCCGAATTCAAAGTGTACGCGCTGAAGGATGCCGACGGGGGGCGTACCTATAACAGCAAAACAGAAATATTTGCTTTTGCGGATGAAACCGTAGACACCCGTTCGGGAAAAGGTTCGGTGAACCTGCTGGCCTATGCGGCCGAAAAGGCCCCTGCCAAACCCGGATCGAGCCTGAAAGCGCAGCCGGAGAAAAAATTGCGCTACAGCAGCAACCAGGCCAACCGCTTACAGGACCTGTTGACGGACCTTCGCCTTGATTTCAATAACCCGCTTCAAAACATAGATTCCACGCAAATCATTTTGGCTGACACCAATTATAACCGCCTGCCGGGAACATTACTAACGGTAGACAGTACCCGAAAAAAAATCACTTTTACGGTGAACTGGTCGCCCGACAGGGATTATGTATTGTTACTGGGTTCCGGCGCATTCACTGATTCAGCGGGGAACCAACTCCCCAAGGCCGATACGATGAAGTTTAAAACCCGCCGGGTGGAAGATTACGGTCGTGTAGCCTTACGATTCAGCAACCTCGATTTGGAGAAAAAGCCTGTTATACAGTTTTTAATCGGGGATGAGATCAAACTCTCGGCCCCCCTGACTTCAAACCAATGGACAAACAGCCGATTCCTGCCCGGGGAATATGACATGCGGATATTATATGACCGAAATGGCAATGGCCGCTGGGATCCCGGTGATTATAGCCAGCGCCTGCAACCCGAAACCGTCGTCACCCTGAGCCAGAAACTGGCGATCCGGGCCGATTGGGATAATGAAAGGGATATCAGCCTTTGATGATGGATGTTCCGGTTTACCTAATTTTACAGCATGATTTTCTCCTCCACACTTCTTGAAAACGCGGTGAATGAATTTGCCAAACTCCCGGGCATTGGCAAGAAAACAGCCCTCAGGCTGGCGCTGCATTTATTAAAGCAGGATGAAGAACAGGTATCTGTTTTCAGCGAGCGTGTCGCGCGTATGCGAAGGGAAATCAGGTTTTGCCAGAAATGCCATAACATCGCCGACCAGGACCTCTGCAATATCTGCAGCAATACCATGCGCCGCAAAGAGACGATTTGTGTGGTGGAAAGTATCCGCGATGTCATTGCTATTGAAAGCACCCAACAGTTTAACGGGGTCTACCATGTGTTGGGTGGGGTGATCTCCCCGCTCGATGGCATCAGCCCCGACCAATTGCAGATCAGCAGCCTGCTGGCTCGGATACCGGCCGATGAAGTACAGGAAATTATCTTCGCCCTCAACCCCAATATCCAGGGGGATACCACCATTTATTATATCAGCCGCCAACTCAAGGAAACCCCCGTTCGCATTACGACCATCGCCCGCGGCATATCTTTTGGCGGCGAATTGGAATACGCCGACGAGATGACGCTTGGTAAAAGCATTGCCAACCGCATCCCCGTTCAGCAGTACATCAGCCCGGTCAGTTGACCATTTTCCGGTTCAGACTCGTTTTATTCCCGTTCAGTCAACTTCGTTTTGAGAGGGTATGGCCTGGCTCTAATTTTAGGTCATGAAACGCAAATCAAAAAAAATCATCATAGGCATCCTCGCCTTCCTTGCATTGGCCGGTGCCGGTATTGGTTACTACATGTACCAAAAAGGCCCCCTCGATGTGAAGTCTGCCAAAGGCATTCCGGTTTCTGCCACCGAACTGTATAAAATGTATTCGGTTGACTCGCTCAGGGCAGGGAAAGAATTTACAGGCCGGGTACTCGAAGTAACCGGTACGGTTATCGACATATCTGAAAATACCCAACAACAGCAGGTGGTATTGCTGGAATCAGGTATTGAAGGCGCGCATGTCAACTGCACGCTCGAAGAGAAATCTGCAGGTATCGCGAAAGGGCAGGTACTGCAAATTAAAGGACTGGCATCAGGCATTGGCCAGGGCGACCCTGACCTGGGAATTGCCGGAGATGTTTATTTGGCCCGTTGCTACCATACAAAATGAAAAACCTGTATAAAACAACACACATGAAACTGAAATCATTGTTGATCCTCGTTTGCTTTGGCGGATTGATTGCCTGGGGCGCATCCTGTAAGCATGAGCCCGATGGGTTGGTCAATAATCCACCTGGGAACAATCCGCCACCAACAGGAGGGGAACAGCCTTGCAGCGCGGATACGGTGTATTTTCAAAACCAAATACTGCCCCTGCTGATTTCAAGTTGCGCGAAAAGCAATTGCCACGACGCCGCCACCAGGCAGGATGGTATTGAGCTCACGTCTTATGCCACCATCATGGCCACAGGCGATGTGCGCCCGGGTAACCCCAACGGAAGTGATTTGTATGAAGTGCTGAATGAAACGGATCCCAGCAAAATCATGCCGAGGCCGCCATCCACGCCGCTTACAGCCGCGGAGAAGCAACTTATCTTCCGATGGATCCAGCAGGGTGCGAAGAACAATGCCTGCAATGATTGCGACAGTTCGCAGTTTACCTTTTCAGCCACTATTCAACCCCTGGTGAACAGCAATTGCAGGGGTTGCCACAATCCAAATTTCCAGAGCGCGGGGCTCGACCTCAGTACCTATAACAATATCCGGAGCATCGCGCTGAACGGTAAGTTTATGGGCACCATCACACATGCCGCAGGTTTTCCGGCAATGCCGCGCGGGGCCGCCAAACTGAGCGATTGCCGCATCGCGCAGGTCAGGAAATGGATTGAAGCAGGTGCGCCCAACAATTAATCATTATTTACCAACCATCATGATACAAACAAAAAAATGGCTGTTCGCCATAGCTATAACCAGCCTCGGCTTTGTACAGTCATGCTATTACGACAAAGAAGAAATCTTGTATCCCGGTTCAACTACACCGGTAGATTGTACCACCGTGCAGGCCGGTTTTGCCGCTGATGTACAGCCCCTGATCCTCAGCAAATGCGCCATCTCCGGCTGTCATGACGCCGGTGGCGCTTCGGGCGGGGTTTTGCTGACTAATTACGCGCAGATCAGTGGCAAGAAAGACAGGATCAACGCTCGTGCGCTGGTTGAAAAATCGATGCCTCCAACAGGTCCGTTAACAAGCGATGAAGCCGCGAAAATCAAATGCTGGATAGATGCCGGCGCGCCAAATAATTAATCGATACATATCAATCATCAACCATCAAAAACAACCAACATGAAAAAGATATTCATTGTTTCCATTGTATGCATAGCAGCAAGCCTCCAGGCCAATGCGCAGAGATATTTCACCAAGAACGGATTTATTTCATTCTATTCAAAAGCGCCGCTTGAGAATATCGAAGCCGAGAATAACCAGGTGATGAGTGTGCTGAACACACAAACAGGCGACCTGCAATTTTCGGTGCTCATCAAGAGTTTTCATTTTGAGAAAGCCCTGATGGAAGAGCATTTCAACGAGAATTACATGGAAAGCAATAAGTTCCCGAAAGCCACATTTAAAGGGGTTATCGCGGATATCAGTAAAGTTTCATTTGATAAAGACGGTCAATATCCCGTATCTGTTAGCGGTGACCTGACCATGCATGGTGTGACAAAAAAAGTGAATGCCAATGGAACGGTTCAAGTGAAGTCAGGTAAAATTTCCGCTGAATCAACCTTTTTTGTGAAGCTTGCCGACTACCAGGTCAGCATTCCAAAATTGGTGAAAGACAATATCGCGGAATCTGTAGAAATCAAAGTAGCATGCCAGTACGATCAAAAAATGTAATTATGAGAAAGATGTTTGGATATGCAATGCTGGCAATTGCTGTTGCCATAAGCGCTATGGGGGCCGGCCATGCACAGGATACCACCGACCTCCTGTCTCAACTTGAGCAGGAAGTGATTGGTGACAACAAATCAGCTACGAACTATACCACAGCTACTTTTAAAACCACCAGGCTCATTAATGGCCATACCGTGGAGAATGTGGCCAGGGGTGTGCTGGATGTAAAGATCTCGCACAGGTTTGGGAAACTGAACAATGGACTGTATGAACTTTTTGGTTTGGATAATGCTACAATGAGGATGGGGCTTGATTATGGCATTACATCCACACTCATGGTGGGTTTCGGGCGGAGCACACACCAGAAAACCCTTGACGCGTTTTTTAAATGGAAAATTTTACGCCAGTCAACCGGTAAAAGGCGCATGCCCATTACCCTGAGCTATGTGCCTACAGTTGCTTTAAAGACCTTGAAGTTTGAAGATCCGAACAGGAAAAATTATTTTTCATCCCGCCTGTTTTTTTCGCATCAGCTCATCATAGGCAGGAAATTCTCAGAAGGCACATCCATACAATTGATGCCCACGCTGGTACACAGGAACCTGGTTACTTACGCGGATGAACCTAATGATATCCTGGCGCTTGGTATAGGGGGCCGCCAGAAGATCAGCAAACGGGTAAGCATAAACGCCGAATACTATTACCAGCACCCCGATTATAAATTGCGCGGCACGACCAATTCCCTCTCATTGGGTTTTGATATTGAAACCGGAGGGCACGTGTTTCAGTTACATGTGACCAATTCGCAGGGAATGGCTGAGCGGACTTTCATTACGGAAACCACCGGTTTATGGGAGAAAGGCGACTTATATTTTGGGTTTAACATTTCAAGGGTTTTTACGGTGGGCAAACGCAAGCGTGGTTGATGCCCGCGAAATGTGAAACTGAATTATTGATTACCTTACAGGATTATATGCGCGCCTATGTGTTCCCGTTTTCGCCTGTTCATAAGCATCCTGTTCCTTGTCGCGGCCATGCCGCTGCAGGCGCAGGTATTTTCAACCAATAACGGAAAAGTTCAGTTCAGGTCAGACGCGCCGCTGGAGTTGATCCGGGCTTCCAGCGATCAAATGAAAGGAAAACTCGACATCGGGCGCAAGCTCTTTGCATTCAGCGTGCCAGTATCCACTTTTGAGGGCTTCAATAATCCTTTGCAGAAAGAGCATTTCAACGAAAATTATATGGAGAGCAATCTCCATCCTAACGCCACATTCAGTGGTAAAATCATCGAGGATATCGACTTTTCCGTTCCAGGCAAGTACACTGTCAGGGCCAAAGGAAACCTGGTGGTACATGGCGTATCTCAGGAACGCATCATCAAGTCTGAATTAACGGTAACCCCAAGTGGTTGTTCCATACTCTCCAATTTCACGGTGCTCCTCGCCGACCACCAAATCCCCATACCAAAAGTGGTACACGAAAAGCTGGCATCCGAAATCAAAGTAGAGGTAAAAGCGTCACTCATAAAACCATGACCCGGATATGATTCGTGTATGCCTTACCGTTATCATGTTGCTTTTTACGTGCTGCATCCAGGCGCAAACCGAGCGCACAAGCATGTACCGGCTCGAAAAGGATAACCGTACTGTCAGGATCAATTGCCTGTACAAACGTGCCAACGGCTATATCCTGGTTGGCACCGACCAGGGGTTGTACCGTTTTGACGGGCTGCGCTTTTATCCGATGCCTTTTCAAAACAAGGACTACAGCGATACAGTTACAGCAATCATGGAGGATAGCCTGCATAATATCTGGACGGGTTTCAAAAGCGGTCGCCTCGCAAAATATGACCGCCAATTTCTCAATTATATCAATCCTGAAGAGGGGTCACCCACCAAAAGGATAACATCATTTGCCAGGGATTCTGCTGGCAGGCTTTGGTTTGGCAGCGCCGGCGAAGGGCTGTATTATTTTGAGCAATCAAAGATGTACCTGGTAGACGCTGAAGACGGGCTAATCGATGAACAGGTGAATGCCTTGCAGGTTTTATCAAACGGTCAGGTTATAGCAGGAACCGACCAGGGCTTTGCCCTTTGCAAATTGTCCGGGCAAAAGAGAACCGTAAAAACTTTTACCACAAAAAACGGTCTTCCCGATCAACTCATCACAAGCCTGGCTGCGGCGGTTAATGGATGGTGCTGGATCGGGATGCAGGATAAAGGGGTATGCCTGTTTGACCCGGTACAGGATAAAATCTGGCAACCTAAGGGGTTATCAAACTGGGCTTATGGAGAAGTTACGGCATTGCATGCCTCAGGAAACATACTCATGATTGGCACCAGGGACAAGGGATTTTTTTTGTACAAAGCCGATACCGATTATTTGGAAACCCTTGTGGGTAATACACCTGTTACACAGGTTTCAGACATTGTACGTGATGACCAGGGAAACCACTGGATCGCCACTCCTGCAAACGGATTGATCAGGACGCAACTGGCAAGTTTCCATTTGCTGCCGGCGCCCGGAAATCCTGTCTTCGAACATATACATGCCATACTCTCAGATTCCAAAGGAAGGCTTTGGATCAATAATGAAAATAATGAATTGTTACGGACGGATAATATGCGGAAGCCTTCTGTTTTTACCCGCATCCGCATTTCAGAATTAACAGACAAAACCGATATCACGGCCTTGTATGAAGATGTAAAGGGGTTTATCTGGATTGGAACCATGGGAAGGGGTTTGTTTTTGCTTGACCCGTCGACCAATCAATATCGCCGCTTTACAGAGTATCCGGGCTATGCAACAGCCAGCGTTTTGTCGATCAGCGGATCTGGACAGGATGTGTATGTCAGCAGCCTGGAAGGAACCATTGCAATACAAGCCGGCCAGCCGGGCTTACATAACAGTTATGTATACACGAAATATGACAGCCGGAATATCGGCACAAATTATATTTACGCGGTTTTCCGCGATAGCAGGAACAGGATTTGGTTTGGGACGGATGGCAATGGGCTTATCTCGTTCGACGGTAAGAATTATGCGGTCATCGATAACCGGGTAGGCCTGTCGGATGAGCACGTATTTTCCATTACCGAAGACCAGTTGGGAAATATCTGGTTTTCCACCGCAAGGTCCGGTGTGTACCGCTATGACGGGAAGAACCTGGAAAAGTTCGACCTCACGAAAGGATTAAGCGATATACATGTATCAGCGGTCCGGGCTGTGCCTTCAGGCCATGTCATGGTGGTTAACCGCGCGGGGATTGATATCATTGAGCCAAAAACAGGACGGGTTTCTTACCTCGGCATCCGACAGGGCCTGGGTGATGTGAATGCCGAGGACCTCGGTGCAGTGAGTGTTGGCAGGGATGGCGAATTGTTTGTATCTACCAATAACGGGATTTTACAGTATCGGGTACCCAACTCTGTTAGTCAGCAGCCAAAGCCGGTCATTGAATCTGTTCAGTTGTTTTTATCAGACATACCGCTGACCCGGAACTTATTTCGATATGACGAGAACAACCTCACATTTTATTACACCGGGTTATATTACACTGATCCGGAGCGGGTCTTCTACCAGTACAAGCTGGAAGGGCTCGACAGCAATTGGGTTAACACTACCGACAGGTTTAAAAACTTTCCACGCCTGCAACCAGGCAATTATGTGTTCAGGGTCAGGGCTTCACTGAACAGGAATTTTGATTATGCAGGTGAAGCCAGTTTCGCTTTCCGCATCCGTAAACCGTTTTACCGCGAATACTGGTTTATTGCTTTATCGGGCCTGCTGCTGTCGGGTATCATATATGCCATCATTCGCAACAGGGAAGCGGCTGTCAAGCGGATGGAGAGGTTGAAACAGGAAAAAATCGAGCAGCAATTTGCCGTGCTGCGTACACAGGTTAACCCGCATTTCCTGTTTAACAGTTTCAACACTTTGATATCAACGATTGAGGAAGACCCAAAAGGCGCTGTAGGTTATGCGGAGCAGCTTTCTGATTTTTTCAGGCAAATCATTCAATACCGGGATCATGATACCATACCGCTGTTGGATGAAGTCAACCTCATGAACATTTACCATCAGTTGCAACAACGCCGTTTTGGCGAACCGCTCAGGCTCGACATCCGAATCAATGCAACGCAGATGAACCAGTACCGGATACCACCATTGACATTGCAATTGCTGGTGGAGAATGCGATCAAACATAATGTTGTGACGAAGGAACAACCGCTGACCATCACCCTCGAAATTGTACAGGATGAAGAATTGCAGTTGTCAAATAATATCAATCCGCGCATGAGTAAGCAACCCGGTGCGGGCATGGGTTTGCAAAATATCATCAGCAGGTATAATTTGTTGAGCCGGAAAAAAGTACGGATTGAGCAAAGGCCCGACACATTTACGGTTTCATTACCTTTACTTAAGGCATAATCAGTACACATGTTTCGCGTAGTAATCATTGAAGACGAGGAGCCAGCCGCACGCCGGTTGTTCAAACTGATCAGGGACATTGAGCCCAATGCAGAACTGCTGGCATCACTCGAATCGGTGTCGTCTGCCATTAACTGGTTGAAAGAAAACCCGCATCCCGATTTGATTTTCTCCGATATTCAACTGGCCGATGGCATCAGCTTCGACATTTTCAAATTCATCGAACCCGGCTGTCCGATTGTGTTTGTAACAGCTTACGACCAATACGCCATCGAGGCTTTTAAGGTCAATAGCATTGATTATATCCTGAAGCCGGTTAAAAAAGAGGAACTACAGGCGGCCATCCGGAAATTCAGGCAACAACAGCCCACGCAAACCGTTGCCCTCGATATGCGCAAACTGCTGGAAGCATACCAGCCGCAGGCCCAGGGTTACAAAAACCGTTTTGTGGTGCGCTACGGCGATCATATCAAGACCATTCAAACAGAGGAAATCGCTTACTGTTATACGGAAGACAAGGTGAACTTTTTAACCAACCATGAAGGGCGCAGGTACGCCATCGACAGCAACCTCGATCAACTCGAAAACCAACTGCCGCCGCAGGATTTTTTCAGGATCAACAGGCAATACATCATCTCCATCCGGGCCATCTCCGAAATGCTGGCGCATACAAAGGGCCGCGTCCTGGTTAAACTGCAGCCGCCGGCCCGCCACGAAACCATTGTGAGCACAGAGCGTTCAGCCGCATTCAAAGCCTGGCTGGACGGCCAATGATCCAGCCCAACGTAATTTTTTTTTATAACGATGAATTGATTGTAATTTTGCACTGTTCAGGGGCGGATTTGTTTATTGTTCACCCCCTGGTATCAAAAAACTGAACTAATAAACGATCGACCTCTCTTCACATTCACGGAGTTTGCCAATCGTTTACGGGTTCAGCGTATTGTTCACATGCAGTTTTGAAAACTGCTTATTGTCCGACTATGACAGATATACGCAAATTACTTACGCAACGCATCCTGGTGATTGATGGCGCGATGGGGACCATGATCCAGCGGCACCGCCTGGATGAAGCCGACTACAGGGGCGAACGATTTCGCGACTGGCACAAAGATGTGAAAGGCAATAACGATTTGCTCAGCATCACAAAACCCGATTTGATTGAAGCCATCCACCGCGAATACCTCGAAGCCGGGGCCGACATCATTGAAACAAACACGTTCAGCAGCACTTCCATCGCTCAGGCTGATTATGATATGCAGGACCTGGCCTATGAGCTCAACCTCGCATCGGCGGCCTGCGCCCGCAGGGCAGCGGATGATTACACAAAGAAAGACCCATCCAAACCCCGCTTTGTAGCAGGCGCCATTGGCCCCTTGAATAAAACCTTATCGCTCTCTCCGGATGTCAACAACCCCGGCTTTCGTGCCGTTAGTTTTGATGAAGTGGAACAAGCGTATGCCGAACAGGTGCGCGGGCTCGTTGACGGCGGAGTGGATATTTTACTCATTGAAACCATCTTTGATACGCTCAACGCGAAAGCTGCCATCCGTGCCATTAAAAAATATTTCAGGGATAGCGGCAAACAGGAATTGCCCATCATGATCAGCGGTACGATCACCGACGCGAGTGGCCGTACATTAAGCGGACAAACACTGGAAGCCTTTTATCATTCCATTGTGCATGCACGGCCTTTATCGGTTGGGCTTAACTGCGCATTGGGCGCACAGGAAATGCGCCCGCATATCGAAGAGCTGTCGGAACTCGCCACCTGCTTTACATCCGCTTATCCCAATGCCGGCCTGCCCAACGCCTTTGGGGAATATGATGAACAACCGCACGATACGGCGCATATCATTGAGGAATGGGCAAAAGAAGGTTTTGTCAATATTGTGGGCGGATGCTGCGGTACTACGCCCGATCATATCCGTTGCATCGCGGCCGCGGTGGCTAAATGCAAGCCAAGGCCTTTGCCTGAACCTGCAAAAGCGGAAACGGCGGAACTTTAATTCGGTTATTCATTACAGTTAGGAGTTATTCATGAAAGAGATCAATTCATACTTATGCCTCTCCGGCCTCGAACCATTGGTGATCAGGCCTGAAACCAATTTTGTGAACGTAGGTGAGCGGACCAATGTTACGGGAAGCAAAAAATTCGCCAGGCTTATACGGGAAGGGTTATACGAAGAAGCTTTATCGGTTGCCAGGCAACAAGTGGAAAGCGGTGCGCAGGTACTGGATGTAAATATGGATGACGCCCTTCTTGACGGTGTCAGCGCCATGACCAACTTCCTGAACCTGCTGCAATCAGAGCCGGATATCGCCCGCATTCCGATCATGATCGACAGCAGTAAGTTTGAGATTATTGAAGCCGGTTTGAAATGCGTACAGGGAAAATGCATTGTGAATTCCATTTCATTGAAGGAGGGGGAAGAAAAATTCATTGAGCAGGCCAATATCTGCAAGGATTTCGGCGCCGCCGTGATCGTGATGGCGTTTGATGAGGCAGGGCAGGCAGATACAAGGACCCGTAAAGTGGAGATTTGCCGGAGGGCATACCGGATACTCACAGAGAAAGTTGGTTACTACCCCCAGGACATCATTTTCGATCCAAACATCTTCGCCATTGCCACCGGCATAGAAGAGCACAATAATTACGCGTTGGATTTTATTGAAGCAACGCGGGATATCAAGCGTTTGATGCCCCTCGTGAAAGTCAGCGGGGGCGTGAGCAACGTATCCTTCTCGTTCAGGGGAAACGACCATGTGCGGGAAGCCATACATAGCGTGTTTTTGTTTCATGCCATTCGAGCGGGTATGGATATGGGTATTGTAAATGCAGGCCAGTTGGTTGTATATGATGAAATAGAGCCCAGGTTAAAAGAGCTATGTGAAGACGTCATCCTCAACCGCAACAATGAGCATAACGAAGCCACTGAGAAGCTCATCGCATTCGCGGAAACCGTTCGCGCCAAGGGAAAAGAAACCGTGAAGGACGAAAGCTGGCGACAGGCCCCGGTGGAAAAGCGGATCGAACACGCCCTGATTAACGGCATCACCGATTATATTGACCAGGACACGGAAGAAGCCAGGGTGGCTTATCCACGACCGCTTGATGTTATTGAGGGCCCGCTGATGGATGGCATGAATATCGTGGGTGATTTATTTGGGTCAGGGAAGATGTTCCTGCCACAAGTGGTGAAGAGCGCCAGGGTGATGAAACGTGCCGTTGCGGTACTCACACCATACATTGAACAGGAAAAACTGGATCAAAAAAATAATCCGGCATCTGAAACGCAGGCAGATAAAGGCCCCGGCAAGATCTTGCTGGCTACGGTGAAAGGGGATGTGCATGATATCGGAAAGAATATTGTGGGAGTGGTTTTGGGTTGTAATGGATATGACATCATTGACCTGGGCGTGATGGTGCCGGCCGATAAAATATTGGCGGAAGCAAAAAAACAGCAGGTTGATATGATAGGCCTGAGCGGATTGATTACGCCTTCGCTGGATGAAATGGTGCATATAGCGCGCGAAATGAAAAGGCAAGGAATGTCGATACCGTTACTGATTGGTGGTGCAACAACCAGCCGAACACATACCGCAGTGCGCATCGCCCCCGAGTATGACCAGGGCGTTGTGCATGTGCTTGACGCTTCGCGTAGTGTAACCGTTGCCGGTAGTTTACTTAATCCCGCGCAGCGGAAACCTTTTTTGGATGCCGTGCAGGATGAATATGAAAAACTGAAATCCGATTTTGATAACCGCAAAACCATACGCCAGCAAATTGCTTACGGGCAGGCAGCACAGAACCCGTCGCTAATTAATTGGGACACTTTCAACCCCGTGGCGCCCGCATTTACCGGCACCAGGGTGTTTGAAAGTATTGATGTAGCTGTGTTGCGCCAGTACATTGACTGGCAACCTTTTTTCATTGCATGGGAAATGCACGGGAAATTCCCGCAAATATTGACAGATGAGTTGATTGGCAGGGAAGCGACTAAGCTTTACGAAGACGCCAGCTCCATGCTGGATCAAATTATCAGCGAACAATGGCTGCAAGCCCGCGCCGTAATTGGTTTCTGGCCGGCCAACCGAGTGGCTCCTGATACTGTTCAGCTTGATGATGAAGGCCGCCTGACCCAGCTTGAATTCCTGCGTCAGCAGGCAAAGAAGGCGGCAGGCCAACCCAATTTGTCGCTCGCCGATTTTATTTCTCCCACCGGCAAGGCTGTGGACCATATCGGCGCTTTCAGTGTAACCATCCAGGGAATGGATGTACATATCCGCAGGTTCGAAGCAGCGCACGATGATTACCGTAAAATCATGTTGCAGGCCCTGGGCGACAGGCTGGTGGAAGCCTGTGCTGAATGGCTTCACCGCGAAGTGCGCATCAAACACTGGGGCTACGCACCGGATGAAAATCTCAACAATGATGAGTTGATCAGGGAGGCATACAGCGGCATCCGTCCCGCACCGGGTTATCCCGCCTGTCCCGACCACACGGAGAAAATCAAACTGTTCAGGCTGCTGGGCGGTGAGGAAGCAACAGGCATCAGCCTCACAGAGTCGTTGGCCATGCACCCGGCTTCATCCATCTGTGGCTGGTATTTTGCGCATCCCGAAAGCAAATATTTCGGCGTTGGAAAAATTGGTGTTGATCAATTGCAGGATTACGCAAAGAGAAAAGGCATGGACGAAGAGGAGGCCCGCCGATGGTTAAGGCCGGTGCTGGAAGATTAAGGCCGGAAAATCTTCGTTAAGTTTGCCGGAAAGATAAAGCATGCGGATCATTTCATATAATGTCAACGGCATCAGGGCCGCCATCAAAAAAGGATTTTACGAATGGCTGGAGACCGATCCGGCAGATATCATTTGCCTGCAGGAAACAAAAGCCAGCAGCCATGAAGTAAACCTCCAGAAATTAGAAGCGCTGGGATTTGAACACCACTGGTTCAGTGCACAGAAGAAAGGGTATAGTGGCGTGGCGATCTTTTCGAAAATCAAACCCGACAATGTTTTTGTAGGCAATGGCCATTCAGCCAGCGATGATGAGGGCCGCGTGATACAGGCTGATTTCGGGAAAATCAGGTTGATCAACGCGTATTTCCCTTCCGGTACCAGCGGTGATGCCCGGCAATCATTTAAGTATGAATGGCTGGATACATTTTTTGATTACCTGCAATCATTGCGGAAAAAGCATCCGTATATCATCCTTTGCGGCGATTATAATATCGCGCATAAAGAAATTGATATCCATGACCCCAAGGGCAATAAAAAGTCTTCAGGCTTCCTGCCCGAAGAAAGGGCCTGGATGGATAAGCTGCTGGAACATGGATGGGCAGACAGTTTCCGCGTGTTTCATCCGGAGCCGCACCGGTATTCGTGGTGGAGCCAGCGCTTTCCAAGCGTCAGGTTAAATAATAAAGGATGGCGTATAGATTATATATGCGTCACCGATAAACTTTCCGCACATCTGCAGGACGCGGATATTTATCCAGATGTCAAGCACAGTGACCACTGCCCCGTGTATTGCAAACTGACTCCGCCTTCCAAATAAACACATTCATTCATCTTTATACCATCTGTATATGCAAACAGCAGTCATATATAATGTATCCGTAAAAGTAGATGAAGCCATCGCCGCCGATTGGCTGCACTGGCTCAAGTCGGAACATATCCCCGAAATCCTGGCCACCGGTTGTTTTTTCCGTGCCATCACATCGAGGCTCCTGGAAGTTGACGATACCGATGGCCCAACATTTACCATCCAGTACCACAGTTTCAGCAAAGCGGAATACAACCGCTATATCGAGCAGCATGCACCGGCTATGTGGCAGAAGGGATTTGACGCCTGGGGCAACCGTTTTGTGGCATTCCGTTCGGTAATGCAGGTTGTGGATGAAATGTGAACAATTCAAAAGAGGCGGGACCGTCAAATTCAGTCGGGCTGCGGGATTCAGGCCATCGTTTCCTGAAACCCGCTTCCAGTAAGGCTTTTGCGGAAAATCCACGGGGCCCGGATTT
The DNA here is from genome assembly GCA_002343985.1 of Chitinophagaceae bacterium UBA2375. Classification (GTDB taxonomy): domain Bacteria; phylum Bacteroidota; class Bacteroidia; order Chitinophagales; family Chitinophagaceae; genus Ferruginibacter. The sequence goes on along the minus strand of DDTB01000012.1, from coordinate 28,005 downwards.
TCCCCGGCGGGTTGCGGGATACGCTAAAATGCCCGCTGACTGCGGTTTTCAGCCGATTGGGAGGGTGTAAAAAAATTTCAAAAAAATTTTGTTGCAAGTAAAAACCTTCTATATTTGTCCAACCTAAAAAAATCTCAAAATCTTAATTATGAACAAAGCTGAATTAATTGCAAAAATTGCTGATGACGCCGAGGTAACCAAGACCCAGGCAAACGCAGCCCTCGATTCTTTCATCGAAGCAGTAACCAAAACCCTGAAGAGCGGTAACAAAGTTACCCTGGTTGGTTTCGGTACTTTCTCTGTTTCTAAAAGGGCAGCCCGCAATGGCCGCAACCCTCAGACTGGCGCTGTAATCAAAATCAAAGCGAAGAAAGTGGCCAGGTTCAAACCAGGTAAAGAATTGTCAAGCAAAATCTAACCTGTTCCAAAAAATTGAAAAGCAAGGCGCCCATGTGTCTTGCTTTTTTTTTCAATTGCATTCATCTTTCATAAAAAATACAAGCATACATTATGGGACGCGGTGATATCAAAACCAAAAAAGGTAAAATTTCAGCCGGAAGCTTTGGTAAAACAAGGCCGGCTAAGCCAAAAAAATCTGCTGCTAAAAAAGCGGATGCAAAAAAGTAATTTGCGGTAGTAAAAATTTTACAAGGGGCTGGCTAACTGTCAGCCCTTTTTTATGCCAGGTATCATGGTGCCAGGCGCTCCCTAACCCAGGCGCCCTCTTCAAGCTTGTACCGGATGCGGTCGTGCAGCCTGCTGGGGCGGCCCTGCCAGAATTCGATCTCGTCTGGTTTCAGGCGGTACCCTCCCCAATGCGCCGGCCTTGTCATGGGCGATTGCGAGAAACGGTCGGTATAATGTTTCACGTTGGCATCCAAAACGGCACGGGAAGGTATCACGGTGCTTTGCGGCGATGACCATGCGCCAACCTGGCTTTCAGGCGGCCTGCTGAAAAAATATTCATCGTTTTCGGCATCACTAATTTTTTCAATTTGCCCGCTGATCCTGACCTGCCTCTCCAGTTCTTTCCAAAAAAACACCAGTGAAGCAAATGGGTTTTCTTCCATCTGCTTTCCTTTCCTGCTGTGATAATTGGTGAAAAAAACGAAGCCGTCATTGTTAAACCCTTTCAGCAATACGATTCGTGCGGAAGGCCTGCCATCGGCGCCAACAGTTGCCAAAGCCATTGCGTTGACCTCATCAATCTCGCTCGATAACGCTTCATGCCACCAACGGTCAAACTGCGTATATGGGTTAGCGTGAGTATGTGATTCGTCAAGCGCTTCCTTGCTGTAATCCTTCCTGATGTCGGCTATGTTTTTCATAATTGTTGCGTTAACGGGAATCAATTCCGGGGCGATTTAAACGCTACGGTTGCTGCCAGCAGGGCCAGGCACGCAAGTCCGCAGGCATAAGCGCCGTAGCGGATATATGAAGTGGGGATGCCGCTGGAATCGGGCACAAAGAAAACAACCATGGTGATGGTGGCGAAGATCCCGGATGCCATACAAATCAACCACCAGGGCCTGGGCATGAACCCTGATTTTTGTCCAAACAACGAGATCAAAGCAGATACCGTGCATGTGGCTAAAACAATCCATCCATATCCATGCAAGCCATTCACTTCACCTGCGCCAAAAGGTAGTTGGCTCCAGGGTAAAAAAAGCGTACCGATCCCAACCAGGCTGGCAATAAGTATCGTAAGTCGTTGTGGGTGCATACCGCAATTTAGTCTGTTCATTCCGAACTCTGGCCGGCCGTTTTCGGCAACTGGCCGCGCAATGCTTCGAGTTCTTCTTTTATAAAGCCTTTATCCAGTTCAATCAACTCCAGGGCGCTTTCCAATTCGGCTACCCTGGTTTTTAATGTGGAGATTTGCTGGTTCAGGTTGCGGATGGCAGATGCCTCCTGTTGTAAATCGGTCAACTCGGCCTGCAGGCTGTTGTATTTATCGCGGATGCTGTAAAATTCTTTTTCCATCCGGATCCCTTCCAGTATTTCCTGTTCATACGCAGTGGCCCTTTGCCCCGCACCGGCTGTTTCCTGCAGTTGCCTGCCCAGTTCCGATTGCAGGTAATCCATTTCCAGTAGGGTGTTTTCGAGCTTGCTCTGGTATTCGGCGGCCTTTCCCGCCTTCCGCCGGAGGATGTCCAACTCCTCCTCCCTGATGGAAATCAACTCGTTCAGGTCGTTCAATTGAATGCGCAGCAATTCATTTTCGCTCCGCAGTTCTTGTACCTGATCGTTCGACATCATACCTTAGTAAGATTATAATCTCTAAAATAGGACAAAAAACAGACAAGCCAGGCAGCAAAAGGCTATTTCAGGGCCTCTCCTGACTGGTAAGGCTTAACCATCGATCAATTATTTGACGGAAGATGAACTGATACGGGGTTGCATCCGGGAGAACGCGGCCTGCCAAAAAGCCCTGTTCGACCGTTACGCCAGTCGCATGCTGGGCGTATGTTACCGCTATGCCCGGAACCAGGCTGATGCAGAAGACATCCTGCAAGACTCGTTTATTAAGGTTTTCAACAAGATCGGACAGTTTAAATCTGAAGGTTCATTTGAAGGATGGATCAGGAAAATAGTGGTGCACACGGCGATTAAGAAATATTCGCTGATGCGATACCAAAAAGAGCAATCGGTGGAAGAAGTGAAAGAATCGGTGGCGAGTTTAGAAGATCCTTCGGCTTACAGCCACCTGACGGAAAAAGACTTATTGCGATTGATCAACAGTCTGCCCGATGGGTACAGGCTGATATTTAACTTATACGTAATGGAAGGGTTCCGGCATGAGGAAATAGCCGTCATGCTTGGGATCCAGCCGGGAACCAGCAGAAGCCAGTTGGTCAAAGCCAGGATGATGCTGCAAAAACAAATTTTAGCCATGCAAAAAGTAGCCGTATGACAGACTATTCTACTTTTGATGACCAGATGCGAAACCGCCTCGGCTCCCTTGAGCCGGACGTGCCGGCGCATATCTGGGAAAATATACAACGGCGGAAAGAACGTAAAAGGCCTGTGGCCTGGTGGTGGCCGGCCTCAGCCCCGGGCATCATTATCTGGGGTATTGCCCTGCTCCTGGGTGGTTTGGGGATTTACCAACTAGCAGACCGCACTACGGCGGATCAGCAACCTGAACCGCAGCAAACCGTTAGTCTTGCTGACAAAAACAACCAATCCGGCAATCAACAGGCCGGTCCTGTTACACAGGGCACGAATGATGTAACGGCAAATGCCACCGCAACGCCATCAGGCCGGGATCAGCTATCCCCAGGCTTACCATCAAATAACGGTAAGGGTAATAAAGGCAGCGGGAATTTGCCAGGTCATTCATCCAATGATATCACGGGCAATTCTTCGGAACTGGGAAATGGTAACATGATGCCGCCGGTTTCACCTGACCAAACAACAACCGATAGCCGGATTGTTGCTAACACAGGCCGGAGTCAAAGAAAGAAATCACGCACGCAATTGTCTGTGCAAACGGATACGCCTGTTGAAACAGGTGTTGATGAAAGTATTGCAGGCAAACCGGATGACTCACGGTTAAGCGCAAACGAAAAAATATCCGGTGGGTTAACAGCCTTCGTACTCAATCCTGAAACCGATCATATTTTATTTGAGGGGTCGCCGGGCCTGCGCCCGTTGAAGTTTACGGCCAGGGACCTCACGCCCGTGCCCTGTGCCGAAAAGAACGCGGCGGGCAATAAGAAATATGTGGAAGTATATGGCGGGCCGGATTACGTGCTGCGCAGTTTCGCGGATACGGCGAACTCCGAATACCTGCGCAGGAGAAAGGAAAGTACGAAGTATTCCTCCGCCTTCAGCTTCGGGATGAGGTACACGCGCGTATTCAGCAATGGCATGAGTTTCAGGGCCGGCTTGAACTACAGCCAGGTGAATGAGAAATTCACCTATTCTGAAGGAAATATTGTACAGCAGGTATTCATCATCAACGCGAACGGCGACACTACCGGTGCATATTCGTATACGGGTACCCGTTATAAAACCACCATGAACCGTTACCGCACCATCGATGTGCCTGTAACCATTGGTTATGAACTGGGCAATGAAAGGCTGCATGCCAACATCAACGCGGGCGTGGTGTTCAATGTATATAGCTGGCAGAAAGGGGATGTGCTCGACACGGCATACAGGCCGGTATCCATCACCACCGGTAAATCCGGCGCTTCGCCTTATGGGTTCAAAACCAATATCGGGCTTGGCTTTATCGGCGCGGCTTCCATATACTATAAGCTGAACGACAGGTACCGCTTAATGGCGGAACCTTTTATACGCTATAATTTTTCAGCCGCCAATAAAGCGGATATCACCCTGAAACAAAAATTCACCACCATTGGCCTCCGCCTTGGATTAAGAATTGATTTCTGACAGGCAACAAAACCTACAGTCAAAGGATCATGTAAAAGAGAAGATCATGCAATCAAAATGTAAAAATATAATGGGGTGCCTGGCAGTGATGGCCATTTTATCTTCCTGCCAGAAAGACCTTGATTATTTTCAGCCCGATCCCGGAGCCGGGCCCGACACCGCATGGGTGGCAACGCCATCTAACTCCATGGCTGTTGGCCGAATCATGGATGATATCAGGCGGCAGCCGGAAACCGATAGCTTCCAAATTTCGCTGGGCGCTACAACCACAGCCATCACCGCTTCCGGATTAACATTCCTGTTTACAGTAGGTACGCTGGTCAACGATTCAAACCAGGTGGTAACGGGAACGGTTACCCTGGAATCGATGCTGCTGCGCAAGAAAGGCGATTATATCAGGATGGGCGTTTCATCAGATAATATCCTGCTTTCCAATGAGGCGGCCATCTTTACCCGCTTTACACAATACCAGCGGGAACTTAGCGTCCGCAATGGCAGCAGCCTTCGGTTTTCATTTCCTGAACCCCAGCCCCGCCAGGGACTTTCCATGTATGAGGGCACATCGTTCAGCAGTTTCCGGCATCACTGGAACCCGTTAACCGACAGCCTGCTTAATTCCATATACCCGGCTAACCAGTCATACCAGGTTGGCACCAATAAAACCGGATGGGTTGCTGCAGGCACGGTACTCAACCCCGGATCATCGGGAGAGGTTTCTTTAAGTGTGGCTTTACCATCAAATTATACCAACGCCAACAGCCTCGTGTACCTTGTATCTGAGCAAATGCCGCTGGTGCAGGCACTGCAGGGAGACCAGGCCCAACGCCGCTTCCGGTCTGGTTTGTTGCCGGTAAACCAGTCTATCCGATTGATTGTATTGTCGAAGCAAGACAATATCTATTTCATGGGTACGCAAACTGTTATCACACAGCCATCATCCACAGGTGTACAACAGGTTAACATCATTCCCGTCATCTCCAGCCTGCAACAGGTGAATGCGATGCTTGACGGCCTTTAATGCTACTTTGTTTTGGGTAATAGGGATAAAAAAAGCTGTCGGTTTAACCGACAGCTTTTTCCGTATTGTGAATGGCTTGATTAGTGCTTTTCTTCCACGTTCCTGCATTCGCCTACAATGGTATGGAACACATCGTGTGCTTCGGTAATCATGGTTTTCAAAGTAGCGTCGTTGGCGCCGGCAGATACTGATTCAACGATACCGGTGCAATATTTCACCAGTTTCTCCAGTTGAATTTTGGTTTCTTTTGGCTTGAAGCTAGAAGGGATTTCAGAAGCCTGCCATTGTTTGGCGGCTGCCAGCATATCTACAGCTTTCTCTTTCAGGGGTTGCAGGTTATTTTCCTCAGCAGGGTGGAAGGTAGAAGACATAAAGCTGTGGAAATTTTTCAGTTCGGCCCATACCGGTTTTTTCTCCTGGGCAAAAGCTACTGCCGGTAACATGGCAAATAAGAAAACAGCGAGTTTAATGATTGATTTCATGCGTTGTAATTTTTCCAAAAATAATACTTTTTTGTGGATTGTTTCCTGTAAGGCAGCGTACTGACCAAAATCAGCGATTTGGATTGATGCCATAGTGCATCCGGGATAGTTTCGGAGGATCGCCGGTTGGGCATCAACCGTTTGTAAAAATTGCCATGCGGAAACCGCCGGAACCGGTAATTTTGTAGCATGCGCATTTTATTGACTGCCGGACTGTGCTGTCTTTTTTTGGTACAGTCGGCGCAAGCCCAGCAAAAATGGAACCTGAAAACCTGTGTGGAGTATGCCATGGCCAATAATATTTCGGTCAGGCAGGCGGATGTACAGGCGAAACTTTCGGAACTCAGTTACCGGCAAAGCCGCTTATCACAATTACCGAACGCCAGTTTTGGGTTAAGCGGAAGCGTGAACAGCGGTAATAACCAGGACCCAGTTACGTTTAGCCGGGTGACGGAAACCTACCTGGCCGCGGGCATGCAGTTGCAGTCCAGCGCCGATATCTTCAATTTCTACAGCAAGCGGAATACCATCGCTGCCAACCAATGGGAAATGATGGCTGCCCGGGCAAACGTAGACAAGATTAAAAACGATATTGCGCTGAGCGTTGCCAACGCTTACCTTCAGGTGTTGCTGGCGCAGGAACAGGAAAAAATCATCAGCGTCCAGTACCAGCAAACGGCCAATCAGCTCGACATGACAAGCAAGATGGTGGCCGCGGGCACACTCCCTCCATTGAATGAATCGCAGTTGCAGGCGCAGCTTGCCTTAGACAGCAGCAACCTGATTTCGGCAAAAGGCGGCGTTACCACGAACCTCCTCAACCTGAAAGCGCTGATGAATGTGGACGCGGGCGCCCCCTTTGAACTGGAAGCCCCGCCGGTTGACATCATTCCAATAGAACCCATAGCCGACCTGCAACCGGAATTTGTATATACGCAGGCCCTGGCCAACCAACCCCAGCAAAAAGGCAATGAATTCAGGCTGAAAGCCGCGCAAAAAAGCATGGACGCAGCGCGCGGCGCGATGAAGCCCACACTCTCCGCTTTTGGCAGCCTAAGTACAAATTACCTCGCATTTCACCGCAGGCCTTTCTATCAGCAAATCATCACGGGATATCAATCAACCGGCCTGATCGCCGATGCCGGCGGCGGCACCGTTTACGATGTAAAGAGCCCCATCATTACCCGCGGCGATATTGCCGGTTATGTGAAGCCCAACTCATTGGGGTCACAAATGAGCGATAACTTCCGTAAGGTGTTTGGACTAAGCATCAATGTCCCGATTTTTAATGGAGGTGTACTCAAAACCGCGTACGAGCGCAGCAAACTGAACCTGGGCAGCATGCGCCTTCAGAAAGAACAGGACGACATGAAACTCAAGCAGGATATCTACCAGGCATACAATGCCGCACTGGTGGCCATGCAAAAGCTGGATGCCAGCAAGAAAACCGTCGACATAAACGAAACAACGTTTACGTATGCACGAAAAAGGTACGATGTGGGTATGCTGAGTACATTCGACCTGGTGACATCGCAGAACAACCTCTTGCGGGCACGCCTCGAATATTCCCTCAATCGTTTTGATTATGTATTCAAAATGAAAGTGCTGGAGTTTTACAAAGGCGCAGGTTTAAAACTGTAATACAATCATTCCCCGCGCATGCATGCGGATTAACGAATTAATGAGAAAGTATGAATAAGAAAACGAAATGGATATTGATTGGATCTGTAGCCCTGCTGGGCCTGCTGTTTGGTTTATCAAAGGCTGGGGTGTTTGGCAAGGATGAAGGCACAAAAGTGACGGCCGAAAAAGTGCAGAAGCGCACGATCGTGGAACTGGTGAATGCCAGCGGAAAAGTGTACCCTGAAGTGGAAGTGAAAGTGAGCCCTGACATAAGCGGTGAGATCACGGAGTTGACAGTTCTGGAAGGAGATACGGTGAAGAAAGGACAGTTACTGGTACGCATATACGCAGATATTTACAGCACCCAGCGCGACCAGGCAGCCAGCGTGGTAGCGCAATCACAGGCGCAGGTAGCCAATTCGGAAGCGGCCGCTGAAGCACTGAAAGCACAGATGGAGCAGGCGCAAAAAACATACGACATGCAGCGCAGGCTGTTTAACGATAAGGTAATCAGCCAGAATGAATTCAACACAGCCGAAGCCGCCTATAAATCTGCCAAAGCCAATTACAAAGCGGGCATTGAAGGCATCCGCAGCGGACAAGCCGGTGTGCAGAGCGCCCGTGCCAGCCTGGAAAGGGCAAACAAAGACCTTGGTCGTACAGCAGTGCTGGCCCCGATGGATGGCGTGGTGAGCCTGCTGAGTGTGAAGAAAGGCGAACGCGTGGTGGGAAGCAATATGATGGCGGGAACGGAAATGTTACGCATCGCGGATATGTCGAAAATTGAAGTCAGGGTGGATGTTGGCGAGAATGATATTCCAAAAGTGAAAGTGGGCGACAGCGCTTCGGTGGAAGTGGATGCGTACACAGACCGTAAGTTTAAAGGCATTGTCACCCAAATTGCCAGCAGCAATAACGGTGCGGCCACACAGAGTTCACTCGCAAACACCAGCACCGATGTTACGCAATACAAAGTATATATCCGCCTGCTCCCTGAAAGTTATACCGACCTGCTGGGTAAAGGTATTTTTCCGTTCAGGCCGGGTATGAGCGCCAATGCCGATATACAAACCCGTACGGAACTGAACGTGCTGAGTGTACCCATCAACGCGGTAACCACAAGGGATAAAAACGAGGAAGCCAATAAACTCAAGGAAAAGAAAGAAGACGGAACCGAGACAACAACCAGCTTCAGCGACCTGGAAGTTGTGGTGTTTACATTGGATAAGGCGAATAAAGTACATAAGAAAAAGGTGAAGACCGGCATACAGGACATCAATTATATTCAAATTAAGGAAGGCATTACGGAAGGGGAAGAAGTGGTGACCGGCCCTTATGATGTGGTCAGTAAGGAATTGAAAGAAGATATGGAAGTAAAGAAAGTGGATAAGAAAGAATTGTTTGAAAAAAAGAAGAAAGATTAAGGACTAGTCTGTGCGCGTCGCGCAATGGAGAAAGGCTGTACTATGAAAATGAAAACACTTACGCTGTTGGCCCTTGGTTTGATGGCGTCCATTTGCTCGTCTGCACAAAAAGTAACCTGGCGTGTGCAGGTTTTTAACGATGCGGGCGAACCGCTCAAAGGGGCTACCCTTACTGTATTTAAACTCCCTGATTCATCAGTAGAAGCCAGGCGTGTGCTGGCGTCAAAAGATTCGATCCAGCTTACCAGGGATCAACTGTATGCTATATCTATCACGGCTACGGGCTTTCAACCATTTCAAAGAAAACTAATTATCAGTTCCGATATTGACAGCGGTTTTGTGTACATGAGTACCCGTGTTGGCAAGCTCGAAAATGTGACCGTAGTTTCACGCAAACAATTGCTGCGGCAGGAAGATGATAAAACCATTGTTGACGCGGAACCTTTAGCTGTCAGCAGCACCAACGCGTATGAAGTGCTGGAGAAAACACCCGGCGCCATTGTAGACCAGGATGGCAATGTGTACCTGAACAGCGCCACGCCTGCAACCGTTTTCATCAATGGCCGTGAAGTCAAACTCAGCGCGGCCGACCTGGCTTCATTGTTAAAGAGCCTGCCGGCCAACAGCATACAAAAAGTGGAAATCCTGCGCAGCCCTTCCGCCAAGTATGATGCCGCCAGCAGCGGTGGTATTGTTAATATTGTTTTGAAAAAAGGCATTAAAATTGGGTTGAACGGGAGCCTGAATATGGCGCATTTCCAGGGCAGGCTAAACACCAGTACCGCAGGCTTTAACCTGAATAATAACGATGGCAAATGGTCAACGTATTTGTCATACCAGTATACCAAACGGAATAATTTCGAAGAGTTGCGTTCAGACCGTTTGGCGGGGATTGGCCAGGGACTGATCAAACAGGAGTCCTATACCAAATACCCATCTCAGAATCATTATGTGGGCGGTGGTTTCGATTATGCCTGGAGCGAACGTTTTTCGGTGGGGTACGACCTAAGGGTGTCGGCCAACAATAACCGTAGCAGCGCCGGGAATGGCATTGATATTTTTGACCCTTCCGGTGTTAATATGCTGGCGCAGAATTTTTCCATTATTGGCAACAACGGAAAGTCATTGTATTGGGGCAATAATATCAGCACAAAGTATAAAATTGACAGCCTTGGTTCAGAGTGGACAACAGCCACCGATTTTAATATTTTCAGGGGGAGAAACAGCCAGGAGTACGACAATTACTTCGAACTACCGGTTATGGATACACTATCCGGTGATGGCAAGAGCAGGAACAACAAAAATATATTCGCTTTTCAAACAGACCTGGTTTTGAAGTTGCCCGCAAAGTTCACCTTTGAATCAGGCCTGAAGTATTCCGAGTCTAATAGCCGCACCGGCGCAGATTATTTCCTGGAGAATAATGGCAACCGCAAGGTTGATAGTTTTCAAACCAACCAGTTCAGGTATAAGGAACAGATTGCTTCAGGTTATGTGCAACTGGCGAAAACCTTTGGCAAGTTCACCATCAAGCCCGGCGTGCGCCTGGAGTATACGGATATCAGCGGCCGGCAATTATTTCCCGGTGATACCAGTTTCAGCATCCGCCGTACTGATATTTTCCCATATCTCTACTTGCGCCAACCCATCGTCAAATTGTTCGGCTTTCAACTGACCGGCAACCTGATCCTGCGTCGAAGCATCAGCCGCCCTTATTATGAAGCATTGAATCCATACCCAAGGTATATTGACCAGTTTTTATATGATGTGGGCAACCCAAACCTGAAACCACAGTTCACCAACAACTACGAGTTCAACGTAATGGCGGATGATTTTCCAATTATTTCGGTGGGGTTGAATGACATGCGCGATATTTTCACCAGCGTTACCTACCAGGATGATGCCACCAAGATTGTTTACCGCACATTCGACAACCTGGGGCGGAACCGTGAATTATACCTGCGTTTCGTGGGTGGTATCCCGCCCGGCGGAAAGTATTTCTTTTACATGGGAGCGCAACACAACAGGAACCAATACACAGGATTTTATCAAAATCAACCGCTCGATTATACCAGGGGCAGTTGGGTTTTCTTCATGTATCATAACCTTAAAACCAGTCCAACATTTAATGTGAGCCTGCAGGGTTTTATGCGATTGAGGGGTTTGCAGAATTTTTACGAACTGGGCCCTTTTGGCGCTTTGAACCTGACATTGAACAAAGCGGTGATGAAGAAGAAGGCGAATATCATTGTATCAGTAAATGATATTTTCCGGACGAACCAGGTTGATTTTAATATCAATCAACCGGGCATCAATGCTTTCGGTAACCGACTGAATGATACGCGCAGGGTTGGCCTTACACTGAGGTACAATTTTGGCATCAGGCCAAAAGAAGAGAAGAAGGGATTTGATGCGCCCGCCGAAGCGGCCCAGTAGTTTTACGGGAACATGGATGCGGCAATCGACAAGCTTTCCGGTTTGCCTACATCAATAAACTTCGACCTGTTGTGCGGGTATGCCAATATGCTGTGATGAGTTGCGAGGCGCAGGTACACATCTACCAGTGAAAATTTTCCTTCTTCAGTAATCAGCCCCGGTAGTTTTGGGGAAATGATATGCAATCCGCTAAAGGCAGCGGCTGAACCGTCCTTGCCTCTTTGTTCGCCGGTTTTATCATTTTTCCACCCACACAGTTTTTGATGCTCATCAAACAGGAAATACCTTGAAGAAACCCTGTTGCTGACGGCTAATGTCGCGAGCGGGTCGTGCACCTGGTGGAACCGGAGCATATCGTGCAGGTTGAGGTCAGTGAGGATGTCGGCGTTCAGTATAACAATAGGATCGGTTTTCGACAGCATAGGTGCCGCCTTTTTCAGGCCGCCGCCCGTTTCCAGTACTTCATCCCTTTCATCGCTGAACAACACCTGGCTTCCCCATCCGTTATTTTTCTCCACGGCATCCACAATTTGATCCGCGAAGTGATGGATATTGACCACTACCTGGTTGATGCCATAGGAAGCGAGGTATTCAATATTTCTTTGCAGAAGGCTTTTGCCATTGACCACCGCGAGTGCCTTGGGGTGCTTGTCGGTCCAGGGTTTGAGCCTGGTACCCAGGCCTGCGGCCATGATCATCGCCCTAACCCCTTCACCGGGAAGGAAATGGCCGGCAGGTGTATGTTTCGGAAGCAGGCTGTCCATATTAACTGCGTTTATAGGTAATCGTTAGTATTTATTTTCGGATATCCCCTGCTCAATATGCCGCAATTCAATTTTAACCCCATATTTGTTTCGCAGGTGCCTGGCAAGTGCGTCTGCGGCATACACGCTGCGGTGCTGGCCGCCGGTGCACCCGAAATTCACGGTCAGGTTTTCAAACCCCCTTTTGATGTAATCCTCCACAGTGATATCCACGGTTTGATATACATGGCCTAAAAATTCTTCCATGCGGGTTTTCTGTTCCAGGAAATCTTTAACGGGTTTGTCGCGCCCGGTGATGGTCTTGTATTCTTCCAGCCTGCCCGGGTTCAAAATGCCCCGGCAATCAAACACATACCCGCCGCCGGTACCGGTTGTATCAGATGGGTATCCTGTTTTCAAAAAGGAAAAACTGTTGATCCTGACCACAAGCGGGGTGTCGGCATTGGCCCTGATGGGTTCAAACCGGGAAATGATTTCGTCTTTTACGATTTCCGCTAACAGCGATTCAAAAACCGGCAGGCTGATGCCCGGGTTCCGGTTATCGAGGAACCATTTCAGGTTGCGCAGGGCCAATGGGATGCTTGTAAGGAAATGTGCTTTTCGTTCAAATAAACCGCGGAACCCGTATGCGCCCAGCACTTGCAGCAGCCTGATCAGTACATAACCATTGTAATGGCTGATGAACTCGTCCCTGTTCAGCGATGTGCCGAGATACTCCTCCGCGAACTGCATGTACTCGTCGAGCAACCTGTTTTTCCAGTCATCGGGAAGTTCGGCCTTTGCCTGCCAGAGCAGGGAAGCCACATCATATTGCAGGGCGCCTTTCATGCCACCCTGGTAGTCAATAAAAAACACATCATGATCCCTGACCATGATATTCCGGCTTTGAAAATCGCGGAACATAAAATAACGGTGAGGGGTATCCGCTAAAAATTTGCTGAACTTATCAAAGTCCTGCAGGAGCAATTCTTTATCATACGGTATTTTGAGCGGATCGAGGAAGTAATATTTGAAATAGAGCAGGTCGCTCATGATGGCCTGTTGCCCGAATTCCCTGCTGGTAATGCACCAGTCATAGTCTAGTTCCCTGCCGCCAATGATCTGCAGGTGCGCCAAAGCTTGCAGGCTTTTCCGGAACAACCCATACACTTCATCTGTCAGCCCCTTTTCTTCCAATACCTGCAGAAGCGACTGCTGGCCGAGGTCTTGCTGGATGTACACATTGTTTTTATCGTTCACGGCGTAAATCTCCGGAACCGGCGCGCCGATGCTGTGGAAATGGCGGCTAAACGCGATAAAGCTCTTGTTCTCCCGGATATTTTCATTGCAGGTAACAATAAAGCGGTTGTTTCTTTTAAAGGTAAACCCTTCAGTGTGCACCCGGTAATACACCCGGTCGCTCCCGCTCTGGGGAAGTTTCTCGATCTGCAATTTTTCGTTGCAGCCCCATTGTTTAAATAAGGCCTCTATTTCCTGTACTGACTGCTCATGGATCATGGAGGTAAAAATAGAGCATTTCAGTCAGCTATAAAATCCGCGCTTCACCACTTTACCGAGCCTACCTCCAAATCGCCGTATTGATATGTCAGGTTCAGGTTTTGGATTTCCAGTTTTTGCCCACGCTGTTGAAAGTTTTTGAAGGTTACCAGGCGGTAAATTTCGGGTTCATTGCCCTGTTGATAATAGTAGTTCCTGCTCAGGTGGACCTTATATTTTCCGGGCATGGCCCTGTACACGCTGTATTCCTTCACCTGGTTGTTATACCCGTAATACCTGTACCTGTGTTGGTCTGTATTTGGCGGGAATGATGCCTGTGCGGAATCAGTTATCGGTGCTTTCACATGCAAAAAGAAATAGTTTACTTGGGCGCAAACACTGATCCTCAGGTCTTCCGGCAAAGTGAAGATGAGCCTGGGGTCGATCTCAGGCATGTTAGGTTCATTCGGATACAGGAACAGCAAGGCGTTTAATTCCTGTAACGCGGCCATTTGAATAGAATGCGTGTATCCATAAAAGTCATCCTCCATTTTTGTCATGACGATTTCGTAATACAATTGCGCGGCGGAATCAATATTCGCTGTTTGATAGTATGCCAGGGCGAGGTCCCTTTTCACAGCCAGGTTTCCGGGGTTTTGCCCGAGGATCAGGCGGTATATTTCTTTCGCAGCGCTGAAGTCTTTCCAGGATTCAAGCATGTACGCGATTGAACTCCGGTTTGCCGGATATATGATCAGTTCGGAGCAATGATACAACGCTTCGTAGGCTTCATCGGTAAAGCCTTTTTGGTGGAGTATTTCGGCCATGTCATAGAAAAAAATCGGATCGTTTTTATATTCCTTTTGCAACTCAAGATAGGTTTGCAGGATCATGTCGCTTGATGCCGCTTTCATATCGCTGACATAGTCCACATCTTCAAGGTTATTCAGTTTTTGTTTGCCCGGGAAATGGTTCCTGTAATATGAGCGTTTCCCTTTTTTGGTTTTCACTATGATCACCCCATTCACGCCGTCGGATCCATAAATGGCGGTCGCGCTCCCGGGTTTCAAAATGGTTACGTCTTCGATATCATTCGGATTTATGGATGATAATAAACCGAGGTTGATCGGCATATTATCCAACACCAGCATCGGCTGGTTATTGCCCGTCAAAGAGCGTATACCCCTAAGCGTGATGCGCGTATCCGCAAAAACGGAATTGTTCAATGATTGCACCAGCAGGCCGGATACTTTTCCTGTTAGTCCTTGCGTGACAAAGACCGGTTTTGCCTGGACCAATTCATCTGCGCTTATCCTGCGGGTACTATACCCCAACATTTTGCTTTGCCGTTGCGTGCCATATGCGGTAACAACAACAGACGATAATTCGGAGCTGCTATTCAGATTGATGTTCCCTGGAGCGGTTGACTGAAACATAGCATCTGTCTGAGCAGCGCCTTGCCTGTTCACGCTGATTTGTGCAGTTGGTTGATTTTCCCGGAGTATGATTTCCTTCATGGATTGTTTCGTCCACCATTGTTCGCGGGGTTTCATGTATCCGATTAATTGCTGAATATGTTCTTCATCGCTTAGGCCATACATGATCCTCAACTTTTCGGCTTTGTTATATACATAGTTCATTTGCCGGCAGGGTTCAACCAGTTCATCCGGCGGTTCAATTTTATATTGGATATAATCCTCAATCCGCTCCAAAACGATAAAGGATGTTCGGTATGTAACAATTTTTTCCTTTAAGCCAAAACTTAGTAGCGACATCCACCTGTCTGATTTAACAGAGTCGAACTGAACGAGCATGTGCAAAGGTTTGGCCAGGCTATCGGGCAGGTTGCAATGAGATGGGGTTTGCGCAGATGTGGCCAGTGCTTCATCGTTACGAACTGTTCCCATACGGACCTGCACATCATTTTTGGGAGCATGCGACAAAACGATGAAACGGCTTCCTGCGGGGCGGTATTGCAAAGCCCTGAAAGGTATGGATTGATTGCCATCAATGACTTTACTGATGCCCGTTGAGCCGAATGCAATTTTATCCATTGATTCCCGGATGTTTTTTTCATTCAGAACAATGCGCTGGCCACTGTTTTGCTCACTGACGGCATTCAGGTATGGATCATTCCTGAAATTTCCTGAACTGATGCAATGGATGATTGACTGCATGTTTGGCTTTTTAGGAACAATAAGAGGCTGGTGACCGTCTGTAAAAACCAGGATCGGACTGCCATTGGGATCATGTATGGGAACCTTTCCGGGTTTAAAAGATCTCTTTGGATCGTATGACCGGATGTATTCAATAAGTTCATTGATTTCTTCATCGCTGTTTCCGCTTACCACGCTGGAAAGTACGCGCTGGTTAAAAAACGTGACCGTTAGTTGTTCCGGCTTTTCCTGTTTCAGGAATTTTTTCAGGAATTGCAATTCTTCATTAAGCAGGCGGTTTTTCATGGATGCCGATGCGTCCCAGTAAATATGCAGGGAGCGATAATCTATTTTTTGTTTGTCCGGGAAATTGTCTTGCAGGCTAATGACCGTGTAAGGTTGGTTTTGTATGTTGAACCCTGCCTGTACCATTGTTTTGTTTCCAGGTGAAAAGGAAAATGCCAGGGCTTTATTCAGCAGCACGTTAAATGCATGACCCTGTATTGCACGGCTTTCATTTTTTGTCAGTGTTAATACCTCTGCAATTCCGGTTCCGGCCTTCAGGTCTGAAGCTGCCTGCGGAATCTTTACGTCTACAAAAAGGCTGTCTGTACCAATGCCTGGAATTTCCGGCATCTGGTATTGCAGCCTGTCGTTTTTCCATGTCAGCCATTGGGTGATATGTATGCGCACCCTCCTGGTGCTTCTTGCGGCAACGGGGTATACATTCAGGCGGTAATAATTGTGCCCGATTTGTTGCAACAGCGCGGGATCAATCCTCTTTCCCACCACGCTGTTGTAAGCATTGGAGGCCTTCCACCTTTCTTCAATGGAACCTTTTCGGAAATGCCCGTGCAGGTCAAGTTCCAGTCCGCTGATTACCTGTCCGTCCTGCAAGCGAAATGTTTCAAGGGCTTCCGCTTCCACAGGATGAGGGTTATAAATGGTCATTTCAATCACGGTTGTCGCGAACATGCATTCTGCGTTTATGCTTATCCGTGAGCTTTGAATGCGGAGCTTCCTGTCCATGAGCCTGTCCTGCGCCTGCATGGCAAGAGGTGACAGGAGTGCAATACAGAAAAGGGTTTTCCAGTGTGGCATGTGCAGCGTTTTAGGGAGTGTGAAGGTTGTGTGTCCTTATAAGCATGACCTGCACATACGGGCAATGGCTGCATCATCGCCTGTTAAAGAAATCAAAACAATGTACCCTGCAGCCCCGGCCTTTTAAACCTGTGGCTGTCGAGCGCCCATCTCCCCGTGTCGAGCCCGTACAGCTTGCTGTATTTTTTGAATTGTTGCGCGATCATATTGGCCAGCGGCCCTTCGCCCCTCATACGGATCCCCCACCTATTATCGTTTACCTGCCCGTTATGCCCTTGCTCCACCAGGCTCCATACCTTTTGTGCCTTGTTTGGGAAATTGCTGAACAGCCATTGATGAAACAGCCATTTCACGGCTCCATTCAGGCGGATGAACGTATACGCCGCGAAGCGGGCCCCTTGCTGGCTTGCGGTGTACATGATGCGTTGCATTTCGTGGTCGTTTAACCCCGGAATCATCGGCCCGAGCATAACACCCATACGTACGCCCGCATCGCTGAGTTCGCGGATCAGCCGCACGCGTTGTGTGGCCGTGGTGGTGCGTGGTTCCATCAGCCTGCGCAGGTCTTCATCGAAACTGGTGATTGATACGAGTATGGAGACCAGGTTTCGTTTAGCCATTTCCGTTATGATGTCTTTGTCGCGCAGCATTCCTGCATTTTTGGTAATCAATCCAACCGGTTGGTTAAACTCAAGGCATACTTCGAGCAATTGCCTGGTCAGCCTGAACTTTTGTTCTGCGGGTTGATAGCAGTCTGTATTCCCACTGATGCTGATGGGCGTGCCATCCCATTTGGCGTGCATGAGGAATTTCCGGAGTAGCTGGGGCGCGTTTTGTTTGACAATGATTTTCTGCTCGAAATCAAGGCCGGCGCTGTAGCCCCAGTATTCGTGTACGTTGCGCGCGTAACAATAGATGCAGCCATGTTCACATCCCGCGTAAGGGTTCATGCTGTATAACATGCCCACATCCGGGCTGTCCACTTTATTGACAATACTGGCGGCCTGGCTCAGGATGTATTGCGTGGCGGGATTGGCTTCCGCCCAGTCATCAATGCCTTCCGCATGGTCTTTGCCGGTTTGGGTGGGGGAGAACCGGTTGGGCGTGTTAAACTGGGCGCCCCTTCCGTATTTGTAGGCTTGGCCGGTTTCCTCTCTTTTTGCCGTACTTTTAACAGGTTCCGGGGGTATTTTAGCAGTCATATCTATGTGTTTTCATTATTCATTAACCAAGGAAAAAGCTGAGATCGAAATACAGCTGCAGGCCAGTTGGAGCGACGACTGGGAGCCGGTGTACCATGCCGATGGATTTCGTTTTGAGCGGATGCCCGTGATCACCCAGGAAGACCCCTCAAGGATCCAGATGTTTCATTGGGGGCTGATCCCTCATTGGGTGAAGGGCCGCGCCAACGCCGATAAACTGAGGGCGCAAACCCTGAATGCCCGCATGGAAACCATTTTTGAAAAACCCTCGTTCCGGTCTTCGATTACGCATCACCGTTGCCTCGTGATCGCGGATGGTTTTTTCGAGTGGATGGATTTCCAGAAAAAGAAATACCCGCATTATGTGTACCTGGAGGGCCACCCGCTGTTTTGTTTCGCAGGGATCCATGCCGCCTGGACGGACCGGGACACCGGTGAACATGTACAGAGTTTTTCCATCATCACTACCGAAGCCAATCCCATGATGGCACGCATCCACAACCTCAAACAACGTATGCCCGTCATACTCGGCGCTGCCGAAAGGGACCGTTGGCTTTCGCCGGGCCTTAGCCCCGAAGATATCCGTACACTTTGCATGCCCTTTCCGGAATCGGGGATGCAGTACCATACGATCAGCAAGCGCATCAGTTCGCGCACGGGCGACAGCAATGTGCCCGAAACCATTGAACCGGTATCATACCCGGAACTGGTCTTCGCGTAGGCGTGACCGTTATCTATAAATTAAACAACGATCCCTGTGCCGCGGGTGCGGGCAGGCATTCAAAATCGAACCTGCGTACCACCTGGTATCTTTTTTCACCCGCCCTCCGTTTCAGCAATAAGCATGAGTCTGCCCAGAACCTCCCGCTGAATGATTTGTGCAGGTATTCCTTCATGGCATCGAGGTAGGTTTCCCTGGGCAGGCGCCCCGCCAGGGCGATGTTCGGGTCTTGTATGAACCAGGGGTCTTCACCGGCCAGCTTCATCAGTTTCCGGGCTTCTTTCAGCCGGCTGATGAACTGCAGTATGCGCGGCTGGTTGGCAATGCGGATAAATATGGCATGCATGGGATAACTGCCGAAATCGCGCAGCTCCACCAAAAAAGGTTTTTCGGCCATGCTGATCCATTGCAGGCGGTGGATGATTTTCTCCTCCGCCATTTCCGGTGCCCGGAAGCGGGCCAGGGAGAGGTGCGGCCGGCCCATCGCCGCTCCGTGGATGCCGTATGCCTGTACCAGGGCCTCCCGGCATTTCTCCACCCGGTGCCGCAGGGTTTCGGGCGGGTCAATAACGAGCAGGTACTCCCGGATCCGCCGGGAAGCTTGTATAAGCGGGGCCTCTGTTTTCATAAAATTATTTTAGACGACTTATAAAAAGCTAATAAACTTAGTATAAATTTACTAAATAATTTAGTCAATCAAAAATAATTTATATGGAACTGGAAAAATTTTACGCTGCCGGTTACCGGGGCAGCAAGGGCTTTACCCAGCACGATGTGCAGACGGCCAATGCCACGGGTTTTGGGGCCGCGGCCGATGATTACATGGAACGGGGGATCGACCTGAATGAGCAGTTGATCCGGAACAAGCCTGCCACTTTTTTCATGCGGGTGAGCGGCGACAGCATGGTGAACGCCTGCATCCACGACGGGGATGTGGTGATTGTAGACCGCTCGTTGAAGCCGGTTACGGGAAAGATTGTGATCGCGGTGGTGGATGGGGAGATGATCATCCGCCGCTATGAGCGGAGTTTCCATAAAATCAGGCTGGTGCCGGAAACGCCCAAACTGTCGGCGATGGAAGTAGGCGAATATAGTAATGTCAGTATTTGGGGGGTGGTGACGTATGTGATTAAATCGATGTAAAGATGTGCCTGCGGGATGTATGCCCGGCAGGGTAGAAAAAATATGAAAGCGATTGTTGACTGCAATAGTTTTTACTGCGCCTGTGAACGGCTGTTCAAGCCGGCGCTGCACGGAAAGCCCGTGGTGGTGCTGAGCAATAACGATGGTTGCATTGTGTCGCGCACGGATGAAGCCAAGGCCCTGGGGATACAGATGGCCGGCCCGTATTACCAGCACCGCAAGGAGATTGAGGCGCACGGCGTGGCCGTGTTTTCCAGCAATTACCACTTATATGGCGATATGAGCTGGCGCGTCATGGAAACCCTCCGCAGGCTGAGCCCGTCTGTAGAAGTGTACTCTGTGGATGAATGTTTCCTTGACCTCAGCGGCATCGACCCGCAGCAACTGCATGCCTACGCGCTTTACCTGAAACAGACCACCGAGGAATGGACGGGCATACCGGTATCTATTGGCGTTGCGCCCACCAAAGTGTTGTCGAAAGTGGCCAACCGGCTCGCGAAAAAAGATAAAGCCGGCACCCGCGGGGTGATGGTTCTGGCAACGGCGGAGGCGCAGCGCGAAGCCCTCCTGAAAACCGCCGTCGAAGATATCTGGGGCGTGGGCGGCGCCTATGCCCGGAAGCTTCGGTTCTTTAATATCAATAACGGTTGGGACCTCCGGCAGATGAGCGAGGACTGGGCCCGCAAGCAACTCGGGGGCGTAGTGGGGGTGCGCCTGGTCCGCGAACTCCGGGGCGAGCCCTGCATCGACATGAAAGACCCCCTGCAAACCAAGAAGATGATTGCCACCACCCGCATGTTCGGCAAGCCCGTTTTTGAACTCAGGGAACTCAAGGAAGCCGTGGCTACCTATATCACCCGGGCCGCGGAAAAACTCCGGCGGCAGCACTGCGCGGCCCGTACGCTGCAGGTTTTTGTGGTGGTCAACGACCCGGCGCCTTCTTATGAATACAAGCCATCCTCCAGCTCGGCATACATCACCCTGCCTTCTGCAACAGCGCTTACCCATACATTTATCGAGTACGCGATGCCGTTAGTAGAGCAACTGTACAGGAGCGGCATCCGCTATATCAAGGCCGGCGTGATATTGGGGGATATTGTGCCCGGCGATTCCGTTCAGTTTAATCTGTTTGAACCGCCCGCCCGCCTGCAGGAAAAGCAACTGATGCAGGTGATTGATAATGTGAATTTCAGCATGCGGAACGATATGGTGAAGTTCGCCGCATCGGGTACCCGGCGCGACTGGAAAATGCGGCAGGAGCTCCGCAGCAAAAGGTTTACTACAAGATGGGAGGAACTGTTTGAAGTTCACTGAGCCATGGCCGCTGCAACTGGCAGCAGGTTGTTGCGCAGGCGCTTTGCCCTGCTGCATATAAACGCTTACCTTCGGAAAAACGGAAGCACATGAAGCCCTTTACATACCGCATGGCCCTCCTGGCATTAATGCTGAGCGGCACCGCGTTGCCCGAAACCTGCGCACAGTCTGTTCCGGCTAAGCCCCGCGCACGCGACCTGGGCATACCGTTCCCGGGAAATACAGGTCTGATGAATGCCATCACCGATGTGCCCGGCATTGAAGTGGGCTATACCACGCTCATCAGCGGGTCGGGCAAACTGGAATATGGCAAGGGCCCTGTTCGTACAGGCGTTACCGTTATATTGCCAAAAGGCAAAACGGATGCATCTTACCCGGCAGCATGGTTTTCATTGAATGGGGATGGGGAGATGACTGGCCTGCCCTATATCGAGGATTTTGGCACAGGCTACGGCGCCATCGGTATCACCAATACAAACAGCGTGGGGGTGGTGCGCGACGCGATCGGGGCCTGGAATTTTAAACGGTTTTCAAAAGGCGATTTTATTGATTTCTCCTTTGGGTTACCCGTGGTTGGCGAAACCTGGGATGGCATGCTGAACGATATCAACGGAAGGCATGTGAAGCCGGAGCATGTGTGGGAAGCGCTCGAAAAAGCGAAAGGCGGCCCCGTGCAGGAAGGAAATGTGGGCGGCGGCACCGGTATGGCGCTTTATGGCTTCAAGGGCGGAAGCGGCACGGCTTCACGGAAGTTTACGATCGACTCCACTACCTATACACTGGGCGTTTTTGTGCAAGCCAATTTTGGCGGAAGGGAGGAGCTGGTGGTGGCCGGCGTGCCTGTGGGCCGCGAGATCACCGACAAGCAACCGGTTATGCATAACCTGAAGCGGAAAGACGGATCCATCATTGCCATTGTGGCCACCGACGCGCCTCTGCTGCCCTCTCAACTCAAGCAGGTAGCCAAGCGGGTCACACACGGCATTGCCCGTACCGGCACCATTTCGCATGATGGTTCGGGTGAGATTTTCCTAGCGCTGAGTACAGCAACGCCAACTCACAATAAGGCATACACGAAAGAAACCTGGACGGTCATTCCCAAATGGCATCTTGACCAGGTGTTCCAGGCTACGGTGGAAGCGACCGAAGAAGCCATCATCAATGTTTTGGTGGCCGCGGAAGATATGGAAGGCATTAATGGCAATACCTGGTTTGCCATCCCTCATCAACGCTTGCAGGAACTGATGAAAAAATATGGCCGTTAGCCCCTCTGGCGCAAGTGTTCCCGCCGATACAGCCATTCGGTTATCGGGAATTTGATGGGATCGCTTGATGCCGTATAAATTACCCGGTTAGCAACCGGGGTTTGTGTTGATTAAAGTTTTTTTCAACAGCCTCGGTTCGTGGCACACGAAACGCTCGCCTCGGTTCGTGGCACACGAAACGATTTCGCCTTGGTTCGTGGCACATGAAACGCTCGCCTCGGTTCGTGGCACATGAAACGCTCGCCTTGGTTCGTGGCACAGCACATGAAACGCTCGCCTCGGTTCGTGGCACACGAAACGATTTCGCCTTGGTTCGTGGCACATGAAACGCTCGCCTTGGTTCGTGGCATACGAAACGATTTTGCTGTTGTGTATGCCCTTGTTGCGTCTTATGACCAACAACGCAGGGCGGACAGTAATAGTGTAACTTACAGCAATGGAGAGATTAGAGGATTGGCCAGCTTATTTTGCTATTGCCATGGTTCGTGGCACACGAAACATGTTTTTGTCATGGCGGTAGTCTTGCCTATTCTTTGTTCCTTTTTTTGCGGAAAAAAAGGAACAAAAAAAGCCGCCGATGCGCCGTTACAGCCGCGCATCGGGCAGCTACGATTGGGCTTTGGTGCTACTGTAGCTTCGGCAGTGGTACTTGTATCGTTGTTGAACCTCTCGGTTTTTTCACCGTCGTCTGGCTTTTAGCCAATGGCTAGTGATGGGTTTATCCGGCAATGGTTCTTGAGCCACGGACCACGGCGGAAGGGTTATGCAGAACGGTTCGTGAGCCACGAACCGTGGCGGTTGGACTCATTGCGCTATGAATATTTCTCAAACAGCAACCTGCTTAGAAAGGTAACTGATCTTGTGGCAGACCAGACCCCGGGCCATTTTAAAGACACTTCCATCACGGCCGATGACTATGCCTATGACGTTGGTGGAAATATTGTAAAGGATAATAACCGCCGGATGCACCAAACCGGAGGCGGAAATGGCGCTGTGTACAATATTTTGGATAAGCCGGATTCTATTGTGATTGCTGATAAAAGCACTACGCGATATGAATATGACGCTGCGGGTAATCTGCTTAGGAAGAAGATTTCAGGGCAGGAAGGCGGGCAAACAGTGCAGAAAGAGTACGTGTACATAGCGGGATTTGTCTACCTCAATGATACTTTACAGTATTCTTTGATGGAAGAGGGCTGTGTAAGGCGTGTCATGCGGAGAAGTTTCCAGACGGGCGAGATGTATGAGGCTTTTGATTACCAGTATTACGTCAAAGACCGGCAGGGAAATATAAGGACCGTTTTAACAGAAGGCAGAAGGCAAGGACACGTCGTTCTACCAGGCGACTATGGAACCGTCCAATGAAACACTGGAGAATGCTCTATTTTCAAATATCTATAATCCGGTTAATACGGTTAACAATAAACCAGCCGGGTTTGACCAGGAAGCCGAGAACACAAAGGTTTCCAGGCTAAATGCATCACCCGGAACCAATAAGAAAACGGGCCCATCGCTGGTACTCAAGGTTATGGCGGGTGACAGGGTGCAGATCAACACCTGGTCTTTTTACAATACGGCAGCGCAACAACCTTCATCCGGCACCAATCTGGCAACCGAGCTGTTGTCTATTCTTCCCGGTGCCATTATTGGCAACAGTGGCGGAAAGCTGGAAGCAACCAATATGTCGTCTGTTGGTGGCGCCCTGAGTCCGAATTTACTGCAGTTCCTGAACGGCAATCGTCCGTACGACAACAACCGGCCAAGGGCTTATCTGAACTGGATCCTGTTTGATGAACAATTCAATTATGTGTCTTCCAATTCCGGGGTGATGCAGGTGCAGTCAGGAACAGAGAAGCAACCCCTGGTTGCTCCGGAACAACTGGTCAGCAAAAATGGTTACCTTTTTGTATATGTCAGTAATGAAAGTCCGCAGGATGTGTACTTTGACGACCTCACCGTCAGGCATATCACTGGCCCACTGGTAGAGGAAAAGAGCTACTATCCCTTCGGGCTTGTTATGGGCGCCATCAGTTCCCGGGCGGTATTGAAAGCTAAAACAGCCTATGCATATAATGCCGGCAGTGAGTGGGAGGAGAATGGGGTAGAGTATTACCATACATTTTTCCGAAAGTATGATGCGCAGATTGGGCGTTTTACGGGAGTTGATATATTGTCAGAGAAGTATCTTAACTACTCTCCGTATCAATATTCTGAAAACAATCCAATTCTAATTTCTGATCCTACAGGGGCGGCTTCCGATTTTGTTAATCCTGCACAGTTTAAAGATGCCAAATCTTTGATCAATTATGTAATGGAGAATGGTGTTAATAGTTTTGAACACCAGTTCACACGTTGGTTGTTTTTTGGTTCATTAGACAGCAGTCCTGCTAATGGTGGGGGAGGAACTTTTTCTGATATGCAAATTCAATTTGGCGACATAATGGAGAGAGGAAGTAAGAAAAATGGCCAAACTGGATTTTGGATAAATGTTTCTGGGTTTAGATATGATAGAAATGAGGATAAAGATGAGAACGGGAATAATGTAATTACATTAAATACAGTGATGGTAGGCAGAGTGTTTATTTCCGATCAGACATTGTGGAGTACAGCAATGGAGTGGGGTGAAACTCATAGGGATGCCTATTTTCATTTCATGGGAAGCGTTGAGAAATTCGACGCTATGTTTGACAAAAATTATTCTTTATATAGGGACAGACTGACCAAAGGAGCGCCACTCACTCAATCAGGTGACAGAAATAGCTACACCGAATCGTTGAGTAAGCTTGCAGCGCACCATGCAAGATATCTTGACGGAAAAAGGTTTGAAGCTGTCTTTTTGGGGTCAATGGCTGGGTCAGCACTAGCTGCGTCTGCTTCTCCCCTTATTATGTCTGCAGCTTCGGGTTTAGGAAGAGGTGTTCTAAGCTTGGGCGGCAGAATCGGAGATGCATATTATAATTTCGGAGCAAATACATATATTTTGTTGAATCAATCTAGAAACACATTGGGAACAGCTTTGGCCATGTATTTTGGTCCTATGACGACAACTCATCAAAGACTTATGACTTGGGCAAATAGCACCTTTAATCCGATAACCTATGAGGCCATATCAGCGCTATTAGATTATTATGATACGGCACAGGGATATTTACCTATTTTGCCAAAATTATACTAGTTCAAATATGATAAAAAGTTGCAATGAGTGGGAAAAGATGTGTGAATCTCTAGATTTTTCACATCGGCGCAAGATTCATTACAATTCGATTTATAATTTCTTGTATCATTATAAAGACCTTACAAGTACTAGAAAGGATTCAGTTTCTCTTCTAATTGAACAATATATTGATTTTGTTACCGAAAAAGGTCTCCAATTAAGTAAAAAGGAAAGCAGAAGTCTATTCTACTCTCACATAATGAAAATAGGTCAATATTTTCGCGATGAGTTAGGATTCAAATCTCGGCTTTCAATAGATGGGGCCCTATTAGGCGGGGGTACAATTGATTTACTTTTGTATATATTGGGGTTGTTGAAATACACCTTTAATTTACCAGTATTTACCTTAATCTTGCTTGTTAACACCGTTTTAATTAGGGTTACATATGGAACAAAAAGAAAGTTATATGGTCCAGACTATTGAAATGCGTTTTATTTGACAGGATTCTACACAATAACCATATTCTGGAAACAATTTTTGTTGTCGAGATAATGGCTCTCTTTATCTATCAATTGTTCCTTGCCAATTCCGCAGTATAGTGTTTAGCCGTCTGTGTGACAAGAAACAGAATCTTTTCGACAGTCACAAATATCGGGAGTAGTCAAAGTTGAAATTATTCATCGAGAAGCTCATGCCAAACAATCCACAAACGCTTTCAAATGAAAGGCTTGTGGTAGCATGTTAATGACCGTGCCTTAATGGGGGGTATAGCTACTGCAGTAAATTTTAGAGGAAGCTGTCATCGACCTACTGCTGGTCAATCCCAGTTGGTCCCGCTGTAGCGGGATCGGCGTTGTGCAGTGTTTATCCTGGATTCCTCAGCACCGAGACAAGAAGGTAGGTCTTTTTGATGTTTTTTTTTCAGCAAAAATTTATTGAGCCACGAACCGTGGCGGTTCGACGAGCAATTCAATTACGTATCTTCCAATTTCGGGGTGATGCAGGTGCAGCCCGGTACAGAGAAGCAGGCATTGATAGCCCCTGAGCAACTGGTGAGCAAAAACGGTTATCTCTTTGTGTACGTAAGCAATGAAAGCCCGCAGGATGTATATTTTGATGATTTGACTGTACGGCATTTCACCGGCCCGCTGGTAGAAGAAAAGAGCTACTATCCCTTTGGGCTTGTGATGGGCGCCATCAGCTCCCGGGCTCAATTAAAATCAAAAACACCTTATGCTTTCAATGCCGGCAGTGAATGGGAAGAGAATGGGGTTGAGTATTATCATACGTTTTTTAGGAAGTATGATGCGCAGATTGGGAGGTTTACCGGGGTTGATATCTTAGCTGAATTCTATATAACTGGATCACCTTATAATTACTCTGGAAATAATCCAGTCTTGTATAATGATCCCAATGGAGATGCATTAACTTTAAATAATGGAAGAATGCAGAAAGGTCCAGATGGGAATTACCATGTAGGTTGGGTAAATGAAATACTATGGAATAAAATCGGATTTTTTGATTGGGGTGTTAGTAACACTGATGAAGGTTTTGGTGGTCAAGGAAGCGGAAGTGGGCATTATTATAATTTTAAGGGATTGAGTTCCGATGCGGTATTGGAACAAATGTCGTTTGGTGATCGTTTTGGTATAAATAAATCTGGTAATTATGGATTCTGGAGCAGGTATAATTTTGATCCAAGAATAGCAGGTGATGGGCATGAAAATTTAGCTGGAGTAGGTGTTGGAGTGAAGTGGACTCAATTGGGAGATCTGCAGGGAGCTATAAATATTAAAGTTCTTATTGTAGAGCGTGGCGTTAATAGATGGAATGATGTTGGACATACCGCACTTGAAGTCGGGGGAAAGGTATATGGATACTATCCAACAGGGAGTATAATCCGAAGTAAAGGCGTAATGAGAATACTTACAAGAGGACAATTTGACGCTAAGTATAAAACCGATGGGTTTACTGAATACACGTTAAGGATCACTCAAAATCAGGCAAGTTCTATTGAGACAAAATTAAATGATTATTTAACTAGTCCAGGAACCTACAGTATCTTTGGTATGCACTGTACAAACGTTATCAGCAATGTTCTAACAGAGTCAGGAGTAAATTTGCAAAACTACCACTATAATCATGGAGACCCTGGACCTGCCCCAATATCAACGTGGCTATTAACCCCAAATGGTTTTGGGACTATTCTTAATCACAGTATAAATAGTAGTATTGTTACTGGCCATCAATATTTTGGACTATAAAAGGAATTTATAAAATGTATAAGAAAGTATTTTTAATATTTTTTAGCCTATCAATAGGCT
>DDTB01000004.1 GCA_002343985.1 Chitinophagaceae bacterium UBA2375 | reverse complement strand
TGTGGCCAGCATCACGCAAACCATTCGCGTTTACCCGAAACCGTTAGCGGTATTCAGCATTACGCCGGACCTTTGCCTGGGCCAATCGGCACAGATTGTAAACAGCTCCAGCATCCCGTCCGGCAGCATCACGTCATGGCAGTGGATTTATGGCGATGGCAATAACAATACCCTGAATAACGGCAACACCTATACTTACACATACAGCAATTTTGGCACATACCAGGTTTCACTGGTTACCGTAAGCAACCAGGGATGTGTGAGCGACACGGCGCGCCAAAGCAGCACCGTACATGCGGTTCCCGTTGCAGGATTTGATATGCCTGCTTCGGTGTGTATGCCCAATGGTATGGTGAATTTCAGCAATACATCGACGGTGGCTGATGGCAGCGCGTTGTCCTATCAATGGAATTTCGGCGACGGCAACAGCTCCTCCGCGGTTAGCCCCGGCCATGTATATGCATCCATCAATACATATACGGTAACCCTTACAGCAAGCAATGCAGCGGGATGTACCGATGATTCTGTCAGGGTGTTCGACGCTTTCTTTGATAAGCCCATTGCGTTGTTTGATGCAAGCCCGGATAAGGTATGCTTCGGAAATGCGCACAGTTTTACCGATCGCAGCACCGCGCCAAACAGCAGCATCAGCACAAGGCAATGGACATTCGGCGACGGCACCACATCTACAGACATCAATCCAACCAAAACATACGCGCAACCCGGCACATATGTAGTGGAACTGGTGGTTACTAATCCTGAAACCTGTATATCGGATCCTTTCCGCGATACCATGACGGTATTTGTGCAACCCGTTGTGGATGCAGGCCCTTCATTTGTTGTGCCACAGGGTACCAGCATTCGCTTCAACCCAACGGTGAACGATTCCACGACTGTTAGTTTTGTGTGGTCGCCGGCCACCGGTTTATCGGATCCAACGGCCCTGCGCCCAACCCTCCGTGCCGAGCAGGATGAAACTTACACACTAACGGCAACGGGTAATGGTAATTGTACTGCCAGCGATGTGCTGACCGTAAAAATTTTACGGCCGTTGAAAATACCGAACGTATTCTCACCAAATGGCGATGGCATCAATGATACCTGGCAGATTGATAACCTGACAGATTATACCGGAGCTGTGGTGGAAGTATTCAACAGGTACGGACAGTTGGTATTTACTTCAACCGGTTATGGTACGCCTTGGGATGGAACAACCAAAGGCAAACCGCTTCCGGTGGCTACTTATTATTATGTCATTCAATTGAAAAACGGATTCAAGCCGCTGAGTGGTTCGGTAACGATCATTCGGTAAGGCTAACATTTAATTATATACAGTAATGAAACTACGTGCAATGAAAAAAATGATCTCTGTGTTGGCGCTTGTTTGGGGAGGCTCCGGCAGCCTGCAACACGCATCCGCGCAGGTTGACCCGCATTTCACCCAGTATTATATTTATCCATCCTGGACAAACCCGGCACTGACCGGCGCGTTCGACGGGCAATACAGGGTTTCCGGTGTCTTCCGTACACAATGGGGAAATATCAGTTCGCCTTATTCCACGCAGGGTGTTTCCGGCGAGTTCCAATCTAATAATAACATGAACTACGGCATCAGCATCCTTAACCAGACTGCCGGTGACGGCGGATACAGGTATACCACCGCGTATGCAAACGTAGCATTTACCGGTGTGCGTTTTGGCCCAGCCGAAAACCACCGCGTGGTACTGGCTTTGCAGGCAGGCGTCATCCAACGCCGCTTCGATGCCACCAAACTGACTTTTGGTGATCAGTGGAACCCTGTTACCGGGTACAACCCAAACAATCCAACCGCTGATATCCTCAGCAACCGCAATGTATCCACTTTCGATATGGGCGCCGGTGTTTTATATTTTGACGCGACCAGCAACCGCAAAGCGAATATGTATGTTGGTTACGCGGTATCGCACCTAACCAAACCCACAGATAAATTCAGCGGTTCCGGCGATGCCACTTTACCGATGCGCCATACCATTCATGGCGGCGTGAGGATCAAAGTGAATGAAACCTTATCCTTAACACCAAACGCTTTGTACCTGCGCCAGGGCAACGCGCAGGAAACCATGCTCGGTGTATTTGGTTCGATCAAGGCAGCTACGGAAACGGATATCCTCGCCGGCGCCAATTACCGTTTTGATGATGCCATATCACCTTTTGTAGGTTTCAGCCATAAACGTTTTGTGTTGGGCGTTTCATACGACATCAATACATCCGACCTGGGCAAACTGGTGAAGGGCAGTAACAGTTTTGAAGTGTCTGTTTCATTCACCGGCAAACGTAATGTGAAAACACCGGAGATCGAATTTGTTTGCCCGCGCTTATAACCTAAACAAAAACCAACTACTTTAACCTTCGATACAATAGATATGAAAAAGATTTGCCTGATACTTTGTTCGGTCATTGTCAGCCATTGTTTTGGACAGGCCGTTAAGCCCAATGAATACCTGGCCGCTGCCGACAAGTATTTTGCATCCGGCGATTATTATTCCGCAGCACAGTATTACGAAATGTTTTTATCGGGCAAGAAGCCCAATAAATCATCGGGAGGGTTTAACCCTTACTCCCCCACCGCGGCCACCAGCAAGAAAATGGTGATCAACAGCAACAGCCGCGAGAAAGTGGTGTACAACCTGGCTGAGAGCTACAGGAAACTGCATTACCACGATAAGGCAGCCCCGCACTACCAGCAAGCGGCCAATTTCGATAAGTCCGCATTCCCCCTCGCGCGCTTTCATTATGCAAGCACCCTGAGGGCTATGGGTAAGTATGATGAAGCTGCAGCTGAATTCGCGGCATTCAAAGAGGGTTATTCAGAAAAAGACACATATTCGTCTACGGCTGACCGTGAGATCGCGAACCTGCAATTCATCCGCCAGCAAATGAACAGGAAAACCTTAAGCGCCTACAAGCTGGAGAAAAATGCCAGCCTGAACGCGGAAGGCGGTAGTTATGCGCCAGTATGGGTTGGAGAAAAAAGCATCTGGTTTACGTCTACACGCCCACAGGGTGATGATAAAAATAAAAACACGAACAACCGCATTTACCAGGCCGACATGAACAATGAAACGGCCAGCAATATTGCTGTGGTCAGCATCGCGCAGCCTAAAGACATGCAACAGGGCGTGGTTGCTGTAACCCCCGATGGGAATACCATTTTCCTGACACGCTGGAATATCGCTGCCAGCAAACGCAACGCGGGCATTTACAAGAGCAGCAAAACTGAAAAGGGTTGGTCAGATCCCGTTTTAGTGACTGAACTCGATGCACCAGGCAGCAACACGCAGCAACCGTTCGTAACTGCAGATGGCAAATACCTGGTATTCTCCAGCGACCGTTCCGGCGGATATGGTGGATATGACCTCTGGATGTCGACCCTTGACGACAAAGGGAATGTGGGCGCGCCATTGAATATGGGCGAAAAAATCAACACCGCATTTGATGAACAGGCTCCAAGCTATCACAGCCCTTCCGGTACTTTTGTATTCAGCAGCAACGGGCGTGTGGGTATGGGTGGATTTGATTTCTATTATGCCAAAGGAAGTATGCTGAGTTTATCAGAACCTAAAAACTTCGGTTACCCGGTGAACTCCATGAAGGATGACCTGTATTTCAGCAGCAAGGGCCCTGCCCGCAATATCCTGGAAGATGTCATCATCAGTTCCGACAGGGATGCAGCCTGCTGCCTTGAATTGTTTTCCTTGAGTAAACCCAAACCCATCAAGCAAATCAGCGGACAGGTGCTGGCATGCCACAACAGCCAGCCCTTGGCCAACGTGAAAGTGCTGGTACTTGATACCATCAATAACAAAATTGTAACAGAATTAACCACTGATGCTTCCGGCCGATATTCATTTACCATGGAAGAATACCAGCCTTTGAAAGCGAGTGCCAGCGATAGCGGTTATTTTAAAAACAGTGTGACTTTTACAGGGCCTGCGGATGAAGAAGAAGAAAAATTCAACAGCCCGGACCTATGCCTGACCTTGATCCCGGCCACACCGGAAGAAACCATAACTGTGGATAACGTGTACTATGACTTCAATAGCGCGAAGCTGCAGAAAACATCCTTCACATCACTTGACAAACTGGTTATCCTGTTAAAAGATAACCCCGACCTGAAAATTGAATTAAACTCCCACACCGATAGCAAAGGTGACGACGAATACAACCAGCGCTTATCTGATGCCAGGGCACAGTCTGTAGTCAATTACCTCATCAGCAAAGGCATCAGCCGCGACCGCCTGACTGCGAAAGGATTTGGCGAGAGCATGCCTGTTGCGGATAACGAAAACCCGGATGGTACAGACAACCCTGAAGGCCGTCAGAAAAACAGGCGTACAGAATTTAAAGTCCTGGAAAAATAAGCGCCTGGGTGAAAAGAAAGCACCTTATGAAAAAATGGTTTGCATACCTCGCTGTCCATTTAATGGGCCTACCTGTTGCTGCGCAACAGAAGGCCCATTATACACAGTATATATTGAATCAATATATCGTAAACCCTGCCCTGACTGGTATTGAAAATTATGTAGACGTAAAAGCCAGCCACAGGTTGCAATGGGTGGGTTTGCTAGATGCCCCGGTTACTACATACCTGACTGTGCACGGGCCTATCGGTAAGGGAGACACGAAAACAACCGCCACTTCATTTCAGCCTTCGGGCATAAACCCCAGGGGCAGTAAGTATTGGGAAGAATACACGGTGTCGAGCCCGCACCATGGATGGGGATTGCAAATCATCAACGACCGTACTGGCCCGTTGAATAATTTTTCGGCTATGGGTACATACGCGTACCACATGGGATTATCGCCGCGCATGAACCTGGCCGCCGGTATCGGCATTGGCATTTCAAATATCAGCCTGAATGCCGACAAACTGCAATTCTATAACAGCAGCGTTGATCCGGCTGTGTTCACCAATGGTTTGCTGAACCGCACCAGGCTTGATATCAACGCGGGCTTGTATTTGTATTCTTCCGATTTTTTTGTGGGGATTTCCGCATTACAGGTTGCCCCATCAAAAATTGATTTCTCTAATAACGTAATCAAGCAGATTGAAGGAAAATCTGTGCCGCATTTCTTTGCAACGGCGGGCTATAGGATGTTGCTGGGTGAAAATTTTAACCTCATACCTTCTGTCATGTTGAAATATGTTCAACCCGTACCCATGCAGGTGGAACTGAACGCGAAACTGCAATACCAGGATCTGATCTGGGTCGGCGGCGGTTATCGCCATAAAGACGGCGCCACAGCCCTCGCGGGCTTTAATGTTGGGAATTTGTTCCAGGTAGGATATTCATATGACTATATCACGTCCCGGTTGAATACATTTACACGCGGAACCCATGAAATAATGATCGGGTTTACCATTGGCAATAAATATGGCGATACCTGTCCGCGAAATGTCTGGTAGTTGCATCTTATTTCTTTCAGAAACATAGCTTCACAAAAAATCCGGAGCAAAATGCCCCGGATTTTTTGTGTGCAGTAGTCATTTATTTTTTAAGCATATATGCAGCACCTAACGGTAACGATTAGTTGATATCTTATGTTAAATAGAAGCGAATATCCGGTTGCATGATGATTGAATTGAATGATGCAAGCTGAAATAATTTAGTTTGACAGGTTCACAAGAATTGCATCCATCAAGCCGTCATTTTTATATGTGGAGTTTCATTAACAAATCGGTTTGTGCATCGTTCCCCAGCATGAATACATGGGTGCCGAATGGTTCAAACCCATGTTTCCGGTAAAACTGTATGGCTTTTTCATTATGTTCCCAGACACCCAACCAGAGAAACTCAACGCCGGTTTTTTGCGCCTCATCAATGGCTGTTTGCAATAAGGAATGCCCTACCCTCTTACCATGCATGGATTGCAACACATAAATGCGCTCAATTTCCATGGTATGCTTGTCTGCAATATCCGTCTGCGCATTTCCTGTGTTCAATTTCAGGTAACCAACGGTCTTTCCATCGTTTTTGGCGATGAAGAAAAGGGAGCCGGGGTTACACAACTCAAACGTCATGCTTTCATCAGAAAATTTTTCCCCGAGATACATCCTCATATTCTCCTCTGTATTTTGAGATGAGAAAGATTCGATGAATGTTTGCATGCCTATATCCCGCAAAACCTGCAGGTCAGTGATTCCCGCGCGGACAATTTCTGTATGATCCAATTCTTTCGGGTTTTTGTGCCTGCATGTATCAGCCAATATCATTAAACGGTTTGGTCTTCAACCTTAGCATCAGGGGCATTCTTCTTAACCGATTCAATGCCATTATCCCTGCTCGCTTCTGATTCATACATTTCACTTTTCCCAATGATTTGTCCGTTTGTGGCTTTCAGATTGAAATAGAATTTTCCATTTGACGACGTTTTGCGTTCGAACTTCGCATCATCATGAGCGTTTTTGCGTACGGATTCAATGCCGTTTTCACAGCCCGATTTCGCGTTGTATCCCTCACTGGTTAAAATGATCTGTCCATTACCGGCTTTCAGGTCAAATTGAAATTCCCCGTTGGTTCTTTTTTTAATAACAAATGTGCCCATGGTTTTTATTTTGAAGGTACAAATTTTTTAGGTTAGGATGGATGATATATGATGTATGATATATGATGGATGATATAT